>CALFEQ010000079.1 GCA_937949945.1 uncultured Myxococcales bacterium
AGGTGCGGAGCACATCCATTCGTGGCCGTCGTCGAGTCTCGAACGATCGACCGAGCGAGTCGGGTCCGTTCGCTCGGGGTCAGATCGTGTGCGTTCCGAGATCGAGAGAGCGCGTGCTGCGGTCGAAGAGCTTCGCAGTGTGGAGGTCGTCGAGGACGAGCTCTCGACCGTGCCTCGATGCTGCTCGCTCCCGTGCTCGACGAAGCGGCATCGCTCTCGACGGTGGACGTACGAGTGGCGCGGTGAGCTCGAGCGTTGGTTCGTTCACCTGAGTGAGTGAACAGCCAGCACGTCCGAGCAGGGGTGATCCCCTCTCTCCGCTCGGGGCCCTTTGGACCGTAACGCGCTGAGGATCGAGGACCGAGGACCGAGGACTCCTTTCAGTACCCCTCACGTGAACCGTGGACGTCCGTCCAGAAGAAGCCGCCGAGCAACAGCCGCGACCGTTTCACGTGAAACGTGGACGCTTGTCCAGCCACCACCGCTCTCGAGAGCGTGGTGCCTCGCTATCCGCGTTCCGCTCGCACCCCCGCGAGATGGCTCACTGCTGAGGGCTGAGGACTGAGGACTGAGGTCTGGAGTCCATCCTCTCCACCGCCCTCCGTACCGCCGCCACGAGCCGGTCGATCGCCTCCTCGTCGTGCGCGGCCGTCACCGTCATGCGCAACCGAGCGGTACCTCGAGGCACCGTCGGCGGACGAATCGGTGGAACGACGAAGCCCTCCTCCTGCAGGAGGGCAGAGAGACGAACGGCCCGATCGCTCTCGCCGACGACGAGCGGGACGATGTGTCCGAAGCCGGAAGGTCGGAGCCCGTGGGGCAGGTCCGAGAGGCCGGCGCGAAGGCGGGCCGCGAGCGCAAGCACTCGAGAGCCGATGCCAGGGTCGCGCTCGACGATCGCGAGCGCGTCGTGGGCTGCGGTGGCGGAGGCGGGCGAGAGGCCGGTCGAGAAGACGAAGGAGCGAGCGCGGTTCCAGAGCCAGTCGCGGAGCAGGGCGCTGCCGGCGACGAAGGCGCCCTGGCTCCCGAAGGCCTTCCCGAGCGTGCCGACGAGCACGTCCGGGACGATCCCCGCTTCGGCGCAACGACCGCGACCGCGTGGACCGAGGACTCCGAGCGCATGAGCCTCGTCGACGACGAGGGCCGCACCGGTCTCCGTCGTCGCCTCGCGGAGGGCGCAGAGGTCCGGCCCGTCCGCGTCCATGCTGTAGTAGCTCTCGACGAGAACCCAGGCGCGAGGCTCCGAGCGGTCCCGGAGGGCGCGTGCGACGGCGTCGGCGTCGTTGTGAGGGGTGACGACGATCCGTGCTCGGGACAGGCGCGCCCCGTCGATGAGCGATGCGTGGTTGAGCGCGTCGCTGACGATGAGGTCCCCCGGCGCTGCGAGCGCGGCGACGGTGCCGACGTTCGCCGCGTAGCCCGAGGAGAAGACGAGCGCGGCCTCGACGCCCAGCCAGCGGGCGAGCGCCTCTTCGAGGCGCCGATGCGCGTGGTGGTCGCCGGAGACGAGGCGCGATGCGCCGGCGCCGACGTGGACCTGCGGGGCAGGGCGCGTCGCGAGCCCGAGGTAGTCGTTGGAGCAGAACGACGCGTCGCCGCCATCGAGCGGGCGCGGCCTCCGGCGGAGCCCCTCGCGTTCGAGCGCGGCGAGGGCGTCTTCGAGATGTGCGAGCGGGCCCCGGTGCGACGGAGCATCGGGGCGGGGGGAGGTCTGTTTCACGTGAAACGCTCCGAGCGACCGGCGCCGTGAGCAGGGCTCACGGGTCCGGCGCGCAGGCTAGCGCGTCGTCGATCTGGCCGAGGACACGTTGGAGCATGTCCCTCGCTCGTCGCTCGACCGACAGCCGGCGGGCGCGCTCCTCTTCGAGCTCGTGCGCGAGCGCCATCGCCGCGAGCACGAAGGCTTGGGGGGCCGCCGTCTCGCCGTCGGCGGAGAGCTCTTGGACCTTCGCCGTGACGGTGTCGGCGAGGCGCTGGAGCTCCTCCTCGCTCGCGGTGCTGACGACCCGGTAGCTCTGGCCGGCAATCCGAAGGCTGATGGGGCGCCCGTGCATCGGCCGCGAACCTAACACACGGTGGAGCTGCGTCGAGGGAGCTCGGCCGTGCGCGTGCGATCAGCGCCGGATCGCCTCGTAGGCGAAGATGAACGGGAGCGCGATGTAGCCGAGGTCGATCTGGACGCCGAGGATGGCGTCCGCCTGCTTCCCGTCGCCGAGCCCGTACCGACCCTGCGCGAAGAGCCCGAGACCGAGCGAATAGCTCCCGTGGTAGTTGAAGCTCCGCGAGCCCCAGAAGATCGTCCCGCAGACCCCGGGCTCCCAGCCGAAGCGGCTCGTTCGGCCGAAGCCGCCCGCCGACGCGATGAGGGCCGTGTCGCCGACCGGGATCAGCCACTCGACGCCGCCGCCCGCCTCGAACGTGTCGAACGCGGCGGTGGCGACGTCGACGTACGGGCCGAGCGCCATCGTCCCGTGGCGCTCACGGAGGAGGAGAACGTCGAACCGTCCGCCGAGGTGATAGGCGAGCCGCGGGCCGTTCGGCCATCGCAGGTCCGTCAGGGCGGCGCCCGTCGTGAGGCCGGCGCCGAGCTGGGGCTTCGCTTCTCCCGTCGACGTCCAAACCGTCAGAGAGCTCGCGATGCATACCGAGGCGAGTCGGAGGACCCAGCGGGACACGCTCCACTATTCGCACGAAAGGAAGAGCGCCGTCACGCGGTCCGAGGCCGTGACGCGGAGACCCGCGCTCGTCTACCTGCCCGCGTCGGCCTCATCGACTCGGAACCCGTCTAGGGGAAAATGCCCCTGCAGATTGGGCTGCGCTCCCTGCAGGCTTGGCACGGGACCCCCTCGTCCTGTCCGAACTTGCAGGGGGGTTGAAACTGCGTGGTCGTGTCGAGCTCTTTCGAGCAGTCCGGCCCGTCCGTCAACGGATCGTCACCCGTCGCGAAGCTGATCAAGCAGCCACGGCAGACCGTGATGGGAAACTGGAACTCGCCCGACTCGACATCCACGCCGCCGAGAGTCTTGCCGAAGACTTTGGCGTTCGCGATCACGAGCCGGGAGTCCAAGTACTTGGGAAGAGACTCCTTCAGCTGCGTTGCCGTCGGCGCGTCGATGAGCGTGACGTTGACGAGCCCAAAGGACGCGTTCTGGCTCTGCCCGGGGTGTACGAAGCCGCTCCCGATGGCCGTGAACTCGCTGATGGTGGCGCCTGCCGGGTCGGTGACCTTCACGACCGCGCCGTTGATGTGCACGCGGTTCGACTCGGCGCGAGTGTTGGCCTGATCTCCGCGCGGGATGAGCTGCCCGCCGACCAGCAGAACGGCGTCGTAATTGAGGCTGAGCTCGACGTCGAGGACGCCGTGGAAGAGCGCCGTTTGGTTCTCGTCCGGCTGGTACGTGCAGAAACCGCTCTGCGACCGGGTCTGCGGAGGAGCGAGGACGTGACGGACGAAAATCGATTCGTCGTTCTCGGCACAGGCGGGCGTCAGCGCGAGGGCGCTCGCGCCGATGGCGAGCACGAAGAGAGTCCGACCAAAGAGCCGCTTCATGAACCTTCCTCCGCGACGATGCGGCTGATCGAGCCGACAGCGTCAGGATGAAGCGTAACTGGCGCGAACGAGCACCGCCAAGTTCTCACCAGGTCGCTCGCCCGCGTCCGGCCAAACGCGGCGGTTCCCATATACATGTAGATACATGCATCTGGAGCACGCCCCGTGGTCGTGCGCCTCCGAAGGCCAAGTTGACGGGTCGCGAGGCGAGTGCGAAAAGCGCCCGCATGCTGGAGATTCGCCAGACCCCGATGGGGGGAGACCTCCGCGACTTCCTCGACGTCGTGGACGTGATCTACCGCGACGATCCCCGATACATCCGGCCGCTCGACATGGACCTGAAGGACCGTCTCAACCCGAAGAAGAACCCCTTCTTCGAGCATGCGGACGGCGTCATCTTCACGGCGCACCGGAACGGGAAGTGCGTCGGTCGCGTGACCGCGCAGATCGATCGCGAGCATCTCGCCCGCTACAAGGACGACGTCGGGTTCTTCGGCTTCTTCGACACGATCGACGACGCGGAGGTCGCGACCGAGCTGCTCCGGCACGCGGAGGCCTGGCTCAAGGACCACGGGATGAGGACCGCCCGGGGGCCGATCTCGCTGAGCATCAACGAGGAGATCGGCTGCCTCGTGGACGGCTTCGACGATCCGCCCGTGCTCATGAACCCGCACCATCGCCCGTACCAGGGCGGTCTCATCGAGAAGGCGGGCTACGCGAAGGTGAAGGACGTCTTCGGGTGGAGGTACGAGGTCGGCGAGCCGAACGCGCGCGTGAAGAAGGCTCAAGAGGACATCCGGGCGATGCCCGAGATCACGGTCCGCCACCTCTCGAAGAAGGACATCGATCGCGACGTGGCGCTCACGCTCGACATCTTCAACGACGCGTGGAGCGACAACTGGGGGTACGTCCCCGCGACGAAGAAGGAGGCGGAGAAGATGGCCTCCGACCTCAAGATGTTCCTGATCCCGGAGATCACGGTGCTCGTCCTCATCGACGGCGAGCCCGCGGCGGTGGCGATCGGTCTGCCGAACATCAACGAGCTCATCACGGACCTGCGCGGGAAGCTGTTCCCGTTCGGGCTTCCGAAGCTGCTCTACCGCCTGAAGGTCGAGGGCCCGAAGAGCGGCCGCCTGATCCTCCTCGGGATCAAGAAGAAGTTCCGGCTCCAGCGGAAGTACGCCGCGCTCTCCCTCTTCTTGTACGCGGAGATGAACGACGGGGCCCGTCGCGTGGGCATGACGTGGGGCGAGCTCGGGTGGACGCTCGAGGACAACGCCGCCGTCAACGCGGGCATCCGGATGATGGGCGCGAAGAAGTACAAGACGTATCGCGTCTACGAGAAGGCGCTGTCATGACCGACTCCACCATGGAAGGACGAAAGATGCGGGTCCTCGTCACCGGAGGCTCCGGCTTCCTCGGGAGCCACGTCGCCGAGCAGCTCTCCAACGACGGCCACCAGGTGGTGGCGCTCGTCCGGAAGAGCTCCAACCGAAAGTTCCTCTCCACGCTGAAGAACGTCGAGCTCGTGGAAGGCAGCGTCGAGGATCGTGCCTCGCTCGACCGCGCCGTCGAAGGCGTCGACGCCATCGTGCACTCCGCCGGTCTCGTCAAGGCGCGCTCGGAGGCCGAGTTCTTCGCGTGCAACACGCAAGGGACGGTCAATCTCCTCGAGGCCGCCATCGCTCGTGCACCGAAGCTGCGTCGCTTCGTCCACGTCTCGAGCCTCGAGGCATGCGGCCCGTCGCTCGACGGCAAGCCGGTGCCCATCGATCAGGAGCGTCCCGTCACGGCCTACGGCCGCTCGAAGCTCGCCGCCGAGAAGGAGGTCATCGCGCGTCGGGACAAGATCCCGAGCGTGATCCTGCGTCCGGCGGCGATCTACGGACCGCGCGACGTCGAGATCCTCGAGGCGTTCCGTGCCGCGCGCAAGCGGCAGTACCCGGTCATCGGCGACGGGAGCATGCTCGGCTGCTACACGTACGGCCCCGACTGCGCGCGCGCGTGCATCCAGGCGATCGACGCGAACGTCGAGAGCGGCAGCATCTACTTCGTCGACGACGGCGAGCCGGTGCCGATGGCGCGCGCGATGGGCGAGCTCTTGCACGAGGCGCTCGGCACCACGCCGCTCTTCCGCATCGGCGTGCCGTTCCCGGTTCTCCAGATCGCGTCGCTCGGCCTGGAGGCCTACGGCAAGGTGCGCGGCAAGGCCGTCATGCTCACGCGCGAGAAGGTGAAGATGCTCAGCCACCACTGGGTCTGCGAGAGCACGAAGACGCGCGAGGACCTCGCGTGGAACCCCGAGGTCTCGCTGCCGGAGGGGCTTCGCCGCACGGCGAAGTGGTACGAGGAGAACGGCTGGCTGTGACGTGACGCCGCTCGGGGAGGGCGCTCCCTCCTCGAGCTCCTCGCGCCTCGCTCGTCGGAGCCCGGAGCCCGAGCAAGAGCTGGTAGCTGCGCAGCGTCGTGCTCTTCGTGAGCAAGCGCGCGTCGTACCTTTACAGAGTACAGGCGACGGGTCAGATAGATCCTTGCCTCGCCCGTTACGCCTGCCATACCGTTGATCGCTGCGGGAGGAGCTGGTCCCTCCGGCAGGAGCGGCGTTGGCGCATTACGTCGGTGGTCGATATCAGCTCATCGCCCAGCTCGGCGGCGGCGGCATGGCCGACGTCTTCCTGGCGAAGCTGTCAGGAAAGGCCGACTTCGCGAAGCTCGCCGTCGTCAAGCGGCTGAAGACCTTCGAGGACGACGACCCCGAGATCCTCCGCATGTTCGCCGACGAGGCTCGCCTGTCCGCGCGCCTCAATCATCCGAACATCGTGCAGACCTTCGAGGTGGGCGAGGATGCGACCGGCCCGTTCCTCGTCATGGAGTACATCGAGGGTCAGCCGCTCAGCCGGATTCGCTCTCGTGCAGCCCGGCGCGAGATGACGATCCCGAGGGCGATCGCCCTCGAGATCCTCCGCGACACGCTCGCGGGTTTGTCGTACGCGCACAACCTCATCGATCACGACGGCACCCCGCTGCGCGTCGTCCACCGCGACGTGTCTCCCGAGAACATCATGGTCACGTACGCCGGTCAGACGAAGCTCGTCGACTTCGGCGTGGCCAAGACCGTCGCCTCGATGAGCCGCACGCGCGCGGGCGTGCTCAAAGGGAAGGTCGCGTACATGGCGCCGGAGCAGGCGCGCTCCGACACGACGATCGACGAGCGCGCCGACGTGTTCGCCGTGGGCCTCCTCCTCTGGGAGATGCTGACGACGAAGCGCCTCTGGGAGGGCCTCTCCGAGGCGAAGGTCTTCGAACGGCTCCTCGACGACGAGCCGCTTCCGCGCACGCGCACGGTCGATCCGGAGATCCCGGAGGACCTCGACGAGCTCTGCGCGAAGGCGATGGAGAAGGACAAGGAGAAGCGTTTCGCTACGGCGAACGATCTCCTCGAGGCGCTCGAGAAGGCGTGCGCGAAGCACGACCTCCGCGCGTCGAAGCGCGAGGTCGGCCAGTTCGTGCTCGGTCTGTTCGAGGCCGAGCGCGAGAAGGTCCGGCAGCTCGTCAGCAACGCGGTGGCGAAGTCGAAGGACGCTGCATCGGCAGCGGACGCCTTCTTCCTGCCGCGGGCGAACGCCGGCGTCGATCCGTCGGCGTCCGCGAAGGCGGACCCCGAGCCCGCGAAGGCCGAGGCGTCTGCGAAGGCCGGACCTGCGCCATCGGCCGACGCACCTGCGCCATCGGCCGACGCACCTGCGCCGGCGAAGGCCGACGCGGCCGCGAACGAGGCCGAGGCCGCGGCGTCCGTGCGCGAGGAGTCCGATCCCTTCCTGTTTCGGCCGATCAGCTCCGGCTCGCTCCCGGGCTCCGTCGACGGCGCGAGCGAGCCGTCGCAGTCGAGCGAGACGACCTCGGGGGTGGTGGAGGCGACGCCACGGCCCGCGGCTCCGGCCGCCGGCTCGGGGAGCAAGACGAGATTCGTCGTCTGGGCGACCGTCGTTCTCGGGCTCGTCGGCGGTGCGCTCGTCGTCGGCAAGCGGCTCGGCGCGCAGAGCGTCGTCCTCGAGAATCCAGCGCCGTCCGTCGTCGTGCAGGCGGCGCCGCCTCCTCCTACCTCCGTCACGGCCGACGTCCCCGAGGTCACGATCGACATCTCCGTCAAGCCGAGCAACGCGAAGCTCTACATCGACGGAAACTTGGTCGCGAACCCGTATCACCTCACGACACCGCGCGCCGAGGGCACCCACGAGATCCGTGCGGAGGCGGAGGGCTACGAGACGCGGACCATGTTCGCGGCTTGGGATCGTGATCGCGTCGTCGAGATGACGCTCGCGAAACGAGCGCCGCAGCCTCCGATCGCCCCGATCGCGACGGCGGCGCCGAAGAACCCGACGGCGGCGCCGAAGAATCCGACGGTCGCGTCGAAGCCGTCCACGCCGGCACACGCCACGTCGCAAGCGGCAGCCGGCACGAGCGCGACGGCGTCGAAGCCGACGACGGCGCGAGGCATCACCGAGATCGACATGAGCAGTCCGAAGCGCTCCGAGAAGCAGGACAAGATCGATACCGACGTGTTCAGGAGGTGACTGGATGACGACGCCTACCCTTCAGGCTGTAGGGGCGGTGCCCTCGGCCGTACGGGGGCGGTTCTTCTCGAGGCGGACCACCCGCGCCCTCGCCTTCGTGTTCGCGATGCTCGCGTGGTCCGCGCCCGGGCGCGCGGACGACGAGGCCGTGGCGCGCTTCGAGCGCGGCGTCCAGCTCTACGAGGCGGAGAACTACGAGGGCGCGCTCGTCGAGTTCCTGACGGCGTACAAGCTGACGAACAACTACAAGCTCCTCTACAACATCGGCATCTGCCAGAACGCGTTGAAGGACTATCCGGCGGCCGCCGAGTCGTTCACGAAGTACCTCGCGGAGGGAGGCACCGAGCTCTCGGAGTCGCGACGCGCGGACGTCCAGGAGAGGCTCGCGAAGCTCGCGCTCATGATCACGAAGGTGCGCGTCACGACGGACGCGCCAGCCGGTTCCGTGCTCCTCGTCGACGATCGGCCGGCCGGGACGATCCCTCTGCCGGGACCCATCCCGGTGAAGATCGGACGCAGGCAGTTCTCCATCAGCGCCCGCGGGCAGACCGTGACGAAGGCGCTCGACGTGACGTCCGGCGACGATCATGCGGAGGTGCGCCTCATGTTCGCGGAGCTCGCGCCGCCGCCCGCTCCTCCTCCTGCTCCCGTCCAGGATGCCGCGCGTCCGGCGCCGGCGGCCGACGGGCCGTCGTTCCCGTGGCCGCTCTGGACGCTCACCGTCCTGCTCGGCGGCGGCGCGGCGGTCACGGGAATGTTCGCGGTCGAGGCGCGCAACGAGCTCGAGGAGAAGCAAGCGACGTTCGGGATCTCGCGTGCGGCGCTCGACGAGGATCGCGACAGGGCGCGGATGTTCGGCATCGCGACGGACGCGCTCATCGCAGGCGCGGTGCTGACCGCCGGCGTCTCGACGTACCTGACGGTGCGGTGGGCGTCGAAGAAGAGCGCAGCCGCCTCGCCGCATCCCGTCGCGGGTTTCACCGTACTGCCGACGGGCGTCGGCTACGCACGGAGCTTCTGACGATGAGGATCCGTCGACAGGATGCGCCCATGCCGTTCGTGCTCGCGCTCGCGGTCGCCGGCTGCGTGAAGGAGGACCCTCTCGTCGTCGGGAAGCGGGACGCGTCGGTCGACGCGAGCACGCCGCCGCCGCTCGTCGTCCCGCAGCCCGACGATCCGGACGAGGACGCGCCGGACTGCCGGCATTGCAACGAGACGCTCAGCACGGATACCGCGCGCGGCATCTTGTGCCGCAAGAACGGTCCTCCGAGCTCCGCCCGCCGGCTCAACGCGCTCGTCGATTGCGTCTGTTACGACAAGTGCGTCCAGGAGTGCGGCACGTACTGCGCCGGATCGACGCAGACGTCGGCGTGCTCGACCTGCGTCCTCGTGCAGTGCGCTCCGGAGCTCGACGCCTGCTTCGCGGACAAGAAGGAATGACGATGCGCACGATCGAGCGACAGATCCTCCCGTTGTTCCTCTTCGGCGCGGTCGTCGCGTGCACGGCCATCGTCACCGAGGACGCAGCGCAGTGCCGGACGGACGCCGACTGCGCGGCGCGCGGCCCCGACTTCGTCGACACGATCTGCGATCCGACCGGGATCTGCGTGCCACGGCCGGCGCCCGAGCCGGAGTGCACGAAGAGCTCCGACTGCGCATCGCGCGGCGCCGATCTGGTCTGCAGCTCCGTCCACCAGCGGTGCGTCCCCGTGACGAGCGAGGACTGCAGCGTCGCCTACGGCGATCCCAAGGCGGACGGCGCGGTGCTGTTCGGGCTGCTCAGCGAGATCAGCCCGGACGACTCGCTGTACTTCCGCCAGCGGCAGCACCTCGACGCCGCGAAGCTCGCGTTCACGGAGTTCTTCGACCAGAACGGTGTGCGCTTCCCCGGTGGCGGCGCCGGTGCGCTCATCGCCTGCACGGAGCACTCCCCTCGGCGGGCGAGCGCCCATCTCGCGAACCTCGGCGTGAGGGCGGTCATCGGTCCGTCGGAGGAGGCTCGCCAGCGGGCGGTCGTCGAGACGCTGCTCCCCGCGCGCATTCCGTCGTTCAGCCCGTGGATCAACGGCAACCCTTCGGCGGTGATCCCCGAGGCGCAGGATCTCGCCTGGCTCGTGGGCTTCAGGCGCGCGGACGTCGTCGCGCCGCTCAATGCGCTGCTCGCCGAGCACGAGGCGCGGATCAAGCAAGCGTCGGCGGGATCCGTCTCGGCCATACGCGTCGCGGTCGTCGTGAACACGGCGACGACGCCCGGGTTCGATCCGTTCGCCGAGTACGGCGACCTCATGGATCAGCGGCTCGTGTTCAACGGCAAGTCGGCCGTCGAGAACGAGCGCGACGCGAGCTGCGGCAACTGCTATGCGCGGTTCGCGACGAACCAGGCGGAGAAGTCCGTCGTCGAGCAGCGCGCCGCCGAGATCATCGCCTTCAACCCCCACGTCATCATTCCGTTCGCCGACATCGATTGGGGCGCGCAGCTCCTTCCGGAGCTCGAGCGGCGGTACGCCACCGCGCCGAGCACGGTCAATCGCCCCGTCTACCTCCACCCGCTCCTCCAGGTCGAGGACGCCGGGTACAAGAACCTCGACCTCGCGGATCCCGAGGTCCGCAAGCGGATCAGCGGCATCCGTCCGCTCCGCGACAACAGCTTCGAGGTCTTCCAGAACAAGTTCCGAGAGGCCTTCCGCCCTCCGAGCGCGCCGGAGAAGCTCGGCCCCGAGCCGAACCCGGGCGCCGGGCGCGCCTACGAGACGACGCTCCTCGTCCTGTTCGCGACGTACGCGGCGCTCTCCGCGAACCCCGACGCGCGCGGCGAGGACGTCGTCGTGGCGCTCGAGAAGGTGACCGATCCGGCGTCGACGACGAAGATCACGCTCAACGACATCCAGCTCGGCGTGCAGCGCATCAACGCCAACGCGACCATCAACCTGGACGGCCTCTTCACGTTCTTCGACTTCGATCGCGAGACGAAGAGCGCACCTCCGACGTGGACGACGTGGTGCGTGGGGCCCGCAGGCCAGTACGTGTCGGGTACGCGCGTTTTCGACGGAACGTCGTTCGGGCCGCCCGTCTTCTGCGAGTGAGCGCGGCGACGGCGCGCGCGGCGCGCGACGCCGTCGTCGATCACCATCGAGCTCTGCCGCTTCGTTCCGCGCGGCGGGGGCGCGAGCCCACGTCGAGGGCGGAGGCCCACGAGCCGTCGTGAGCCCAGGTCGCCGAGTCGAGGGCTGTGAAGGGCACCGCGACGAACCACTTGATGCCCGTTCCCCTCACGTCCGATCACGAGTTTCGCGCGATTTCCCGGCGTGAGCGCGCGGCACGGTGCGTGCTTTCGGAACGGGCGCGCGGAGGGTGGTCATGTCTCGTTGTGGTGCGCTTCCCGTCGAGGTGGAGCCGACGCAGATCCTTGTCGACGCGTGCCTCGCGAGCATCCGGAAGCATGCGAACCTCGACGCCGAGTCCGTCCTCGTTCCGCTCCGAAAGCTGCTCGAGCAAGAGACGCCGAAGCGCATCGTCGCTGGGCCCTCGGTTCGCAGGCTACCGACGGCCGAGGAGATCGTGCGATCGGTGTCGAAGCAGGCCTCTGCGACGCCGCCGAGCACGAAGGCGGTCTCGCAGCGCGGCGTCGAGACCGTGATGTGCGCGCGCAAGCTGCCGCGCTACCGGCGGTGGCCGATCTTCCTCTGCGCGTTCGTGGCCGGCATCTCCGGCGGGATCGCCCTGATGAAGAGCCCCGTCGGTCAGAAGCCTGCGGTGCAGAGCTTCGTCGGCAAGGCGCAGAGCCATGTCGCGAGTGCCTGGGGCGCAGCCTCGCGGAGCGTGCGCATTCCCTGACACGGCGATCCGCCGAACGGGATGCGAGACCCCGGCGCCGCCCGGAAAAAGGCGCCACACCGGCCGAAGCCTCGTCACGGAAATCGGAAGGCCTTACGAACGCTCCCGGACGACCGGCTTCGCGGCGACGGACCCGAACGAACCCCGAGGAGAGACAGCGCGGCAACGGCGGGAGCCGCTGTGCTAGCTTCTGGTGTCTCCCGCAAGGCCCGCCGGCCGTGCCCCCTGTCGGATTTCCCACGAGTTTCGCGTGCGAGGTCCGGGAAGAGCGCGCGTCCGGCCGGGGTTTGCCATCTCGTCACAGTCTCACTACCTTCCCGCTCCTGGCCGCGTCCCGCGCGGTCGGCTCTCTCCTTCGAGGTACGCGTCCGTCATGCTCACCTGGGCACTCAAGAAGATCCTCGGCACTTCGCACGAGCGCGAGCTCAAGAAGCTTCGGCCGCTCGTCGACGAGATCAACAAGCTCGAGCCCAAGATCTCGAAGCTGAGCGACGCCGAGCTCCGGGCGAAGACGGGCGAGTTCAAGGAGAAGCTCGACAACGGCGCGACGCTCGACGACATCCTCGTCGAGGCCTTCGCCGTCTGCCGCGAAGGGGGGAAGCGGGCGCTCAAGATGCGCCACTACGACGTCCAGCTCATCGGCGGGATGGTCCTCCACAAGGGGATGATCGCCGAGATGAGGACGGGCGAGGGCAAGACGCTCGTGGCGACCTTGCCCTGTTACCTCAATGCGCTCGAGGGCAAGGGCGTCCACGTCGTCACCGTCAACGACTACCTCGCGCGCCGCGACGCCGAGTGGATGGGCAAGCTCTACGGCTTCCTCGGCCTCACGACCGGCGTCGTCGTCAACCAGCAGAGCGAGCGCGAGAAGAAAGCCGCCTACAAGGCCGACATCACGTACGGCCAGAACAACGAGTTCGGCTTCGACTACCTCCGCGACAACATGAAGTTCAGCGCGCTCGACTACGTCCAGCGCGAGCTCAACTTCGCCATCGTCGACGAGGTCGACTCCATCCTCATCGACGAGGCCCGGACGCCGCTCATCATCAGCGGTCAGGCCGAAGCCTCGAGCCAGAAGTACCGGACGATCAACGAGGTCATCCCGCGTCTGCGCAAGGACGAGCACTACGTCGTCGACGAGAAGGCGCACTCGGTGTCGCTCACCGACGACGGCATCGAGGCGGCGCAGAAGCTGATGGGGATCTCGAACCTCTACGACCCCGTCAACCTCGAGTCGCTGCACATCCTCAACCAGTGCCTTCGCGCGCACACGCTCTACAAGCGCGACGTCAACTACCTCGTCACGGACGACGGCAAGGTCCTCATCATCGACGAGTTCACCGGTCGCGTCCTACCGGGCCGTCGCTGGTCGGACGGGCTCCATCAGGCCATCGAGGCCAAGGAGCACGTCCCCATCCAGGAAGAGACCCGGACGATGGCGACGATCACGTTCCAGAACCTCTTCCGCCTCTACAAGAAGCTGGCGGGGATGACCGGAACGGCGGACACCGAGGCCGAGGAGTTCCACAAGACGTATAAGCTCACCGTCGTCGCGATCCCGACGAACAAGCCGGTCCGCCGCATCGATCACCAGGACGTCGTCTACAAGACGGAGCGCGAGAAGTTCGCGGCGGTCACGAACGAGATCCTCGAGGCCCACGAGAAGGGGCGCCCGGTGCTCGTCGGCACGACGTCCGTCGAGAAGTCGAACGCCATCTCGAAGATCCTCAAGAAGAAGGGCATCCCGCACGCCGTCCTGAACGCGAAGCACCACGAGAAGGAGGCGTACATCGTCGCGCAGGCGGGCCGGAAAGGCGCCATCACGGTGTCGACGAACATGGCCGGCCGCGGCACCGACATCATCCTCGGCGGCAACCCGGAGATGCTCGCGAAGCTCGACTTCAAGGAGCAGGGGCGCGATCCCGACGCCGAGCCGGAGGAGTTCGAAAAGCTCGTCAAGAAGTACGAGGAGATCTGCAAGAAGGAAGGCGAGGAGGTCCGCGCGGCGGGCGGCCTTCACATCGTCGGCACGGAGCGCCACGAGTCGCGCCGCATCGACAACCAGCTCCGCGGCCGTGCGGGCCGCCAGGGCGATCCGGGCTCGAGCCGCTTCTTCCTGTCCCTCGAGGACGACCTCATGCGCATCTTCGCCGGCGACCGCGTCAAGGCGCTCATGGAGAAGATGGGCATGCCGGACGACGAGCCGATCGAGCACCCCTGGGTGACGAAGAGCATCCAGGACGCGCAGCGGAAGGTCGAGGGCCGCAACTTCGACATCCGCAAGAACCTGCTCGAGTACGACGACGTCATGAACGAGCAGCGCAAGACGGTCTACAAGATCCGTCAGCAGCTGCTGCTCGGCATCTACACGCCGGAGATCCTCGACGAGGACGGCAAGGCGACGGGCAAGATCCGCAAGATCGAGACGCTCCCCCGTCTCGTCGAGGCGGTGAAGCCCGCGGTCACCGATCTCTTGCTCCACTTCGGGACGCCGATGCCTGCTCCTGGCGAGGAGGTGAAGCGGCCGAAGACCATCGACGAGATCGAAGAGATCTACGACATGGAGCAGCTCCGGACGGAGATCTACCAGTTCTGGGGCTACCGCTTCGACTACAAGGAGAGGGAGGCGAAGGATCCGAAGGGCGTCTACGAGCGCCTGATGAAGGAGATCCCTTCGAGCCTCACGCAGCAGCGCGAGCGCCTGCTCGATCTCATCGACGGCATCATCGGCGCCGTCGTCGAGGAGAGCTGCCCGACGAACAAGCCGCCGGAGGACTGGGACTGGAAGGGCATCCGGAGCGCGTTCATCGAGCACTTCGGCGTCAAGCCGAAGGACTACGAGAACATCCACGACCTGTCGGATCTCGCGCACGAGCTCTACAAGCAGGCGCTCGCCGCGCTCGAGGAGCGTGAGCAGGAGATGGGGACGGAGCTGCTCCTCCGCGTGTTCCGTCACTTCTATCTCGAGGAGATCGACAAGCAGTGGGTCGAGCACCTCACGAACATGGAGCACCTCCGTGACGGCATCGGTCTCCGCGGCTACGGCCAGCGGGACCCGAAGCAGGAGTACAAGAAGGAGGGCTACGACATCTTCGTGAACATGATGGCGACCACGACCTCCAACGTCATCACGAAGCTCATGAGGGTGCGGCTCCAGAAGGAGACCGACATCGAGCGGATGGAGCGGGAGGACTACGAGCGCCATCAGCGCGCCGCGCGGCAGATGCAGCTCCGTCACGGCGCCGAGGTCGCGGACGGCGACGGCGACGGCTCGTCGGGCCGGAGCCAGCCGCCCCCGCGCCCGCAGGTCCGCGTGCAGCCGCAACGCCGTGAGGGCCCGAAGATCGGACGCAACGACCTCTGCCCGTGCGGCAGCGGGGAGAAGTTCAAGAAGTGTCACGGTGCGGCCCTCGAGGACGACGAGGGCGGCAGCGACGACGAGGCGAGGGCCTGACCTGCGGTCAGTCCTCGGTCCTCAGCGGAAAAGAGGCTTCAGGCTCCGGGCTCCAGAGAAAGGGTGTCTGGCGCGCCTTGTGGTCTCCGTCGCGTCCTGCTTCGGCGTGGCTTGCTTCCGAGTGAACTTGGGCGTGGCCTTCTTTGACTGAGGACTGAGGACTCCCTTGGCTCGTGTTCGCTTCAGAGCCCGGAGTCGTCTGGAACGTCTGGAGGGTCCATCGGGTCGGGCGGGTCCATCGGGTCGGGCGGGTCCATCGGGTCGGGCGGAGGCGCCAAATCGGGATCGATGCCCGGATCGACGCCCGGGTCGGGTTCTTCCGGAGGGAGAAGGCCCGCGTCTTCGAATCCTGGCGGGAGCAGCGGGGAGTTGACCGGGAGCGTGCCGTGGATGCGGTCGCCTTCGGCGACTTCCGTTTCGAGCAGGGCGCGCACTTGGGCGACCTCCGCCTTCACGTCCTCGTCGGTGAGGACGTGCACGATCTCGGCGTCGATGACCTCGATGAAGTTCTTGCTCGCGTTGATCGCGCGCGTCATGTACGCGCTGTCGATCATGTCGCGCCCGATGTTCTTGATGTGCCCGACTGAGGCCATGCTGTTGAACTTCAGGCGCTCGACGACCGAGGTCTTCTCTGCGGCGAGCCCCTTCTCCGCCATCAGCTCCTCGAGGCGTCCTTTCGCCTTCGCGTGCTCTTCGAGGATCGCCTGGGCGAAGACCTTCACGGAGTCCTGGGTCACGCGCGGGATCGCCGCTTCGGCCTCCGAGATCATCGTCTCGTGGTTGCCGAGCACGACGGCGAGCGCCTGACCCTGGGTCGTGATCTCCTTCGGTTGTTCCTCGTTGCCGCCCTGATTCCCAGGCGAGCCGTTCTCGGAGCCGCGACGAGGTCGACCTTTCGCGGCGGGCGCACGATCCTGGTCGTCCCCGCCGCAGGCGCCCACGAGCGGGACCATCGCCGAGAGCGACAAGCCGAGCGCGACGATGATGCGCGAACGCTTCATGGTTCCTCCCGAGGACTGCGCAGGGCAGCCCAGCCGTCACCTCGAGCGGAACGCGCAAGAGGTGCTCGCCCGTCACCTTTCAGCTACCGGGCCAAGCTCCGTTTCGGCCTCTGCTCGGCGCGCCGCGGATGAGCCTTCGAGCGTCGAAGGCGAGCTCGCCACACCCGTCGCGGTCGCGTGACAGACCACGTCGGTGGTCGATGCTCGAGCGCTCGAGCTCGCGCATGCTCCGACGGTGCCGCGCGCGATCCGGTCGCGCGCGTGAGCTCGACCTCGGGCGCTACGCCCCTTCTCGTGGGAACGAACGGGCGCGCCTCGGCCGACCTCGGAACGGGCGCGCCCGATGGATCGCGGTCGCCAGGTCGTCAGGGAGACACGCGGTCGGATCCCGCGACCTTCACGATCTTGTTGTAGAGCCCGAGCAGAAGGAGCGAGGGGACCCACAACCCGACGAAGGTCGCGAGCGGCGCGGAGGTCTCGGCTCCGCCCCGGCGTCCGAAGATCTTCTGGCCGACCGTGCGGTGCTCTCGCGCCATCCCGATGACCTCGAGCGCGAGCGACGTGAGCACCGAGATCCCCGCGGCCCACAAGAAGACGTCCGACGGGATCTTGGCGGTCTGCTTCTCGATCTTCCGTGCGATGGGCCCCTCGCGCTCGGCCATCGCCTCGCTCGTGCCACCGCCGCGCTGGGAAATGTCCTCGTACGTGTTCATGGTTCACCTCCTGGGACGGGTTGCCTTGGCCCCCTCGTGCAACCCGCGTGCGCCGCGAGGAGACGCGCGCACGGTCACGCTCAGCGCGTGTCCCCACGGTACGGACACGCTCCGCGCGTGACCCCCGCGATGTGTGCCTCCCGAGTCACGAACGGTCGTGCGTGCGACGGATGGAAATCGCTGAGGACTGAGGACCGAGCGGAAGCGTCGGCTATGATGTGGTCGTGGTGGAGGGTGGAGCGAACATGCGAGCCGGGATAGTCCGGAGATCGGCGAGGCGTGCGGTCGCGACGCTCGTGGTCGTCACGTCGGCGATCGTCGCCAGCGCATGCGCGAGCAACGACCAAAAGGAGGTCCTGCCGCCCGTCGTGCTCGGCATGCTCGAGGACACTGCGCCTGCCTACGACGACGGCCAGGAGCAGATCTATCAGGTCAGCCGAGAGGTTCGTCTGCCGTACCGCAGTCCCAGAGGTGACGAGCGTCCGCGAGGCAACCTCGACCCTTATCCCCGTCCGCCCTTCCACGTCGCGACGGATTCGCGTGTCACGATCCGCTTCACGCTGTCGAACCTGGGCGACGAGCAGAGCGTGGTCGAGCTCCTCATCGACCCGTGGAACGAGTTCGTGCGCTACGTCCCCGGCTTCAGCGAAGGCCGGATGAACGAGATGTTGCCGAACTTCTCCGGCATCCAGCGCACGTTCATCGTGCCGGGCAAGAGCCGCGTCGAGGGCATCATCACGCCGGACGACATGGTGGAGCTCGCGACCGATCTGACGGTCGCGATGGCGCTCGCCGCCCGACCTCCCGACGAGAACAGCCCCTTCCGCGGCGCCGCGCTCTACAACCGCACGTTCGAGGCCCAGAACCGCTCGAGCGAGCCGGATCCCGTCCTCGCCCCCTGGATGCCCGCCTCGAAGGACAAGGTCGCGGCCGTCACCGGCTTCGACGTCGGCCTCCGGACGCGGGCGCCGGCGAAGGTCGCCGTCGAGCTCGTCATCGACATCGAGGACCTCCACGGCGAGCGCGTCATCATGGACGGTGAAGAGGGCACCCGGCTCGGGCGCCCTGGCACCGTCCTGACGCCTCCGGCCGGTGGGCCCTTGATGTGACGGGCGGGGAAGGGCTCCAGGCTCCGGGCTCCAGGGAGGACGCTGCGCCTCTCGGCCTGCAGCTGCGCGTCTCTCGGACCCCGGGCCGCACGAAGCCTCGGCCCCGGGCCGCACGAAGCTGCGCGTTCGACGGCGGTCCCGCTTGACAACGGACGCCCGATGGATGAGCGTGCGAGGTGGAGAGCTGACCGAGTGGCCGAAGGTGCCTGATTCGAAATCAGGTGTACCCGCAAGGGTACCAAGGGTTCGAATCCCTTGCTCTCCGCCAAGCTTCCCCGCGATGGAAAGTCATCGCGGGTCATTCCATGGACCTCGCCCGAGCCGCATGACGGCACGCTAGCTCGGCAGCGAGGTCGTGCGCGGCGCCGGGTGGGGGGCCGGTGCGGGCGCTTCGACCTGGCGGTGGAGCACCGCGGGCGGCAGGATCCCGTGCTCGCGGAAGGCCGCCATCACGCGCCTCGTCAGGTCCGACTCGAACTCCTTCTCGTAGTGGACGTCGAGGACGTGGGCGCGCGCTCGGAGGCGTATGGCGACCGTGTTCTCGTGGAAGACCTGGCTGACCCACACCTCCCAGGGCTTCTTCGTGTACGCGTAGCGGCAGCTCGTGATCGCCTCCTCCACGAGCCGCTCCGCGAGGCCGATGTCCTGGTCGACGCCGACGTAGAAGTCGACCTGGACGAGCATGTCGAGCGCGCCCCACGTGCCCGAGCTGACCATGTCGGTCAGAAACTTGTTGTTCGGGATCGTCACGACGACGCCCTCCAGCGTCACGAGCCGGACCGAGCGGAGGCCGATGGAAGCGATCTCGCCGTAGACGCCGCCGAAGTTCACGCGGTCACCGACCTGGAAGGGACGGTCGATGATGATGATGACGCCCGCGAGGATCGACGCCGCGAGGTCCTTCAAGGCGAAGCCGACGGTGACGGCGGCGGTACCGCCGATCGCGAGGAGGACCTCCCGCGTGAGGTTCACGGAGAGCGCCAGCGCGAGGCCGAGGCCGAGGAGCCAGACGACGAAGCGGGCGAGCGTCGCGATTTGGTTGATGAGGAGGCGCTTGTCGAGCCAGCGCTTGCCGAGGCTCTGGAGCGCGGACGTCAGGAAGCGAACGAGGACCCACGTCGCCGCGAGCACGAGGACCGCGGTGGCGAGCCCTCCGACACGGACGACCTCGAAGAGGTTCGCCGACTGCGCTTTGTCGTCCAGCATCCGTCACCTCCTCAGGTCTCGATCAGGTGCTTGCGTCGTAGGTAGCGCACGACGACCGGCCACCACTCCGTCGTCACGACGACGTACTTGCCGTTCATCGCCACCGTGCCGTGCTCGAGGAGGCGTTCGAAGGCGGCCTCGCACGACAAGCGCGGGAAGAGCGAGACGGCGATCGCCTCTTCGACGGACAGGCGCTCGTGCCACACGATGGCGGCGAGGACCATCTTCGCGGACTCGCTCAGGTCCTCGAGCACGCTCGCGTCCGGGTTGGAGAAGAGGCGCACCCTGGCGCGGCCGGGGCCGTCCGGGACCAGCGAGCGTCCCCAGACGTGGAGCGCCACGCGGGGGGAGCCCTCCGCGTAGTCCCAGACGAGCCGGTTGTAGTCGCGCGCGGTCGTGAGGATCTCCGCCGACACGTCTCCGCCGACGCCCTCGACGAGCAGGTCGTCGTACGCAATCGCGAGCTTGCTCGCCTCCGTGCGCCGGCTCAGGAGCTCGGCGATCTCGAGCTCCGACCACGGCGTGAGGTGCACGACCGGTCCGAAGACGTGATCGCCCTTCGTCGCCCAGTTGACGAACTCCCACGGGTAGTGCGCGAAGGCGACGAGCCAAGCGACGTTGCCGGTCGTCTCCTTCACGATGCGCGTGAACGTCCGCCATCCCTCGAGGCGTCCGACGCCGCGGAGGAAGAGCATCTGGGCGTCGTCGATCATGATCACCTGCCTCGGCATGCCGTGCAGGTACCGGACGAGGGTGTCGGGATCGTCGACCGAGCTCGGTGCATCGAGCTCGCGGCGCAGGAGCGTGACGACGTCGGACGCGCGGGTCGCTCGTTCGCTGAGCTCGATCGTCCGGATCGGCGTGTCACCGAGCCGCGCGCGCGCCGCGAGCAGCCACGACGTCTTGCCGTGGCCGGTCCGTCCGACGATGAGCATCGGAGGGATGCGCTCGCCGTTCCGCCAGCGCGCGATACGGCCGGCGAGATCGGACAGGCCCGGGTAGCGATCGATGACGAGCTCGTCGTCTTTCACCGGAGCCTCCGTGAAGAACGAGAGCATGTCGTCGTCGAGCACCGGCCGTTCGAGCGGCGCGTGCTCGACCTGCTTCTCGAGGCGGCGGCGGAAGAGGTACGCGAGCGCCTTGCGCGACTGCTCGAACCCGAGGACGAACCGGCGGAGGGCGCGTACCACGCCCGCGGCCACGACGAAGCCGAACGCCGCGATGACGATGAAGAAGCCCGCCCACCGGTTCCGTGTCTGCGAGACGAGGCGGCTCAGCGCGCCCGACGGTCGTACGCGCAGGTACGCGTCGGCGATGTCGTCGCGCCATCGGCGGACGAGCACCGCGCCGATGACGAAGCCGAGGAGCCACGCGACGCGGACGACGAGAACGTAGAGGTAGCCCTTCCCGACCACCGCCGCCGAGCTCGCGAGCAGGACGGCGAAGAAGAACGCCGCGCGGCCGACGAGCCGGACGGAGCTCAGGATCTTGTCGCTCGTCCCGGTCTTCGCGACGACGTCGCCGCGCGTGCTGAGCCACGACAGCACCCGGTGCGTCGTGGTGAGCGCGAGCCGATAGATCGCGTACCAGAGCACGAGGGCGTAGGCGACCGCCCACGACCCGGAGCGCAGACCGAGCTCCGGGATCGCGCCCGCGAAGACGATCGCTCCGAGCGTCACGCTCTCCTTGCCGACGGCCTCGACCGCGGCGGTGCCACGCTGGAGCAGCCGGAGGACCGACGGGCGCCTCGTCGATCGCGCCGCGAGGTTGCGCAGGCCCACGAGCCAGAGGCGGTGGCGCCGGCGCGCCACGATCGTCGCCCAGGCGATCGCGAGGAGGCCGAGCGCCTGGAACGACATGCGCGCGATCGCGGTCGGGCGCCGGAGATCGGCGAGCGTCTCGCGCACGATCTCCTTGCCGCTCGCGCGCAGCCAGCGCAGCTCGAAGCGGAGGCGATCGATCTCGCGTAGGCCTTGCGCGAGGCCCTCCTCGCCGAAGCCGAGCACGCGCTCGCGTTTCTCCGGCGTGATCTGCTCGAGCATGCCGATCCGGAGCTCGTTCATCCGCCGCTCGACCGTCCGCAGCGTCCGCAGCGCCGACCACACGAGCGCGCGCCTCTCGGTGTCGAGCCGCGTCGCCTCCGCCTCGACGTTCGCGACGAGGTCACGCAAGCGATCGCGCTCGGCGGCGAGGTCCGTGCCCGCCACGTCGGGGAGCACGATCGGCGGGTCGGGTCGAGGGGCGCGTGGGCCGTGCTCGATCTCCGCGAGGAGCGCGTCCTCGTCGGCGAGGATGTTCGTGAGGTCCTCGACGATCGCGTCGTAGGTCTTGTCCGCCTCCGGCGTGCCCGCGGTCACCTTCTGGACGCTCTGCTCGGCTTCGGCGAGGTAGCCGGCGCGCTCCGCCTCGTCGTGGCTCAGCGCGAGGCGTCGCTCCGCGAGGTCCGCCTGCGCACGGAGCTGCTCGCGACGCACCGCCTCGACGCGCGCGCGGGCCTCCGCGAGGTTTCGCTCGAGGGCGCTCCGTGCCTGCTGAGCGGCCTGCAGCGCCTTGAGCCGCTCCTCCTCGGCCTGCTGCGCCTCGCGCTCGGCGCGTTCGCGCTCCTTCTTGACGGCGTCTCCGCGTGCCGCGTCCTTCTCGGCGACGAGGAGCTCGATGCGCTTCGCCTTGGGCAGCGCGAGCACGCGCTCGCGCTCTTCGAGGACGCGTACCCGGAGCAGGAGCAAGGTCTCGGGGCGGATCTCGCCCTCGAGCAGCCAGGCATCTCGGTCGGCTTTCCTCGGGCCGGCGTCGTGGTCGTCGGCGCCGGCGTCCGGCGGCGGCAGGGCCTCGGCCGCCCCCGTCGCGGCGACGCGGGCGTCGTGCAGATCACGGCGCACGTCGGCGAGCAGTCGCGCGACCGCGTCGTCGTTCCGGAGGTCGACGCGGAAGAGCTGGGTGCTCGGGATCGACGCGAGGCGCTGCGAGGAGAAGTCGACGAGGGCGCTCAGCTCGGCGCGCGCCGCGGTGACCGCCTCGACGAGGGCGGGGTCCACGGCGCTCGCCGCATCGACGACCGCCTCGGCGGGCGCAGCGTCCGCGGCTTCGGTGAGGGCGCCCCCCTCCGGCGTCTGCGCGAGGACGTCGGCGCCGCTCGCCACGGCCCAGAACGGGAGCGCGACAGCGAAGGCGGCGAAGCGGCCCCACGGCCGGCGGTCCCGAGCCATGTACCCTGACCTCTATCACAGCCATGACGGCCGCGGGCCTCCGAGACCGGGCCGGGCGCGGCGGGGCGTGGGCGACCTCAGCCAGAGCGCTTCCGCCCGGAAGATGACGCGACGACGCCCGTGCGTTATTCAGCGACGGTGCGCGCGCGGTTGTCGATCGTGTTCTGCCTCGCGGCCGTCGTCTCGTCGGCGGCGTGCTCGCGTACGCGCGAGGCTCCTCCCCCTGCGGCTCAGAACGCGGAGCCCCGTGTCGTGGCGGCGGACGCGGAGGCCCCCGTCGCGTCGGACGATGCGGGCTCGGTCGTGTCGTTCGAAGAGCCCCCGCCGACGTGCGTGGACGAGCCCGGCCTGCTGCTGTTCACGTCCCCCGCGGTGCCCGTCGCCGGCGGGTCCGTCCGCGTCCTCGCCGTCACCGAACGGCCGCTGGCGGGCGAGCTACGCATCTCGCAGTCCGGCGCCGTCGCCGCGACGTCCGAGACGCGACGGGGAGGCCCGCCGTACTTCTGGCTCGCGGAGGTGAAGGCACCTCGCGCGGGCGCGCTCGAGGCGTCGTTCGTGCAGAGCGCGTGCGAGGAGGGGCGGGGCGTCACGTCGAAGAAGGTCGACGTTCGCAAGTTCCGTCCTGCGCCGCCCGAGCCGCCGAAGGACGGCGTGTGGACCGCGCGGGCCGCGTGGACCCGTCCGCTCGAGAACCTGTATTCCGCATGGATCGAGGTGCTGTTCGACGCGCCCGAGGAGGAGCAGCCGAGCTGGTCGGCGCTCCACGAGGTGCTGCGCGATCCGAAGCGGAACGTCCTCTACGATCACCTCGGCGCCGGTGAGGACAGCAGCAAGGCGGCGCCCGTCATCCGTCCCGATTGCGCGGACCTGCCGTACTTCTTGCGCGCGTACTTCGCGTGGAAGCTCAAGCTGCCGTTCGGCGTCGCGGAGTGCAACCGCGGCGGAGGCGGCGCGCCGCCGTCGTGCCAGGGGCTCATCACGAACGAAGATCACGACGAGCGCGCCGAGGCGAAGAAGAAGGACGGCGCGGTCGCGACCTTCGGCGCCTTCCTCCGTGGAACGCTCGCGGACAAGGCGCACTCGGGATCGGCACGCACGCCCTTCGAGGATCCGAACAGCGACTACTATCCGGTGAAGCTCTCGTGGGAGAGCCTCCGGCCGGGAACGGTCTACGCGGATCCGTACGGGCACATCCTCATGATCGCGAAGCGGCTGCCGCAGACGGCCGAGCGCGGCGGCGTGCTCTTCGCCGTCGACGGGCAGCCCGACGGCACCGTCGCGCGCAAGCGCTTCTGGCGCGGCAACTTCCTGTACGCGACGCAGCCCGAGCTCGGCGGCCCGGGCTTCAAGCGCTTCCGCCCCGTCGTGCGTCGCGACGGTCGCCTCGAGCGCCTCGACGACGAGGGCATCCTGCGGAGCCCGCACTACGGCGACCTCTCGCGCGACGCCGCCAAGCTCGACGTCGAGGGCTTCTACGACGCGATGGACGACGTGCTGTCGCCGCGCCCGCTCGATCCCGAGCGCGCGATGATGGAGGCCATCACCGCGCTCGACGAGCAGGTCCGGACGCGCGTGCGGTCGATCGAAAATGGCCGCAAGTGGCTCGAGAAGGGCGAAGGGCCTGCGCCGATGCCCGACGGGCCGGCGATCTTCGAGACGCTCGGTCCTTGGGAGGACTTCTCGACCCCCTCGCGCGACCTGCGTCTCCTCATCGCGATCGACGTCGTCCGGAACTTCCCCGCGCGCGTCGTGCGCAGGTCGGAGCGCTATGCGATGCCTCCGGGCAAGTCGCCGAAGGACGTCGAGGCGGCCCTCGAGAAGATCCTCGAGCGCGAGCTCGCCAGCCGATCGATCACGTACACGCGCTCGGACGGCTCTCCGTTCACGCTCACGCTCGCGGACGTCCTCGCGCGCAGCGCCGCGTTCGAGATGGCCTACAACCCGAACGACTGCGTCGAGCTTCGTTGGGGCGCGCCACCGGGAAGCGAGGAGGCGTCGACGTGCAGAGCCCACGCGCCTCCCGAGCAGCGGGCGAAGATGGAGTCGTACCGCGAGTGGTTCCGCGAGCGGCGGAGGCCGCCGCGGAAGTAGGCCGCCGCTTCGGCTCAGCCGCGCGGCTCGCGCAGGCCGTGGAGGCGCAGGTACTTGCGCACGTGCGTGCGCTGCAGGCCCGTGCGCCGCGAGATCTCGGCGACGTTCCCGTTCGTCGCCTCGACGAGCTGCGAGAAGTAGGCGCGCTCGAACTGGTGGAGCGCCTCGCGCTTCGCGTCGTGGTAGCTGCGCACCGCCGTGACGTCGACGATCTTTCCCTTCGGCTTGGCGACCTTGAGGCCCAACGCGCCCGCGATGTCGAGCGGCTCGCCCTCCTCCGCGAGCGCGAGCGCGACCGACACGGCGTTCCGGAGCTCGCGCACGTTTCCGGGCCAGTCGTAGCGGAGGAGGCGATCGAGCGTGGCACGCGTGACGCGGCGCCACGCGTGCTTCGCGCCGAGCTGCTCGAGGATCGTCCGGATGAGGCCGGGGATGTCGTCGAGGCGTTGCCGGAGCGGGGGCACGTAGGCTCGCACCTGCGCGAGGCGGAAGTAGAGGTCGCTCCGGAACGTGCCCGCGTTCACGGCGGCCTCGAGATCGCGTCGCGTCGCCGCGATCACGCGGGCGTCGAACTCCTGGTACGTGTTGCTGCCGACGCGCTTGACGCGGCGCTCGGCGAGCGCGCGGAGGAGCTTCGGCTGCACGTCGAGCGGTAGCTCGCCGAGCTCGTCGAGGAAGATGGTGCCGCCGTTCGCTTCGACGAAGGGCGACTCGCGCGCCGTCGTCGCGCCGGTGAACGCGCCCTTCTCGTGACCGAACAGCGTGGCCTCGGCGAGCGTCGGCGCGATCGAGCCGCAGTCGACGACGACGAACGGGCCGTTCTTCCGTTTGCTCGCCGCGTGGATCGCCTGAGCGACGAGCTCCTTGCCGGTGCCGGTCTCTCCTTGGACGAGGACGGTGAGATCGGTCGGCGCGCCCTTCTGGAGACGGCGGAACAGGTCGCGCATCGGAGCGCTCGCGCCGTAGAGCGGTCCGAAGCGATCGATCTCCGGGAGCTCGACGCGTTGGGGCTTCGACGCCTCGAAGCGAAGCTGCGTCCGGGCCACCCAGAACGACGTCGACGCCGTCAGGTACGCCTCCGACACGCGGAGCTCGCCGACCCACGTGCCGTTCTTGCTCCCGAGATCACGAAGGCGGACGCCGTGGGGCGTCGCGGTCACCTCCGCGTGCATCGAGCTCACGCCGGACTCGGCGACGACGAAGCCGCACGAGGGATCGCGACCGATGACGATCGGCTCGGGACCGATCGTGATCTCGCGCCCTCCGTCGACGTCGTGGATGAGGCGTCCACCTTTGAACTCGAGCATCTGCGTCGAGAAGACCGTCGTCGCCATCAACGACCGTTCTACACCATTCGAGGACGGCGGTGCCCTGAAGGTCTCGTCGTCTGCTCGGCCCGGCGCGAATGGGATGAAGGCCGGACGGCTCGTCAGTGGCGATGTCCGCGAGGCGGTCCGACGGTGAGCGTCGAGGTCGCGTCGGGCGGAGGCTCGGGCGGTTGCAACGCGGGGCCTCGACCGCGGAGCGCTTCGCGCAGCGACGCGAGCGCCACCTCGGCGGACGGGTATCGCTTCGACGGCAAGCGCGCCATCGTCTTCACGAGGAAGGTGCGGAGCGCGGCGGGCCACCGCTCGCCGGTCACCTCGTCGATCGTCGGCGGATCGTGCTCGCGCTTGAGGACGATGAGCGACGTGCCGCGGGCGCTGCCGAAGGGGAGTCGGCCTGCGAGCGCGTAGAAGACGATCGTCCCGACGGCGTAGAGGTCCGCGCGGGGACCGGCGCGGGCACTGTCGCCGAGCTGCTCGGGCGCCGCGAACGGGAGCGAGCCCATCGTGGCGCAGTTCCCCGTGCGCGAGCTCGCCGTGTCCTCCGCCTTCGCGATGCCGAAGTCGAGCACCTTGGTGATGACTTCCTCTCGTCGCGGGTCGTCGGGTGACGGTTGCCGGTGGAGGAACACGTTCGACGGGCTGAGGTCCCGGTGGACGATCCCGGCGGCGTGCGCGACGACGAGCGCCTGGAGGACTTCGTCGGCGATCTTCCCGACCTCTTCGAGCGAGAGGTACTTTTCGCGCTTCAACAGCTCGTCGAGCGTCTCGCCGACGAGGCGCTCGAGGACGATGTACGGGACGTCGTTCTCGGTCCTTCCCGCGTCGATCAGCGAGCAGACGTAAGGGCTGCGGATGCGCCGGAGCAGCTTGCCCTCGCGTTCGAAGCGCGCGAGCAGCTCGGGCTCGCTCAAGGACCATGGCTGCGCGACTTTGACGGCGACGTCGCGATTCGTCTTGCGATCGATCGCCGCCCACACCTCTCCCATCGCGCCCCGCCCGATGCGGTCGACCAGCTCGAACCTGTCGGCGATGATCCGCGGTACGACCACGGCCCCCTTCGACGATACCGCATGCGAGCGACGGTTGTGGGACAATGACACGAGGGGCCCGGCGCCCGGCCCGAGGAGACCGACTTTGCTCGACCTTTCCGCAGGCCAGATCGTGGCGGAAAAGTACCGGATCGACGACGTGATCGGCGTCGGCGGCATGGGCGTCGTCCTGGCGGCCACCCACATCGAGCTCGACCAGCGCGTCGCCATCAAGATGCTCCGCGACGCGAGCCCGGAGGCGGTGGCGCGGTTCCGGCGCGAGGCGCGTCTCATCGTGCGCCTCAAGAGCGCGCACGTCGCGCGCGTCTTCGACATCGGCGTCCTCGACGACGACACGCCTTACATCGTCATGGAGCTCCTCGATGGCGAGGACCTGGCGAGGCGCGTGGGCAAGGGCAATCGCGTCGCCGTGGAGCAAGCCGTCGACTGGGTCCTCGAGGCATGCGAGGCGATCGCGGAGGCGCACGCGCTGGGCATGGTGCACCGCGATCTGAAGCCCGCGAACCTCTTCCTCGCGCGCGGACCCGGCGGCACGGAGACCGTCAAGGTCCTCGACTTCGGCATCTCGAAGAGCCTCGACGAGCGGGACGGCACCGGGCTGACGAACGAGGGCATGGCCCTCGGATCGCCGGGCTACATGTCGCCGGAGCAGATGACCAGCTCGCGCGACGTCGACGTGCGCTCGGACGTCTACTCGATCGGCGCGATCCTGTATCGGCTGACTTCGGGACAGAGCCCGTACAAGGGCGAGTCGTTCATGAACGTCCTCGCGGCGATGGCGGACGGCCCACCGCCGTCGCTCGGAACCGTCGTTCCGGACGCGCCGCCCGAGTTCATCGCCATCGTCGATCGCTGCCTCGCGCACGACCCCGCCCAGCGACCTGCGAACCTCGCCGAGCTGGCCGACGCGCTCGCGCCTTTCGGTTCGCGGGCGGCCCGCTCGAGCGCCGAGCGCATCGCCGCCACGTTGGGTGTGCGGGCTCCTTCCGGGCCGTCGCTTTCGCGGTCCCATCCCGCGTCGTCGTCGCCCACGACGGCGGCGTCGCCGGCGTTTTCCGTGCCGGTGGCCGCCGCGGCGACGCCACCGCTCGGCCCGGCGACGCTGCCGTTGAGCACGGCGCCGCCGCCGACGCGTGCGCTCGAGGTGACGGTCTCGAGCCCGCTCACGCCGCGCACCGCGGCGGTCGATCCCGGCGGCATCCCGGGCCTGCCGCCGTCGAGCGACGCGATGTGGCCGGCGCATCCTGCGCCGATGCCGGGCCACGTGGCACCCGGACGCAAGCCCGTCGGGGCATCGCACCGGCAGGCCATCCTCGGCGCGCTCGCGCTCCTGGCGCTCCTCGCCGGAACGCTCGCGTGGGCATCTTTCCGGTCCGTTCCGACGGAGGCCGTCGCCGAGCCCCAGGCTCCGCCCCAGCCCAGCGCTCCTCTGCCGCTGCCGGCGACCGCGGCGCCGCCCGCGACGCTGCTCTCGACGTCCGTCGTGACGCCGCCGGCCACGGCTCCGATCCCCGTCACCGCCGTGGCGCCGGCCGTGACGGACACGCCGCCGCGTCCCCCCACCAAGCGGCCGCGACCGGCCGAGACGGCGGCGTCGAGGTCCAAGCCGCCTCGGCCTCCTTCCCAGAACACGAGCTCGCAGAGCACGCGCCGGCCTTCCGATCCGTCCGCGCCTCCGAGCCCCACCGACGTCCCGCCGTCGCGCCACTGACGCTCGACGTGCCGTGACAAAACGGGAGAGGGCGCCGGCCGAACCGACGCCCTCCCGACCGGAGCCTGGAGCCTCTCCTCTCAGCTCTTCGGCGGCTCGACGATGATCTCGACGCGCCGGTTGTTCGCGCGGCCCTCGGGCGTCTTGTTGTCCGCGACGGGACGATCGGGACCGACGCCGACGGCCTTGATGCGATCGGCGGCGACGCCGCGCGAGATGAGCTGATCGCGGACGGCGTCCGCGCGCCGCTTGGAGAGCTCCATGTTGTACTGGCGCGTGCCCTGCGAGTCGGTGTGGCCCTCGACCGTGATGTTCGCGTCGGGGTTGCCCTTGATGAGGGCGTCGGCGACCTCGTTGAGCTTGATGATCGCGGCCGGAAGCAGGGTCGCCTCGTTCGACGCGAACAGGACGGAGCCGGAGAGCGTGATGACCATGCCGCGCGACTCCTGCTTGACCGCGGCGATCTTCTGGAGGTCGGCGAGCGCCTGGGCGGCCTTCTTCTCGGCCGCCTCGCGCGCGGCCTTCTCGGCGGCGAGCTGGTCCTGCGTCTTCTCGAGGCTCTGCTTCGTCGACGAGAGCTCCTTCTGCGCCGTTCGGAGCTGATCGAGCGTCAGGTTCTGCGCCTCGCGCTCGGCGGCTTCCTTGTCCTTCTGCGCGATGAGGGCTCGAGCGGACGCCTCCGCGAGCTGCGCCTTGCGGATCGCGATGTAGGCGTAGTCCTTCGTCTGCGGGCTGTCGCCGTCGTCGTTGAAGGAGCGCTCCGCCTGGTCGAGCGCCTGCTTGGCCACGTGGAGCTCGGCGGGCGCCTGCTGCGCGGCGGGGCCTCGCGATGCCGCCTGGTACGCGGCGCGGGCGTCGACCAGCTCCTTCGGAGGAAGTGTGCTTCCGCAGCCCGCGACGAGCGGTGCGACGAGCAGTGACGTGGCCGCGAAGGGGAAGAGGAACGAATGACGGACGCTCATGGACGGCTCACTTTCCCGACTTGAGTTGCTTGACCCTCTCCTGCGCCTTCTCGGCCTCCGCCCGCGCGTTGAACTCCTTGGCGAGCATGACGGCGAGCTCGGCGTCGGCGTTCGCGCGCTGCAGGATGAGGTCGGCGCGTTTGTTGTCGCCGTCGGCCATCAGCTTCTTCGCTTGCTCGATCTGCTCGTCGGCAAGCTTCAGGTGGAGCTGTGCCTTCGGCTCGCGCGATGCGCCGAGCTCACGTGCGCTGCGCGCCGCGGCCTCCGCGCTCGCGAGTCGGTCCGAGGGCGGCGGAATGCTGCTGCCGCACGCAATCGCAAGAAGGGCACTGAGTCCGGCCATCATCACCGGCTTCAAGCAAGACGGAGTTCGCATCGGGGCCCTCACAGGTGGGGGCGAGCATATCAAAACGCTACGGCCCGGCGAAAGGCCTTGGATATTCAGCCGGTTTCACGACTCGGGCGGCGTCGGTGCGCATTCCTCCCCGGCGCTGGCCCGGCGCTGGGCCGGCGCCGCCGGGTGCCGTCAGCGGCGCTGTGTGAGGAGCTTGTCGATCAGGTCCTTCGAGTAAGCGCTGAGCTCGCGGAAGACCACGCCCATCCCGTCCTTCTCGACGCGGACGACCTCGCCGACGCCTTCGATCGTCTCGATGTCGTCCATGATCACGGTGAAGTGGAGGTTGACCCTCGTCCCCACCGGGAGCGGCTGCTGGGCGCGGATGAAGACGCCGGATCGCGAGATGTTCGTGACGTACTCCTGGATGAAGGCGTCGAACGACTCGAACTCCTTGTTGATCGTGATGCGCTCTTCGACGCGGCCGTGGTGTTCGGTCATCGAGCGGAGGATAGAGGCTCCAGGCTCCAGGCTCCAGGCTCCGGGTTTCTCTTGCGAGACAGCGAGGCTCGACCCGCCCTCGGCGCCGCCCGATCGCGGGGATGTCGCAACGACTCCGTGCACCTTCGCCGCTGCTGCGACGCGCGCCTCACCGTCGCGATTCGTCCGATCGCCGGCGGGGCGCGGTAGCGGTACGAAAGCCCCGCCTTCTCCCGGAGCCTGGAGCCCGGAGCCTTGCGCCTTGCTCCGTCACTTCCCCTGCAGATCGAACTGCTCGAGGTGATACTCCTTGCGCGGCACGACGTAGATCTTCCGCATGAAGCGGTTCTCCGCCTCCTGCACCGCTTCCTTCTCCGAGCCGTTGAGGACGTCGGCGACGGCGGGGTGGGCGTTGACGATCACGGAGTAGCCCGGGAGCGTCGAGCGCTTGCGGCGGATCTCGCGCAGGATCTCGTAGGCGATCGTCTCCTTCGACTGGAGCTGGCCCGTGCCGTCGCAATAGAAGCACGGCTCGTGGAGCAGGCGCCCGAGGCTCTCGCGCGTGCGCTTGCGCGTCATCTCGATGAGGCCGAGATCGGAGATGCGGTTGAGGGTCGTCTTGGCCTTGTCCTTCTGGAGCAGCTCCTCGAGGGTGCGGCGCACCTTCTCGCGGTTCTTGGGCTGCTCCATGTCGATCAGGTCGAGGATGATGAGCCCGCCGATGTTGCGGAACCGGAGCTGGTAGGCGATCTCGTGGACGGCCTCGAGGTTCGTCTTGAGGATCGTCTCCTCCATGTCCTTGCTGCCCTTGCCGACGTATCGACCGGTGTTGACGTCGATCGCGGTGAGGGCTTCGGCCTGATCGATGATCAGGTAGCCGCCGCTCGGCAGCGGGACCTTGCGCGCGAGCGCGCGAGCGATCTCGTCCTCGATGCCGTACGCGTCGAAGATCGGCTCCTCCGCATCGTAGAGCTTCACGTCCTTGACGCGCTCGGGCGCGAACATCTCGACGAAGCGGCAGAGGCGCTCGTACTGGACCTTGTCGTCGATCACGACCTCGTCGACCTCGTCGGTGAAGAGGTCGCGCGCGACCTTGAGGACGAGGTCGAGCTCGCTCGACAGGAGGGCCGGCGCCTTCGCGGTCTCGCGCTTCTTCGCGATCTCGCCCCAGAGACGGACGAGGTAGCCGACGTCCTGCTTGAGGGCCTTCTTCGTCAGACCTTCGGCGACGGTCCTCACGATGAGCCCGCCGGAGGGCGGCTTCATCGCCTCGATGGCCTCGCGCAGGCGCGCGCGCTCCTTCTCGTTGCCGATGCGCTTCGAGATGCCGATGTGATCGACCGTCGGCAGGTACACGACGTAACGGCCGGGCAGCGAGATGTGGCTCGAGCAGCGCGCGCCCTTCGTGCCGATGGGATCCTTCGTCACCTGGACGATGATCTCCTGCCCCTCCTTCACGACCTCGCGGATCGGGGTCGACTTCGAGAGGCGACCAGGCAAGCCGGGGGACCTGCCGCTCCGACCTCCGCGGCCGTCGCGCCCGCGCATGCGGGAGCGCGCGTCCGCCTCCGCACGTCCGCCGCCTCGTCGGCCGCCGCGGCGTCGACGGCGACGCCGCCCTCCACGCTCCCCGCGCTCGCGCTCGGCGGTGCGAGGTGCCGGCGCGCGCGGAACGGGCTCGCCGGGCTCGGAGATCGTGAAGCCAGGGAGATCGCCGTTGCCGATGAGATCGTCGTCGGTGTCGTCCTCGTCCGCGGCGGCGGCGGGCGGCGCCTCCGAGTCGGAGCCGTCGTCGGGCAGCTCGTCGAGCGTCGGCGCGGAGTGGAACGAGTGCTCCGACGGCGCGCTGATCTCGTGGGCCACCTCGGTGGACGACTCGTCGAAGCTCGTCGTGCTCGCCGTCGCGGACGCCGTCTGCGATGGGGCGGCGACCGCGACCGTCGAGGACGACGAATGCGCGATGACGGCCTGCGCCGACGCGGACGTGTCCGGCGGTGCGGTCTGCGTCGACGGCGGCTCGCTCTCGGGAAGGCCGCTCGACGGTGGGCTCGATTCGCGCGCCTCGTCGAGGCCGAGCGCGCGGCGAGCGGTCGTCTTCCCGTTCTGGGGACGCTTGGCGTCGCGTGCCTTCGGCGGCTCCGGCCAGTCCGGATAGGCGACCGTCTTCTCGAGCTCGTCGACCGACTCCGGCGCGCTCACGGCGGCGGCGCTCTCCGGCGCGCTGCTCGCGGCGCGCTCGCTCACGTCGCGGTCGGAGACCTCTCCCGCGGCGTGCACCTCGTCTTTGCTTTCCGCGTCGGCGTCCTCGTCGGCCTCGTCCTCTTCTTCCTCGTCGGCCTCGTCCTCTTCTTCCTCGTCGGCCTCGTCGACCTCGCTCTCGTCGATCGCGTCGTCGTCGCGCGCGAGCTTTCGTCCTCCGGCGAGGTACTCGTCGAAGTCGTCCGGTCGGATCAGGTCTTCGACGTGGAGGAAGGCGGCGCGTTCCTGCCCGATGTCGACGAAGGCAGCTTGAAGGCCTGGCAGGACTCGCGTGACCTTGCCGAGGTAGACGTTACCGACGGTGCCGGACTGTCGGCCTTTTCGCTCGATGTGGAGCTCCGCGATGATGCCGTTCTCGATGAGCGCAGCGCGGGTCTCCCGAAAATCACACGAGATGACGAGAATGTTCTTGGCCATGGACGGGCAACGCTTTCCCGCCCGAATCCGCAACAGCCTGGGGGAGGATCCCTCCCGGGGTCGAAGAACGGAAGCCTTGGGGCCGCGGCCCCAACCACCCCGCGGAGTCACCCACGGGGCGACTCCCATCCAAGTCTAGGCCTGCCCGTGAGAACGAAGCGGCCGTTGCAAAGCTCTCCACCGGAGAGATGCAAGAGCCGGGGCGCGCGAGTCCAAGAGGCGATGGCCTCCCGAACGTCGGGCACGCGTCTCTTGTCGGGCGGAATGACTCGGTCCTCATGACCACCACCTCGCTTGGCGAGGTGAACGCGCGTTGCGCCTTCGGGCGCCGGCCTTGCTCGGACGCTCTGCTCCGAGCGCGACCGTCAGGAACAACTCGAAGTCCAGCCGTTCTGGCTGAACCGACAAACTTGCGGGCAGGAGGAGCAGACGCTCATCGAAGCCCTGCGCACTTGAGTAGCGGAATCCGCCGCCGAGCGCCACAGGGAAAGGGGCAGTCCACGACGTCCGAGCCCGCTCCGAACGGAGCTTTGCTCGCGATTTCAGGTAGTTCCGCCACCGGACGGTGACCCCGACCATATGGAGCACCGTGCCGCATCGGCCAGCCAGCTCAGGCAGGACCGATGGGAGGACGGGGAAATAGGAAAGGCCCTGTCACACCCTTCCGCGCTACCGTTGCTCCCTCTCGGGCCTGGCGGGGTTCACGTTTCCGGGTCGACAGGGCCACACACAGATCACTGCTGCCGCCCCTCCGGGTGGCTGGGGCCGGAGGAGGACATCGACTGCTCCGGGGGACGTAAGGCGTTCTCGCGACCGCGTCGAGTGTTTTCTGTGGTTCAGCTTCGATCATACTTCGGCCAAACGGCCAGTTTTTGGCCGTGTTCGGACCTGGTTCGAAAAACGCTGAAAATCAGACAGGTTACAAGCTCTGCCTTGCGAGCTCGCTCCACTTGACCCCGCCACGGCCCGAGCGCAAGTAGCGCGTCCGCGCCGCGCAGGCGGCTGGGCTCGCCGCGACGTCGGCGAGGGTCGGGAGGAGAGGAACAGTCATGCGATCGGTTCTCGGTGGCGTTGCGCTGCCGCTCGGTGCGTTCGTGCTCACGCTCGCGTCGACGTCGAACGCCGCGCCTCGTTCGGACGTGCACGTGACGATGCGTGGAACGACGCCGTGGATCGTCGTCGGCGGCAAGTACGACGGACCACGGATCGCCGACGCGGAGACGCGCGCTCGATCGATCGTGCGCATGCACACGAGGGTCGGCGCACACCTCGTGAAGACGGGCACCGATCGTTTCGGTGACGGCGACACGATCGTGCGCTTCGAGCAGTCGCACCTCGGCCTGCCGGTCATCGGTCGCGGAGCTTCGGTGCGGCTTTCGGCGAAGGGCGAGCCGATCATGACCGTCCTCGATCTCGAGCGCGACCTGCCCGCGACCGCGACGCCGACGGTGTCGCCTGCGGACGCCGCTCGGATCGCCTCGCCGCGTTTCGCGATCCCCTGGGCGCCTGGAACGTTCGTCCGCGCGGCGGCGAACGATGCTCGTCTCGTCGTCTGGCCGACGCTCGATCGCGGCGCACGCCTCGCGTGGGCGGTCCTGCCTCGCGTACCGGCGGCGCTCGCCACCGCGCCGCGCGCGATCGTCGACGCGCAGACCGGAGAGGTGCTCGAGGCGCGCGACATGGTCGTGTTCGCGAAGGCGAACGTCTACCCGTCCAACCCCGCGAAGACGCCTTCCACCGTCGTCGCCGAGCTGCCGACGCTGCCCGATGGCAAGACGCTCTCGAACCCGTTCATCGAGGCGACGAACTGCGTCGACAAGAAGTCGGTGAAGCCGGTCCAGTTCTTCGGCTTCAATCTCGACGTGCACGTCTGCGATCTCGAGCAGGTCGCGGTCGCGGACGCGAACGGTGACTTCCTCTACGAGCCGTCGGACGTCCCCGGGAGCGAGGCGGCACGCGAAGACGCCTTCTCCGAAGTCTCGATCTACTACCACGCGGCGAAGGCCTACGCGTTCTTCCGCGACCTGCAGGACGATCCGGGGGCGCAGGTCGTCGCCGACAAGCCGCTCCGTCTCGTCGCGAACCTGCGCGTCCCCGCGGGCATGACGAGCGGAGACATCTCCGCCGCCGGCGATCCGAACACGCCGCTCGAGCCGTTCCAGAACGCGTTCTTCTCTCCGCGGGACGGCGGCCTCGGCGCGCTGTTCCAGCAGCTCTACGGATTCGACTCCGGGGCGCTGTGGTTCGGGCAAGGCCCGAAGCGCGACTACGCGTACGACGGCGACGTCGTCTACCACGAGTTCGCGCACGCCGTGGTCGATGCGACGCTGAAGCTCGGCGTCTGGCACGTCGACGCGCGCGGCGCCATCGACGCTCCGGGCGCGATGAACGAGGCGCTCGCCGACTACTTCTCGTCGGCGATCACCGGCGACCCCGAGGTCGGCGAGTACGCCGCGCTCGATCTCGGCGAAGCAGGCGACGCGATCCGCTCCTTGGCGAACACGGATCGCTGCCCGGCCGCGCTCGTCGGCGAGGTGCACGAGGACTCGACCGTCTTCTCGGGCGCGCTCTGGCAGGCACGCCTCTCGCTGCCCGAGGCCGAACGATCGAAGTTCGACGCCGCGATCTACAAAGCGATGCGCGCGAACCCCGGGCGTGGCGACCTCGGGTTCGCCGACCTCGCGACGCTCTTCCTCGCGACGCTCTCGACCGACATGCCGGCCGGCGCGAAGGCGCTCGAGGCGGCGATGACCGACCGGGGGCTGTTGCCCGCGTGCGAGCGCATCGTGACGTTCGAGGGCGAGCCCATTCGGTCGAAGCATGGTCGCCTCGGGTTCGTCGCGCCGGGCAAGCAGCTCGTGTCCGTGAAGGGGACGGCGCCGGGGATCCTCCAGGTCCGCGCTGCGCTTCCGCCCGGGACCGCCACCGTCAGGGTCGGCTTCGTCACGCAATCGGGCGGTGCCGGCGCGCTTCCGGGCGCCGGCAAGCCGTTCTCCCCGCTCGTCCTCGCCAAGCTCGGTGCGCCCATCACGTGGGACGCGGAGTCGAAGAAGGGACACGACGCCGACCTGACCGCCAAAGCGGAGGCGAGCGGAAAGGCTTCGGTGACCTTCGAGATCCCCGAAGACGCGACGGCCGACTCCATCTACGTGCAGATCGCGAACGCCGGCGATGCGAACGGCGCTTACGACGGCATCACCCTCTCCTTCTTCTCGAGCGACGGGACGGAGCTCGGAGGCGACGAAGCTCCGCCGGTCGCCGGGCCCGCGACGACGACGACGACGATCGTGAAGGACGGCTGCGCGGCGACCGACGGTCCGGCGACGGCCGGCTCGGCGGCTGCGGGCGCGATCGCCATGGCCATCGCGGCGACGATCCGGCGACGGGCGAAGCGACGCTGAGCTCGAGCCTTTCCTGCGCGCTCCCATCGAGCGGCAGGCGACGAGAGCGACGCGGGTCGTTCCGTTCGACCAGGGGCGGCGCGCTCGATCCCCCGGGGTTTGCGCTGCGGGCGCGGGCGTTCTACCGTTCGCCCCGTGAGCCCGCTCGCCGAAATCAGCCTCGTGACCCAGCGCGAGCTCCGGAAGAACCTCCGGAGCGCGAAGGGCATCGTCCTCGCGGCACTGTCGCTCCTCGGCGGCAGCAGCGTCGCGCTCCTGATGGTCAAGTACCAGGAGTTCAAGCGCCGCGAGCTCGGCGAGCTGACGGCGGAGCAGATCCACGAGCTACGGGAGAAGGCTCTCCTCAAGGCGTACGGCGACGAGGCCATGGCGAAGTCGCTCGCCGACGCTCCCGAGGTCCTCCTCGTCCTGCTCCTCCTCACGATCTGGCTCACGCCCCTGCTCGTCGCGCTGATGGGGTTCGACTCCGTGGCGCCGGACATCCAACACCGGAGCGTCCGCTACTGGTCGCTGCGAACGCGTCGCTGGGCGTACTTCGTCGGGAAGTGGGCAGGCCTCTGGGCGACCGTGTCGGCGGTCACCTTCGCGATGGACCTCGTCATCTGGCTCGTGTGCATCGCACGCGGCGAGGCGACCGCGGCGCAGACGTTGGGCTGGGGAGTGCGCTTCTGGGCGATCTCGCTCCCGATGAGCGCGATCTGGTGCGGCATCGCCACGCTCGTGAGCTCGCTCTTCCGGAGCCCGATCCTCGCGCTGCTCCTGACGTTCGCTGCCTTCTTCGTGATCTGGGTCGTGTACCTGATCGCCGTCCTCGCGGGCGCCGAGTGGGTCGCGTACATCTACCCGAACCACTACGACCACCTGCTCTTGCACCCGCAAGCGCACAAGCTCGGCGCCGGGCTCGGTGGCTGCCTCGGGTTGACCGCGCTCTACGTCAGCGTGGGCTCCCTCCTCTTCATGAAGCGGGACGTGTGATGGCCGACGAGAACGTGACGACCGAGGTGAAGGCAGGAGAGGGACCGCCGCCGGCGAACGGGGAGGCCGCCGCGCCCGCGCCCGCCGAGGCGAAGGGCGATGCCGGGGACAAGCCGCCGACGGGTTACGTCCCCGCGCCGCTGCCCGCGGTCGCGTCCGGCGAAGGCAAGCGGAAGCGGAAGAAGAAGGACGTCGAGATCGCGATTCGCCTCACGAAGGTGACGAAGCGCTTCGGTCCGAAGACCGCCGTCGATCAGATCTCGCTCAAGATCCGCGCGGGATCGGTCTACGGCCTCATCGGTCCCAACGGTGCAGGCAAGACGACGACGTTCTCGATGCTCGCCGGCTTCCTCAAGCCGACCGAGGGCACGATCGAGGTGCTCGGGTACGAGCCGACGCAGGTCGACGAGCTTCGCTCGCGCATCGGCGTGCTCCCGCAGGACGCGCTCCTGCCGAGCAGCGATCGCGTGGGCGAGTTCCTCCGGCACATGGCGGCGCTGCAGGACATCCCGCGCGACCGCATCGAGGACGAGGCGCGCGAGGTCCTCGCGGAGGTCGACGGCAAGGATTGGTGGAACCTCCGATGCGGGCAGCTCTCGCACGGAATGGCGAAGCGCGTGCAGCTCGCCCAGGCGCTGCTCGGCGATCCCGAGATCGTCCTCCTCGACGAGCCCACCGCAGGGCTCGACCCTCGCGTCGCCTACGAGGTCCGGCAGCTCATCAAGTCGCGCAGGGGCCGCTGCACCCTCGTCGTCTCGAGCCACAACCTCCAGGAGCTCGAGGAGATCTGCGACGCGGCGTGCATCCTCGACCGCGGTCGCGTGGTCGCCAGCGGCTCCATCCAGGAGCTCACGGCGGCGAGCGAGGAGATCCACGTCAAGCTCGGACCGGGGCCCGTGCCGATCGCGTTGGTGCGCGAGCTGCCGATGGTCAAGCGCGTCGAGTACGACGACGAGAAGCGCGATCTCTGCGTCTACTTCGACCGAGGCACCGTCGACGCCGAGACGGTGATCGGTCACGTGCTCTGGGTGCTCTTGCAGAACCAAGCGCGCATCAGCGGCGTGACGAAGGGCAGGGGGCTCGAGCAGAGGGTGATGGAGCTGACCTGACAGAGAGAGGCTCCAGGCTCCGGGCTCCAGGCTCCAGGGGGTTACGACCCTGCCGGACACGACGTTCCCTCACAGACGCGAGCAAGCTTCGCGCAAGAAAGGGTCTTCTCCGAGCTCGGCGTGCCAGCGCGGAGTCCGCAGCCACTGGGAGGCGAGTCTTCAGTCTCGAGCGACCGCAAACTGGAGCCTGGAGCCCGGAGCCTGGAGCCTCCTCCGCTGGGACTGAGGACTGAACAGCCATAGCTCATCCGCCGCGCTAGACTTCCCTTGCTGGGAGGGAGGCCATGCTTCGAACTCGAGCCGTCTGCGTCGTGGGCCTCGGCGTCGTCCTTGTCGCGTGCGGGGGATCGTCCTCGCCCGAAGTGGAGGAGCCGGGCGGAGGGACGAGCGGTGGGGCGGCGAACGGGACCAACACGGAGACGAGCGCCGACTCGGGATCGGGATCGGAGGAGAACGATGGCGGTCTCCAGCCGACGCCGCTCGACGCTGGGCGGGATGCGCGGCCGCCGAACGACCCGTCGTGCCCGCAGACCTACTCGGCGCCGCGAGGGACGTGCACGGTCGGGACGACCTGCGAGTACGACGAGGGCATCTGCAGGTGCGCCGCTCGTTGCGGCGGGGCGTCCGTGCCGCGGGACGAGGCGACCGGTCAGTGGCGCTGTATGCCCAGGCCCGACCCTCGGTGCCCCGCGCAGCCGCCTCCTGCGGGCGGACCGTGCAAGGGCACGATCCACTGCAGGTACGGCGACTGCTGCCCCCAGCTCTACGAGTGCATCAACGACAAGTGGTCGGTCGGCGGCACCGTCTGCCCACCCGGTCTTCCCGACCGCTGACGCATTGTCGAACGCTGCCTCGTCCTGAAGCCCGAAGCCTGGAGCCTTCCGATGCGAGGCTCGAGTCTCCAGCGAACCCAACCTGGAGCCGGGAGCCTCCTCGCTGAGGACCGAGGTCTGAGGACGGAAATCTGAAATCTGAAATCCGCAGCGGTCACGCTGCCGCAGCTCTGCCGGAACGCGACCTGCTGAGCGCCCGCCGAGCCGGTCCGGCGAGACTTGACGGCTGAGCGCTCGACCCCGATAGTTCGCACACTAAACTTTTAGGCATTCACGGTCTCGGGCTCGGCCCCGGGCCGACACGGAGCTCTGCCATGTCCGATCTGCGTTTTGATGGGCGCGTCGCCATCGTGACGGGCGCCGGCAACGGTCTCGGTCGCTCCCACGCGCTCCTTCTCGCCAAGCGCGGCTGCAAGGTGGTGGTCAACGATCTCGGCGGCAGTGCGACCGGTGGAGGCAGGTCCTCCGCCGCGGCCGACAAGGTCGTCGCAGAGATCAAAGCGGCGGGTGGTGAGGCGGTCGCGAACTACGACTCCGTCGAGGACGGCGCGAAGATCGTCCAGACCGCGCTCGACACGTGGAAGCGGGTCGACATCGTCATCAACAACGCGGGCATCCTCCGCGACACCTCGTTCAAGAAGATCACGGAGGAGGACTGGGACCTCATCTACCGCGTGCACGTGCTCGGCGGCTACCGGGTGACGAAGGCCGCCTGGGACTACATGCAGGAGGCCAACTACGGCCGCATCATCTTCACGGCGAGCGCCGCGGGCATCTACGGCAACTTCGGCCAGGCGAACTACTCGATGGCCAAGCTCGGCCTCGTCGGCTTCGCGAACACGCTCGCGATCGAGGGCAAGAAGCGGAACATCCTCGTCAACACGATCGCGCCCATCGCGGGCTCGCGCCTGACCGAGACGGTCCTCCCGAAGAACATCACCGACGCGCTCAAGCCCGAGTACGTCTCGCCGCTCGTCGCTTGGCTCTGCCACGAGAGCTGCGAGGAGACCGGCGGGCTCTTCGAGGTCGGCGGCGGCCTCTTCACGAAGCTCCGCTGGGAGCGCACGGAAGGGAAGCTCTTCAAGCTCGGACGCGACATCACGCCGGAGCAGGTGAAGAAGAGCTGGAGCGTCATCACCGACTTCTCGAAGTCGACGCACCCCGCGAACGTCACCGAGTCGATGGGGCCGATCCTCGGCAACCTCGAGTCGAAGTCGCTCGGCGGCAACGAGTTCATCGACGTCGACACCGCGCTCGGCTACGAGCTGCCGCCCCAGCACTCGTCCTACGACGAGAAGGACCTCACGCTCTACGCGCTCGGCGTCGGCGCCGGACAGAACCCGCTCGACAAGGACGAGCTGAAGTACGTCTACGAGAACGCGAGCGACTTCGCGGCGCTGCCGACGTTCGGCGTCGTGCCCGCGCTGCAGATGATCTTCGACATGTACAAGCGCGGCGAGACCGCGCCGGGCCTGAACTACGGCTTCGAACGCATCCTGCACGGCGAGCAGTACACCGAGCTCAAGCGCCCGCTGCCGCCGCGCGCGAAGCTGACGCACAAGGCGAAGATCAAGGACATCTGGGACAAGGGCAAAGGCGCGGTCGTCGTGACCGCGATCACCTCGTACGACGAGGACGGCAACGAGCTCGTCTACAACGAGGTCTCGACGTACGTGCGCGGCGCCGGCGGCTGGGGCGGCGATCGCGGTCCGAGCACCGACGTCAACGTCCCGCCGGATCGCGCGCCCGACGCGACGGTGGAGGAGAAGATCAGCCCGAGCCAGGCGCTGCTCTACCGGCTCTCCGGCGACATCAACCCCCTGCACGTCGACCCGGGTTTCGCGCAGGCCTTCGGCTTCGACAAGCCGATCCTCCACGGCCTCTGCACCTTCGGCTTCGCCGCGCGCCACGTCATCAAGACGTTCTCGAAGAACGACCCGCGGTACTTCAAGAGCATCAAGGTGCGCTTCAGCGACAGCGTCTTCCCGGGCGAGACGCTCGTCACCGAGATGTGGAAGGAGAGCGGCAACAAGATCGTCTTCCGCTGCAAGGTCAAGGAGCGGGACAAGGTCGTCATCTCGAACGCCGCGATCGAGCTGTACGACGAGATCCCGAAGGCGCCCGCGAAGAAGGCGCCGGCTGCGGCCGCGGCCGCCGCTCCTTCGGGCGAGCCGACGAGCGCGGAGGCGTTCGCGGTCATCCGCGACTTCATCGAGCAGAACGGGAACCTCGCGAGCGAGGTGGGCAAGACCTTCCTCTTCAAGCTCACGAACCCCGACAGCGCGTGGACGATCGATCTCAAGAACGGCAAGGGCTCGGTCACCGCGGGCGGCGACAAGGCCGACTGCGTCCTCGAGCTGTCGGACGCGGACTTCCGCGCGATGGTCGCCGGCAAGGCCGACCCGATGAAGCTCTGGACCGAGAAGAAGCTGAAGATCTCCGGGGACGTGATGGCTTCTCAGAAGCTCATGTTCCTGAAGAAGATCGATCCGAAGCGCGCGATGGAGGTCGTCGCCAAGCTGCGTGCGTCGGGCGGCGGCGCCGCTCCTGCGGCCGCCGCTCCTTCGGGCGAGCCGACGAGCGCGGAGGCGTTCGCGGTCATCCGCGACTTCATCGAGCAGAACGGGAACCTCGCGAGCGAGGTGGGCAAGACCTTCCTCTTCAAGCTCACGAACCCCGACAGCGCGTGGACGATCGATCTCAAGAACGGCAAGGGCTCGGTCACCGCGGGCGGCGACAAGGCCGACTGCGTCCTCGAGCTGTCGGACGCGGACTTCCGCGCGATGGTCGCCGGCAAGGCCGACCCGATGAAGCTCTGGACCGAGAAGAAGCTGAAGATCTCCGGGGACGTGATGGCTTCTCAGAAGCTCATGTTCCTGAAGAAGATCGATCCGAAGCGCGCGATGGAGGTCGTCGCCAAGCTGCGCGGCAGCGGCGGAGCGTCGGCGGCGCCCGCGGCGTCGGCAGCAGCTTCGGCTCCGGCGGCGCCCAAGCCGGCGCAGGCGCCGGCGATCGTGAAGGCGCTCGGCGAGCGGCTCGCGAAGTCGCCGGCCCTCGCGAGCGAGGTGGGCGCGAAGGTCAACCTCGTCGTCGGATCGAACGCGTGGCTCCTCGACCTGACCGGGAAGGGAGCGATCTCGGAAGGCAAGGGCGACGCGCAGGCGACGCTCACGATGGAGGACGACGACCTCGTCGCGCTCGCGAAGGGCGAGAGCCTCCGCACGCTGTACATGCACGGCCGCGTCCGGGTCGACGGGGACGTGCGTGTCGCTCACAAGCTGAACTTCTGGAAGGGGCTCGTCTGAGCCGCTGACACGAGGCCAAGGAGAAGCACCATGGGAATGGGACGTAGGGTCAATGTCATCGGCGTCGGGATGACGAAGTTCCAGAAGCCGGGCGCGAGCGACGAGTACAACGTCATGGCCGTGAAGGCCGCGCGCGCGGCGCTCGAAGACGCGAAGATCGAGTACAAGGACGTCCAGTCGGCCTACTGCGGCTACGTCTACGGCGACTCCACGTGCGGCCAGCGCTCGGTCTACGAGCTCGGTCTGACCGGCATCCCGATCTTCAACGTCAACAACAACTGCTCGACCGGCTCGACGGCCCTCATGCTCGCCGCGCAGGCGATCGCGGGCGGCCTCTACGAGTGCGTCCTCGCGCTCGGCTTCGAGAAGATGGAGAAGGGCGCGCTCGGCTCGAAGTTCACCGACCGGACGAACCCGCTCGAGTGGCAGGCGAACCTGATGAGCAAGGTGCAGGGCTTCAGCTCCGCGCCTCCCGCCGCGCAGATGTTCGGCGGCGCGGGCCGCGAGTACCGCTGGAAGTACGGCACCAAGCGCGAGACCTTCGCGAAGGTCAGCGCCAAGGCGCGCAAGCACGCGGCGAACAACCCGTACGCGCTCTTCAACCAGCCGCTCACGGTCGAGGAGATCCTCGCGTCCGACGAGGTCTTCGATCCGCTGACCCGCTTCCAGTGCTGCCCGCCGACGTGCGGCGCGGCCGCGGCCATCCTCTGCTCCGACGACTTCGCGAAGAAGCACGGGATCTCGAAGCCCGTGTGGATCGCGGCGCAGCACATGACGACCGACTTCGACTCCTCCTTCAAGGAGGACTCGATGATCAAGATGGTCGGCTTCGACATGGCGAAGGACTGCGCCAAGAAGGTCTACGAGGAGGCCGGCCTCGGCCCGGAGGACGTGCAGGTCATCGAGCTGCACGACTGCTTCACCACGAACGAGGTCCTCACCTACGAGGCGCTCGGCCTCTGCAAGGAGGGCGAGGCCGAGAAGCTCATCGAGGACGGCGACAACACCTACGGCGGCAAGTGGGTGACGAACCCGTCGGGCGGCCTCCTCTCGAAGGGCCACCCGCTCGGCGCCACCGGCCTCGCGCAGTGTACGGAGCTCGTCTGGCAGCTCCGCGGCACCGCCGACAAGCGCCAGGTCCCGAACGCCAAGGTCGCGCTGCAGCACAACCTCGGCCTCGGCGGGGCGTGCGTGGTGACGATGTATCGGGTCGATTGAGGCTCCAGGCTCCGGGCTCCAGGCTCCAGGGCGTCGGTCTTTGGTCTTCAGGCTCGAGTCTCCAGCAACACGGGCTGCTGGAGACTCTTACTGGAGACGGGAGACTGGAGACTGTCGACTGACGTCGACGACCAGGTCCAAGGGCCCGAGCGGCAGGTCCGGCCCCTCCACCTTCACGTCGAGCGCCTTCCCCTCGGCGCCCTGGAAGTACGAGACGCGCAGGCGGTGCAGGCCCGGCTCGAGGGCGATCTCCGCCGACGACTCGCGTGCTTCGTGCTCGCCGTCGTCCTCGAGGAGCACCTCGCCGTCGACCTCCACGCGGATGCCGTCGTCGGCCGTGGCGACGAAGCGATGGATGCCGGCCGAGCGCACGCGTACGAAGCCCTCGAAGAGGAGCGCGAAGCGCTCCGCGCGCATCTTGCCGACGGCGCGTGCGACCTCCTCGAGCGAGATCGCGCCGACGCGGCCGCGGGCCTTCGCCGGCAGCCGGCCGAAGTCGGGGAGGCGGTGCAGGTCGGCCTCCACATATGTGTAGAATACACCTGACGCGGGGCGCCCGACCGTGGTCGCGGGGCGCGGACGCTCCTGCACGATCGAGGTGCGCACGACCGGGCTCGTGCGTCCGTTCGGCAAGAAGAGCGCGGCGGCGATCCGCGTGGTCTCGGCCACCGTGATCGGACGGTCGAACGGCGCGGAGGAGGCCGTCGGATCCGAGCCGTCCTTCGTGAAGCGCACGACCCCGAACGGGAAGAGATCCGGCGGCGTCGCGGTCAGCGTGACGGTCTGTCCCTCGAGGATCACCTTCCGGCTCGGCAGGCCCACCGGCGGATCGACGAAGTAGCGCACGCCGGAGGCGTCGAGCATCGGGAGCTGCTCGGCGAAGCGCGCGGCGAAGTCGTTCGCGTCGGCCGGCGGGCCCGACCAGAGCGCCTCGGCGAGGGCCGCCATCCGCGGCATCGCCATCGTGTCGATGTGCTCGGGCGTCTCGATGTACTCGGTCCAGATCGCGCCTTCGCCGCCGAGGATGCGAGGCGCAGCCGCCGGGTCGAGGTCCTCCGGCATCGGATCGAACGCGTGCACCGTGGGCCACGGGAGGAAGCCGTAGTGCCCGGGTTCGGTCCTCGTGCGCGACTGGTGGAAGTTGAAGTACGCGCTCTGGTACGGCGCCATCACGACGTCGAAGCCGGCCTTCGCCGCCGTGCGGCCGCGGTCTTTCGACTGCCACGCGACGATGACCGGCGCGCCGCTCGACCCGGCCTCGCCTGCCTTCGTCATGCTCTCGAGCGCGTCGTCCCACACGAGAGGTCGCTTGCCGAGCTCGCTCAGCATGCGCGCGATGCGCCGCATGAACACGCCCTGGAGGCCGTCGGCGCCGACGCCGGCCGCCTTCATCGCCGCGCGGCACTTCGCGCAGGCGGTCCACCGCTTCGTCGGGACCTCGTCGCCGCCGACGTGGAAGAGCCGCGACGGGAACATCGAGGCGGCGTCCGCGAGGACGTCGCCGAGCAGCGCGTACGTCTTCTCGTTGCCCGCGCAGAAGACGTCCTCGAAGATGCCCCACGTGCGCGGCACCTCCTGCTTCTTGCCGGTGCAGGAGAGCTCCGGGTGGGACGCGAGCACGGCGCGCGCGTGTCCCGGCATCTCGATCTCGGGAATGACCGTGATCGACCGCGCCCGTGCGTACTCGACGACGGCGCGCACGTCCTCGCGCGTGTAGAAGCCGTCCTTGCCGCCGACGGCCGTGAGCTCGGGATGTCCCTTCACGTCGAGCCGGAACCCCTGGTCGTCGGTCAGGTGCCAGTGGAAGACGTTGAAGCGATAGAACGCGAGCAGGTCGATGTACCGCTCGACGACCCGACGCGGGAAGAAGTGGCGAGCGACGTCGAGGTGCATCGCGCGGAAAGGAAACCGCGGCGCGTCTTCGAAAGCGACGCACGGGATCGTCCATGCCTCGCGCTCGGCCGACGGGCCGTCGCCGCCGATGCGTCGCGCGCCGGCGAGCTGCGCGAGCGCCTGCGCGCCGTAGAAGAGCCCGGCAGGGTGGCGCGCGCGTACGAGCGCGCGGGTGGGCGTGACGTCCAGCGTGAAGGCCTCCTCTTCGACCGAGCGCGGAGGCTCGACGGCCGGGTCGCGCGCGCTCGGAGCGCCGGAGCGATCCAGACGAAGAACGATGCCGTTCGAAGGATCCGGCGCGTCCGCGCTCAAGACGTCGATCGACGCGGGGCCGAGGCCGAGCCAACCGGCGAGCGCGTCTGCGGCGGTGCGCGCTTCGGCGTCGACGCCGAGGCGCGTCGTGCGATCGACGGTGAGCGTGCCGTCTCGTCGTCCGAGCGCCGACGGGCCGCGACTCGAGCGCGGGCGTGGGACGAGCGGCAATGGTCGAAGCGCGTCGGCGTCCGGCGCGCCGTCGCGCGCGCTCGATGCGCCGTCGTTCGACGACGGGACGGGACGCGCGCCTGCGCGGAGCTCCGGACCACAGGCGCCGACCGCGCCCAGGATCACGACGGTCGCGAGCCCGACGCGCGAGGCGCGCACCATCCCGCGGATCGATCTTCGTTCGGGTCGATGCACGCGCCCACGATAACGCGTGCCGTGCGTCGCGTGAGCCGTTCGCCGTCGAGACGACGCGCGGCTCACGCGAGCTTCGCTCGGCTCAGCCCGCGAGGGCGCGCCGCTTGGCCGTCGTCTTCTTGCTCTGAGCTGCGCCGCTGCCGGGCGTCACGAGCACTTCGAGCTCGATGCCCAACGCGGTGCAGATCCGATTGGCGACGAAGAGCGACGGTCCGAGCTCGCCACGCTCGAGCCGCGCGATGTAGTTCGGCGAAAGTCCCGCCTGCTCCGCCAGGAAGGCCTGCGTCCAGCCATGCTCTTGACGAGATCGCCGGATGGCCTCCCCCACCATGACGTTGAACGAGCGGTGCTCGTCCTGTCCGTCGGTCGACCCGCGCGCTTCGCGCTGGTCCGGATCGAATTTCGGTCTGCGCCCGCTTTCCTGCCCCACGATAAAGACGCTAGCGCAATATCCGCGTCGTGGCAGGAAAAACTGTATCGTTCGGGATGAGGCGTTGCGTCCCTTTCCCGACGTCGGCATCGGGAGGCGGGTACGTCGGAGGAACGGCGCCGCATCGAAGACCTCGACCGTGGCTCACGGCGGAGCATGTGCGAGCAGGCAGCAGGCTTCGCTACGGCCCGGGCCGATCCTTTCACCGCGCGGAGAAATGCCGGGCGACGGAACGAGGACCCGACGAGAGCTGTACGGTGCTCCGCAAAAACGAAGCCTTCCTGTAATCTCGATCGAGGGGCGGGGCGGTACTTCCTCTCGAGCAACGGCGGGCCTCTTGAACGTCGACGTCGGTCAAGTCATTGCTGGCAAGTACGAGCTCCAGCGGCTTCTGGGCAAGGGAGCGATGGGCGAGGTCTGGCTCGCCACGCACAACTCGCTCGGCGGTGAATTTGCCGTGAAGCTGATCGAGCCCGCGGACGACGTGGAGGCCGAGACCGCCGCGGGTCGCTTCCAGCTCGAGGCGCAGATCGCCGCGAAGCTCTCGCGCAAGACGCGACACATCGTGTCCGTCAGCGATCACGGCGAGGAGAACGGCCTCGCTTATCTCGTGATGGAGCTGCTCGAGGGCGAGTCGCTCGAGCAGCGCACGAAGCGGAAGGGCCGGCTCGACATGCCGGAGGTCGCCGCGATCGTCATGCAGGTCGCGCGCGCCCTCACGCTCGCCCACGAGGAGGGCATCCTCCATCGCGATCTCAAGCCGGCGAACGTGTGGCTCGGGCGCGACGAGGACGGCCGCCTCCTCGTGAAGCTGCTCGACTTCGGCATCGCGCGCTCTCGCAAGCCCATCCGAACGCGGTCGCCCTTCGTGACGAGCAAGGACATGGTGCTCGGGACGCCGAGCTACATGAGCCCCGAGCAGGCGCGCGGGCTCGACTCGCTCGACCATCGTTGCGATCTCTGGGCGCTCGCCGTCGTCGCCTACGAGGCGCTCACCGGAAAGATCCCCTTCGAGGGTGAGACCGTCGAGGACGTCTTCCTCTCGATCTGCACGTTTCGCGTCGTGCCGGTGCGGTCGCGCCGACCGGACCTGCCGCCCGCCGTCGAGACGTTCTTCGCGCGCGCGTTCGCTCCGAAGCTCGAGGACCGGTTCTCGACCGCGCAGGAGCTCACCGAGGCGTTCGAGCAGCTCGTCAATCCCGAGGAGATCGAGGCGGCGCTCGGAGGTCTACCCGAGAGCGTCCGGCGCCTCGAGGCGCGCAAGAGCAGCCCGAGCTTCGCGTCGACGCCGACGATGTCGAGCGAGCCGGCGCCGACACCGCGTTCTTCGTCGCCCCAACTCGAGAACGGAGTCGAAGACTCGATGTCCGTCCCGATGGCGCCGACGGTGCTCACGCGGCGGCGGAAGAGTCTGACCGGCTTCTGGATCGCCATCGCGGGGTTCGTCGCGCTGCTCGCCATCGGGCTCGTCCTCGTCTTCGTGAGCCTCCGAGGCACGAGCAAGGTGAGCGCCTCGTCGCCGCCGGTCGACACGGCGATCGCGACGTCCGAGGTGAAGACGTCCACCGAGCCGCCCGAGCCTCCGCCCACGACCGCGAACGTCGTGCCGGAGGAGCCGGCGCCTCCTCCGACCGCATCGGTCACGGCATCGGCGGCGCCCGTTCGCTCCCATGCCAACGTGACGAAGAGCAGCATGGCCGCGCCGCGTCCGCCCGTCTCGACGGCGAAGCCGCCGACGCCGCCTCCCGCGAAGTCCATCAACAAGGGCGAGATCTTCTGACCTCCACGAGGGGTTTGTTGGACTATCTCGATCAGGCTACGATCGATCCGTGACCTCGTTCGCTCGGTTCTCTCTGCGCCGCGCGGCGCTGCCCCTGGCGATGGGGCTCTTCGCGACGACGGTCGCGGCTCCGGCGTTCGCCGATCCCGAAGCCGACGCCAAGGACCTCTTCGCGCGAGGGCGCGAGCTGCGCGCGAACGACGACTGCGGGAGCGCCGCGCCTCTCTTCCGGAAGGCATGGCAGATCTACCCGCGGGGCCTCGGCTCGCTCCGGAACCTGGCCGAGTGCGAGGAGCAGCTCGGCCACTATGCGTCTGCGCGGCGCGCGTGGCTCGACCTCAAACGCGCGCTGATCACCGCGCCGCCCGACCCGAAGTACGAGGGCTGGGAGCAAGACGCGGAGGAAGCGGCGGAGCGCCTCAAGCCGAAGGTCGCGTCGTTCGTCGTCGACGTGTACGTCCGGTCGCCGGAGGGCGAGGCGCTCGCGAACGAGAAGAGCGGCGTCGAGCTGTTCGTCAACGGTGAGTCCATCGGCACGACGCTCGTCGGGACGCCGCTCGAGCGCGATCCGGGCACGTACCGGCTGCGCGCGCAAGTCGCCGGCGCGAAGCCGGTGGAGCAGGAGGTGACGCTCGCCGCCGGGGACAACCCGCGGGTCACGATGCGCCTCACCATCGAGCCGAAGCCGGAGCCGGTCGCGCCGGCGGTCGAGGACCACTCGGGCCGTCGCACCGTCGGCTGGATCGTCGCGGGCGTGGGCGCGGCCGCGCTGATCGGGTCCGGCGTGACGTTCCTGCTTCGCAACGGCGCGAAGAGCGAGCTCGACGAGAAGTGCCCGAGCCACAACGGCTGTCCGGAGAGCCTCCGCGACACGGTCGAGACCGGCGAGACGATGACGACGCTCACGAACGTCCTCCTCCCCGTCGGCGTCCTCGGCGTCGCTGCGGGCCTCACGCTCGTCTTCACGAGCGGCTCGAGCGCGTCCGCACGAAAGGCCGGCACGGCCGTGCGCGTGATGCCGTCGCTCGGCGGCGTCACCTTCTCGGGGAGGTTCTGATGCGCCGTCGTCTCGTCGCGATCGCTGCCTTCCTGACGCCGCTCGGCGCGTGGATGGCGTGCACGTTCCCCGAGGTGACGTTCGAGAGCGGCGAAGCCGAGGCAGGGACGACCGAGGGCGGCGGAGTCGTCACGCTCGAAGAAGGCGGCATCGTCGCCTCGGACGGCGCCATCCTCGCCGACGTGATCGTGCGCGACGACGCGACGGCGAGAGTGGACCCCGACGCTTGCGCGCCCGACGACTGCGACTGCGACAAGGACGGGTATCCGCGTGCCGACTGCGACGCGGGCACGGACGCGGCCACGGCCATCGACTGCGACGACCTCGATCCGCTTCGCCATCCGAACCAGGGATGGGTCGACGAGGAGACGGACGATCCGGACTGGAACTGCGATGGGAAGCTCGAGTACGAGCCGAAGCGGAACCCGAGCTGCAGCGGGACGGGCGCCCTCCTCGGCTGTAGGGGCGGACACGGGTTCATCGCGGAGGTGAAGTGCGGGACCGAGGGCGACATCTACGAATGCCGCTCGGACGCCCTCCTCGGCGGTTGCGCCCTCAAGCCGAACGGCGTGAGGGTGAAACAGCTCTGCAAGTGAGCGAGGTGTCCGTCTAGCGGCACGCCTGCACGCGCGTCTGGGTTCGCGCCTTGTCCTCCTCGCACCCGAGGCCGAGGAGGCCACCCGTCTTGCAGAAGACGTACTTCCCTTCTTCCCCGCAGCCGGGATTGCCCTCGAAGCCCTCGCGCCCGTCGCAGTTGGAGAGGAGGCCGCTGCACTTCTCGTTGACGGTGAAGTATCGCTCGACCTTCCCGTCGCAGTTCCAATCGCCGTTCTTGCCCGGGTCGGGCTTGATGTCGAGGAAGCCCTGTGCCGGCGTGTAGCGCGTGTCGTGGTCGTCGCAGTCCCGCATGCTCGGTTCGGGATTGCACTCGGCGCGCAGGTAGCCGTCGCCGTCGCAGTCGCAGTTGGCGTCGTCGCACGCCGAGGCGTCGATCGGCGCGCCGGCGTCGCGATCGAACTCCGGCGGCGCTCCGCCTTCGTGCACGCCTGGGATGGGCTCGTCCGGAGGCGTCGATGCGTCGCTCTCCGCGTCGGTCGCGGGCTCCACCCATGCGTCGAGGCCGTTCTCGGCGTCTGGAGTACCTGCCTCCGGCTCGAGCAGGGTGTAGAGCGTTGGGTCCGGGAAGGTGCAGGCGAAGAACGATCCGACGGTCAACGTGCTCGCGAGCCCGAACATCAGCGCGCGTCGTCGTGCCACTTCATCGACCTCATGTGATCTAGCGACAAGCCTGACGGCGCGTCTCGGTCTTGCCGACGGTGCAGAGCAAGAGCCCGATCGGCGCCTTGCAATGGATGAACTTGCCCTCCTCGCCGCAGCCAGGATCGCCTTCGAAGCCGTGGGAGCCGTTGCACCCGGTGAGCGCGAGGAGGGAGCACTTCACGTTCGTCGGGTACAGCTTCTCGACCCGGCCGTCGCAGTTCCAGTCTCCGCTCCTCCCCGGCTCGGGGCGCGCCGTGACGAAGCCCTGGTTCGGACGGTAGCGGGTGTCGTCGTCGTTGCAGTCCGTCGGCACGCCTTCGCCGGCGTCTCCGCAGCCCTTGCGAGGGAAACCGTCCCCGTCGCAGTCGCAGGACGTGCAGCCGCTCGCGTCGACCGGCTCGCCGGGGTCGTCGACGATGAGGGCGTCGTAGTCCGGCGCGTCGACCACGGACGCGTCGTCGATGGTCCCGGCGTCGTCTCCGCCTCCTCCCGGCTCTGCGTCCGTCTCGGTGCCAGGCTGCTCCGTCTCTTCGGAGGCGTCGGGTACGAGGATGAACTTGGGCGACTCGGTCCCGCAGGCAAAGACGACGAAGACGAGGGCGCTCGGGGCGCCGAAGAGGAAGAGGCGATGCCGTCGCAAGCTCTTCGAAATGTAGCTAACCAAGCCCGGATAGTCGAGGCGCGGTCACCGGCACTCGACGGTGCGCGTCTGTCTCGCGGCTTCCATGCACTGCTCGGGGGCGCCAGACACCTCGCACACCACGAACGTTGCGCTCGTTCCGCACGCCGGAGAGTCCGCGAAGCCGGACGCGCATTGCCCCACCGGGGTACCTGCACACTTCACGCCCGTCGGCGCGTTCTTCTCTTCGATGCCGTCGCAGTTCCAGTCGCCGCTCTGGCCTGGAGCGGGGATCCTCGGCGAGAAGCCGGCGTCGGGGAACCGAAGTGGATCGTGATCATCGCAGTCGGAGCCGTCGCACTCCAGGGCGAGAACGCCATCCCCGTCGCAGTCGCATTCCGAGGCGCAGTCGTTCGCGTCCGGCATCGCGTCGTTCGCGACGTCGTCGGCGGCATCCGGCGGAACGTCGTTTCCGCCACCGTCCGCCGAGATGCTCGAATCGCTCGATCCGCCCGCGTCCGCCATGTCGACGTCGAACAACAGCGGGTCCGGAAAATCGCAAGCCGCGGCGATGACGATGCCGACGCCGATCGCCCCCGCGCTCGCGACTCGGATCGCGCGCACCTTCAGAATCTCCAGGTCGCGTCGATGCGTCCGAGGCCCGGGTGGATGGAGATCCCTCGACCCTGGGTCCGCGACGTCGAGGGGGCCGTCAGGATCAAGGTCAGGCCTGCGCCCACACCGACGACGCCGGCGGCAGCGAGGAGCGGTGACAGCGTGCTCATCACCTTGCCCCGCTTGATCGTGCTCTCGAGCTCCCCGGGGCACGGGCCGCTCTCGTACTCGATCTGCGGCGTGGTCGGTATGTCTGGGCATCCCTCGCGGAGATCCGAGAGCGCCGACTGGCGGAGGAAGAACGTGACGGCTCCGCCTGCGAGAAAGGCAGCGCCGGTGCCGACCGCGATCCAGCCGATCGTCTTGCGCGTGCGTGCCGCGTCGGTCGCGTCGGTCGTGTCGTAGCGCGCGACCTGCGCCGTGCTCGGGTTCCTCGTGAGCCGGATCGTGACGCGCGGGTTGTCGCCGGCCGCGAGCTGCACGACCTGCTCGACGGGCGCGGCGTCGGCCATCTGCGCGCGGATGCGGTAGAGGCCCGGATCGCGCTCGAGGGGCGCGCTCACGAGCGCGGTGCCGACGGACTCGCCGTTGACGAACAGCTCGACCCCGGTGCTCTCGTTCGCGAGCGACTCGCCCTCCGGCGATCGGACGTACACGTCGACGACGAAGGACGCGACCTTCTCCTTCAGACGCGCCGCCGCCTCCTCGGCGTCTTTGTCCCAGCCCTCGTACTTGGGATCGTCCGGCATCGTCACGAGCGCGCGCTTCAGATCGAGCCATGCGCGCCGTGCCGACGCGAACCGTCCGAGCTGCTCCTCGCATTCCGCGAGGTTGCGGAGCGATCCGAGGCCTCTCGGGTAGATCGAGTAGGCGCGCCGGAAGAGCTGGACCGCGGTGGCGCAGTCGCCCTGCGTGCGGAGCTCGCGACCGCGCGTGAAGAGGTCCTTCGCGTCGCTCTCCGCGTCGGCGCGTGCCTCGGGGGCGCCCGAGAGGATGCCGAGGCAAGCCGCCATCGCGAGGAAGGAGCGTCGGAGAGCGCGCGTCGTCTGCATGGGCCTGGGATCGTACAAGCAATCGGAATTGCGACGGAAGGCCGGGCTCACGGTGGATTGTGGAATCGGAGGACCTGGCGCCACTCGGGGACCATGTTGTCGTCCGTCACGATGCTCGCCCCGGCCGCATCCGCGCGCGCGAGCACGCTCTCGCGGCTCTCGAGACCGTCGTCGCGCGGGGGCTCGTTCACGGTGTCCGCATATGCGACGAGCTGCTCGAGGAACTCCCGCTCGTCCTCCTTCTCGAGGTCGAGGATGGGCTTGCCGTCGAGCTTCATCGTGGTGAGGACCTTCCGCCACCGCTCCTTGTCGAAGGAAAACGGCGAGTCGCTCACGGCGATGAAGTTGTAGACGCGGAGCGCGTACGGGAACACCGTCGCCGCCGTCTTCTTCACGTCGTCCGACGACGTCGTGTTGAAGTAGAGGATTCCGCCCGGCGCGAGGCGCGTACGGACGAGCTCGAGGAACTCGGTGGACAGCAGGTTGGTGCTGTGCCCCCGCCAGTGCCACGTCGTGTTCATCACCACGACGTCGAACTTGCTCTCGGGGTGACGGTTGAGCCAGCGCCGCCCGTCGTCGATGACGATCTCGACCTTCGGGTTCACGAGCAGGCTCTTCACCTCGGCGTACTTGGCGATGAGCTCGAGGTACCCCGGGTTGATCTCGACGACCGTGAGCTTCTCGACGCCCGGCAGGTGACTGACGACCTGCGCCCACGCGCCCGTCGCGAGGCCGATCATCAGCACGTTCTTCGGCGCGGGGTGCATCGCACCCACGGCGTGCGCGCGGAAGATGCCGTTGCGGTCCCATCGGATCGACGTGCTGACCTTGCCGTCGTAGGCGCCTCCGCCGTACACGGTGCCGTCCTGCGTGACCGTGATCACGCCGCTCTTCGTCTCGACCACGTCGAGGAACCTCGTGTCGTCGGTGAACTTCGATTTGTAGAGCAGGCGCTCCCAGATGCGGTCGTAGACGGTCGGCGTCGCCTTCACGAGGACGAGCGCGGCGACGGCGAGCCCGGCGAAGCCTGCGAAGCGCTTCGCGCGCGGCATCTCCGCGAGCAGGACGAGCGCGCCCGCGAGCGCGATTCCGATGCACGCGATGATCGTGCCGATCGTCTGGAGCGGCCAGAGATCGAAGAACACGAACCCGGTCACGAGGCTGCCCGCCGCCGAGCCGATGATGTTCGACAGGTACACGTAGCTCAGGTTCGCGCCCGCCTTGTCGTCCGGCTTGATTCCGAAGTGAGCGACGAGCGGGAGGATGGCGCCGAGGAGGGCCGCGGCGATCGCGACGGCGGCGAGGGCAGGCGGCCAGTCCCAGCGCTTCGCGCTCCAGCCGAACGCCGGCACGACGAGCCAGGCGAGGACGTTGGCGACGAACGTGAACGCCGCGAGCGCCCGGAGCTGCTTGGTGTCGCCTGCCTTCGTCTCGTCCTTGCAGATCGCGCCCGCGACCCGCGAGCCGACCGCGAGCCCGAACAGGTACGCGGCGAGCAAGAGGCCGAAGGCGCCCGGCAGGCCCCAGCTGGCGAACGAGATGACGCGGTACCAGAGGATCTCGTACGAGAGCGCGATGAAGCCCGCGACGGCGGCGACGACGAGCGCGACGGCGAAGCTCACGAGACCGACTCCATCTCCGGGGTGTTCGCAGCGGTGGTCGCGGCTTTCTCGTCGCCGGACGTCGTTCGTGCCGTGTCGGGCAGCGCGCGCGTCGTCTCCGATGCACGGCTCGCGCGGCGGTGCGCGACGTACGCGAGGAGGCTCACCGTGAAGTTGAGCAGCGCCGCCACGCGGACCGATCCGGTCTGACCGGCCTTGCCGAGGATGAACAGCACCGCAGCGGCCGACGCGAAGGCCGAGCCCAGCGTGTTGACGAAGTAGAGGGTGCCGACGCTCTTGCCGACGTTCTTGTTCTCGCGGACGAGATGCGCGACGAGCAGGGGCAGCGTGCTGCCCATGAGGACCGTGGGCACGAGCACGAGCAAGAACGTCACGAGGAACGTCGGGACCGCGCTCATCCCGAGCGTGACGTCGCCGACGACACGGAAGATCGACAGCGAAGCCGCGCCGAAGAGGCCGATCCCGAGCTCGACGAGCGAGAACAACAAGAGAACGGGACGCTTCGGATCCTTCGAGATCGCGCCGCCGACCACGCTCCCGACGCCGAGGCCGAGCATGAAGGCGGTCACGATCATCGTGACGCTCTCGATGTTGATTCCGTAGATCGCGTAGAGCGACCGCTGCCAGACGACCTGGTACAGGAGCGCCGCGAAGCCGGACATGAGGAAGATGGCGTAGATCCAGAGGCGCCCACGCATGGCGGGTCACGCTACTACAAGTCCGACGCTGCGATGCCTCTGCGCGCTCCGATCGGCGCGCGAGGATCGCGCGTGACGAGCGGCTCCGAGGCCCGATTCGTGGAAAACGGGACTCTTACAGCCTCTTTCCGGGGGTGATGCACGAAGGCATCGGCTCGCGGTTGCGCTGCCGGCCGAGACGCTCCGGAAAGCGGTCGACATTCAGCAAGAACCTCGCGAGATCGCGGGCTTCGCAGGAGTCGCCGGCGCAAATTGCGCAGAAGCTTGCGCAAGGAGAGTGAGGCGCGAATGCAGCACTTTCCGCGTGCCGATCGCCGACGTGCGCGTCGAGCGCTTCTGCGTGCGTGTGCCGACGATGGAGACGCGGGTACGACCGATTTGACGTTCCGGTCGAATTGAGACGTTCCCGAGTCGCGAAAGAGCGGAGCTCGCAACGTAGGTTCCCGCGTCCCGAAACGGAGGAGACATGTTCCGAAGCCCCGCTCGCCTCGCTCTGCTCGCCGCTGCCGCGCTCGTTTCCGTCGCCTGCTCTCAGACCGTCGACGATGTCGTCGAGACGAGCGCGCACTCCATCGTCGGTGGCGAGGAGGCGGAGCCGGGGGCGTGGCCGGGGACGGTGGCGCTCTACAAGGGCGGCACCCGCCCGAGCTGCGGCGGCGCGCTCGTCGCGGACCAGTGGGTCGTCACCGCGGGTCACTGCGTGTCGACGTACTCGGCGACGGGCGGCGTCACGAAGGTCGTCATCGGCCGTCACCGCCTCTCGACCGACGAGGGCGAGACGCGGACCGTCGACGCCGTCTACCGCCACCCGCGCTACGCGAACCTGGACAACGACATCGCGCTCCTCCACCTCTCGGAGCCGACGAGCGCGCCGAAGGCGAAGCTGATCCGCGCGGACCAGGTCGACGCCATCGTCGCGGGGGCGATGACGACGGCGGTCGGCTGGGGCAACACCCGTGAGGGCGGGTCGCCGAGCGACGTCCTCCGTCAGGTCGACGTCCCGGTGATCTCGAACGAGCAGTGCAAGACGTACCCGAGCTACAGCAGGGTCACGGCCAACATGATCTGCGCGGGCTACCCGCAGGGACAGAGGGACGCCTGCCAGGGTGACAGCGGCAGCCCGCTGTTCATGAACATCGACGGCGAGAACGTCGTCATCGGCCTCGTGAGCTGGGGCATCGGCTGTGCGCGCGCGAACGCGCCGGGCGTCTACACGCGCGTCAGCAACTACCTCGACTGGATGGCCGAGACGTCGAACAACGAGATCAGCCCCGCCACCGCGCCGACGAACGGCGGCGAGCCGGACGCCGAGGGCGAGGGCGACGGCGACGGCGAGGGCAACGGCGACGGCGAGCCGGACGCTCCCTGATCGTTCCACCCGCGAACCGACGAGCACGACGGCGCGTGGCGTTCCGCGTGAGCCTCGTGCTCGTCGATCCGAAGGCCGACGAAATTCGACTAGAGTGCGGCGCGTGCCGTGCCGCGTCCGCGTTAATTCGCCGAGCGCCTCGCTCGTTCGCGCGCTCGTATCGGTGATCGCTCGCGTCGGGGCGATCTTCGTCCTGTGCGTCGTGGGCTCGGGCTGCGCCGTCACGACGTCGCGCGAGATCGCCGCGCCGACGTCGGCGCGCCGCTGGTACGACGCCGTCGACTGGAAGAAGGCGGGCGACGAGGCCGTGGAGGTGCTCCGCGGCTATTTGCGCGTCGACACGACGAACCCGCCCGGCAACGAGACGCGTGGCGCCGAGTATCTCGGCGCGATCCTCGCGCGGGAAGGGATCCCGTACGAGATCGTGGAGTACGCGCCCGGGCGAGGCAGCCTCATCGCCAGGCTCGAGGCGCAGCGGCCCACGGAGCCGCCGCTCTGCCTCGTCTCGCACATCGACGTGGTGACGGCGGAGGCCGACAAGTGGCCGAAGGACAAGCAGCCCTTCTCGGGCGCGCTCGCCGACGGCTACGTGTGGGGCCGCGGTGCGCTCGACATGAAGGGCCTCGGCGCCCTCGAGCTGATGACGATGGTGTGGCTGAAGCGGCTCGGCGTGCCGCTCCGGCGCCACGTGATCCTCCTCGCCGTCGCCGCGGAGGAGTCGGACAGCGGCGGCATACGGTTCATCGTCGAGCGGCACTGGGACAAGGTCGGGTGCTCGCACGCCGTCAACGAGGGCGGCATCGGCATCCACGACCTGTTGCTCGAGGGGCAGACCGTCTACGCGATCTCGGTCGCGGAGAAGGGCGTGCTCTGGCTCAAGATGACGGCCCACGGCGAGGCGGGCCACGGCTCGACCCCCGTGCCCGGTCGCGCCCCGGAGCGGCTGCTTCGCGCGATCGATCGCCTGATGAAGCGCGATCCGGATCCGGTCATCCACCCGTCGCTCTACGAGCTCGCGGCGCGCGTGGGCGAGCGCGTCGGTGGCATCAAGGGGTTCGTCCTCCGGCGGCCGGTGCTCGTGCGGATGTTCGTGATGGGCAAGCTGCTCGAGAACCCACCCGCGGCCGCGACGCTCTTCGACACCGTCAACGTCACGGGTTTCGAGGGGAAGGACGAGCCGAACGTCGTGCCGAGCGAGGTCTCGGCGATCCTCGATTGTCGCGTGCTGCCCGGCACGCGGCCCATCGACCTCTTCGTCGAGCTACGGCGCATCGTCGACGACCCGAACGTCTCGTTCGAGGTCCTCGACATGATGGGCGGCAACGAGAGCACGTGGGACGATCCGTTCTTCTCGGCGCTCGTTCGCCACGCCGTCGACGGGAGGCCGAACGTCGTCGCCGGCCCTGCGCTCTCGCCCGGATACACGGACTCGCTCTACTTGCGGCAGAAGGGGGTCCGCGCGTACGGGTTCGTCCCCTTCGAGATCTCGAAGGAGGAGCTCAACGGCTATCACGGGCGGAACGAGCGCGTCAGCGTCGCGAACGTGCACCGCGGGCTTCGAGCGCTCTTCCGCGCCGTCGTCGACGTTTCGGTCGTGCGGTGATCGTGGGGTTCGGACGCCGAACGCCCGACGCGCTTCGTACGGTGTCGGGGACGCTCGCGACGGGCGCGAGAGCGCTGGCCGTCTGCCTCGCCGCCCTCATACCGATGGCGGCGCACGCCGGCGAGACGGCCGCCGAACGGCGCGGCGCGCAGGGAGAAGGGTCGACGGCGGTGGCGGGCATCGACCTCTTGCCCGCGCGCATCGACGCCATCCGCATCGAGGGCCTCGCCCGGACGAAGCCGCACGTCGTTCGGCGCGAGCTCGGCTTCGCCGAGGGCGACGTCGTCACGAGGGAGATGCTCGAGCTCGCCATCGCGCGGCTGTGGAACACGACCATCTTCGCGCGCGTGAGCGCGGAGGTCGTGCGTCGAGAGGGCCGTGTCGTCCTCGTCGTGACGCTCGAGGATCGCTGGACGCTCAACCCACTCTTCAGCTTCGGCTCCGGCGGCGGCGCGACCTATTTCCGGATCGGCGCGTCGGACAACAACCTCGTCGGTCGCTTCCTCGAGGTCGCCGCGCAGTACGAGTACTTCGACGGGTTCCACGGCGGACAGGCGCTCTTCCGCGACCCACGCCTGTTCGACCAGCGCCTCGAGATCCTCGTGCAGGCCGAGCGCCTCGTTCGCCCGCGGCAGGGGTTCTCGGATCAGCGCGCGCAGGCGATCGTGGAGCTCGCGAAGCTCGCCGACGCCGATCGCAAGCGCTTCGCGCTCCGCGTGAGGGCGATGTCCGACCGGTTCCTTCCGCCGCTCGACTCGCCGCCCCACTACCCGGAGCCGACGGAGACGCTCGCCTTCGAGCCGGGCCTCCGCATCGGCCGCGTGGACATCGTGCGGATCCGCCAGCGCGGCGCCAGCCTCGAGCTGCGACCCGGCATCGGCTTTTCGACGAGCGACGTCGCCGACGTGTACGCGACCATGACGCTCGACGCCCTCGCGTTCGCGATCGCCGGATCGCGCTGGAACTTCGCCTTCCGCCTGCGCGGCGCCAACGTCTCGAAGACACCGCCGCACCTCGAGCTCTGGGCGGGCGGGCTCGATCTCGTCCGCGGCTTCCCGGACAACTTCGTCCGCACGCGCGCATACGTGCTCGCGAACGCCGAAGTGCGCTTCACCGCCTTCGACTCGACGTGGCTCGCGCTCGTCCCCACCGTCTTCGTCGACGCCATTGCGGCCCGCTCGCCGATGGGCCCACCCGGCACGGCCCTCTCCGCCGGCGCCGGCGTCCGTTTCCTGATCCCGAAGTTCGTCGCGACGGGCCTGCGCGCGGACCTCGCCGTCCCGCTCTACGAGGACCTCCGCCCGGTGGGCCCCGCAGACCAAGCGCGGTTCGGCCCGGTCACGCCGCCCGCGGACCTCGGGAGCGTCCAGCCGAGCGTGGGGGTGTATCAGTTCTTTTGAGGCTCCGGGCTCCAGGCTCCGGGCTCCAGTCAGTCCTCACTCAGTCCTCAGACCTCAGACCTCGGTCCTCAGCGTCTGCGGATGCGCGCGCAAGGCGCGCGCTCTTCGAGCCTCGTCGGTCTTCCGTTCGATTTCGGTGCGTCCTGGTGGCTCACGGTGTGAAAAACGACGAACGCGGTCGTCATGTCGGCGACGGAGGGTTCATGAAGCTTCGAGTGGCCGGAGCTCCAATCCCAAGACCGGCTGGCTGCGTGAGGCTCGAGAGGCGAAGGGTCGTCGGTCTCGTCCTTCCGCTGAGGACTGAGGACTGAGGGCTGAGGTCTGACTCCCTGGAGCCTGGAGCCTGGAGCCTGGAGTCATTCGAACGCCGGCACCGGCGTCCCGTCCCGACACACCTTGCTCGTCCTCACGTCGAAGTCGACGAGGTTCCCGAGCACGATGTTGACGTAGAAGTTGTGCGAGCTCGACAGCGTCCCGACGCGGAACTCGCGCCACATCGCGTAGAAGTGGATGACGCGCTTGGGGCCGATCTCCCAGTACGCCTCGATCTGGTAGTCCTGGTTGAACTCGGCGTCCTCGCCGGCGATGAAGCGCGCGGGCTCGTCGAGGAACGTCCGGGCGAGGAGCATCGTGCCGCCGCCCGGGGCCGCGCCGGCGACGCGCCTCGCGCCGCCCGTGAGCGTCGAGGTGTACCGGCGCTCGAGGAGGCTCACGGTGTACTTCGTCTTCCAGCCGACCGAAGAAGCGGCGTTCGCCAAGAAGTCCTGGATGCTCGTCGTGTACGTGCGCTCGTACTCGTCGTAGGTGCCCGGGTAGATCTCGGGTTGGTTCTTCGCGACGAGGATCTTCTCGACCTGGTCGAGCGAGCAGTCGAGCTCGGTGATGACGAGCATGCCCTGCGCGGCCGCGGGATCGCGCGTGATCGTCGGGATGCCGAGCTGCTCCTTCGTGAGATCGTCGATCGTCGCCTGGACCGGTCGCGGGCCCGCGCCGGCGACGACGCCCTCCATGCCGGCGACGGCCTTCTTGATCTCGTCGTCGCTCGCCTCGTAGCTCGTCCAGAGCGCGATCGCCTGCGCGGACGTCTCCGACGATCCCGTCGCCGCTTCGTCCTGCGAGAGGTCGTCGAGCGTGCCGAAGTCACAGCCACAGACGAGCATCGAGAGACAGAGCCCGATCGTTCGGCGCAGCATGAGCCGCCGCATAGCACGAGACGGCGTCGCCGGCCCCGGCCACGGAGGTCGGGGCTCGTTCCTGGGCCGGAGGCCGGGCACGCACCGCGGTGACGTTCGGGCGGAGCTGCGGTAGTAGAGGCGCATGCGCGCTGCCGCCCTCGTGCTCGCCCTCGCTGCCGCGGGACCCGCCGTCTTCGCGAGCACGCCGGCGTTCGCCGAGGAGGCGACGGCGTCGACGCCGTCCGCCGTCCGTCCCGTTCGCTTCACGGGGACCATCGGCGCCGTGAGCTTGCCGCGCATCCTGTCGCTCGAGCTGCTCGCGCGTTTCGTGCGCCCGGACGATTCGAGGTGGGATCGCTTCGCCGTGGGCGCGGGCGTCGAGTACCTGCCCCCAGGCCTCGCGAACTTCGGCGAGGAGACGACGCTCTCCTGGTTCCAGGTGGGCGCCGACGGCCGGTACTTCCTCTGGCGGTGGCTCTTCGTGGGCGGGCGTGTCGGCTATCAGTTCTCGCGCGCCGACTCGAGGAAGTTCGGCAGCGAGGTGGACTACGTCACGCGATCCGTCTTCGTCGGGCCGAAGGTCGGCGCTCTCCACACGTACGCGTCCGGGCTCACCGTGGGCGCCGAGCTCGGGGCGGGCATCCCGCTCTTCGCCGAGACCACGCTCGACTCGGACGGGACCCAAGACTCGAACGCGCGAAAGGTGGCGAAGACGTTCGGCATGTTCGTGATGCCGTTTTTTTCCCTGCGCGTCGGCTGGACCATCTGAGGCCCGCGGCGGTCGCCGTCGAGCGCGACCGTGCGTGATTTTTCCGCGGATTGCGCTAAGAGCACGCACCCATGTCGCCGGCAGCCCCGACCAGGCCGGAGGTCCTCGCGCCGGCCGGCGATCGCGCCGCGCTGGAGGCGGCGGTGCGCGCCGGAGCGGACGCGGTCTACTTCGGGCTGAAGGGCTTCAACGCGCGTGCGCGCGCCACGAACTTCGACGCGGAAGAGCTCGGCCGCACGATGCGGTGGCTGCACGAGCACGGCGTCCGCGGCTACGTCACGCTCAACACGCTCGTGTTCGACTCGGAGCTCGAGTCGGTCGAGCGTGCGGTCCGCGCGTGCGCCGAGGCCGGCGTGGACGCCGTGATCGTGCAGGACCTCGGCGTGGCGAAGCTCGTGCGCGCCGTCGCGCCGACCTTGCCGATCCACGCCTCGACGCAGATGACGTGCACGGACGCGTCCTCCGTCGAGCTGGCCAAGGAGATCGGCGCGTCACGCGTCATCCTCGCGCGCGAGCTCTCGCTCGACGACATCGCGAAGATCCGGGCGAAGAGCGACGTCGAGGTCGAGGTCTTCGTCCACGGAGCGCTCTGCATCTCGTATTCGGGGCAATGCCTCACGAGCGAGGCGATCGGCGGGCGCAGCGCGAACCGAGGCGCCTGCGCGCAGGCGTGTCGCTTGCCGTACGAGCTCGTCGTCGACGGCGAACGCGTCGACACGGGAGAGCGCGCATACCTCTTGTCGCCGGAGGACCTCGAGTCGTCGAGCCTCGTCCCCGAGCTCGTCCGCCTCGGCGTGTCCTCGCTCAAGATCGAGGGACGCCTCAAGGGCCCGGAGTACGTCGCCTCGACGACGCGTCTCTACCGGAAGGCGGTCGACGCCGCGTTCGGTGAAGGGCCGGGCCCGGACGAGGCGGAGCGGCGCGACGCGCTCCAGACCTTCACGCGCGGCTCGGGGCCGGGCTTCCTCCGAGGGGTCGATCACCAGCGCCTCGTCGAGGGGCGTTCGTGCGATCACCGCGGCCTGCTGGTCGGCGAGCTCGAGGGCGTCGAACGCGTGCGCGGGCGGACGTTCCTCGTCGTCCGGCTGTCGGGCGACGTCGCGCGCGGCGACGGCCTCCTCGTCGAGGGAGGCTGGGCGAGCGAAGGCGAGATCGGCGGGCGCGTCTGGGCGATCGAGAGAGGCGGGAAGGAGATCGACGCGGCGGGCCCGGGCGCGAAGGTCAAGGTGTGGCTCGGTCCGGACGTGCGCGTCGATCGCGCCGTCCCTCCCGGGCGTCGCATCTACAAGACGAGCGCGCCCGGCGTGGACAAGCGCATCCTCGCGTCCGTGGCCGCTGCGCCGCGCAAGATCCGTGTCTCGATGCGCATCGCGGGTCGGCTCGGCGAGCCCTTCGTCCTCGAAGGCACCACCGAGCGCGGCGCGTTCGCGCGCGTGACGGGAGACGCCGTCGTCGAGGCGGCGCGCTCGGCTCCGCTCGACGAGGCCACGCTGCGCGACAAGCTCGGTCGCCTCGGCGAGTCGCCGTTCGAGCTCGACGCGCTCGACGTCGCGCTGCCGCCCTCCGTCATCGTGCCGCTGTCGTCGCTGAACCGCGCGCGTCGCGCGCTCGTCGCCGCGCTGGTCGAGGCGCTCGCTTCGTACGCGCCGCACGCGACGACCGCGACGACCGCCGCGGATCTGCTCGCGCGCTCGTGCCCGCCGGACCGCGCGCCGCCGCCGAGCGGTCTGTTCGTCTTGTGCCGCACGCTCGCGCAGGCGGAGGCCGCGCTCGATGCGGGGGCTGCCGGCGTGTACCTCGACTTCCTCGAGCTCACGGGCACGGGCGAGGCGCTGCGGACGCTCCGTGCGCGAGGCGGCGGGACGTTCGTCGGCGTCGCGCCGCCGCGCATCCGGAAGCCGGGCGAGGAGAAGATCGATCGCTACTTGGCGTCGCTGGCTCCGAGCGCGTTCCTCGTGCGCGGCCTCGGCGCGCTGCGGGAGCTCCGGCCCGGCGAAGCGCTCGCGATCGGCGACTTCTCGCTCAACGTGACGAACCGCCTCACGGCCGCGAAGGTGCTCTCGCGCGGGCTCGCGTGCTTCACGCCGTCGTTCGATCTCGACGCCGCCCAGCTCCTGTCGTTCGCGCGGACGCCGTTCGGGCCGTACATGGAGATCGTGCTGCACCATCCGATGGCGCTGTTCCACATGGAGCACTGCGTGATCGCGGCGATGCTCTCGACGGGACGCGACTACAAGACGTGCGGTCGCCCGTGCGAAAAACACCAGGTCTCCTTGCGCGATCGCGCCGGCATGGAGCATCCCGTCGAGGCGGACGTCGGTTGCCGCAACACGGTCTTCCACGCGCGACCGCAGAGCGCCGTCCAGCTGTTGCCCGAGCTCGCGCGCGCGGGCGTGCGGCGCTTCCGCATCGAGCTCGTGCGCGAGGACGCGTCCGAGGTCGGTCGGCTCGTGCGCGCGTACCTCTCCGCGATCGAGGACCCCTCGCGCGCGCAGGCCGTGTGGAAGGAGCTCCGGACCGACAGCGGCTACGGCGTCGTGAAGGGATCGCTCCGCGTCATCACCTGAGCATCATCAGTACGCGCAGCGGCCTCCGATCGCGTAGTAGCCGTTCGGCTCCGTCGTGCTGATGTCGACGTGCCATCGCCACGGTCGTCCCGAGCCTGGTCGCACCGCCATGTACGGATCGTCGTCCCACGCAGGAGGCTCGATCCCGTCCGCCTCGGCCGCGTGGTTCTCCCAGGAGCCGTTCCAGACGAACTGCCGCTCGCTGTCGCCCACCCACTCGAGGAGGTTCCCGACGAGGTCGGCGACCCCGACGGAGTTGTAACCCGCCGGGCGCCGTCCGGGCGGGGCGATGTAATAGGCCGAGTCGAGGAAATCCTGACCGTTCCTCCGCGCGTCGGGCGGCGGGTTCGGCGTCGCGTACCCGAAGAACTGCACGGCGTAGGGGTTCGAAGTCCTCGTCGAGTACGAGCCGCGCTGGCCCCACGGGTACGGGGTCGTGTTCGCGTTCGTGTACGCGGTGTAGAGCTCGCGCTCGAGGGCGAGGTGTCCTCCGTCGAACGCGCAGAGCGCGGCGAGCAGGTACCAGGGGACGCAGTTGAGCGCCTTCGTGTCGAGCACCTCTCGCGGGAAGTCTTGCTTGTCGTCGCCGTAGACGAGCGGCGTCCAGTACGTGTGCCCGTTGTAGTTGCCGGACTGGCACGACCGCTTGCCGAAGAACGGACCGAGCTGGGTGTGTGCGTTGTCCGGGCTGCCCGGCGGGCCGTCGATCGAGGTCGGGAGCGCCGGCGTCCACGCCTGGTTCCATCGGTCGGCGGGCAGGCTCGCGGCGAACGCGCGGACGTCGCCGCCGACGCGTGCGAGGAACGCGCGCATGCGTCCGGCGGTCACGAGGTACTTGTCGATGGTGACGCCGCCGATCTGCGCGCGGTCGCAGCAGTCGTTCTGCTTCGCCATCGTGTCGATCGGACCGCAGGTGTGCCCGCCTTCGAGCTGCGTGCAGCTCGCGCCCATGGCGCACTTGCCGTCGAACGCGCAGCCGTTGCTCTCGCAGTCCGAGTGCACGAGGCACGATTTCCCCGCCTTGCAGCGCGCGATCGGATCGGGGCCGCCGCAGTCGACGTCGGTCTCCGTGCCGTTCTTGATCCCGTCGTGCGGCGAGGCCGCCTTGCACGTCGACGTCGCGGGGTCGCAGGCCTTGCTCGCGCAGTCGGCGCCGACGCGGCAGGCCTTGCCCGCCGCGCACTTTCGCGGGTTGCTCCCGCCGCAGTCGACGTCGGTCTCGTCCCCGTTCTTGATGCCGTCGATCGCGGTCTCGGGAGCGCACGTGCGTTCGACGCAGACGTCGCTCGCGCAGTCTCCGTTCTGGAGGCAGCGCCGTCCGTTCTCGCATCGAGGGACGGCGACGTCCGGGCCGCCGCAGTCGACGTCCGTCTCTCCGCCGTTCTGCTTTCCATCCATCGCGTTCGGCACCGGCTTGTCCATGTTCGGGCTGCACCGGAACGCGATGCAGATGAGGCCTCGCGCGCAGTTGGCGTTCGTCGCGCAAGCCTTGCCGCTCGAACATCCGGGACCGGCGGCACCGCCGCAGTCGACGTCGCTCTCGTCGCCGTTCTTCACACCGTCGGTGTTCGTCGCCGGCTGACAGATCGCGTCTCGACAAACGCCCGTACGACAATCGTCGCCGCGCGTGCACTCGCGGCCGACGGGGTTCCCGAACGGGTTCGGGTCTCCGATGGTCGGCGGGGCCGGCCCCGCCTCTCCGAGCGAGCATGCGGCGACGATCGTGATCGGCGCGAGCGCAGGCAGCGCTCGCGCAATGGTCGTCCTCGAGGAGACCACGAGCACCTTCCTCTTTCGCGTCGCTGCTTCGACAGCGAGCCCGACTCACCATAAGGCTGGGTTCCGCCTTCGCCACGGGCCTCGTGAAGATCGCTCGCACACGAGCGAGGGTGTCGCGCTTCTCAGACCTCAG
>CALFEQ010000080.1 GCA_937949945.1 uncultured Myxococcales bacterium
CCCACTGCTGCCTCCCGTAGGAGTCTGGACCGTGTCTCAGTTCCAGTGTGGCTGATCATCCTCTCAGACCAGCTACGCGTCTTCGGCTTGGTGAGCCGTTACCTCACCAACTACCTGATGCGCCGCGGGCCCATCCTCAAGCGCTAGCTTGTATACAGAGGCCAGCTTTTACCCCATCCTCTTTCGAGGTCGTGGTCTTATGCGGTATTAGCACTCCTTTCGGAATGTTATCCCCCACTCGAGGGCAGGTTACCCACGTGTTACTCACCCGTGCGCCACTTTACCGGGGCCGAAGCCCTTTCTCGTACGACTTGCATGTGTTAGGCGCGCCGCTAACGTTCGTTCTGAGCCAGGATCAAACTCTCCAGTTGAACTTTGCCCTCGCGACCGAAGCCGCGAAGGACTTAATTCCTTTCCGGAGATCCAACCTCGAGTTCGAGCAAGCTCTCGCTCGCGGCTGGTTGATTCTGACTTTGGGTCAGAATTGGGAAGGTCACTTCTGCTCGGACCGTCGGGATGACGGTACGGCATCGCGCCTTCCGGGAGCCCACTCTAGAGTCGTCTAGAATGAGCGTACGATTCAGTTTTCAAGGACCGAGGCAGCGGGGCTACCGGCTGCGTTGGGGTCGCGAATCATATTCGCGACCGTTCGTTCGTCAACTCTTTTTTTTCGCCGACCGTCTTTTTTTTCTTCGGGGTCGGCTCGGCGCTGCTTTCGCAGCGAGGTGAGCCGGGCCCCGGCCGAGGCGACGAAAGCTCGTCGCGTGCGGCGCGACCGGCGTGTGGAGAGCGCTCGAGCCATGAAGGCTCCAGCGCGGTCCGGCGTTCGTGGCGTTGCCGGGCAGCTCTGCCGAGCTGCGGGGCCTGCGCACGAAGCGGAAACCATTGTCATCCGCGGAGGGCCTTTCGTCAAGCACCCCTGCCAAGAAATCGCAGGGGGGGGGCTTCCGCGAAGGACCACGGCTGCTACCGCCAGGGGTAGCTCCGCGGGACTCTCCACATGTGAAAGAGCGGTGGGTGGAGGCCGGGTTCTACCAAGGATTTCGGTCGCGTTTGCGACCATCGTCCCTGGGGAGAACGAGGTTCTCCACAACCTTTCCCCCTTGGGCTCGGCGAGGGCAGCCGACGGCCTGGAAGGACGTCTCGCCGCACCGCCGTCACCAGCGGGAGGGGCCGCGGAACATAGTCAGGGAGGCATCCGTGTCAAAACGAAAATGCGCGCCATGTGCGTTTTTGTCGCACGCCTCGGATCTCATTGAGGATTTTCGCGTGTATAGCGCACGCACCGAGGTTGTATGACGCACGCATGGCAGCCTCTGCCCGAGCCGCTCAGATGGGCTCGTCGGCGTACCAGCGCTGATTCGCCTCGCGCACGAGCATGAGCTCGGTTCCTTGCGCGGTCCGAACGCGAAAGCCTCGCTCGCGCACCGAGAGGCCCATCACGACGCCGAGGACCTCGACCGGCGTTTTTCCGCCTCCCGGGCTGCTCACGTGCGCGGGGCGACCTCGGCGATCGGTCTCGACGAGGACCGGAAACCACGAGCGCTGCCTCACGCCGTCGTGCTTCTCGAGATCGTTCCACCCCGCCTCTGCCGCGAGCGCCCTCGTGCAGACCTTCAGCGCGCGGGTCGAGATCGTGAAGGCCGCCCTCGGCTTGAGCAGGAGCCCGAGCGCATAGCCATCCGGAAGAGCGGTCGCGGCGACGCTCTTGCGCTGACCGCGGACCACGACCCAGCGCGGCTCGCCGAGCGCGCCGACGCGGGCGATCCCCTGGAGCACGAGCTGGAGGTGAGCCGCCGCGACCCGCAGATCGAACGGATCGCCTCGGCCGGCGTAGTCCACCGTCTCGCCCTCCGAATCGACGAGCGCCGCGGCGACGGCGCCGGGCACGCGATCGAGCAGGTCCGCGAGGATCTGGGTGAAAGCCGTCGTGTCCGTATCCCTCGGCGCGATCGGGCCGAAGACGCGAAGAGCGCGCGACGAAGGCGGGTTCGTGTCGCGGCTCGTGCGCGGCGGATCGTCGTCTGGCGACCAGCCCGGCATCTGCGGAGGCGACGGCTTCACGGGCCCCCGCTCGCCGACTCGGCGTACGGCTGCGCTCCGGTCAGCTTCGTGGTGACGCCGCGCATGAGCTCCTCCGCTGCGGGCGACACCTCGACGGACTTGGCTTCGCGGAGCGGCTTCAAGAGCGTGTCGAGCAGCGCCCGCGCTCGCATCGAGTACACCTCCTCCGCGAACACCACTCGACGCGTCTCGAGGGGCATCCTCTGCTCGGGGATTCTCTCGAGGAGCCGGATGACGTGGAACCCGAATCGGGTCTCGACCACCGGGCTCGTTCCGCCGATCGACGGCACGTCGTGCGCGGCTCTCGCGAACGTCTCGTCCATGGCCCCCGGCCCCTCCGTCACCCAGCCGTCGTCCGTGAAGGCAGGGAGCCTCTCGACCCGCACCTCGATCTCCGGAGCGTGAGGCACTTCCTTGGCCTTCTTCTCGAACTCGGCGGCGTCCGCCGCATTCACGACGGCGCGATGGAGCTCCTCTGCGACGCGCCGCGCGGCCTCGACGAGCTTCTCGTCCTTCGGACGCAGCGCGATGGCGTGGATGACGCGCACGGCCGGCGGTCGATCCACCTCCTGCCAGTGCTTCTCCGTGAGCTCGGCGACCTCCTCGTCCGTCGGCGGACCGCGACGCTTCGCCTCCTCGAAGAGGCGGTCCGTGACCAAGCGCGCGCGCGCGGCCACCAGGCGGAACGACGCAGGCGCTTGCCGATCGAGCCCGCGCGCACGCGCGGCGGCCGCGGCGATCTCGTCGTCGACGATGCGGCGCACAGCCTCCTGCGGCGTCACGTTCTGGGCGACCGCCACGCTCGCGACGAGCGAGAGCGGGATCGCCTCGGCCCCGACCATCGCCGCGATCTCGCCGCCGAGCGCGGCATTCGCTTCCTCCCGCGCCGGCTCAGGGCGATCGCACGAGAGCGTCAGGCTCGTGCCGACGACGATCATGCCCGCGAGCCGTCGCGCCGTCATGCCCCCACCCCCGGCCGTGCGAGCTGGGTGCCCGCGCGAAGCGCCACGATCCCGACGACGAGATAGTAGATGGCCTCGACGTCGCTCGCGTGCGACAGCGCCACGGCGCCCAGCGCGAACGCAGCCGCAGCGCCCACGACGAGCGCCGCCGCCAGGACGTCGACGAACTGCATCGACCCTCGAGGATACCTCGGGCTTCAGCGGGAAAGAACCGGCGACGCCACGACCACGAGCGCCGCGCGAGCATTCACGGCCCGATGCGCAGCGTCCCGAACGTGACGGCCGACACGACGAAGAGCGCGAGCATGAGGAGCCACGGCAGCGCTCGCCGGAGGCGCATGCGCGAGGGGGCACGCGCCCTGGTCCCGTGCCGCGCGAGAGCGATGCTCGTGGTCGCGCCGATGACGGCGATCCCGCAGACGACCGTGACGAGTCGAACCAATACGGCGCGCTCCGGAACGGCGACCTCCCAGCCGACGGTCTGCATCGCAAGCGCCATCACGACGCCGATGCCGACGTAGAGAGCGTCGCCTCGCGGCACCGCGCTGCGCGGCTTGAGCGAGGTGCTCGCGACGATGCGTGATGCGCTGTCCGGATCCGGGCGAAGCGCAGGACCGGCGGAAGCGAACGCGAAGAGCGCCCAGCCCACCATCCCGAGGACGCCACGGACGGCGTCGAGCCGTGCCGACGAGAGCGCCGTGGGAACGAGCGCCCAGACGATCACGCTCGAGAGGACCAAGCCCCAGACGGACCACGCCCGCGCCCAGGTCGGCCCGGTCCACGATCGAGCCGTCTCGGCGAAGCTTCGCTTCTTCCGCGAGGCGCCCTCCTTCGGCTCCCTCGCCTCGTTCGCGTCCGCCGAGACCGCAGGCCCGGCGCCCTCGACGAGCGGCGCCGTCACGAGGGCGACGACGCCCACGATCGAGGCGACCTTCGCGAGCATGGGCGCGCCGCGGGACCACGCCGCCGGCGCGACCGTGATCGCCCACGCGTAGAGGCCCGGGATGGCGGCCTGAGCCGACGCCCCGATGCTCGCCATCTTCGCGAAGACGACGTTCTGCTTTCGCGCGCGCGCGCGAGCGGACGCCGGACCGGAGGCCCCCGAAGCTCCGAGCTCCGCGTCGGAAGGAGCGTCCTTCATCCGGTCCGGTCTTCGCCGAGGCCGTCCTGCCGTGCGGCCGACGCGGCGCGGACGAGACGGGTCGCCGCGACGAGCCCGGCCTCTTCGGCGTCCATGGCCGACGACAGCCCCAGCCTCCGCCAGAGGTCCTTGTCGAGCAGGTGGCTCGGGCGAACGTTCTGGAGCGCGGCGAGCATCACGTTCTTGATGCCCGGGTGGGCTTGCTCGAGATCGTCGAGCATGCGCCCGACGATCTTCCGCTGCAGGTTGTCCTGCGAGCCGCAGAGGTCGCACGGAAGGATCGGGAACGCCTTGGCCTTCGCGAAGACCTCGATGTCGTCCTCGGCGCAGTAGGCGAGCGGGCGGATGACGACGTGCCCGTCTTCGGAGACGAGCTTCGGCGGCATTGCAGCGAGCTGTCCCGAGAAGAACAGGTTGAGCAGCAGCGTCTGCAAGATGTCGTCGCGGTGATGCCCGAGCGCGATCTTCGTGCAGCCGAGCCGCCGCGCGGTCGTGTAGAGGATGCCGCGGCGCAGGCGCGAGCAGAGCGAGCAGTACGTCTTTCCTTCGGGGATCTTCTCTTTGACGACCGAGTAGGTGTCCTCCTCGATCATCGTGAAGTCGTACCCCTCTTCGCGCATGTAGCGCCGGAGGCGATCGGCCGGATAGCCGGGGTGTCCCTGGTCGACGTTGACGACGACGAGCTCGAACCGCACGGGCGCGCGCCGGGACAGCTCACGGAGGAGGTACAGCATCGTGTAGCTGTCCTTCCCGCCGCTCACGCAGACCATCACGCGATCGCCGTCGGCGATCATGTCGAAGTCGGTAACCGCGCGAGCGAGCCCCTTCGCCAGACGGCGCTCGACTGCCGACACGCTCGCGGAATCCATCGCGCGTGACGGCTAGCAGCTCACCTGCGGCGCGGCAAGGCGAGCCCGCCCGAGCCGCGCCGGACGAGCCGGGTCGTCGCTCGTGCTCCTCCTCGGCGCGCCCCGCCCCGGCTCGTCGCACGGACCGCGCGCGAGACGAGAGCAGGGCTGGACCAATGGAGGACCGAGCGCGCGCTAGCGGCGCTTGCGGGCCGCCGTCTTCGCGCGGCCTTGCGGCTGACGCGCGCCTTCGTCGCCGGCGCCGGTGCCGGCTCGCGACCTACGCGGGCCCACTGCGCGCGCCGGCTTCGTCCCGTCCCGCGTACCCGCGGGCTGGGCCGAGCGCTTCTTCGCCGCCGCCTTCGCGGCGGCCGCTTCGGCGCGCGGCGCCGCCTTGGCGAGCGACGGCGCGGCCGGGGCCTCCGCCGGAGCCTCCTCCGCGGGCGCGGCGGCGGCCGCACGCGACGCCTGGTCGATGAGCTTCAGGAAGGTGAGCACGCCGTGGCCCGTGCCGCCCTTCGGGTCCCAGCCGCGGATGCGGTCGCCCATCGCCGGCCCGGCGATGTCGCAGTGGACCCAGTTCGGCACGTTCCCGATGAACTCGCGAAGGAAGAGCGCGGCGCTGATCGAGCCGCCCCAGCGCTCGCCGGTGTGCTTCAGATCGGCACAGTCGCTCTTGAGCTGGTCCTTCAGGTCCTCGAGCAGCGGCATGCGCCACATCTGCTCGCCGCTCGCCTTCACGGCGGACGCGAACTCCTCGGCGGTGGACTCGTTGTTCGCGTACCAACCGGAGCACGAGTTGCCGAGCGCGACGACGCACGCGCCGGTCAGCGTGGCGTTGTCGACGAGGAGATCCGGCTCGACCGAACGCGCGTACGCGAGCGCGTCGGCGAGGATGAGCCGGCCCTCCGCGTCCGTGTTGACGATCTCGACGGTCTTGCCGTCGAACGACGGCCACACGTCACCGGGGCGGTACGCGCCGCCGTCGGGCATGTTCTCGGCGGCGGCGAAGACGCCGTGGACCTCGACGTCGGGCTTCAGCTTCCCGACGATCGACATGAGGCCCACGATGTTCGCGGCGCCGCTCATGTCGTGCTTCATCTCGCCCATGCCGGCCGCGGGCTTGATGGAGAGACCGCCGGAGTCGAACGTGATGCCCTTGCCGACGAACGCGAGCCGGCGCTTCGGCTTCGGGGGGACCCAGGAGAGGTGGACGAGCGTGGGCTTGCGCTCGCTGCCCTGGCCGACCGCCTGGAGCAGCTTCATCCCGCGCTTCTGGATCTCCTTGAAGTCGAAGACCTGAATCTTCAGGTTCGAGTCCTTCGCGACCGTCTTCGCCGCCTCGGCGAGCGCCTCCGGGTAGAGGACGTTCGGCGGCTCGTTCGAGAGGTCGCGCGCGAGGTTCACGCCGCCGGCCACGATCTGACCGACTTCGACCATCTGCTTCGCGTCGCTCGGCACCTTGCCGAGCAGGCAGATGGTGACCTGGGCGAGCTCGGCCTTCGGCTTCCGGTCACCGGTCATGTACTTCGTGAACCGGTAGGCGCCGAGCTCGAGGCCCTCGACGATCTCGCGGAGCCGGTCCTCGAGCCCCTCGGGGATCCCGAGCACCAGCCGCTTCGCCTTGTCGTTGTTCGCGACGCGCGCGGCCTTCGCCGCGAACGTGCGAACGTCACTGGCGCTCAGCTTCGAGACGTCGCCGAGGCCGATGACGACGAGGCGATCGGACTTGATGCGCCCCAGCGTCGAGAGCGAGAGCTGCTGGTCCTTCTTGCCTTTGAAGTCTTCCTTCTTGATGAGCCGACCGAGCGCGCCCCCGAGCGCACGATCGAAGCCGTCGAGCGTCGTGCGTTGGTTCTTCTTTGCACGGCCGCCGAGCAAGGGCGTTCCGACGACGGTGATGTCGCCGACCTCGCGCGCCGGCAACACGGAGCGGACGGTGATCTTCAGGGGCATCGATCCAGGGCCTCCCGTGGCTGTTGGGGGCCCGGTTATACGCCGGACGGGTGGGTGTGGGATACAAGAAAGCTCTGGCGATCCAAACTACCCGCCCGCCGGCCCCCCGGACCGGCCCCGCCGGCGGGAGCTCACCCGACGAGCCGCGCGTGCTTTCCGAGGGCCAGGGGCATCGCGATCCGAGGCTCGGGCACCCCGGCGAAGACGCTTCGCGTCGGGATGCCGTCGACGGAGAGGGCGATGATCGTCGGCGCGCCGCGATACACCCAGAGCACCTTGCAAGGGAGCGCGTACTCGACACCGGAGATCGCGTCGGCCGTGCGGAGGATCACCTGCGCGCCGACCGGCACGGTCGACGCGCAGCTCACGATCACGGCGCCCGCCGCCACATTCCGGATCTCGACGGGGAGAATGGTCCCATCGCCGATCATCTGCGCCGGCAAGGCGTGCTTCGGCCGCTCGTAGAAGCCGGCGGCTGGCACGTCGAGGTCGCCCGTGACGAGCTGCATCAACGACAAGAGCTCGATTTGCTCCTTCGCGTCGAGCGGCTCCCCGAGCGACGCGTTGCGAGCCTTCAGCTCCCAGAAGCGAACGAGAAAGTCGAGCTTGTCGATCAAGGCGCACCCTGTCCGGTGAGGTGTCACGTCTTCGAGCGGGACCGTCGAGACACGAGCGTGCGAAGCACATGCCACGGACGTCGTGCATGCGTTGGACGGACACGAGCGCGGAAAGTTTCCGCCCGCGCCGCGACGGTCCCGCTCGCGGAGCCAACGTCGTTGCGGAAGGGTCCGCAAAGATTGACGCCTCGAACGTGGACGGCGGCCGTGCACCGAAAGCCGGGCCCGGACGCGACGAGCCGATCGGGACCGCTCGGCTGGTGCAGGGTCGTCCCGCGACCATGTCGCCGCTGTCATGCGTCGTGACCTGCACACGTGAATCGGTCAACGCGCTACGCGCCGTCGCGCAAAGGCCCATGCGGTCAGGGCGTCGCACGCGCGACCCTACTTGCCGCTGCGCACCTGCTTGGGACAGAGTTGTGGGGTGAAGCGCGCGTACCTGGGCCTGCTGAGCCTGCTTCTCCTCGGCAGCAGCGCCTGTTCGGAGCCGAAGGTGTCGCTCGCGAAAGGTCCGCGGGAGTACACCGACAGCGACTACCCGCAGGTGCTCGAGCGGTGGACACGCTCGAAGAGCCTCGTGGCGATCAGCGAGCTCGACACGCTCCTCACCGTCACGGCCACGTTCGAGTCGTGGGACTTCCGTTGGGCGTACGTCGTCAAGTACGCGAACGACTATCGCCTCACCGTCGAGCAGCGACGCACCTTGCTCGAGCGAACGCTCGCCGAGACGCAGGACAGCCACCGCTTCTACGTCGCGCTCTACGGCACGAAGGTCCGCTGGGCGGATCTCACCAAACCCCAGTCGGCGTGGATCGTCCGCCTGATCGACGACGAAGGAAACGAGACCGCACCGACGTCGATCGAGCTCATCCCGCGGCCAGGGCCGCTCGAGGTCCGGTATTTCCCGTACTCGACGGTGTGGCGGCACGTCTTCCGGATCAAGTTCCCGACGACGACACCCGACGGCCGCCCGACAATCAGCCCGAACGCACGCTGGTTCGGCCTCCGCTTCGCAGGAGCGGAAGGGAACGAAGAGCTGCGCTGGGAGATCGATCCGAACCAGAAGACCGGACCGGTGACCGGACGCGGGGCCGCCGCGCTACATCCCCGCGAACACCTCTAGGAGCGGCGGGCACGTCACGAGCAGCTCCTGGGCGATCCGGCGATCGCCGAACATGACGACCGCGCCGCCCTTGCCCGCGCGCGCCGTCGCAGGCGCCGACCCTGCGCCGAGGACCTCGGTGGGGAACAAGAAGTCGCCGGAGCTGACGACGCCCGTCACCACGTCGTCCTTCACGAGCTCGAGCTCGCCGATGCCGACGAGGAGCAACCCGGGCACGGGCTCGCCCGCCTTGACGACGATCTCGTTCGGACCGAGCGGCCGCATCTCGAGCCGCGACACGATCTCCTCGCGGATCGAGACATCGAGCCGCTCGCCGAGCGGACCGATCGTGATCCCGACGAGCGTCTGCACCTTGTCGGCCGCGGCGCGCAGATCGTCCTCGACCCAAGGCGTCGTGCGGAACGCCTCCGTGACCGCCGCGTCCGACCACGTCGCGACGGTGCCGCTCCCCTCCGCGCAGATGAGACGCATCGGGACGTTCTCGTCCGTCGTGCCACGCGATCGAAGGACGGCGCCCTCTCCGAGGCGGACGGCGGGCGCGTCGACGACGGTCGCCGCGACGTCGAACTTGCCCGACACGACGTACGCGAGGGCGAACGCGCTTATCTCTTCGCCTTCCGAGAGCGCATGGACGGTCGCTGCGGCCGCGAACTCCGTGCGCACGTCGTCGGGGAGATCGGCGAACGCCTCGACGTCGTCGAGGTTCAGCGTCTGCGTCGCAGCAGGCGCAGCAGGAGCAGCTTCCGGCGGAGCCACGCTCCTCAGCTCCTCCGGCGGAGGGACGTAAGCTTCGATGTCGGGCACCGCGACGTCCGCGTCGCTCTGCGCGCCGGCCGGGGCCTCGGCCTCGGCTTCGCCGGACGCCGCTGCACCTTCGACGCTCACGTCGCTCACCGTTTCGGCCGGCACCGCGGCGTCGGCCGAGCCCTCCGCGACCTCGACGTCCGCGTCGCTCGTCGCTTCGGCAGGCGCTGCCGCCTCCGCTTCGACCGGGGCTTCCGCGACCTCGACGTCCGCGTCGCTCGCCGCTTCGGCAGGCACCGCAGGCTCGGCTTCGGAAGAAGCCTCCAGCACTTCGACCGAAGAGACCTCCTCCTCGATCGCGTCGTCCGCGACGTTCGCGGCGACGTCGACGGGGGGCCGGATCGTCGCGACCTCGGCAGGCGGCACCGTGCCCTTCTCGGTCTCGCGCGTGCTCGCCTCGGGCGCCTTCGGCACGGGCGGTCGCGGACGGGGCGGCAGCGGCGGCGGCTTGGGCGGAGAGACCGCCGGAAACTGCGGACGCGACGCACGCTGCGGCGGAGGAGGCGGCGGGGGCGGCGGGACGGCGACGATTTCGGGGCGTTGCGCGAGCGCCTGCGGGCGGACGCTCGTGACGACCTCTTCGTCGTCGTCCGTCGAGCTCGCCGCCACGGTGGCGGTCGGCTTCGGCGCCGCCGCACCCTGCGCAGCCTGATCCGCCCAGGGATCGAACATGCCCGCGTGCACCTTCTCCGCGGGAGGCACGGACGCGCGGCTCGGACGGTCCTCGTCGGACTGTCCTTCGGACGGCTCTGCGGGAGGCGGAGCCTCGGGCGCCTGCGGTCGAGACGCGGCGGCGGGAGGAGGCGGCGGCGGCCGCGGCGGCACCGGAGCAGCGACCTCCGCCCAAGGCGAAGCGGGCGACGCGGAGACCTCTTCGTCGGCTTCCTCGATGATCTCCTCGACTTCTTCGGCTTCGACGTCGAGCTCGGCCTCGCCTTCGACCGCGGCCGCAGCCTCGCCCTCCTCCGCGGCGGGACGCGCCTCGGACGAGTCGTCGTTGTTCGCCATCCACTCGGTGAGCTCGGCCGCGTAACGTGCCAGCTCGAGGGCTCGATCGTCGTCGTTCGCGTCTCCCGCAGCCTGCGCCGCACGACGCAACCAGACGAGCGCGTCGATCCTCTCACCGCGCTTCCACAGCGTGTCCGCCGTCTGGAGGCCCCAGACGACGTCTTCCGCGTCCGTGTCTTTGACAGGCGGGATCTCGAGCATTCAGGACTCGCTGCTTCCCACGGTAGATCACGGCAAAAGCAAAGTCACGGTACCGGCTTCCGAAGCGACCACCAGGCTGCCGTCGGAGAGCATGGTGAGGGGAGCGTCGACGTCACCACCGGTATCGAAGCGCCACCGTTCCAGCCCGTCTGGACCGACCGCGTGGACCGCGTCGTCCTGACCGCCGAAGTAGAGCACGCCGTCCGCATCCTCGAGCGGCCCGCCGTGGATGCCGAACTCCCGCGCGCCGGTGCCACGGATGGCGAAAGCGCCGAGCACCGTCCCGTCGGGGGCGAGGCGGACGACCCTCGGAACGGGACCGTACGTTCCAGCGAGAACGTCACCGTTCCGTGCGATCGAAAGCGTGCCGCGCACGAAGCCGCGGACGTTCGTCCGCCACACGACGTTTCCTTCTCCGTCGAGCCGAACGACCTCGGCGGCGTCCGTCCCGACGTAGATCGCGCCGTCGTCGCCGATCACCGGCGCGCCGTCGACGTCCGCGCCCAGGTCGACGCTCCACGAGAGCTTCCCTGCGGAATCGACGGCGTAGACCTTGTGGTCCTGGGAGCCGAAGACCACGAGCCCGTCGTCCCGTACGGCCGGCGAGGTGAACACCTTTCCGCGAGCGGAGAACCGCCACGCGACCTCGCCGCGGCGCCGCATCGCGTAGACGTGCTTGCCCGCGGCGAAGAGGATGTTGCCGTTGCCGGCGATGACGGCGCCCGTGTCGGCCTCTCCGTCGACCTCGAGCCGAAAGAGCGGCTGACCCGCGGGAGTGAACGCCATCATCTTCTTCGCGTCGCTGCCCACGTAGATCGTGCCGTCGTCGTGCACGAGCGGCGTACCGTACGCGCGATCGCCGAGGTTCTTCGTCCAGCGTTCCGACCCATCGGCGCGATCGAGGGCGACGAGCTTCCCGCCGAGCGTGGCGACGTAGAGCGTCTGCTCGTCCGGCGACGCCGTGACCTGCGCGGCGACCGGCGCGCCCACGGACACGCGAAAGCCGACGTTCGGAGCGCGTGGGCCGCGCGCCGCGGCACGATGCACGTGACGCGGGGAGCCGTGGATCATGCGGGGCGCACCCGCCGGGACGTGCGCGCTGGGCGGCGGGGACGGCCCGCGGAGCGGCATGTCGAACGGCGTCGCCGGAATGCCGCGATCGGCGCCGAGAGACGTCGTGATCGTGTCGTTCGAGCTCGGTGGCGCGATGGGCCGCTGCGCTCTCCGCGCCACGACGGCCGCCACCACGGTCGCGGTGAGGACCGTGATGGGCACGGCGCGAAGAATGGGCCGACTCGTCAGAAGCCTCCCGCCGGCACGGCGCCGCCTCGAGGCTTCTCCGATCCGTGAAGCCTCCTGGGCCCGTACGGCGCGGGAGCCTTCGCCGGGGGACACCGTCAGCGCTTGCGTTGCTGCGCCGCGCGGAGCCGGCGCTCGGATTGGCGAGCCTCGGCGACGCCGATCGCGTGCGGGGCCTCGCCCGGCATGCGACGCGCGAGCCACCCGATGAGCGTGAGACCGGCGGTGCGTGTGGTCTCCGGCATGTGCGGCTCGCGGATCAAGCGAGTGATGTCGCTGATGAGGCGAGCGCGCTCGCCTTCATCCGGCATCTGATCGTCTCGGAAGGAACGCTCACCCGACGCCGCGCGGGATGCGTAGATGGCCTCGATCGTGAGCTCAGAAGCTTTGCGAGAAGAAGGCACGAGAGAACGAGAGTGTACCTCTTTCTTGCGGCGCGTCGAGTTTGGGACCTTGCCCCACACACTCGGCTCGTTCGACCAGGCGCCGATGTCGGTGGAAAAGGCCCCCCGCTTCGATGTCGGGCTACGCCCGACCCTGCTCGACTCCGTGAGACTCACTCCGCGTCCTCCTCTCCCGTCGGCAGACGGCATCGCGCCGTGCTGTCGTTTCGGGGTGCTCGTCAGGTTCCTTCGCTCGTCTCCACTCGACGGGTAGGTCGGGAGGTGCCTACTTTCGCAAAGTTAGGCGTGGTCCCACGACGCCGACCGTCGAGACGGCCGGCATAGCGCAACCGCCTGTACAGGCAAGTAGACAATCCACTTGCCCGGTCGATTTTGCTTGACTGGCGGCTCAGCCTTGGTCCGGAAAGTGCCTGTCGGGGAGGCTCCAGGCTCCAGGCTCCAGGCTCCAGTGGCGCAAGCCTCCAGGATCACTGGAAAGCTTCGGGCTCCAGAGCTCGAGGAGAGCTCCACGTTCATCGATGATCAGCGCTCGAGCTCCTCTCGAGCTCGCCCACGCGTTGTCGGAACGCTCCCTCATGGGGGTGCGAGGGGCTCGGCTCGTCGACGGCTCCGATTCGGGAACGGGAACGGGGACGGGAACCGTGGCCCTGCTGAGGACTGAGGACCGAGGACTGAGGATTGGCCCCTGGAGCCTGGAGCCCGGAGCCTGGAGCCTCTCTTTCACCTCGCATCGAGCGTGCGGCAGCTCTTTCCGATCTCCACACGCTTCATCCCACGCGTGACCCTCACCTTGATGAGCGGCTCGCCCTTCTCGTCGAGGAGCCACACGGTCTGGTTTCCCTCGTTGTCGCGCGGGCCGAGGATGGTGGAGCCCGGAGCGATCGTTCGGCCGCCGGCGTCCGGGGCCTTGGGATCCTCGGCGAACACGACCGTGACGACGTCGTCGCACGCGCTGTAGACCTCGAACGGCTTGCGGCTCCTCGCCGGAGCCGGAGGTGGCGCGGGCTCTTCGGCCGCGGGGGCTTCCTCTGCCGCCGGCTCGGGCGAGGGGACGGCCGGGGGAGACTCGGGGGCCTTCGCAGGCTCCTTCTCCCCGCAGGCGGCGAGCGTCGTGGCGAGAGCGACCAAGAGAGCCAGTTCCGAGCGCATCGCGCGCGAGGGTAGACCATCGGGTCCATCGACGCGACGAGAAGATGCGCGCGGCGCCCGGGTCACTTCTGGACGAAGATGCGCGTCTGTCGCGGAGGGATCGTCACGGTCGGCCCCGTGGCGTCCGTCGACGTCACGAGGTCTTCGAGCGATCCGGCCGGCAGCCCCGAGACCTGCTTCGGCGAATCGCTCCGGTTGATCGCGACGTAGAGCGTGTCCCCGGTCGTCGAGCGGACGTAAGCCCACGTGTCCGCGTCCGCGTGGATCGTCGAACGAATGCCACGGCGGAGCGCCGGGTGCTTCGCGCGGATGTCGGCGAGCCGCTTGATGCGATCGCGAAGGTACGTCTGGTTGGCGTCGAGCCCGTCCCACTGCATGAAGCGGCGGTTGTCCGGATCGCCCGCCCCGGGCATGCCGATCTCGTCGCCGTAGTAGACGAGCGGCGCGCCGCGATTCGTGAACAGCACGGCGAAGCCGTTCGCGAGGCGCTCGTACGCCTCGCGCTCGGTGACCCGGCCGGGCTGGTTCGTCCACGCGCGATCCTTCCCGTCCGAGCCTTGGTCGCTCCACAGAGGCTCGTTCGCCGCGAGGTGGATGACGCGCGGCAGATCGTGGTTGCCGACGAACGTGCTCATGACGGCGCTCGCGCCGTAGAAGTAGTCGTTCGAGTCCATGAACGCGGCGAGCGAGCTCATGTCCATCTTTCGCATGAGCACGGCGTCGACGATGTGCCGCCGCAGCGGGAAGTCGAACTGACCGTCGAGCTTCGTCGCCGGATCGACGTACTTCTTCAGGAGATCGCGGTTCCCGAAGTCGTAGGTCTCGCCCACCATGTAGAAGCGCTGGGGCGGGTCCTGGCTCGCGGTGATCTCCGTCCGGATCTTCGCCCGCAGCTCGGTCAGCCACGACATGTCGACGTGCTTGATCGCGTCGGCGCGGAAGCCGTCGACGCCGGTCTGCTTGATCCAAGCGATCGCGTTCGCGACCGACCACGCGCGGGCCTCCGCGTTCGTGTAGTTCCAGTGCGGGAGATAGTCGGTGAACCAGCAGCGCTCCGCGTCCCCCTCCCACGAGCAGTAGGCACCGCCGCAGACGCAGTTCGGCGAGCCGTTCTTGCTGTTCGGCCAGAACCAATCGGGGTGGGCCGTGTAGATCGCCGAGCTCGAGTGCACGTGCACCATCGCGTAGTCGATGAGCACCTTGATGCCCTTCTGGTGCGCGGCGTCGACGAGCGCCCTCAGGTCGGCGAGCGAGCCGAAGCACGGCTCGGGGCGGATGTCCGTCGGATCGAGGTTGTCGAGCTTCGGCCAATAGCCGTGGTAGCCCGAGTACATCTTGTCTTCGCCGACGCCTCGACCGGGGACGTTCGGGTTGTCGAACGGCACCGTGATCCAGAGCGTGTTGACGCCGAGCTCGGTGAAGTACCCCTCGTTGATCTTCCGGGTGACGCCGGCCCAGTCGCCGCCCTGGTAGTCGGCGATGGCGCCGCTGACGCCGGGCACCTTGCATCCGTCGTCGAGCGACGGATTGCCGTTGAAGAAGCGGTCGACGAACACGAAGTAGATGACCGCGTCGCGCCAATCGAACACGCCCGGAGGGAGCTGCCCCTCCTCCTCGCAGATCGCCGGCTCGCACGTCTTTCCGGCGAAGGTGTTGTTCACGTTGCCGTTCGGGTCGGTGACCGTCGGCTGCGACTCGTCGACCTTCCAGATCGATCCGTCGATCACGAACTTGTACTGAATCGGCTTCCCGAGCGGGATGCGGATCTCGGCGGTCCAGACGTCCCCTTGCCGCGTCATCGGCACGCCGACCTCCCAGGTCGAAGGCCCGCCGAAATCGCCACGGAGCTCGACGGAGGTCTCGCCGCCGTACGGATACGTGATCGTGTGCGCGCAGCGTTTCAGCTCCGCGGGGCACTCGACCTGCCCGGGCCCGCCGTAACCGCCGTAGGGATCGTTCCCTCCGGCGCCGGGATCGAACTTCGAAGGATCCGGCGGCTGTCCGTAGTCCGGGTTGTCGGCGTCCGAGGTCCCGCACGCGGCAGAGGCGGCGGCGAGCACGCCGGTGAGAGCGATGGCAGCGGCGAGACCTCGCAGGTTGTACGACATGTGGGACACGGACCTCCGTCAAGACCTCTAAGGTGGCCCAGGATGACCGATGGTCCAGCTTTGTCAACTCACGCCTGAGTTACGCCGTCGGGTCGGATCGCTCAGCGAGGCGCGCATCCGCTCTCGGGCGCGACGTAGACGTGGACGCCGAACGGCTCGGCGCCGACGTGGAGGGTGCCGTTCGGCGTGACGGTCTCGCCGGTCACGACGTCGACGAGGCTCGTCAACCCGGGCGGGAGCGGGACGTCGACGGGGAGCGTCGGCCGGCGCGTGAGCGCGACGATCGCGATCTCGTCGTCGACCTCGCGCGCGAAGACGAGGTGCTCGTCGTCCGCGAGCAACGTGCGGAGCGCTCCGCGACGGAGCGGGCGAGAGCAAGCGCGCGTGCGCCCGATCCTGCGCACGAGATCGCGCGTGAGGATCTGCTGCTCGATCAGCTCTTGCTCCGCCGGCATCACGCGGCGGCAGTCCGGATCGCTCCGTCCGGCGAGCCCGACCTCGTCGCCGTAATAGATGACGGGAGCGCCCGGGAGCGTGAGCACCGTCGCGAGCGCGAGCCGCTGCTTGGCGTAGACGACCGGATCGATCGGCTGCGGAGGCGACGACCACGTGTCGCCGTCCGCGTTGCCCGCGCTCACGGAGGCGAAGCGCGAGACGTCGTGATTGCCGATCATGAGCCCCATCACGGCGCCGGAGCCCTCCCATGCCTTCTCGCCCGTGCGGAAGCTCTCCTCGATCGCGGAGAGCTTCGCCCTCTCGAGAGCGATCGCCTCGCGGATGGTCCACATGAGCGGGAAGTGGAAGCTGCCGTCGAGCCCGTAAGGGCCGAGGTCGTAGCGGAGGCTCTGGTAGCCGCCCGGACCGGTGAAGTTCTCGCCGAGGATGTACAGGGCGTTGCCCGGATGCGCGTACCTGCGGCGCGCCGCGGCCGCGATGCGCCGGGTCGCGGCCCGCGGCATCATCGGCACGGCATCGATCCGGATGCCGTCCGCGTCCCAGCGATCGAACCACCAGAGCACCTCGCCGGCGGCGGCGCGCGCGGCCTCCACGTTCGTCCAGTCGAGATCGGGTAGGTACGGCGCGAACCAGCACGTCTTGATGTGCGCGCCCCAATCGCACGAGCCCTGCCCGCAGATGCAGCCCTCCCGGAACCACGACGGGTGCTCCTTCACCCACGGGTGCTCGGCGTGCACGTGGTTGGGCACGACGTCGAAGATGACGCGAATGCCGCGGGCGTGAGCAGCGGCGACGAAGGCATCGAGCTCGGCCTCCGTCGCGAACCGCTCGTCGATCGCGCGCGACGCGATCGGCCAGTAGCCGTGATAGCTCGTGTACATGCGCCCGTCGTTCCCGGGGAACTCGCCTTCCGGGTTCGCGTAGAGCGGCGAGAGCCAGATCGCCGTCGCGCCGAGCGCCTCGATCTCCCCGCTCTCGAGCGCCGCGCGGACGCCCGCCAGCGTGCCGCCGGCGCGTGCCGACGGGGACGACGGCGGCGGGAGCGGACCGTCCGCCGAGCGGAAGCGATCGATCATCACCTGGTAGACGATCGCGTCGCGCGGATCCCACGGCTCCTTCCCGCCCGAGTACGCGTCGATCCACACGGTCGCGCGCGCGTCCTCCGCCTCGACGCCGGCGACGTCCCGGGCGTGGAGCGTATACGTGTATTTTCCACGCGCCAGGTTCGACGCCTCGAGCGTGATCGCGCCGGTGGCGGGATCGGCGCTCGCGACCCGAAGGGTGCCGCCGTCGCGCCCCGTCGCGACGATCGACGACGGATCGAGCTTCGCGCCGCTCGCGGCCGCCTCGAAGGCCACGCGGACGATCGCCGATCCCTCGGCCGTCGTCTCGACGCCCTCGACGCGCAGCGCGGGACGATGGCAGTCGGGCGCGATCGCGACGGTCACCTCGCGCCCCTCGTGCTCGCCCGTCATCGGCTCGTTCTTGTCGGTGAGCCACTTGCCGTCTTCGACGATGGCGTACGCGTACTCCCCCGGAGGGACGTCGATGGCGGCGACGCGCCAGCCGTCCGGTCGCGCTTCGGGCACCTTGCCCGGACGCTTCCAGCCGTCCCAGTCCCCCACGATCTCGACGTGCGCATCGGCGCTCGACGGCGCATGCCAGACGACGAGCCCGCACCTGCGCGTCGGCGGCTTCGGCTCGTCGTCCGCGCTCGACGGCGAGCAAGCCGCCACCGCGAGGGCTACGACGAAGGGCAGACGGAGAGCTCCGGTGGCGCGGGCCACCGCGTCGTAGTAGCCGCCGATCCGGCGCCGCGCAAACGAGGCTCGGCCAGGCGCCCCGACGGGGCGCGCGACGGCGCCGCGCTCCCGCCGCCGTCAGCGCCGTCCGAGCAGCCGCGCGAGCTTCGAGTGGTGGTGGCGTCGGCGTCGCGCGAAGAGCGCGCTCACCACTGCGATGCACGCCACGACGAAGCCGAAGATCGAGCGCTTGGGCGCCTTCTGGACGAGGTTCTTCGCGCGCGCCCTCACGCCCCGTTTCTGCTCGGCCTCCGCGGAGAACGGCAGGTCCCCGTAGTCCTCGATGAAGAGCTCCTCGACGATGAGCTCCTCGCCTTCCTCACCTTGCGGACGTTTCGTCTGATCGATGTTCATCGCGCGCTCCTCGACCCGAGCACTCGTGGGCTCCGGCGTGAACGCCAGAGCCACGGACGAGGGTTCGTCGGCCGTCGATGCACGCATCCCGCGTGCCGATGACGGACGCGCGACCGAGCTCGGCTACGGCCGGCCGCCCTCGCCTTCCCAGGTCACGAGCCGCAGGCTCCGGCCGAGCACGCGGTTCTCGCCGATGCCGCGCTCGTCCGTCGTCCACAGCCTCACACGCGTGGCGAGCAGCCCCGCCTGGACGATCGCGCGACGCTGCACGACGGCCTTGGGGTCCACCGTCGTGTCCGTCGGAAGCGCCGCGAGAGCGGCCTTGGCGAGCGCTCCTGCGTCGTGTCCCAGCGCCGTCCAGTAGCTCGGCCGCACGCCGAAGCGCTCCATGAACGCGCGGACCTCGTCGTCGCTCGCCTCTTCGGGCCGGGAGGCGAGGACGGGGACGATGCCGGCGGAGGCGCTGAGCACGACGATGCCCTTCGGCACCTCGCTGACGGGGACGCCCGCCTCCAGCGTCAGCGCGACCGCAGGTCGAGCCGCAGCGAGCCCGCGCACCGAGGCGCCGATGTCGCGCAGCAGATCGCGCGCGCAGGATCGAGGGCCCGAGACGAGCCAGCCTCGCGCTCCGCTCTTCCACCAGCTCTCGACGGGGAAGCGCGTCTTGCCGGCCTCGGCGAGCGGCACGTCGCATCGCACGCTCGGCAGGAGCGTCAGCCCCGAGCGCGTCTCGATCGAGCTCGCCGCCGCCTCGTCGTCCGCGGTGTCCGCCACGAACGCGGCCGTCTTCGCGCCGTGGCGTGCGAGCGCGTCCGCGAGCATCGCGATCTCGCGCTCGGTCCGCTCGCCGAGGACGATCGCCGACTTCTTCGGCATCTTCGACGGGCTCGGCGCAGCGAGGAGCAGCACCGGAACACCGCTCTCCTCGGCCCAGGTGACGGCGCGATCGGCGCTCGCGCGATCGAGGCCGGCGAGGATCACCGCCGCGCCCTCACCGGCGAGCTCCTCCATGGCCGCGCGCGTCCCGGCGAGATCGGTGCCGTCGTCGCGCGTGACGAGGCGAGCTCCGTCGTCACGTCCGGAGCTGCGCGGCAGGTCGAGGGCCCACGAGACGCCTCGCACGACGTCGGCGGCCTCGTCGCGCAGCTCGCGGTCGCGCGTGGGGAGGAGGAGCCCCACGGTCCTGCCCGCGACCGTCGACAGGCCGCGCCGGCTCGCCGCGAGCTCACCGAGCTCCATGCCTGCCGCGCCGCCCGCCTTGGCCGCGCTGGTGCCGCTCATCTCGACGAGCCAGCGCGCGAGGGCCGCATCGTTGCTCTCGACGGCGATGCGCGCGAGCCTCTCGGCGACGAGCTTCTGCGTCTCCGCTCCGTAGCCCGACGCGGAGCCGCGCGTACGCATCGTCCGATACGTCTGCTCGAGCACCTCGCGCGGCATCGTCTCGAGGATGCTCGTGACCTTCGCGCGCACGCGGTCCCGGTCGTCCTCGCCGACGCCGCGAAGCCACGCATCGAGGTAGGCGATCGCCTCGTAGTCGACGTGAGCGGCGATCGCGCAGAGCGCGATCTCTTCGAGGAAGATCTCGCGATCGGCGTCGTCGACGATGCGACCGACGAGCGGCCGCAGACTGTCGAGCGCGGACTGCGGTGCGCCGTGGAGACGGAGGCTCCGTGCACGCGCCACCGTCGCGAGATCGCGCGTGGTCCCGGCGGGGATCTCGGAGAGCGAGGAGAGGACGCCGTCGGCCTCGACGACGCGCCCCTCGTTCATCAGCGCGAACGCGAGGTACACCTTCGCGAGCGGGACGCCGCCGTCCTGCGGATTGCGCGCGATGAACGCCTCGATGTCGCGCCGGTCGAGCTTGTGCCTCGCCCACGCCTCGCGCAGCGTCTCGAGCTCGGCGGCCGCCTGTGGCGTGTCCGAGAGCGACGCGGCCGGCCGCGCCTTCCCGGCCGCGCGCGAGCAGGCGGCACCCGCGAAGAGCGCGAGGGCGCTCGCCAGGACGAGGAGCTTTCCGCGGAGCGCCGTCACGAGCCCAGCATAGCCTACGCCTCGGACGCGACCGCGGAGGCGCACCGGCCGGCCGAGCTCCGCCGGGCTCGCGACCGTCCTTCACCGAGCCACCCGGATCCGTTCTTCGTATACTCCAGCCGTCGATGGAGGAGCCGGACAACCCCGAGGCTCGAGAGGCCGAGCCAGAGGCCGCCTCGCCGGAGCCGGCACCGAGCCCGTCCAATGACGAGCGCCGGCGACGGCTGCACACGGCGTCGGGCGCGTTCCTCGGCGTCTTCCTCGTCCTGCATCTGCTCACGAATGCGTCGGCGCTCGGCGGTGTCGAGGCGTACGAGTCGATCGTCGGGGCGATGATCCGCTCGAAGGTCTGGCCTCTCTTCGAGGTGATCGTCCTCGTCCCGCTCGCCTTCCACGCCGTGCACGGCGTACGCCTTCTCCGCCGCAAGAGCGCGCCCGAGGGCATGGTCGAGCGGTACGGCGATCGACGCCTCTGGGTGGCGCAGCGCATCACCGCGGCGGTCGTCCTCGTCTTCGTGGTCGTCCACGTCCTCTCGCTGCGAGGGCAGAGGCTTTTGTTCGGGCTGTCGACGGAGGCGGTCCACACCACCCTCGTCGCTCACCTCTCGTCGTCGTGGCTCGGGGTCCCGTGGATGGCGCTCCTCTACCTGATCGGCGTCGGCGCGGCCACGTTCCACTTCTCGAACGGCCTCTTCGCCGCGACCGCGGCATGGCGGCCCGGAATGCCCGCCGCCGCGCGCCGTCGGCTCCGTATCGGCGCCGTCGCGGTCGGGCTCGCGCTTTTCGGCGTCGGGACCGCCACCGTGGTCGGGCTCGCGACGGGGCCCCGGCTGTTCGAGTGGCCCGCCCGAGCCCCCTCCGGGGCCCCGTGCGGTCCAGCCGGATCCAACACTTCCAACTGAGCGGCGATCGCCCTATGTGTTGTACCCCGTCGACGATCAGGGACGGCGGCTGCTTCGGCCGTTCTCCCTTGGTCCGGCACCCCGAGAGCGCATGGCCCAGAAGAGCAGCATCGTCACCGAATCCGGCAAGGTCCGCCGCGTCATCGTCGTCGGAGGCGGCCTCGCCGGCCTCATGACCGTCATCAAGCTCTGCGAAGCAGGCATCCCCGTTGACCTCTTCTCGCTCGTGCCGGTGAAGCGGTCCCACTCGGTCTGCGCGCAGGGCGGTATCAACGCGAGCGTGAACACGAAGGGCGAGGGCGACTCGCCCGAAGTGCACCTCGAGGAGACCGCGTACGGCGGCGACTTCCTCGCCAACCAGCCGCCCATCAAAGGCATGACCTACGCGGCCCCGGGCATCGTCTACATGCTCGACCGCATGGGCGTGCCCTTCAACCGGACGCCCGAGGGCCTCCTCGACTTCCGGCGCTTCGGCGGCACGCTCTACCACCGCACGGCGTTCGCGGGCGCGACGACGGGACAGCAGCTCCTCTACGCGCTCGACGAGCAGGTGCGCCGCTACGAGACGGTCGACGTCGAGGACGCGCGCGGCGTGGTCATCCGCGGCGAGAAGATGGTCCGCAAGTGGGAGCTCTGGGACTTCCTCGGGCTCGTGCTCGACGACGAGGGCCGCGCGCGCGGCATCGTCGCGCAGGACCTCAAGACGATGGCGATCGAGGCCTTCCGTGGCGACGCCGTCTGCCTCGCGACGGGCGGCCCCGGAATGATCTTCGGCAAGTCGACGAACAGCGTCATCAACACCGGCACCGCGGCGAGCGCCGCGTACCAGGCGGGCGCCTGCTACGCGAACGGCGAGTTCATCCAGGTCCACCCGACCGCGATCCCCGGCGCCGACAAGCTCCGCCTCATCTCCGAGAGCGTGCGCGGCGAAGGCGGGCGCATCTGGGTGCCGAAGGACCCGAAGGAGCGGAGGCGTGGCCGCGACGTTCCGGAGAAGGAGCGCGACTACTTCCTCGAGGCGAAGTACCCGGGCTACGGCAACCTCGTCCCGCGCGACATCGCCAGCCGCGAGCTCTTCCTCAAGTGCTTCCACGAGGGCCGCGGCGTCTTCAATCCGAAGAGCGGCAAGAACGAGCTCGAGGTCTACCTCGACGTCACGCACCTGCCGAAGGACCTGCTCCGGAAGAAGCTCGCCGGCGTGCTCGAGATCTACGAGAAGTTCGTCGGCGAGGACCCGTACGAGAACCCGATGCGGATCTTCCCGGCGGTCCACTACTCGATGGGCGGCCTCTGGGTCGACTTCGAGAAGAGCGCCGACGGCAAGCTCGTCGTGGGCTCGCCGCGCAACCAGGCCACGAACATCCCGGGCCTCTACGCGGCGGGAGAGGTCGACTACCAGTACCACGGCGCCAACCGCCTCGGCGCCAACTCCCTGCTCTCCTGCATCTACGGAGGCATGGTGGCGGGCCCTGCGATCGCGAGCTACGTGAAGAACCTGAAGACGAGCTCGTTCGATCTGAAGTCGTCGATCTTCGACAAGGCCGCGAAGCGCGAGCAAGACCGCTACGACGCCATCCTGAAGATGGACGGCAAGGAGAACCCGTACGTCCTGCACCAGGAGCTCGCGCAGGTCATGCTCCGCGACTGCACCATCGAGCGTCACAACGACGTGCTCGACAAGGTCATCGCGAAGATCGACGAGCTCGAGGATCGGTGGCACGACATCGGCGTGCCCGACACGACCCCGCGCGCGAACCAGGGCGCGCAGTTCGTACGGCACCTCCGCAACATGCTCGTCATCGCGCGCGTCATCGCGACGGGCGCGCGCAACCGCGACGAGTCGCGCGGCGCGCACTACAAGCCCGACTTCAAGCAGCGCGACGACGAGAACTGGCTCAGGACGACGATGGCGTTCTACCAGACCGACGGAAAGCGCAGCGCGGTCAACTTCGTGCGCTCGTTCGACTACACGATGCTCGACAAGACCATCCACGTCACGGACGCGGTCGACGTCAGCCTCGTGAAGCCGCGCCCGCGCCGCTACGAGCAGGCCGGCGCCGCGAGCGCCGCGGCGAAGGGCGCCGTCGACGGGGGTGCGGCGCAGAAGCCGAAGGAGCAGAGCACCACGGCGACCGCCGAATAGCGCGGCGAGCACCGTCTCTCGGGATGCGGCCGGAGCGCTGCGGATGCGCAGCCTCCGGCCGTCTTCATTTCGGCGCGAGACGGCCGCGTCGCATCGGCTCGGGCGAGCGCGGCGGATGCACTATGCTCGCCCGCGATGGGCGGGAAGGCGACGAAGGGCGTGCTCCCGCTGCTGCTCGTCGGCTATGCGGCGTTCTATCTCTGCCGCGCGAACGTCGAGCCCGCGCTGAACCTGCTCGCGATCGAGCATGGCTGGGACAACGAAGAGCTCGGCGTCGTCTTGGGCGTCGCGCTCGCCGCCTACGCGGTGGGCAAGCTGGTGCTCGGCCCGCTCGCCGACGTCCTCGGCGGCAAGCGCATCCTCGTCGCGTCGCTCGTCGGCTCGGCGCTCCTCTCGCTCGCGATCGGCCTCTCCGATGCGCCGCGGCGGCTCGGCGCGAGCGCCGGCCTCGTCGTCGTCGGGACGCTCGTCGTCGCGAACCGCTTCGTGCAGTCGGGCGGCTGGGGCGGGCTCGTGCAGGTCGTCGGCGTCACGTTCGACGCCTCGCGACGCGGGACCGTGATGGGGATCCTCTCGACGAGCTACGACGTCGGAAACGTGCTCGCGCTCGCCCTCTGCGCGGCGCTCGTCGAAGCGGGCTTCGGCTGGCGTGCGCTCTTCACCGTCAATCCGTCGATCGTGCTCGCCGTCGCCGCCGTCGTCGCGCTCGCGCTGCGCGTGCCGGAGCGAGGCGCGACGGAAGCGAAGGGCGACGGACCGAGCGAAGACGCACCGGACGACGAACGCTTCGCCGCCGTCGTGCGGCGCCTGGCGAAGCAGCCCGCGCTCTGGTTCGCGACGGCGCTCTCGTTCCTCCTCACCTTCGTCCGCGCCGGCTTCATGACGTGGACGGTGCGCTTCCTCTACGACGTCAGCGTGGCCGCACAGGTCGCATCCCCGATGTCGGGCTCGATCGCGAAGAGCGCCCTCTTCGGGGTCGCAGGCGTGATCGGCTCCGTGGTGACCGGCCGCCTGTCCGATCGCCTGGGCCCCGGGCGACGCGCCCCGGTCATGGCGATCTCCCTCGGGCTGCTCCTCGTGTGCACGCTCGCGCTCGCCCACGCCGGGGTGCGTTCTCCGCTGGTCGCGACGGTCGGCGTCTGCCTGTGCGGGCTGTTCCTCCTCGGGCCCTACTCGCTCCTCGCCGGGGCGGTGTCGCTCGACGTCGCCGGCACACGCGGCGGCGCGACGGCCGCCGGCTTCGTCGACGCCGTCGGCTACGTGGGGGCGAGCCTCGCCGCGGTCGTGCTCGGGAGCGTCTCGAAGCGGGCGGGCTGGACGGCGGCCTTCGACGTCGTCGCGGGCGTCACGCTCGCGGCGCTCTTGCTCGCGCTTGTCTGGTCATTTCGCGCGAGACGCGACTAATGAGCTTGTCGCGCGGGTGCATTGGCACCAGAATGGCGGCTCCGATGCCCGAGAAACGGATCGTGCGGATCAAGGTCCGGCGCCAGGACGGCCCGACTGCGAACGAGACCCAGCGCTGGGAGGAGTTCGCGGTCGAATGGCATCCGCAGATGAACATCATCAGCGCGCTGATGGAGATCCAGAAGAACCCGGTGACCGCGGACGGCAAGAAGGTCCCGCCGGTCGTCTGGGAGTCGTGCTGCCTGGAAGAGGTCTGCGGCGCGTGCACGATGATCATCAACGGGAAGGTCCGGCAGGCCTGCTCCACGCTCATCGACAAGATCAGCCCCAACGGCGAGACGATCACGATCGAGCCGATGTCGAAGTTCCCGCTCGTGCGCGACCTCATCGTCGACCGGTCGCGCATGTTCGAGGATCTCAAGCGCGTGAAGGCTTGGATCCACCTCGACGGCTCGCACGAGCTCGGCCCGGGGCCGCGCCAGTCGCAGGAGAACCAGGAGGAGGCGTACCCGCTCTCGCGCTGCATGACGTGCGGCTGCTGCCTCGAGGCATGCCCGCAGGTCGGCCCGGGCTCCGACTTCATCGGGCCCGCGGCGATCAACCAGGTTCGCCTCTTCAACCTGCATCCGAGCGGCAAGATGCACGCGGCCGAGCGCCTCGAAGCGCTGATGGGTCCCGGCGGCGTCGCCGACTGCGGAAAGGCGCAGAACTGCGTCGAGGTGTGCCCGAAGGAAATCCCGCTGGTCGACTCGATCGCGTCGGTCTCGCGCCAGACGACGAAGCACCTGCTCTTCGGCTGGCTGCTCAAGTGAGCACCTGCCCGCGCAGCTATCGCCCGCGTCCGGCGCGGTGATACGCTGAGCTCGTGCGGGGTAGATCGTCGAGCATCGTGTGCACGCTGCTCTGCGTGCTCTCGACCGCGTTGCTCTCGTGCGGCGACGACCCCGACTCGCTGACGGGCGGTACTCGCGTCCGGCGAGGAACGAGCCGCACGGGCTCGTCCTCGTCCGGTTCCTCCTCGTCTTCTTCGGGCGGCGGGAGCGGCGGCGCCTCGAGCTCGGGACCCGTGAGTGGAACGGGAAGCACGTTCCACGAGCTCTGTTGGAGCACCATCAACGAGTATCGCAAGCGCGCGGGCCTGCCTCCCTACGAGCGGTGGGACGACGGCGAGGCATGCGCGGACGGGCAAGCGCGCGACGACGCCGCCACGCGGCGGCCGCACGGCTCGTTCCCTCGGTGTGGCGAGTTCGCGCAGAACGAATGCCCGGGGACCCCGGGGACGCCGGAAGAAGCCATCGTCGATTGCCTCGCCGCGATGTGGGCCGAGGGGCCCGGCGGCGGTCATCACGACGCGATGGCGAGCACGCGGTACACGAAGGTCGCGTGCGGGGTCTACGACACCGGGCGGGGGATCTGGAGCGTGCAGAATTTCCGCTAGCGAGGAGGCCTCGGGCCTCAGGCCTCGGGCCTCAGGCGTGATATCGTCGGAACGCGCATGAGGGCGTTCGTCGGGGTCGCATCCGCTGTCACGGCGCTCTCGCTCGCCGAGGTCGCGAGCGCAGAGGAGGCGGTGCCGGCCCAGGAGCGCGAGGTCACGAGCGCGGCGCAGATCGATCTGACGGCGGACACGAAGGTGCCGGCAGAAGAGCCGATCGCCGAGGCGCCGCCGCCCCCGCCTTACAAGAAGACGCTCGTCATCGATTCGTCGATCGGCGCCATGGCGTTCCTCGGGCAGTTCGGGAAGGTCGCGCCTCCCGCAGCGTGGATGCACGTGCAGCTCGGCTACGAGCTCTTGAAGTGGTTCATGCTCTTCGGCGAGGGCGAGCTCGCATTCACGGATACGTCCAATGGGCAGCCGCCGCCGAGGACGCGCGCGTTCCCGCTCTTCGGCTTCGGCGGAGGAGCGCGCTTCACCGTGCGCTTCACGGACAGGTTCGGCGTCTACGGGCAAGCGAGCCTCGGCGCGATGCAGGCCGACGTCGCGACCAACGCGCTCGGCCTCCTCGGATTCCGGAACGCCGAGTCGCTCGGGCTCTACGTGGGCGGCCGCCTCGGCGTCGAGTGGTACCAGATCGATCGCCACCTCGCGCTGGGACTGAACGGCGGGATCCGTCTCGCGCAGGGCTTCGCGAAGACGGGCGCCTCGCTCGATACGCCCGCGGCCGTCGACGGGGGCGTCGCCCTTCGATACGCGTTCTGACGCTGCGCACGGAAGCGCGGAAGGAACGCCGCGACGATCCGCTTGCGAGTCGCGAAGTTGGACCGGCATGGTCGGTCGACTGACCATGATGCTGTCCGACCAGCTCCGCCGACCGCACATGGCTGCCGCATCGAACGCTGGCGCTCGACCCGGCCGCGGGTGGATGATGGGGAGTCACGCCGCGTGAGCCGCGCGGCTTTCTCCGGAGGGGCATCATGCGTCGATTCGCGTTGCTCGTAACGGCATCCGTGCTCGTGAGCTGGGGGTTCTTCGGAGCGCTCGGAGGGTGTGGCGGCGACGACGACGATTCGACCACGACGTCGCCCGATGGATCGGCGAGCAACGCGAGCTCCAGCGGCACGAGCGGCTCGTCCGGTACGAGCGGCTCGTCGGGATCGAGCGGGACCGACGGCGACGGCGCCGGCGGCTCGAGCAGCGGCGCCAACCCGCCGGTGTCGAACCCGGGCAAGCTGACGTGCGGGGACGTCGAGTGCGACGCCGGGTTCGGGCGCGGAGCTGCGGTCTGCTGCGTTCGCGAAGCGGGCGCGTCCCTCGCGTGCACTCCGGAGAACGTCTGCGTCGGCGGTGGCGCCCTCCGTATCGAATGCGACGAGCCGGCCGATTGTCCGGCCGGCGGAGGCCCGTCGCGATGTTGCTTCCGCGGCGGCGGTCGAGACCGCGGGACGCAGTGCGCGCGTGACTGCGGGCCCGGCGGCGTTCGGGTCTGCAAGACGGCGGAGGACTGCGGTGACGCCGGCGCGTGCAACCCGAAGAAGTGCGGAGGCTACGACCTCTGGGTCTGCGGGAACCCGGAGGGCTGCGAGTAGGAGTTCGGCATGAGGAAGCTCTTCGTGATCGTGACGGCGTGCACGCTCGGAGGCTGGGGGATCGGCGGCGCGCTCGGAGGCTGTGGCGGAGACGACGGAGCGACGGTCGGTGCGACGACCGACGACGGCGGCTCGAACGGCACGAGCGGCGGCACGAGCGGCGGAAGCAGCGGAACGAGCGGCGGCACCACCAGCGGCGGCCCGAGCGATGGCGGTAGCGATGACGCAGGAGCCGATGGCGGCTCTTCGAGCGGCAGCGCCTCCAACCCCGGCCGGATCACGTGCGGAGCGAGCGAATGCAACGTCGCGAACCAGATCTGCTGCCGCTCGGTGCTCGATGCCGGCTGCATCCCGGACGACGCGAACTGCCCGGGCGCCGGCCTCGAGATGGAATGTGACGAGGAGGCGGACTGCCCGCAGGGCCAGACGTGCTGCCTCGGCGCGAGCCAGGGCGGCCGTGCACGTTGCAGGAACTCCTGCGGAGGAAGCGAGGTCCGCCTCTGCAAGACGAATGCGGAGTGCGGCGACGCCGGAGCGTGCAACGAGAAGACATGCCTGGGGCGGAGCTTCCAGGTTTGCGGAGATCCGAACGTCCGAATCTGCGACTGATGGGGAGGAGGCTCCAGGCTCCAGGCTCCAGCGGGGGTTCGCTGAAGGCTGGACGCTGCAGTGTCGAGCTCCTCGCTTTGCGGCAGGCGCTCTCCGAAAGCTGGAGACTGGAGTCTGAAGTCAGCTCTCGATCGCGAACAGCCGCGCCGTGCGGGCGGGGACCTCGACGACGAAGCCGCCCGCCTGCGCCTCGATGCGTGCAGGCTCGCGCGTGCGCGGCAACAGGTCGACGATCGCACGCGGACGGGGTCCGAGGCCGACCGTCGCGAGCACGGCTTGCGGCTCGGGGTTCATCACGAAGGCGACCTTGGGCGTGCCTTGGGCGTCCTCGTGCACCGTGACGAAGACCGTCGACGGATCGACCGGATAGGTCGGCAGGCCGAGCTCCTCGACGAACCGCGCGACGAGGGCATCGGCACGCGCCGGATCGTCGAGCGGCTCGAGCTCGAGACCGGTCACGTCGTGTGGGCTGTCGAGGCGCCGCATCGACCCGTCGCGCTGCGGGACGGTGGGCCCGATCGTGACGGGTGTGCCGCGACGCGCATGCACCTCGCGTAGCGTGTCGAGGACCTCCCGCTTCAGGCCGCCGGCCGTCGTGCAGACGATCCACGCGGCGTCCTCGATGGAAGCCGCGAGCGAGTCGCCGCCCGCGTAGGCGAACGGCACGCCGCGCACGAGGAGCGCGCGCTCGAACGCGCGGATGAACGACTCGCCGGCGATCGGCGGCGCGGGGACGAAGCGCCCGTGCTCCGCGGGAGCGTCGCCGTCGGCCGCTCCGTTCTCGAGATCGTCCTCGAGGCAGCTGTCGAGCGGGCCCGAGAACGCGATGTTGAACACGGCAGGCGTCACCGGCCCGAAGGCGTGCGTCGCTCGCGCGAGCCGGCGGAGCGCGCGCGGCACGACGAGGCGAACGGGTGCGCGGCGGCGGAGCGTGTGGAACTGGACGCGATCGAGCACCTCGATGAGGGCCTTGTACTCGTCGGCGAAGCGGCTCGGCAGGCCGTGCTCGTCGATGGGCGCTCCGACCCAACGATCGCGGTTGACGGCCATGTACAGGTTGAAGCCTCGCAAGCCGTACGCGAGCGCGGCCATCAGGGTGTAGAGCGAGTCCTTCTCGTCGAGCGGAGCGAAGAAGGGCGGGAACCCCGCGCCGACCTCCGCGCCGTAGGCGGGGACGCCGCGTCCCTCGCAGCGCACGGCGAGCTCGCTCGTGCGCCGCATGATCGTCGCGTGATGCTTCGGGTTCGCGGGGTGGTAGTAGTCGAGCCCGACGAGGTCGACGACCCGCGCGATGCGCCCGGGGTTCAGCGCCGTCGCGGCCTCGCCGAGCGGCAGGTTGTGCATCGTCGGGACCGCCGAGCAGCCCGCCATCTCGAGCGCCTTCGCGAAGCGCGCCATAGCGTGCGCGAGCAGGTGCTCGTGGAACTGCATCCAATCCAGGTGGCGCGGCAGCTCGTCGGCGCTCTTCGCGTCGAAGCGGGTCGGAGGCGTCGCAGCCGCGAACGTGACGTTCGGATCGCCCCACGCGTCGCGGAGCGCCTTCGGGCTCTGGTATTTCTCGCGGAGGAAGTCGCGAAAGAGCCGGATCGCGTCGGGGTGGTAATCCTGATCGTACGGCCCGTCGCGGAAGTAGAGCGCGCCCTCGTTGTCGATCTGCCACATCACGATCGGGCCGTGCGGATACTGCAGAGGCGCGAGGACGCGGCCGACCGCCTCGAACCAGAGCGCGGCCTCGTCGTGGAACGCCTCGCTCGCGTAGCTGGGAACCGGGAACGCCGTCGGGACGATGGGCAGGACGACGGGGTTGTCGCGCGGGGTCCGCGCCTGACATGCGCGATCCCAGACGACGCGCTCGGGCAGTCCGAAGTACGTGAGCTCCGCGTTGATGTGCGGGCCCGGCCGCGCGATGACGTAGAGCCCGCGCTCCGCGCAGAGGCGCATGAAGCGGGCGACGTCGAGGCGGGCGATCTTGTCACCGAAGTCGAAGCTCCCGTGCCCCGTCTCGTGGACGCCCCACGGCACGTACGTGTCGACGACGCGCAGGCCCATCGCCTTCATCGCGTCGAGGCACGGCGCCCATTGCTCGGGCGCGTGGCGCCAGTAGTGCATCGCGCCGGCCCACAGCGGAAGGACCTCGCCTCCGCGGTCGCGGAGCACGAGGCCGTGGGGATGGACCTCCACGGTGCGCGTCGTGGTCGGATCGCGCCGCGACGAACCACGGCCGAGGTTGCTGGTCGTCTCACTCATCGACGGGTTTCCGAAGCTAGCATCCTTCGAGGGCGGCCCGACCCCGCGATCGTGCCCGCGCCTTCCGGTTCACGGGCTCCTCAGCGGATCGAAACGGATCATCCCCTCCGGCCGCGAGATCACGCAGTTGAGAGAGGCACGTTTCATGCTTCGACGCCGCGCATGAAGCGCATCGACGAGGCCTTTTTCCAGGTTGCAGAGGCCATCCGCGCGCGAGGCGCGGTGCCCGAGGACGTGATCCGGAACCTGGAGATGCTTCGCCACTCCGTCGACCGATGGCTGTCCGGCGCTGGAGAGACGGTCTGCGCTCCGGCGCACGGCCACTGGGTCGTGTCACCGAGCGGCGTTCGCATCGATCTGTTGCGCCGTCCGACGCTGCGCCGGATCTTGACGGCGCTCGTCGAGGCGCGCCTCGCCCGTCCCGGAGAGGCCGTACCCGCCGCCGAGCTCGTGGCCGCAGGATGGCCCGGCGACACGGTCGGTCCGGAGACGGCGACGAACCGGCTGCGCGTCGCCATCTGCCGGCTGCGCCAGCTCGGGCTCGAGACGGTGATCGTCACGACGAGCTCGGGTTGGATGATCGATGCCAGGATCCGCGTCGTGCGCGACGACACGGCCGAGCCGATGGGAGCGATGGTGAACGTCGAGTCGGCCAGGGCGGCGTGACGGGGCTGGCAGTCCTCAGTCCTCGGTCCTCAGTCCTCGGCGAGGCGGACGTCAGCCTCGGGGCTCAGAGAGCTCGGGCCTCGATGTCGAGCCTCTGAACCTCTTCAGCCGAGCTCTTCGCCCAGCGTGCGGGCGAGGATGTCGCGTAGCTCGGCCATGTCCGGATCGTGCGGGGCGAGGCGTGCGAGGGCGGCGCCGACCTTCTTGATCGTCGGGGTGACGAACTTCAAAAACGACGGGTTGCCCTTCTGCCGGTCGATGAAGACGAAGCGGCCGGCGTCCTTCAGCTTGCGTTGGACGGTGACGAGGTCGAACTCGTGGAGCAGCCGCGAGCGGCTCTCTTCCCCGAAGCTGCGCGAGAGCGCGGCGGCGTCGGCGTAGTCGGAGAGGCGCGCCTCCACGAAGGCGCGGTCGAACTCCTGGTAGCTGTCGTTGAGCAGCGCGACGAGATCGTAGACGCGAGGTCCGAGCAGCGCGTCCTGGAAGTCGATCCAGACGAGGCGGCGCCGGTCGGCGTCGCCGGGGACGACCATGATGTTCCGCGACTGGTAGTCCCGATGCACGAAGCCGCGGGGCAGGTCCGCGACGCGCCGGGCGAGTCGATCCGCGATCGCGTTCCATCGCGGGACGTCCTCGGGCGCGAGCTTCTTGTCCCGAGCGTCGAGCCCCCACTCCCTGAAGTGCTCGATCTCCCATCGAAGGAGATCGAAGTCGAACGTGCGGCTCGCCACGACGGATCCCTCGGGCAGGACGGCGAGCTCGTTCTGCGCGCGTGCGAGATCCCGGACGGCCTGGCGGTAGAGCGCCTCCCTTTCGTCGGGATGCTTGAGGAGCCAGTTCGCGAGCGTGTCGTCGCCGAGGTCCTCGATGACGAGCCAGCCGTGCTCGGTGTCCTCCGCGAGCACGTCGGGCACGTCGACGCCGTGCTCCGCGAGGAGATCCCTCACCTCGAGGAACGGCCAGCGCTTGCTGCTGTCGTGAGCCTTCTGCACCTCCTCGGGACGGCCGCCCTCGGGGACGAACATCGCCACGGCGGTCTTCCCGCCCGGCAGCGCGACACGGAAGTAGCGCCGGGTCGAGGCGCCGCCGGGCATCTCCGTCGCGTGGAGATCGGCGCCGAACTTGGCGCGAACGAGAGCCGCGAGCCTGTCCTTCGAGACCTCGGCGTCGGGTGCCTTGAGCGTGGGCGAAACGACGGACACTTCCAGTTCCCATTATCCTTTCTGGACGAACGGCGCCATCCTTCCCCGCATGGAAGCGGACGAGGGCCGCCTCACCACCGTCCTGTCACTGGCTGGGACCTCCGTCATCGCGGACGACGCGACACGGGCGCTCGGGGCCTGGCTCGGCCTGCTCCGGCAATGGAACGCGCGCGTCGACCTCACGGCCGCACGCACGGACAACGAGCTCTTCGACCTCATGCTCGCCGACGCGGCCGTGCTCGCCCGGCCCGGTCTCGTCCCGACGGGCGCGCGCGTGGTCGACGTCGGGACCGGCGCGGGCGCGCCAGGCCTCGCCCTGGCGCTGATGCGTCCCGACCTGCGCGTCACGCTCGTGGAGCCGCTGACGAAGCGCGTGGCCTTCCTCCGGACGGTCCTCGGGACGGTCGGCCGTACGGACATCGAGCTCGTACGCGAGCGCGTCGAGAACGTGGTCGCCCGGCGACCGGACGGATGGGACGTGGCGATCTCGCGGGCGACGCTCGCGCCTGCCGCGTGGGTCCCGCTGGGTCTCCGCCTCGCGCCGGCGGCGTGGGCGCTGCTCGCCCGCGAGGAGCCTCCGGAGGTGGAGGAAGCGACGGTCGACGAGGACGTGGCCTACGCGTGGCCGCTGACGAAGGCGAGCCGGCGGCTCGTCCGCTACCGGAGGGTGCCCGAGCGTTCGACCACGAATGCATGAACGATTTTGCAGCTACCGCCCTCCGTGCGATGCTCTGCCAATGTTCGATCCCTCCGCGGCCAAGCTTCGGCTGGAGCGCCTTTGGAAGCTCGAGGCGAGCTTCGGCGTCGAGCGCGGCAGCAATCGTGTCTTCCTCGACGAGATCGTGAGCGACCGCATGCAGCTCGTCTCCGGGCTGCAGGTCCTGCGAGACGAGCTCCAGTTCGCGACCCCGCCGCCATCGCTCGATCGCGAGGCATGCGCCGCGGATCTGCGCCAACCGAGCGTGGTCACGACGCTCGCGCACACGAACTGCGGTGACCGCATCCACCACGGGGAGGTCGAGCACTACCGGCGCATCGTCGCCTCCCGTTTCGCGACGCTCTCCGAGATGGGGACGCTGAAGCCGGAGTCCTTCCATCCGACCGGCGGAGGAACCGACGACGGGGCGACGCTCGCGCACGTCACGTGGGCGCACGCGCTGGACGAGCCGCTCCGCAAGCGCATCTACGAGGGCAACCCGCAGAGCTTCGTGATGTGCGCGTTCGACCTCAAGACGCACGTCGGTCGCGACTACGACGAGCTGACCTACGGGCGGACCCGCGAGTCCCGGTGGCGAGAGCCACGAGCGGCGTGCGGCGCGATCGTCGGCACGCTCGCGCACTTCGACGAGAAGAACGACGTGCACCGCCGGATCCGCGGTAACCTCGGCGAGGAGAACTTCGCCTATCTGACGAAGACGCCGGTCAAGACGAAGGAGGGCGTCGAGATCACCGCCGTGGTCGCCGCGGCGATCGTCGCCGTCCACGGCATGCTCGAGACGGCGCGCGCGCTTCGCCACGAGATGGACCGCCGCGGGCTCGCGCACCTCACCGCGTCGATCATCGTCAACCGCCCCTCCCTGCCCGACACGATCATCTATCTCGCCCGCGCGACGGTCTTCGACGGCGAGCTCAGGACCCAGGGCTTCGGCGTCGATGCACGCAAGTACAGCGGCGAGATGATCGATCGGAGCGGCGAGAAGCGGCTCAAGCTGTCCTACGACGGGACGAGCGAGACCGGCTTCCCGATCACCGACGAGCGGTACGAGGTCCGCGAGTCGGCCCTCCCGCACGACGTCTTCGCGTGACGCGACCACGCCCGACGTCGCACGGGAGCGGGCTCGAGGATCAGGTCAAGACACCGCGCTCGGCCGCGAGCGGCGGCGGCAGCTTCTCGCCGAGGCGCTCGCGCAGGTTCCGCTCGATGTTGCGGGAGATCGCCTTGAGCGGCAGGTCGTTGATGTCGGTCCCGAACGGCTGCTCGAGCTCGTCGCCGATCGCGTCGAGACCGAAGAAGCAGTACGAGATCGCGAGGACGACGAACGGCGTCGCCCACTTGATCGTGTCCATCAAGCCGAAGGGCAAGAGCGTGCAGTAGACGGCGACGATCCGGTGCATCAAGACCGTGTACGAGTACGGGATCGGCGTCGCCTTGATGCGCTCGCAGCCGCCCTGGATGTCCGTCAGCGCGGTGAGGGAGCCCTCCAGCACGGGGATGTGGAACGGGTGGATCCACTTCTTTCGCCTGGCCTCGACGAGGAGATCGCCCATCCGCTGAATCATCGCGGTCGGGACGTTCTCCTCGTCACGGAACCGGCTCGCCTCCTCCGGGCCGAGGATGTGCTCGAGGACCTCCATCGGCGAGGTGTCGCGGAGGTGGTGTCGAAGCGCATGGGCGTAGGCGATCACGAGGTGGACGAAGCGGATCTCGAACTGCCGGATCGCTTCGTCGACTCCGGGCCCGCGCTCCGCGTCGGGCTGCGGCTCGATGAGCGTCAGGATCTGTCGTGTGATCGAGCGCGAGGTGTTGACCAGCGCGCCCCAGAGCTTCCGCCCCTCCCAGAAGCGGTCGTAGGCGGTGTTGTTCCGGAAGCCGAGGAAGATGCCGAGCGGGAGACCGACGAGCGTGAAGGGGGTCGCGGTCAGTGCGTAGTGCACCTCCTCGACCGACTCGTAGATGATCGTGACGACGATGCTGATGGCCGTGACGGTCAGGGTACGCAGCCAGATGTGAGGCAGCGCGAACCCGCCGAGGATGACCGTCCAGATCCACGACCGCGATCGATCGACCCACATGCGTGGCGCGAGACTACGAGGCGCGCCGCCATGGAGCAACGCCGACTTCCCGCGGCGCCCTCGAAACCTGCTCCGCCGTGCAGGTGAAGTCGGAAAGGCCCGGCCTCGGGCCTCAGCCCTCGGCCCTCGTGGAAGAGCTGAGGACCGAGGACCGAGGACCGAGGAGTTGGATCAGGACCGAGGACTGAAGGAGCTCAGTCCACGCAGACTCCCGTGCACACCGGGAGCATCCAGACGGGGTCGCAGGCGCCGTCGTCGGTCGTGCAGTGCTTACCGGCCGGGCAGTCGTCGGACGAGAAGCAGGCCTGCGCCGGCTCCGTCGTCGGGGTCTTGGGCGCACAGCCCTTGTAGACGATGTCCTGGGTGCAGATGAGCCCGTCGGGCGAGCACAGGCTCGGTCCGTAGTTGGGCTGGCAGTCCGGGTTCGCCTTGCAGGCCTCCTCCTCGAGACCGCTGCACGGATCGACGGGGGGAGGCGGCGGCTGGGTCCCGCAGCTCCACTCGCACGTCCGCGCCTCCGAGCACGTGAAGCGGCCGAGGCATTCCGGGTGAATGACGTTCTGGAGCTCGCAGTCCGCATCGACGGAGCAGTACGAGTCCACCTTCTGCAGCCATTGCCACATGCGGGGCTGCCGCAAGACGAGCCACTCGCCCTCGACGCTGAACGAGATCACGCCGAAGAGCGCCGCCGCCCTGGGCGGCGCGTTCTCCGCATCCAGCGTCAGCCTGTTCCCCGTGACGGCGAACGTGCCCGTGACGCGCTCACCGCTGCGGATGTCGGCGATGAAGCGCTTGGCTCCGTCGGGGCCGTTGGTCCCGAGGATGAGCCCGCGGATCTCGCCGTGGCCCTTGTAGGAACCTGCGAGAGCCCGCGTCGCGTCGAGATTCGATTCGCTGATCTCGCCGTCGTCCGTACCGGCTTCCGTCGAGCAACCAGTGAGCGCGACGAGCGACGAGATGGAGAAGGAAGCAGCAAGAACGAGAAGCTTACGCGTGAACATGAGAAGCACCTCCAAGCGGCCTGCGCCCGATGCGCGGCCTCATTCGATGAGTCCTACATGCCACGACATCGACGCCTCGCAAGAGCTCAAAACCTGAAGTCTGCGTGTGCGACGCGATCGCTGGATCACCGATTGCCTGATTGCGTAACCGAGCGCTGAACGGACGAAGCGCAGGAGGTCACGCCGTGAGAGGGCTCGTCACGGACACGCGGATGGCGAAGCACGCGCGAACGGCAGGAGCGGTCGTGCTCCTCCTGCTCGTCATCGCGCTCGTCGTCGAGCTCCTCTGAGCTCGCGCCCGACTCGGCCACCGCTCGTCCGCGAGCTCGGCCGACCGCGAGTCACTCCGCGGGATGGGGCGCGCGGATCGGCTGGGCCGGAAGCCCGCGCCAGCGCCGGATCGTCGCCTTCGCGTTCTCGACGGCGAGGTAGAACGCGGGGACGACCACGAGCGAGAGCAGCGTGGAGCTCACGACGCCGCCGATGACGGCGATCGCCATGGGCGCGCGGAACTCGCTGCCCTCTCCTTCGCCGAGCGCCGTCGGGAGCATGCCGAGGACCATCGCGGCGCTCGTCATGAGGATCGGGCGCAGGCGCTCGGGCCCCGCCTCGAGGATCGCCTGGAGCGGCGTCTCGCCCTGGTCGCGGACGCGCACGATCGCGCGATCGACGACGAGGATGGCGTTCTTGGTGACGAGCCCGAGGAGGAAGATGATCCCGATGAGCGATCCCATCGCGAGCGACGTGCCCGACAGGAACACGCCCACGACCGCGCCGACGGCGGCGAGCGGCAACGTCGTCAGCATGATCGTGATCGGGTGGATGAAGCTCTCGAACTGCGCCGCGAGCACGATGTAGATGAAGACGAGCGCGAGCGCGAACGCGACGCCCATCGCATCGTTCGACTCCTGCATGTGCCGGATCTGGCCGTCGAGGTGATAGCTCGCGCCCGGCGGCATCTCGATCTTGGCGAACGCCGCCTCCATGTCGGGGACGAGCTCGCCGAGGGAGCGACCATAGGGCGCCGCGGCGATGACGATCTGGCGCTCGCGATCCTCGCGCTCGATCGTGCTCGGGCCTTCGCCGTGCTCGACCTTCGCCAGGTCGCCGAGCGCGACGGGCCCGTTCGGCGTCCAGATCGTCATGCTGAGCACGTCCTCCATGCTGGCGCGGTCGTTCTTGTCGAGCCGCACGCGGATCGGGACGTCGTCCTTGCCTTGTCGGAGCTTGCCCGCCTCCTCGCCCTCGATCGCGGTGCGGAGCGCCATCGCCACCGTCGCGACCGGCACGCCCGCGCGGGCCGCCTTGTCGCGGTCGACCGCGACCCGTAGCTCGGGCTGTCCGGGCGTGTACTTCATGTCGACGTCGACGATCCCCGGCACCGTCTTCAGCGCCTCCTCGAACTTCTTCGCGAGAGGCGCGAGCGTGTCGTAGTCGGGCGCGCGCACGAGGACCATGATGGGCGACTCGGCGCCGGCGCCTTCGATGAAGGGGGGATCGTTGATGACGACGCGGGCCTGCGGAACGGTCTCCTGGAGCGTCCGGCGCGTGAGGTCCCTGAGCTCGGTGAGGGTCGCCGTGCGCTGGTCCTTGGGCACGGTGACGATGCGCCACGTCGCCTTGTTGACCTCGCCGTTCGGACCGAGCGTGGAGAGCACGGTGACGAAGCGCGGATCCTGCATCAGTCTCTCCTCGGCAGGGCGCACGAGCGCCGCCGTCTCGGAGAGCTTGGTCCCTGCAGGCAGCTCGATGTCGACGACGAACTGACCGCGGTCCTCCGAGTTGACGAAGTCGAAGCCGGTCAGACCGGCGATCGGGAACATCACGAGGAACGCGAGGAAGGCGACGATGCCGACGATCGCCTTGTGGTTCACGGTCCACCCGAGGACCATCCGGTACGCCGCCTCGAGGTTCGCGAAGAAGACGAGGAACGGCCGCTTGAGCCACGCGAAGCGATCGGGCGCGCCGGGCACGTGCGCCTTCGAGAAGCGGCTCGACAGCATCGGGTCGAGCGTGAACGCGACGAAGAGCGACATGCCGACCGCGGCGACGATCGTGAGCCCGAACTGCCGGAAGAACTGGCCGACGATGCCGGTCATGAAGGCCACGGGGACGAAGACCGCGGCCACCGTGAGCGTCGTCGCGAGGACGGCGAGCGCGATCTCCTTCGTGCCCTTCAGCGCGGCGGTCATCGGGTCCTCTCCGCGCTCCAGGTGCTTCGTGATGTTCTCGCGTACGACGACCGCGTCGTCGATGAGCAAGCCGATGCTCAGGCTGAGCGCCAGCAGCGTCATCATGTTGAGCGAGAACCCGAGCAGGTACATGACGAAGAACGTCGAGACCACGCTCGTGGGCAGCGCGACCGAGCTGATGAGCATCGACCGCACGTCGAGCATGAACACGAGGATGACGAGGATGGCCATCGCGCCGCCGAAGACGATCGCGATCTCGACCTCGCGCGTGTTCTCCTCGATGAAGCGCGCCTGCTCGATGATGAGATCGGCGCGCATGCCGGGCGGGAAGGTCTTCTCGAGCGCCGCGAGCTTCGCCTTCACCGCGCGATCGATCGCGATCGTGTTCGTCCCGGACTGCTTGAGCACGTCGAAGATGACCGCCGGCTCGCCGTTGACGCGGATGCGCGTGCGGAGCTCCTCGTACCCGTCCTCGACCGTCGCGATGTCCGACAGGCGCACGCTCGATCCGTCGGCCGCCGTCGCGACGATGAGGTTCCGGACCTCGTCGACCGTCTTGAGCTCACCGACGGTGCGCACGCTGATCTCCCGCGCGCCCTCCTCGTAGTGGCCGGCGGGGACGTTCAGGTTCTGCGCCTTGATCTGCTGCAGGATGGCGACCGGCGAGAGCTGCAGCGCGTCGAGCTTGGCGCGATCCAGCTCCACGTGGATCTCGCGCTCGGCCGCGCCTTTGACCTCGACCGACGCGACGCCCTCGACCTGCTCCAGCGCGGGCTTGATGACGTCGCGCGCGAACTGCGCCGTCTCGGGAAGCGATTTTCCGCCGCCGCCGAGCGCGTACGTCAGCACCGGCGTGGCGCCGACGTCGAAGCGCATGATGGCGGGCTCCTTGATCTCGCTCGGGAGCTTGTACCGAATCTGCGCGACGCGCTCGCGTACCTGCGTCGCCGCGTCCTGGATGTCGACGCCCAGCTTGAACAGCACGATGGTCGTCGAGAGCCCCTCGCGCGACGTCGTCTTCAGGCGGTCGATGCCGTTCATCGACACGACCGCGTCCTCGATCGGCTTCGTGACGAGCTGCTCCACCTCGCGAGGCGACGCGCCCGGGTACGGCACGTTCACCACGACGACCGGAAGCGACACGTCGGGGAACAGATCCGTGCCGATCCGCGACAGCCCCATGGCACCGAGGACCATGAGCGCCACGGTGACCATGACCGTGAAGACGGGACGCTTGATGGCGATGGCGGAGAGGTTCACTTCGAAAAGGCTCCAGGCTCCAGGCTCCGGGCTCCAGACATCAGTCTCCAGTCTCCAGACTCCAGTCTCCAGTCTTCACGGCACCATCGCTGGAGCGCTCTCGACTCCCTGGAGCCTGGAGCCTGGAGCCTGGAGCCTCATTCATTGCTCCACTTCCACCGAGTCTCCGTCCCGCAGCTCGACGCTCGGCGAGAGGATCACCACGTCGTCCGGCCCCACTCCGCGTTGCACGACGAGCGAGCCGTCTTCGTCGACCGCGAAGGATGCTTTGACGATTCGCGCCACGGTCTTGTCGCCGGACTTTTCGACCTTCACGATCTCGTCCTGCGACCCCGGGCGGCGGGCGAGGGCCGGGAGGCGCACCGCGGGGATCTCGCCGCTGCCGAGGATGCGTGCGCGGACGAATCCCCACGCGAGGAGGCGGCCGTCGTTCGGTACCTCGATCTCGACGGGCGCGCGGCGGGTCGCTTGATCGAGCGACGGGACGACCGCGATCACCTTGCCGTCGACGGTCGCGTCTCGATACACGACCTTCACGACGGCTCCCTGCGCCACGAACGGCACGTCCTCCTCGCCGACCGTCACGCTCAGACGGAAGCGCGAGGTGTCCTCGAGGTGGATGAGCGGCACGCCCGGGTTCACGACCGAGCCGATGCCCGTCGGGGCCCGCGTGACGATGCCGGCGAACGGAGCGGTCGCCGCCGTCAGGCCGACGCCCGTCTTCGCGAGGCGGGCAGCCGCACGCGCGCCTTCGAGCTGCGCCTTCGCCATGGCCACCTGCTGGCGCGCCTGCTCGGCCTGCGCCTCCGGAATGGCCTTCGACGCGACGAGCGCCTCCGTGCGCTTCAGGTTGTCCTGCGCGAGCGCGAGGTTCGCCTCCGCCGCGGTCACCTGCGACTCGGCCTGACCGACTTGTGCGGCCGCGCGCGAGGAGTCGAGGAGCGCGAGCACCTGCCCCTCCGTCACCTTGTCGCCGACCGAGACGTTGATGCGAACGAGGCGCCCCTGCGTCTCGAAGCCGACATCGGCCTCGCGCCACGGCTTGAGCGTGCCGGTGACGTCGACGCGCGGCACCCAGACGGTGGGAGTCGGGCGCGCGGTCGACACCGGCACCTTCACCTTCTTCCGATCCTCGACGGCCGCGCGCTCCTGCTCGAACGCCGCTCGCTTCGCGGTCGCCTGCTTCACGCGCACGCCGAGCAAGCCGAGGAAGCCGACGCCGAGCACGAGGGCCATGATCAGGCCGACGCGGACGCCGCGCTTCGAGGCCTGCGGCGCGCCGGCGACCGGAGCTCCATGCAGACGTACGTCGCTCCCCATCTTCGCCTCTGTCGTCTCCGACCCCGTGCTCATCCTTCGTGCGCAGCTCGGACGCTGCGGTCTCCACCATCGGATTGCGCGCCACGACGGAGCCCGAAGCCGCTGAGCGGACCGCGTTGACTGCGCCGCTCGAGCGCCTGAACGAGCTCCGATGTGCCGAACGCCCGGACGAACGTCTCCTGCGCGAGCTCGAGCCACCGCTCGAACGGCGGTCGATGCGGCGATCGGATCATCCGCATCGCGAGCTCCTCGAACGCGCCGCTCATCATCGTCGCGGCGATCTCCACGTCGATCTCCGGACGGATCAGGCCGTCGCACCGCCAGCGCTCGAGCCACTCACGGCTCCGGCGCTGCATGTCCGCCTTGAAGGCGTCGATCAGGTACTCGTACTCGCCCCGGCAGGTCGCGAGGATGCGCATCGTCGCGCGCGTCTGCCACAAGAACTCGTAGAGCTGGACGTCGCGCTCGATGCAGAAGTCGAGCAAAGTGTCCGGATCGTCCGGCGCATCGGGATACTCGTGCGGAGCGGCGAAGAGCGAAGAGCAGCGCGCGAGCCAGCTCTCCACGATCTGCTTCAGCGCGGCCTCCTTGCTCTCGAAGTGCAGGTAGAACGCTCCCTTCGACACGTTCGCCTTCTTCGCGATGTCCTCGACCCTGGCGCCGGCGACGCCGCGCTCGGAGAACACCTCCTCGGCGGCGCGCAACAGCGCGATTTTCGCCTTGGGATCTGCGACGCGTGACACCCTCCCTCCCTTTCTCGGCGACTCCCGACCTCTTGGCATTCCCCCGAACCCTCGTCCGGCGCTTCGATGCTCGAAGCCGTCCGCAGGAGTCGGCACCACGCCCTTTTCTGACCGGCGGGTCAATTATAGGAGCCGCCCCGGTGGAGACAACGGGCACGGTAGAGTCCGTCCTGCCCGCGGACAAGGGCATGCGGCCGCGCTTTGTTTGGCCCATCTCGACGATGCGTGCGATCCCGACAAACCATGGAGTCAGCCCTGGGAAGGCGGGCCCCCGTCAGCTCCGACTTGGACCTCGCGACGCTCCGTCGGATGGCGGAAGAGACCGCTCGTGAGCGTGGCCAGAAGCCGACGACCACCCATCTCCTCGCCGTCCTCGCGAGCGGAACGGACGACGCCGCGCAGCTCCTGCTCGAGCGGCGTCTCGACCCGGAGGTCATTCTCCGCGCGGCGCGCGTGACGGTCGACGACGCACCGGACGCCCTGGCGCGCACGCTCCAGAAGGCGCGCGAGGTCGCGGTGCGGACCGGCGCCGGGCGCGGTGAAGCGCGGTCCATCCACGTCCTGTTCGCGCTCTGCCAGGAGACCGGCACCGCCGCGCATCGCACGCTCGTGCAGTGCGGTACCGACGTGACGCGCCTGCGCGTCGCCTCGATGCAGCTCGCGATGGGCCTCGCCCCGCCGCGTCGTCCGGTCCCGTCGCTCACGTCCGTGAGCACGGCGCCGTCGAAGCCGCGCTCGAGCCTCGCCCATCCGCTCGTGCCGCCGCAGAACCGAAGCGGACGGACGGGTCCGCTCGACGGAGTCGGCCGAGGGACGCTCCCGCCTCTCACGGGAACGACGGGCGACGGCCGCCCCGCGGCAAAGACGTCGCCGCCTCCCGCGCCTCCGTCGAGCACGCGGCCGAGCGGCATCGTCCCGGTCGTGCCGCCGCGACCGGTCGAGCCTCCGCGCGCTCCGGCGCCGCCGAAGCAGGAGAAGGCGCCGCCCGCGAAGGCGAAGAAGGTCGCGACGGCGAGCAAGGGCCAGAGCCCGTTCGCCCTCGACCCGAAGCAGTACCCGCTCCTCTGCCAGATCGGGCGCAACCTCACCGAGCTCGCCGCGCGCGGCGAGCTCGATCCGGTGGTCGGTCGCGACGCCGAGATCGAGCGCGTCCTCGACGTGCTCGCGAAGCGCGAGCGCAGCAACGCGTGCCTGGTCGGAGCCCCCGGCGTCGGGAAGACGAGCGTCGTGCGCGGCCTCGCGCAGCGCATCGCCCAGCGCGTCGACGTCGCCTGCTTCGAGGACAGCGTCCTCGTCGGCATCGAGCCCGCCGCGCTCCTCGCCGGCACCGGCGTGCGAGGATCGCTCGCGGAGCGCATCGGGCAGCTCAAGACCGAGGTCGCGAAGTCGAAGGGACGGGTCATCCTCTTCTTCGACGAGATCCACGTGCTGTTCGGCCCCGAGGCGGGCGACGAGGCGGCCTCCGAGCTGAAGCTCGCGCTGGCCCGCGGCGAGCTCTCGGTCATCGGAGCGACGACGGAGACCGAGTACCGGCGCTCGATCGACGCCGACCCGGGCCTCAGCCGGTGCTTCACGCCGATCGAGGTCGCCGAGCTCGCCCCGGAGGAGGCGATGCTCGCGATCGAAGGCGTCGCGCCTCTGTTCGAGAAGCACCACGAGTGCACCTTCGAGCAGGAGGCCATCGCGAAGGCGATCACGTGGAGCGTCCGCTACCTGCCGAGCAAGGCGCTCCCGGACAAGGCGGTGCAGATCCTCGATCTCGCAGGCGCGCGTGCGCGGCGGCGGCGCGAGAAGAGCGTCGGCGTCGAACAGATCGCCGAGGTCGTGAGCGAGCTCGCGGGCGTCCCCGAGGAGCGGCTGCTCGAGACCGATGCCGAGCGCCTGCTCCGGCTCGAGGAGCTCCTCGGCGAGCGCATCGTCGGGCATCGCCACGCGCTCGAGAGGATCGCGACGGTCCTCCGCAGGAACGCGTCGGGCTTCCGCTCGCGGCGTCCGATCGGGACGTTCCTCCTCCTCGGCCCCACCGGCGTCGGCAAGACGGAGACGGCGAAGGCAATCGCCGAGTGCCTCTTCCACTCCGCCGACGCGATGACGCGGCTCGACCTGTCGGAGTACGCCGAGTCGCACGCGATCTCGCGTCTCGTCGGCGCACCGCCCGGCTACGTGGGCCACGATGCGGGCGGCCAGCTCACCGAGTCGGTCCGCCGCCGGCCTTACCAGGTGGTCCTCCTCGACGAGATCGAGAAGGCCCACCGCGACGTGCTCGAGGGCTTCCTCCAGGTCTTCGACGAGGGGCGCCTCACGGACGGCCGCGGGCGCACCGTCGACTTCACGAACACGGTCATCCTCCTCACGTCGAACATCGGCGCGGAGCTCTCGCCGAGCGCGAGCAGCCGCGGGCGCATCGGCTTCGGCGTCCCCCGCCGCGACCCGAAGGATCGCGAGCGTGAGATGGCGAGGTACCAGGAGGCCGTCACCGAGGCGGCGCGGCGCGCATTGCCGCCGGAGCTGTTCAACCGCCTCGACGAAGTGCTCGCGTTCGCTCCGCTCTCGCGCGAGGACGTCGCGGAGGTGGCGCGTAGGATCCTGAAGCGGCTCGCGAAGGATCTCGAGGAGGCGCGCGGCGTGACGCTCGACGCGAGCCCCGCGGCGATCGAAGCGCTCCTCGACGCGGGCGGCTTCGATCCCGAGATGGGCGCCCGCCCGATGCGCCGCGCGATCGGCCGGCTCGTCGAGGCCCCGATCGCCGAGATGCTCCTCAAGGGCGAGCTGCGTCGAGGAGACGTCGCGCTGGTCGAGGTGGAGGACGGGGCGATCGTCGTCGACGCCGTGACCCCCGACTCGACGCAGGCGGCGTCGCGTCGCTAGACTGTCCTCATTCGCGCGCTCACCTCCGTCTCGCTGCTCGGGTCGTTGGTCGGTGTGCTCGCCGCGTGCGCCGGTGAGCGTGCCGCTGCGCCTGCGCCGAAGCGGGCGACGCCGCACGCGCAGCTCGCGACAGCGACGCCCGGCCGGACGGAGCTCCCTCGCCTCGCTCGCCGCGCGACGCTGCGATACGAGATCAAAGGTCGCGCGTTCCCGTTGCCGCTCGTCACGGGGAAGATCGCCGGACAACCCGCCCTCATGCTCGTCGACACGGGCGCCAACTCTCACGTGATCGCGGGCTGGTTCGCGCGCAAGCTCGGGCTCTCGATGAAGAAGCTCGGCGACGTCGGCACGGACCACGTCGGCAAGTCGATCGCGACGTACCGGGTCGACGACCCCGACATCGAGATCGACGAGTGGGGCAAGCTCTCGGCGAGCACCGTGCTCGCGACCGAGGTGCCCGACGTGATCCAGAAGCTCGGGATCGGCGCCTTCATCTCGCCGCAGCGGCTCGATGAAGAGGGCGACGCCGTCGTGCTCGATCTCGCGAACGGCGAGATCCGCGCCGCCTGGTGGGAAGAGGCGTTCTGGGATCTCGCCGACTCCGGCGCGACGCTCGTCCAGCCGGAGGACGCCCGAGCGTGCGAAGAGAACGACGGTCCGGTGAAGGGCCTCGCCTTCGTCGTGCCCTCGACCGTCGAGTCGCACCCCGTGCATCTCCTGGTCGACACGGGCGCGCAGCACTCCGACCTCTTCACGTCTTCACCAGCCGGCCAGAAGCTCGTCGGTCAGAGCGCGGGGAGCAAGGAGGCGATGTACACGGCCTCGGGGAAGATCAACGCGAGGAAGCTTCGACGCGCGCGCGTGACGACCGGCTCGTTCGCCGTGACGACGGACGTCGATCTGATCCAGGGCGGCGCCGACGGATCGTGCCCGCGCGACGGCGTCCTCGCGATGGACGTCCTACGATCGTGTACGCTGCTACTCGGCCGGACGAGGATGTTCGGCCGATGCGTACCGGCCGAGTGACGAGCGCTCCAGATCGCATGCAAGCCCTTCGAACCTCGTTCCTCCTGTGTCTGGCGATCGCCACGGCGTGCACCACGTACGGAGCGGCGCGCGAGGACGAACCTCGCGACGACGCCCCCGCGGATGCAGCCGCTCCCGTCCCCGTCGCCGACGCCACGGTCGAAGACGCCGCCACGACCGACGTCGGCGTCGATGAGGAGGGTGGGCAGGAGCTTCCCTGCGGAACGCAGGCACCGGGGGCGGAGGTCTTCTGCGACGACTTCGAGGGACCGCTGCACATTCCTCGTGCGTGGTCGACCTTTGCCGAGCGCAACGCCAAGATCAGCATCAAGCCCGGCGACGAGACGAACCCCTCGAGCGTCCTCGAGGTCGCTCTGATTCCCGTCACCGACGCCTCCCAGCGCGGCGTTCTCCGGCGTACGCATTCACTGCCTACCGGAGATCGATGGAGCTACAGGCTGACGTTCAAAGCCAAGGTGCCCACCCCCCAGAGTGGGACCCAGGGCCCCCGCCTCGTCACTCGTGCGAAAGACGTCGACGCCGTGGGTGAAGACGACGATCGGCTCGACGTGGGAGTCGAGTTCACGAGCGCGGGCGTGAAGCTCGCGTACTACAGGATGGCGTGCGCGAGCCTCGGGACCTGCGCAGAGCCGGTCGGCTTGAACCCGTACCCCGTCGACTCCGCTTGGCATACCTACCGGCTCGAGCTCGACGTCGAGGAGGCGAATGCCAGCCCCTTCGGCGCCGTGCGCCTGTTCGTCGACGATCGGATGGTCATCAGCGGTCCACTGACGCAGCCGATGGCTTCCCTGAAGGAGCGCGCGACGTTCTTCGGCGTGAGCCACGCCGTGAGCATGAGCTCCACCGCGCTGCTCTTCGACGACGTCCGCATCGAGGTCGTCGACCCCTGAGCGGGCGCCGGCTGCGGGTCATCGATCCGGACGAGCGAGCTCCTCGGCAACGGCGGCGAGGACGGTGCGCGCGGCGTCGATCTTCTCGGGAGGAAGCCGCGAGAGCGCACGGCGAACCGCGGCCTCGACCGTACCTGCCTGCGTGGAGTCGATCTGCGCGCCGGCCGGCAGGAGGACGAATCGCGAGCGTCGTGCATCCATCGGATCGCGCTCGCGATGGATGTAACCGCGCTCGACGAGGCGGCGGAGGACGCCCGTCAACGTGCTCGGATGCACGTGCACGAGCTCCGCCAGGCGCCCGGCGGCGATCTCCGGATAGCGACCGATGAGGCGGATGATGATCCGCTGCATCCCGGTGACGCCGAGCTCGACTTCCATGCGCTTCGATCGGCGCTGCAGGCCGTGGTCGACGGCCCAGAGCAGGCGCATGAAGTCGAGCGCGGAACCGAGGGCGCTCGGCTCACGAGACGTGGCGGCTGGCCCCGAGCGCGACCTGCCGCTCTTCTCGGCTGTGCCCACCTGCGTCAGTTCTCCAGGACCGGGAGTCGCACCCGACGCGGCTCGGGGATGACGACCGTACCGAGCTCCGGCGGCAGCGGGAGGTTCTGGCGCTTCGCGTAGATCGGATGGCGCCCGCGCGTCCGATACCACTCCGCGACCGTCGCCGTCGCGTGCATCTTCTCCACGATCTGCCGCCAGCCCACGCCGGTGTTGTACGCGCAGAAGCTGATCTCGCCCATCTGCGTGCCGTACGGGATGATGCACATCTCCGTACGCCGGAAGTCGTAGTTGTAGAGGTCCTGGAACCACATTCCGGCGACGAAGAGCACGCGCCACTCGAACTCGTGCGCGTCGTTCTCGTGCTCGCCGATGCGCTTGCCGCGCGCCCCCGTCTGGCTGAGGAACTGCTTGAGCAACGTCGGGAAGCTCACGGGCGCCGCTTTCGCGTCGAAGTTCTTGAGCAGCGCGACGGCCAGCTCCGCGAGCGTGACCGCCCTACCCTGCGCGGCGTCGGTGATGTCCTGGATGTCCGAGAGGAGCGACTCGATGTCGAGGAACTGCGTGAGGGGAACCACCTCCTTCGTCTTCTTGTGGACGAAGAGGATGGTGCCGACGCCGCAGTTCGGGTGGCATCCGCACTTCATCGAGCCCCAGTCCGCGCGCTCTCCGAGGAGGAGATCGGTGAGATCGCTGAACGGACCCATCGCGGAGAGCGGGAACCAGTCGCGCAGCGGCTCGGTGAACCCGCACTGCTCCTTCAGGTCGTACGCGAGATGGCTCAGCGTGTAGCGCTGCTTCGCGCGGAGCTCGTCGGAGATGTCCTCGTCGCGGCCGGTGAAGCTCACCGGCTGGAAGCTCACGACCGTCACCTTGTCGGCGTTCGCGATCGCGAAATCCACGACGCGGCCCACCTCGTGGTTGTTCACGCCGTTGACGACCGTGACGACGAGGATCACGTCGATGCCCGCGGCGTGGAGGTTCTCGATCGCGCGGACTTTCACGTCGAAGAGGTTGCCGACCTTGCGGTGGCTGTTGGCCTCGTTTCCGACGCCGTCGAACTGGAGGTACGCCATCCGGAGGCCGGCCTCCTTCGCCGCGCGCGCGAAGCTCGGATCCTGCGCGAAGCGAATGCCGTTCGTCGCGCACTGTACGGCGAAGAAGCCCTTCTCGCGCGCGTAGCGGATCGCGCGGAGGAAGTGGGGGCTCAGCGTGGGCTCGCCGCCGGAGAACTGGATGCTCATCTGGCGCTTCGGCCGCACCGTGACGGCGTCGTCCAGGATCTTGGCGATGTCCTCCCACTCGAGCTCGTGGACGTAACCGACTTGGTTCGCGTCCATGAAGCACGGGTCGCACATCATGTTGCAGCGGTTCGTCAGGTCGACGGTGAGCACGCTGCCGCGTCCGTACTTGATGCTCGACGAGCCGTGCTCGCGCAGCTTCGTGAACGGCGCGAGGAAGTCGCGCCCCGGGTACAGGCGCTCGATGCGCTTGAGGAAGTCGGCGTCGATGGCGATGACGTCCTCGAACTTGCCGTGGGTCGGGCACTCCTTCTTCATCAGGATCTGCCGGCGGCCGTCGCGCTCCTCCTCGACGAGGCGAGCGCGGATCTCGCCGGGCCGCCCGTCGATGAGCGAGCGCAGATCGCGCTTGCCGGAGAGCACCTCGGCCCGCACCTCCTTCACGCAGCGCGGACAGAGCGAGTCCGTCTCTCGCGGGAAACCGAGCTCCGGGAACGAACGCTCGCGTCGCTTCGGCAGCGGCGCGGGCGCCCAGGCGGGATGAGGCGACGGCCGCTCGATCGCACGATTCAGCCGCTGGATCCATGGCCAAGCATGCTTGGCCGTCTTCGAAAGGGCGCGTGTGAGCACGGCTCAGCACATTATCGGAAGCCCGACTGCCCGACCAGTACCCCTCTCGGCCGACGCGTTCGCCTCTCGCCGGCGCAGGGCAGAAGGTTCGGACGGCTACACCGGGTCGCGTCCTGGGCTAATGTCCCACGCACCGGGCCGGCGGAACGGGAGGCCCTCGGAGCGATTCATGAAGAGCCACACCGAGTACTTCACCTTCAACACGAAGAAGAGGCGGGAGCTCGTCCACCTGACGCCGACGCTCGAAGAGGTGCTCGCGCGTTCGGGCATACAGGAAGGGTTCATGCTCGTCAGCGCGATGCACATCACCGCGGGTGTCTTCGTCAACGACGACGAGCCGGGCCTCCACGAGGACATCTGGAAGTGGCTCGAGGGCCTCGCGCCTTTCCGTGAAGACTACAAGCATCACCGCACGGGCGAGGACAACGGGGACGCGCACCTCAAGTCGCTCCTCATCCATCACGAGGTCATCGTCCCGGTGACGAAGGGGCGGCTCGATCTCGGCACCTGGCAGCGCGTCTTCTACGCCGAGTTCGACGGACAGCGAAACAAGCGCGTCATCGTCAAGGTGCTCGGAGAGTGAACGTGCGGCTCGCGCGTGCTCCGGCGGCGATCGCGCTCGTCGTCCTCCTCGCGTGCGGTCCGTCGGCGCCGAGCGCGAGCGCGCCCACCGCCGATCCCGCGCCGCCGAGCTCGGCCGCGTTCGACCGGCTCGAGGAGGAGATCCTCCGCGACCTGGCCGCCACCGACCGGCGCATCGCCGTGCGTGCGCGGATCACGCCCTCCGAAGAGGACCTCCGACGCGTGACGATGGCGGCGGTGCTCCGGGAGGATCCGACGCTCGGAGTCATCGCCGGCTCGATCGATCCCTTCTCCTTCGATGCGCGCGCTCGTGGCCTCGAGGCGATACGCGCGAAGGTCGCGTCGCTCCCGAGCCCCGCCGAGCCTTCGGCCACGAGCGAGCGCGAGCTCCTCGGGCGGCTCGTCGACGCGGAGGTCGTCCGCCTCGAGGAGGAGCGCGCGCTCCCGCGCTCGGCGAGCTCGCTCGTACGCGCGATCGTCGACACCTGGCAGCCGCCGAAGAGCGAGCGGGAGCGCGGCGATCACGATCGCCTCCTCGCACGCCGCCTCCGCGAGCTGCGCGAGACGCTGGCGGCGACGGATCCCGGCGTCGCCCTCGACGTCGTGCGCGCGCGCGAGCTCGACGACGCGCTCGACGCCCTCGAGCGCCTCGCCGCACCGGGCTTCACGCAGACGACGCAGGAGCTCGTCCGCTTGCGCGACGCCCTCGAGGCGGCCGACTCCCGTCCTCCGGCGGAGGCTCGCTCGGACTTCCGCGCGGTCGCGCGAAGCGCGCGTGCGCACCTCGGGGTCTCCTCGGACGCGGACGAGCTGTCGCGCCGCCTCGCCGCGCTCGCCGTCGAGCTGCGAGCGCGCGCCGAGCAGGCGGTCGGAGGCGCGGGCATCGGCCGAGACGAGCTCGCAGAGAGGCTCGAGAAGCACGTCTTCGCCGCAGGCCCGTGCCACGACGCCGTGCCGGGCTCGCGCGTCCGCTCCATGGCCGCGCCGAAGGAGCGCGAGCCGGCGTGTCATCTCCGCCACCTCGTCGCGCGCGCCGACGATCCCACGGCTCATGCCGTCGCGCTCGCGGCGATGCACGATCACGTCGTCGTCGCCCTTTGGGCCGTGGACGTCGCACGCGGCGCCTCCACGATCGCCGCGGCGCAAGGCACGCATCGCCTGCTCGCTCCCGTGCTCCCGGAGGTCCGCGCACGTTACGAGCGAATCGCGGTCGCGCGACCGGTCGCAGCGATCGGCGCCGGCGAGACGGCACGCATCCTCATGGCAGGCGACCCGAAGGCCCGAGCCGCTGCGTGGTCAGCGCTCGGAGACGTTCCACTCGACGTGGCCGCGCGCGCTCTCTCCCGCTGACGGCTCCTCGAAGTCGTCGGTAGGCTCGTCCATCACGTGACCGACGAGCTGCCAGGCGGTGGCCACGACGAGCAAGAGATGGGCGACGCCGAGCGCGGGCCGAAGCCGCTCGTACATCCTCGAACCTCCTCCGATCGAGCGGCCTCGGTTCGAGGGCCGCACCGTGCCGAACGCACGGGCCGTGCCGCCGAGGTCCATGTGACATCTCGCGGACTTCGCGCACCGGCCGAAAGGATCGCGCGCGGACCATGGGTGCTGGACGCGCCACGGCGCCGCCGCGAGGATCGATGCGTCGAGGTGTCGGGTGGCGCCGACACTCGCGTCAGGACGATGCGATCGCGATCGATGCACGGCGATGCAGTCGAGTAGGATCGAGACATGCCGGCGGAGCAAGCTCCCCCTGTCGATCCGCTGGCGAGCTTGCGCGCCTACTGCTCACGCGTCGGCTTCGATCTCGACCGAGCGAGCGGCTCGCTCCTCGAGCGGATGCGCCTGCTCGCCGAGCGCTCGAAGACGTTCGACGATGCGACACGCACGGCTTCCTATGCGGAGCGCATCTTCGACCACTACGACGCGACGAAGCCGTCGGCGAAGTTCACCCCGCTCGAACGGCGTACCGTCGTGCTCGCGTGTCTCTTCTCGGACGTCGGCAAGACGGGGCCGGTCGGCGCGGACGAGGCCGACCGCAGGCTCATCGTCGACATGTTCTCCGTCGAGGGCGTGCGCGACGAGACGCAGCCGGTCTCACGCTTCCTCCGGACGTACTTCCCCGACGACTGCGAGAAGCGCATCGCACGCTTCGCCGCGCTCGGCCTCGATCCGGAGATGTCGATGCGCCAGTTCTGGAACCTCCACAGCGGCTGGACGCTGGCCGTCGCCGAAGAGGCTCGGCTCCCTCCCGAGGCCGTGGCCGCCGCCGCGACGCATCACCTCCTCGACGACGTGAATCCGCAGGCCATCGTCGGCGACGATCATCGCTTCACGCGCGACTTCGGCGAGAACCGCACGTTCGATCGCGCCGAGAAGCTCGTCATCGTGCTCGACAAGTACGACGCGGTCCGGCGGCGCGGGCGCCGCACGCACGCCGAAGCGATCGAGTGGCTACGCGATCGGGTCGCCTCGCACCCACGCTTCCGCGGCGACCGCGAGCTCGAGACGCTCATCGACGACGTGGACGTCGTGCTGAAGACGTCCGACGAGCCCGCGGCGGGATGATTCGAGGACGTCTGCGCGATCAGCGATCCTTCGCGGGAGCCGCGGGCATCTGGCTCTTCGAGACGCGCGCGAGCTTCTCCTCGACGAGCATGTCGGCGACGCGGTACGTGGGCGTACCCGTCTTCGAGCTCCGATCGGCGATCTCCCAGATCGTGTCGTAGATCTTCATCGTCTTCTCGCGCGCCTTCTGCGGGTCGTACCCCACGACCTCCTGGGCGACGTTGATGAGGCCGCCGGCGTTGATCGCGTAGTCGGGCGCGTAGAGGATGCCGCGCGCGTGGAGGTCGTCGCCGTGACGAGGCTCCGCGAGCTGGTTGTTCGCGGCGCCCGCGACGATCTTCGCGCGGATGCGCGCAATGGTCGTGTCGTTGAGCGCGGAGCCGAGGGCGCACGGCGCGATGACGTCGCACTCGAGCTCGAAGATCTTGTCGAGCGGCACGATCGTCGCGCCGAACTCGCGCTGGGCCCGCTCGGCCTTGAGCGGGTCGACGTCGGCGACGGAGAGCTTCGCGCCCGCTGCGTGCAGCTCCTTGCAGAGGTGGTAGCCGACGTGGCCGACGCCCTGGACGGCGACGTGCACACCCTCGAGCTGCTCGCGGCCGAGGCGGAACTTCACGCACGCCTCGATGCCGCGCCGCACCCCGAGCGCCGTGAACGGCGACGGATCGCCGGAGCCTCCGTGCGAGACGTCCACGCCGGTGACGTGCTTCGTCACCGTACGGACGACCTCCATGTCCTCGAGCCCCGTGCCGCTGTCCTCGGCCGTGATGTAGTGACCGCCCAGGTTCTCGACGAACCGGCCGAAGGCGCGGAACAGAGCGACGCGGTCGAAGTGCTGCTTCGGGCGGATGATGACGCTCTTGCCGCCGCCGTGCGGGAGGCCGGCGAGCGCGGCCTTGTACGTCATGCCGCGGGCGAGCCGGAGCGCGTCGATGAGCGCTTGCTCGTCCGTGTCGTATTCGAGGAAGCGGCATCCCCCCAGGGCGGGGCCGAGACGCGAGTCGTGGATGGCCACGATCGCCTTGAGGCCGCTCGCCTTGTCGTAGTCGAAGTGAACCTCGCCATAGTCGTACGCCCTGAGAAGCCCGAACAGATCCATCGCGCCTCCGCGTCTACCACAGACTCAGCTCGGCCAGGCAAGCACTTCGGACACTCGCCCGCCCCAGACGTCTCACCTCATCCGTGAGCTACGACGACGGCGCGGGTCGTGGCCCGTCACTCGACGACGCGAAACACCACGCGGTCGAAGCGAGCTCGGACCTCCCCTTCCCGGTCGGTGACGTTGGTGAAGTACGTCCCGAGCATGACGTCGAGCGTGTCACAGTCGTTGTCGGCGTCGTCGAGCTGGAGGTTCGCGACCTCCGTGTGGTCGAGCAGCATGCGGAGGGCCCGGGACTCCGACTCCACCTCCAGCGTCATGTGCACGGGCGTTCCGGGCTCCAGGGAGCCGACCCTCGGTTTCTTCTCCGGCACGTGCAGGAGGAGCCCAGCCGGCGCGACGGAGAGCCCCGTGAAGTAGCTGCACGTCTTCCCGAGGAGACCGAGCCCCGCCAGCACGGCGTAGTCGAGCTCGAACCGTTCGACGACGAGATCCACGTCGAGGACCACTCGTCGCAAGTCCTTCGGTGTATTCGAAGCATCGAACACGCGAAACGCGAGGTAAGCGTTTCGCTCGCCCTTCCCGCGCCGGAGCCCGGCCGTGAGAGCGTCGCCCGCATCCGGAAGGAACGACGGCCCGCGCTCGAAGTACTGGTCCCCGGCGTCGGTCATCTCGTGCGCGCCGAAGGGCACCTTCGCGGTCTCGTCGTCGAAGTCCAGGCACAGCTTCACCGTCGGATCGTCCCTGCGAACCTGGTCGCAGTACGTTCCGGCGCCTGCCTCCGGCCCGCCGCCGGAGCTCGTCGCGCTCGCGTCGGCCGGGTCCCCGCTCGAGCCGCTGTCGTTCGTCGCGGCCCCGAAGGCCGTGCACGCCGACGACAGCAGGACGAGAGCGAAGAAAAAGCGCGGCATCCCCGGGAAGGATACCGCGCCACGGACGAGCTGAAAGCCGCCGGGTCAGTGCCCGTGCGGATCGGCGTGCGCTTGCGTGTCGTCGTCCTTCTTATCCTTCTTTTCCGCGCCGGCGTCGGCGGGCTTCTGGAACTTCGAGACCTCGGCGAGCGCCCACTCCGCGTTCCAGGACGGGATGCTGTAGATGGTGTCCGAGCCTTCCTTCATCGCCCAGCGGTTCGAGCCCGTGGAGGTCTTGCCCACCTTCAGCACGAACTTGCCGGCGTTGTCCTTGAGCTGGATGGTGACGGTCGACTCCGGCGTGTCGAGACCGGTCTCCGCCAAGGTCTTGCCGTCGCCGAAGTCGTCGGCCGTGAGCGACTTGAACGAGCGGACCGCGTCCTTGACCTTCTCCTCGTCGAAGCGCGCGATGGGAGCGCCCTTCCAGGTGCCGCTCCACTTGTCCCCCTCCTTCGTGAAGGAGAGGACGCCGTCCTTCTTCGCGATCGTGAGGCCGTTCGCGTTCTGATCGTCGTACTTGAAGATCTCCGTGTCGCGGAAGCCCTTGACCTCACGCGTGTAGAGGTAGCTCGAGTAGCCGGACACCGTGTAGATGCCGGGCTTGCCCTCGACCATCACGATCTGACCGCGCGGGCCCGAGGCTCCGAACATGAGGTCGATCTTCTTGTCGCCGCCCTTGTACGCGACGACGTGGACCGCCTTCTCGGGGACGAGGTCGTAGTCCTTCTTCGAGTCCTCGGTGGCCTGGTCCGAGATGATCTCCTTCGGCTTGAGCTCTTTGAGGTTCTTGACGAGCTGATCGACGTTGGACTGGTTCGCCGGAGCCTGGACGGGCTTTACGACCTCCCACTTGTCGCCCTTCTTCTCGACGACGATCTCGTCCTTGTCGCCGTTCTTGATGCTGACCTTGTCGATCTCGTCGAGGTTCTTGATCTCGGGGATCTCGGCGCTCCTCGTCGTCGACCTACCGACCTGGTCGTCCTTGTTCTTGGCCCAGTAGATCGCGCCACCGAGACCGACGAGGATGATGACGCCCGCGTACAGTTTGGTGCTCTGGCTCATTCTCAGTCCTCAGTCCTCAGTCCTCAGTCCTCAGCGACTCCGCCTTCCGCCGGCCTCGGCTCGCAGGCTCCATCTCTGGAGCCTTCCGCCCGGAGCCCGGAGCCTCTCCAGGGTCACGCCTCGAGCAGGCTCGCGGCGATGTTCCGGCGGCGGCCCTCGCGCATGCGCCAGAGGACCACGCCGAGGCCGATGAAGAGCGCCGGGATGCCGAGGGTCATCGTGCCCTCGATCCAGTACTGCTTCCGCTTGCGCTCCTTGCGGATGCGATCCTCCTCCTTCTTGAGCTGCTCCTCCGTCATCTCCTCGCCCACCTTCGGCTTCACGACGTCGCCGTAGGCGAGGTTCGGCTCCTGGAGGATCTTGGCCGACGAGGCGAGCAGGTCGACGTCACCCGTCATCCAGTCGAGGAGGTTCTTCGTCTGGAGGATGAACGTCGTACCGATCATCTGCACGTACGGCCCGGCGATCGCCATGAGGAACTCGTCGCCGCCGCCGTTCGGGAGCATCATGGCCATCTGACCGAAGTCCGGCCCCTGACCGGAGCGGACGAACGGGTTGGCGAAGAACTGCGCCGACGAGAGCACGAGGACGCGCGCGGGCGCGCTCGACTCCATCGGCCTCTCGACGCCCATCGTGTCGCCCTCGGGGAACGCCGTCTTCAGGCGGCCCTCGGCGGTCGCCGCGACCGCGTACTGCTGGAAGTTGCCCTTCGGACGCCACTGGCGCGCGGGCCGGAGATCCACCGTGTCGCCGGTCTCGACGATCGCCGCCGGCGTCGAGCGCGCGATGATGCGCAGCTTGTCACCGAGCTGCGGCTGCTTCTCCGGCTTGAGCGTGAGCGACGAGGCGAACGGGAACGACGCCTGCGGGATGCGGAAGAACGCTGCGAAGCTCGTGTCGAGCAGCGTCTCGTCGCCCGTGAAGCGAGCATCCTCGCGCACGTCGAGGATCTGCGGGAAGATCATCGTACGCGGGCCGGTGAGCGTCTCGACGCGGACGCGGAACGGACGCCCGAACTCGAGCACCACGTCCTTGTTCATCCCGATGCCGTAGCCCTCGAGGAGCTTCTCGAGGCCCCACGTGTTCAGCGTGGCGCTCATCGTCGGATCGCCCGCCTTCACGTTCACCGCGCTCGCGAGCACCGCGAGGCTCTTGCCGCGCATGACGAACTGGTCGATGCGCCGGAGCTCCTTCTCCGTGAGCTCCTTGCCCGGCTGCGTGATGAGAAGGCCGTCGAGGCTCTCGTCGATCTCGGCGTCGCCGTTCTTCAGATCGACTTCCTTGATCTCGTAGAACGGGAAGTACTGCGTGATGATGCCCTGGATCGACGGGCCCTGCCCGCGAGCGCCCGGGACGAGGTTCGCCTCCGTGAGCTTCAGCTCGTCGTGCCCGGTGAGGACGCCGATCTTGTGCTTGGTGTTGTCACCCGCGTCCTTGAGCTCGCGGATCTTGTTCGTGATCCAGAACTCGAGACCGGTGTTGTAGTCGGGCGACAGCACCGGGATCTTGTCGCGCTGGGTCTTGTAGGTGAAGACGAGGCCCATGTAGCCCTGGGCCACCTCCGCCCTGTCCTCGGTGTCCGATCCCTCGATCCGCTGGAGCTTCTGGAGCCCGGCCTCCTCGGCCCTCTTTCGCTCCTCCTCCGTCTTCGGCTCGATGATCGTGTAATCGAACTTGCCGCGCCCGGCGTCCTTGTACTGCTGAAGAAGGTCGCGCAGATCGCGGACGAACGCGTCGAGCTTCGGGAGGCCGCGCGTGACGTAGGCCTCGACGTAGATCTTCTCGCCGTCCTTGATCGAGCGGATGAGGCGGCCGCTGCCTTCCGACAGCGTGTACTTCTCCGCCTTCGTCATGTCCTTCCGCCAGTACATGAAGTAGCTGAGCGTGTTCACCGCCACGACGATTGCCGCGATGATGAACAGGAGCGCGCCCGACTCGGTGGCGGCCTTCTTCTTCCGTTCCATGGCCATGGTGGCTGTCTCTCTTCTACTGGAGCCTGGAGCCTGGAGCCCCCATCAGGTCCACTTCCTGCGCTCGAGGGCGTGGAAGGCGACGCACAGGCAGAGCACCGCAATCGAGATGAAGTAGACGAGCGCTCGCGAGTCGAGCAGACCGCGCGAGAAGGGCTCGAAGCGCGACTGGAGGCTGATGAACGCGACCGCGTCACCGAGCCAGCCCTGGAGGGACTCGACCGCCGACACGTTTCCGATCGCGTAGAGCAGCGTCAGCGTCAGCATCGTCGCGAAGAACGAGAGGATCTGGCTCTCGGTGAACGCGGAGTACATGAGGCCGACCGCCGTGCCCGCTGCGGACAAGCAGAAGAGCCCGAGCATGCCGACCCAGAACGCGCCCCAATCGAGCTCGCCCAGGCGCCACGGCCACTTGAACATCGCGACCGGGTAGAGCACGACGAGCGCGAGCTGGACGCTCACGATCGCGAGCGCGGCGAAGTACTTGCCGAGGATGACCTCGCTGTCCTTCACCGGCATCGTGATGAGCAGCTCGATCGTGCCGACGCGCTTCTCGTCGGAGAGCGTGCGCATCGTGAAGAGCGGGATGACGAGAGCGCACAGCGCGAACGGCAAGAAGTCGAACATGCGCTGCATCGTCACGCGGTCGACCTGCCAGAACCCGCCCTTGTACATGTAGAAGTACAGGCCGAGGCCGATCATGCTGGCCGAGATGACGATGTACGTGATCGGCGAGTTGAAGTAGGCGGCGAGCTCGCGACGCGTGATCGTCCACACCATCCGCGCCGAGCCGGGTCGATCGAGGGCGACCTTCTCCTTCGCCATCGTGTCGACCATCGACATCGGCCGAGTGGCCGCGTCGTCGCTGACGTCGTCGTCCGAGTCGTCGGAGTCGGAGTCCGAGTCGGAGTCGGCCTCGTCGCCGTCCTCCTCCTCTTCCTCGTCACGCTCCTCGGCCTCTTCCGCAACGCGGGACTTCTTCTTCGCGTCCTTCTCGATGGTCTCGCTGCTCATCGCTCGTTCCTCTCGTCGTCACCATCGTCGTCGTCGGAGTCCGAGTCGTCGTCCGACTCTTCCTCGTCGTCCTCGTCCTCCTCGTCCTCGTCGTAGTGGTCCGCGTCGCGGTCGTCCTCTTTGACGGGGCCGAGCTGCCGGTTGCGTCGCGCGTCGCCGATCGTGAGCTGACGGAAGACGTCTTCGAGGGTCTGCGTGTCGCGATGAAGCTCGAGGAGCACCCACCCCTTGTCCGCGACGAGGCGGAAAATCTCCGGCCGGAGGTCGATTCCGTCCTCGCCGGCGAGCTCGTACGAGTGGGCGCGCTCGTCCGTGGGCAGCTCGACCACCTTGGTCACCCCCGGGAGCTTCGAGAGCGCATCCTCGACCTCGCTCTGCCGCGGGAGCGGGCCCTTGCCGCGGTACGGTGCGTCGCCCGCGGACTCCTGGACGGACACGATGTAACGGACGCGACCGCTCTTCGCACGGATCTCGTCGAGCGGACCGTCCGCGACCACGCGACCGCGCGAGACGATGATCGCACGGGCGCACGCGGCCTCGACCTCCTTCAGGTTGTGGGTCGAGAGGAGGACCGTCCGGTCCTTGCCGATCTGCTTCAGGTAGTTGAGGAACTCGCTGCGCTCGTTCGGGTCGAGGTCGCTCGTCGGCTCGTCGAGGATGAGGATCGGCGGGTCGTGGATGAGCGCCTGCGCCAGACCGACGCGCTGCCGATAGCCGTGCGACAGATGACGGATCTCCTTCGACAGCGACTGCGCGAGGCCGCAGATCTCGATGACCTGTCGCGCCCTCTTCTTGAACGTCACCGGATCGAGGTTGCGGACGCGCGCCGCGAACTCGAGGTACTCGTAGACGGTCATCTCGAGGTAGAGCGGCGCACGCTGCGGCAAGTATCCGATGCTCGCCCGCACCGCGAGCGTGTCGTCGAACACGTCGTGACCGCGGACCTTCGCCGTCCCGCTCGTGGGCGAGATGAAGCAGGTCAAGATCCGCATCGTGGTGGACTTGCCAGCGCCGTTCGGACCGAGGAAGCCGACGACCTCCCCCTTTGCGACCTCGAAGCTGACGTCGTCGAGGGCCTTGAACGAGCCGTATCGCTTCGTCAGGCCACTCGCGTAGATCATCACGTCGGTGGACATCCATCCTCCGTCGCCCGTCCCCTCCCCCGAAGGAGGCGAACTGGGGCGCACATGTCGAAGAGAAGGGGCGGTCGAAAACAGACCCCGCCCGCGCGCGGAACGAGCTTGTTAGCGGATTTCTTCCCCGGACCCAACAGCCCCGTCGTTCCGGCGGCAACACCAAGCCCCGCGCCGCCGAAATCGAAGCGCAGGCCAAAACCTCCACGAAAGGCAGAACTTTCGCGCGGGCGCATCCTAATCGCGGGTGCCGATCTGTCAACGGGTGGGGATCATGCCGTTTTCGGCCGCTCGGCGACCCACGGCGGGCCTTCGGCCCGCCGAGTCCTCAGACCTCAGACCTCGGTCCTCAGCGAATGAGACCCGACACGTCATCGCTGCGTCGGATGAGTCCAGGCCCTCGATCGTCGCCTTTTCGGCCAACAGCGTCATCCCCACGCACACGCATGCCCGAGGGCCACCGACCGTTTCAGCTCATTCGCCGAGTCTGCGGGCGATTTCGCTGAGATCGAAGATCGGAGGGCGAGCAGAGAGTCCTCAGCGGTCCAGGACCTCTGCAGGCACCACCGCTGAGGACTGAGGACTGAGGACTGAGGACTCCTCTGTCAGGAGCCCTCAGCGACGAACGACCTCCGCCGCCGTCGAAGACCGCGCTGACAGCGACGAGCGCCCGTCAGGCTTGCCCCCTCGTCGCCCCGCCCAGCTGCACCGCCGGCGAGCTCGACGACGAGGTCGCCGGCGACGGCGCCGGAATGTCGACGTCGTACGGCGGATCGTCCGGGAACGCCTTGAGCTCCTCGCTCACGTGGCGGACGTACTGCTGCTTGATGTGGAAGGGCAAGAATGCGGCTTTGAAGCCCGAGAGGACGATCTGCTTGAGGTCGCCGAGGCTGAAGCCCATCTCCTTGTGACAGAGCCAGAGCTCCTTCGACACGGTCGTGTCCGTGACGAGCCGGTTGTCCGTGTTCACCGTCACGCGGAGGCCGAGGTTCTTGTACAGCTTGATCGGGTGGCTCGCGAGGTCGCGGATGGCGCCCGTCTGGACGTTCGAGGACGGACAGCACTCGAGCGCGATCCGGTGATCGTTGACGTAGTGGAGGAGATCGCCGTCCTCGCGCAGCCGGCAGCCGTGGCCGATGCGGTGCGCGCCGCAGACGTGGATCGCCTGGTGGATCGACTCGGGGCCGTACGCCTCGCCCGCGTGGATCGTCACGTTGATGTTGTTGTCGCGAACGAGCTGGAACGCCGCGCGGTGATGCTTCGCCGGGTGATCGTACTCGGCTCCGGCGAGATCGAATCCGACGACGCCGCGATTCTTGTACGCGACGGCGAGCTCCGCCATCTCGAGCGAGCTCTCCGGCGAGACGTTGCGGATGCCGCAGATGATGACGTTCGACTCGATGCCGTACTTGTCCTGGGCCGCGCGCAGGCCTTCGAGCACCGCCTCCACGACCGTCGTGAGCTTCAGCCCGCGCCGCGTGTGGAGCATCGGCGAGTAGCGCACTTCCATGTAGCGCACGTTCTCGCGCGCTGCGTCCTCCGCGAGCTCGAAGGCGGCACGCGTCAGCGACTCGGCCGTCTGCAGGACGCGGAGCGTGACGTCGAACGCCTTCAGGTACTCGACGAGCGAGCCGCAGTTCTGACCGAGGTTCATCGCCTTGCGCAGGCCGTCCTCGTCGTGTGCCGGCAGCTCGATGCGACCCTTCTCTGCGAGGTCCAGGATCGTCGACAGCCTCAGCGATCCGTCCAGGTGGACATGGAGATCCGTCTTCGGAAGCTTCTCTATGACCTCGAGGGGGATCGTGTTCGGCATGCCCGTTCCTATCACGAGTCGCAAGCCGTCGGAACCCCACTGGCTCGCGCCGTCGCGAGCCAGCGCCACGCAGCCCGCCCGCGGTCCTCGAGCCGGGCGCGCCCCACGCGAGCATCCGCAACGAGATACTCCGCACGACCACCGAGGCGGCTCGCGAGCTCGACGGCTCGCCTGCCGCCCGCATCGGATAGCAACTCCGAGACGACACCACGCCGCTCTGGCGAGCGACCGCGGTCGCGAAGAGGAGACGAGCTCCCTCGCGAGCCTTACGGTTGCTCGGAGCGAGTCAGCGCCGAGACGCGAGGAGGCGGGACCGGAGAGAACGATCGGGCAAACGCGTTCAGTGCCGTGCGGCCGCGGCGGCGTCGTGGCCTGGGGCAGTGTCGTCTTGCACGGACTCTGCAGTAGTCCGCGGAATGGACACTCTCGCCTTCGTTCTTGCGGCGATGAACGCCGTCGCACCAGACGCGGACCATACGGAGCTCGGAAGCGCCATCGCGCGCGTCGTCGATGCACAGCCCTATGCCCGAGACGAGAGATCGCGGCGGCAGATTGCGGCGCTTGTCGTCGCGGTCGCTTTCCGTGAAGGGTCCCTCCGGACGCGCGTGTTCGGAGATCACGACAAACACGGGAGACCCCACTCGTTCTGCACGATGCAGATCCACGACAGGTCGGGCGGGTCCCCGGCGCTGAACGACGACCTCGACCTCTGCATCAGCACGGGTCTCAAGATGCTCCGCACGTCGATGCGCATGTGCCCGAGCCATCCCGTCGCGTTCTATGCGGAAGGGCCGCGCGGCTGCACCTCGAAGAGGGCGCAGCGCATCAGCAACGACCGCGTCGCCCTCGCCAAGTGGATCGCGGCGACTGCGACACGCAAGCTCGAGGAGGAGGCTCGGAGCCGACCTGCCGAGCAGACGGCGACCGTCACCGAATCGCCACGCGACGTCGTGTCCGTGGCGAATCGCCCCAAAGAGCCACTGCTCGCGCGTCACGTCCCGGCGAAGCTGGCGATCGACCCGATGCCGGTGCACTGGCGGTGAGGGTGCGCCGGCCGAGCATCGCCTGCTGCTCGACGGCTGCACGTCTGCGGCCTGCACGCCCTGCTCGCACGTGCCGGTACGGGCGGCCCGCTCCTGCCGGCACGCGCGGGCGCAGCCGCGCTCGCTCTCGTACGGCCAAGCTCGCGCTTTCCGGCCGGCGGGCGCTGCGATCGTGCGTGCCTTCCGCGGCTCGTTGTGGAAGATCGCGGGCCCCGTGCCCCTCGCACGGAGAGCCTCGCGATGCATGCGTTTCCGCTCCACCTCTCCCGCCGTGTCGTCATCTTCGTCCTGACGGTCCTCTCGGCGCTGCTCTCGACGTCCGTCGCCCGGGCGTGGGAGGACGGCGAGAGCGTCGGGCCGGACCTCAGCACGCCGCGCCGAGCGGTCGCCGCCTTCTTCGACGCGGTCGAGGCCGGCGACTACGACACCGCCGCGCGCGTGCTCGATCTCCACGCGATCCCCGCCGCTACCCGCGCGGAGCACGGACGCGAGGCCGCCAAGCAGCTCTACACCGTGCTCGAGCGCGTCGCCTGGGTCGAGCTCGCGAAGCTCTCGGACGATCCGAAGGGGAGGCCGGAGGACGGAGAGAACTCCGAGATCATCGCGACGGCCAGTTACGGCGAGCGCCAGGTGCCGATCACGCTGGTACGGACGAGCAGCCTCCGCCCGGAGTGGGTCTTCTCCTCGGCGACCGTCGCGCGGCTCCCGAAGCTCTACGAGGAGCACGGCCCGGGCATGCTCGAGCGCAGCGTCCCCGAGTGGCTCCGCTCGAAGCGGGTCTGGGGCCTCGCCGCGTGGCAGTGGCTCGGGCTGCCGATCGCGGTGCTCGTCGCGCTCGTGGCGGGGGTCGTCCTGTCGACGGTCTTGCGCTGGATCGCGACGCGTTTGACGTCGCGCACGTCGACGAAGTGGGACGACGAGCTCGCCGCCGCGCTCTACGCGCCGATGCGCCTCTTCCTCGCCGCCGTCGTCTTCCGCTTCCTCCTCGATCCCCTCGCGCTCAGCGCGGCCGCGACGCACATCTCGTCGCGACTCGTCGGCATCGCCACGATCGCGACCCTCGCGTGGGTCGCCGTGCGCGTCGTCACGGTGGGCTCGCGCTGGGTCGAGGAGCACGCGAAGAAGAGCGCCGCCGGTACCGACGACGAGGAGCTACGCGCGCGCGGGATCGCCACGCAGGTCCGCATCCTGCGGCGCGTCCTCAACGTGGCCATCGGCGTCATCGCGCTGGCGCTGATGCTGACGCAGTTCGAGCTCGTCCGGAACATCGGCGTGTCGCTGCTCGCGTCCGCCGGCCTCGCCGGCGTCGTCCTCGGCTTCGCCGCGCAGCGCACGATCGGAAGCCTCATCGCGGGCATCCAGCTCTCCGCGACGCAGCCGATCCGCATCGGCGACGTCGTCATCGTCGAGGGCGAGTGGGGGACGATCGAGGAGATCACGCTCACCTACGTCGTCGTGCGGATCTGGGACGAGCGACGCCTCATCGTTCCGATGTCGCGGTTCCTCGAGCATCCGTTCCAGAACTGGACGAAGACGTCCGCGCAGCTCCACGGCACGATCTTCTTCCACGTCGACTGGACGTTCCCCGTCGACGCCATGCGCCAGGAGCTCGACCGCATCCTCGAGGACCACCCCTTCTGGGACAAGCGCACCAAGGGCGTCGTCGTGACCGACGCCAAGGAGCGCACGCTCGAGGTCCGCGTGCTCGTCAGCGCGGCGGACTCGGGCAAGCTCTGGAACCTGCGCGTCGACGTCCGCGAGAAGCTGGTGAAGTGGCTGCAGCAGCTCGAGGGCGGCCGCTACCTCCCGCGGTTCCGCTTCGAGGGAGAGGCCGCCCCGGCCGTGCGAGCCGAACGGTGACGTTCGCGCGCGCCGTCAGATACGCGTGCTGACCTCGCGTCGCTCGCGGTACATCGTCCAGAACTTCTCCGCGACGTCGGCGGGATCGATCGTCGCGTTGCCGGTGTCGAAGGGCGTGCCTTTCACCATTCCGGTCACGACCACCTCGCCGACGTAGATGCCCTCGCTCGCGAGCTTCGCCGAGAGGAGGCCCACGACCTTGCGCTTCGCGGAGTTCGCCACCGCGAGGCCCATCACGCCCTGCGCAGCCATCGCGTCGACCTGCGGGTCGTGGTAGCCGAGGCCGCCGTTCGTGACGAGGATCGCCGGCTGCTCGCCCTTCTTCAGATCGTCGAGCGCCGCCTGCACGGCCGTCACGAGACCGACGATCGGGATGTCGAAGATCGCCCGCAGCTCGGCCTCCGATGCCGCGAGCAGATCGCCGGCGCCGGTGCCGTACGCGTTCCAGTGCAGGACCGTGATGGGACCGAGCGCTTCGCGCGCCTTGGCGACGACCGCGCGCACCGCCGCGGGATCTCCGAGATCCGCGGGGAACGCCTGCGCTCGAATCTTCTTCTCCGAGAGCGCCGCGACGCCCTTCCCGAGGCGCTCCTCGTTCCGCGCCACGAGACCGACGGAGAAGCCCTCGCGCCCGAAGCGCTCGGCGACGGAGTTCGAAATGCCGGGACCGTAACCACAAACGAGGATCGTCTTGTTTGCCATGGCAGCTCGGATGCCCATCCTACTCTCGCCGTTTCGCGGCCGACAGCGCGCTCGGCTCGAAGCTGCTGAGCTCGACGCTCGTGGGGACGGGTCTCGTCACGGGCCTCCGCTACGCGTGCTCGAGCCAATACAGCCCTCCGCCGTCCGAATCCCCACCGGACGGCGGTCCGCCCGAGGAGTCGCCCGCAGCGGACGTCGAGACCGGCCCGGAGGAGCTCGATTTCGGGACCGTGACGTGCGGGTCGGAGAGCGAAACGAAGGTCGTCGTCCTGCGCAACCTGACCGACTCTCCGTATGGAGGTACAGGGGGCGATACTGTCGATCCGTCCCTCGGTCCTCGAGTTCGTCGCGAGCGGGCCGTTCGGGACCGAAAAGACCTTCGAGGTCGAGAACACGGGCAACGCCGCGATCGGTGTCTCCTACGAGCTCGTGCCGAATCACCACGACTGGAAGAGAGACACGAGCACGAAGACGATCGCGCCGAACGCGTCCAAGAGCTTCACCCTCGGCTACCGCCCGCGGACGCTGGGCTCGTCGCCCGAAGTGAAGATCCAGCTTCGCCGAGCGTCGAGCGCCGCCGTGTGCACCGCGATGCCCGTCGCGACGGCTCGCGGGCGACGGACGCAGTGATCGTTCCGTCGAAGCTCGAGCAGAGAGCTCTGCGACGCGCGAGGCGCAGACATGTAGACTCCCCGCCCGATGCCTCTTGTTGGTTGCGTCCGCGCGCTCTCGGCCTCGCTCTTCTTCTGCCTCGGCTGCGGGTCGGCGGAGCCGGAGGCGCGCGATTCGGTGCCGGCGCCCATCGAGACCGCGAGCTCGTTTCACGTACCGCCGTCGCCGCGCACGCTCCACACCGGAAAGGTCCGCCGGTGGCCGGAGGCGACACGGTATCTCCGATTCGATACGAGCGGCGACGTGCCGACCGTCGACATGGGCGCGCCACGGTCGAGCGGGCTCGATGCGTTCTGGTCGATCGCGAGCACGAATCCGGCAGGCGGGTTCTTCTATGCCGACGCGATCCGAGGGACGGACGAGACGCGCATCGCGCATCCGGAAGGCGTGACGCACGTCTCCGAGATCCGCGACGCCTCCGCGCTCGACTTCGTCCGGGAGAGCGTCGGCCCCGTCCCGGTCGGCGGGATCGTCGTCATCGAGCACGTGCCGAGCCGGCGCTATCTGGCGCTCGTCGTCGATGCCATCGACCGAGTGGACGATCCGCACGCGGCCGGCGCCGGGCCCTACGCCTACGCCGACGTGACCTGGTACCTCACGGAGCCGGGACAGTCGGACTTCGGGCTCGTCCGCTGAGCCTGCGCTCGCGGTGGGCAGGAGCGGCCGTTATCATCGAAGCTGGAGCGATGCGTGTACGTAGTGGCGCTCGAGGGCTCGGCCCGGCTCGCCGTCGACTCGGCTTGGCCGCTCTCGCGCCCATGCTCGTCTCTTGCGGCCTCACGTTGACCGGTGCGTCGGAAGAGGAAGACCGAGCGCCCCGCGATGACGCCGCCGCTCCCCGCGGGACCACCACGAGCGCCGACGGCGCCGGCACCGTCGGCGGCGGCAGTGGTGACGTCGACGACGATTCCGACACCGGCACGAGAGACGCTTCGATCGGCGCCAGAGACGCTGCCATCGACACGGGCAGGCCGGACACCGGACCGTCCTCGCCGTCCTACGTGATCACCTCGGACGGCGGAACCTGGACGGAGCACCCCCTCGGGAGCTCGAGACCGTGCTCGGACGCCTCGGACGTACCGGCGACCGTCGTCTTCAGGAACCAAAGCCCGTCGACCGTTCATCACTACTGGGTGAACTTCGACTGCAACGAGGTCTTCTATGAGCCACCGATCGAGCCCGGCGCCAGCGCGACGCGCTCGTCGTACGCCACGCACCGGTGGCGGATCCGCCGAGCCAGCGACGACGCGATCTTGCTCGACTTCACCCCGAACGGCCGCGGGACGTACGTGGTGACCATCCACTGAGCACGAGCTCGCGCCGGTGGCTGCGTGCCATGCTTGACCGAGCGCGCCGCACCACGACCGCGCGCCGACGCCGGCGGCCGTGCGTCGCCGAGACGCAGCGACACGTCGTGAGCGCGCTCGATCGCGCGTGCATGCGGGAGAGCACGGAGCCGCGCGGCGATTCGGCACGTCGTCTGCGAGCAGCGGGGGCCGAACGACAGGAGGCGAAACATGGTCTCGACGAAGTTCTGGCGCTCGTGGGTGCCCGCGCTCGTGCTCGGCGCGGCCGCCTCGAGCTTGCTCGGCTGCGGGGCGGACGCGGAAGAAGAGGAGGCAGGCCCCCTCACGGGGACGCTCCTCCAGAAGTGGACGATCGAGGGGAGCGCGGATCCGAAGAGGTGCGAGGCGAACGGCGCCGCGCGGATGCGGCTCGTCATCATCGACTCGTCCGGAGACGTGGCGGCGTCCGAGCTCGTCCCGTGCACCGCGTTCCAGTTCGCCTACACGCTCGAGATCGGCGACTACACGGGCAGCGCGACGTTCCTCGCGCCCAACGGGTTCCCGGTGAGCCACACGCTTCCCATCCCGAAGTTCACGATCCGACCGGGCCTGACGACGACGCAGACGCTCGATTTCCCGAAGGCAGCGGTGACGCCGCCGGATCGCTGAAGGAACCCATCCGCGCCGCACGAGGACGCGGTCGTCCTCTCGACGCCCCATACGCTTCGAGGCCGACGCGTCTCGAGCTCGTCCACGAGAGCAGGGGTCATGTACGAGTCGACTGCCTGGCGGCCGCTCGACGAATCACGCCTCCACGATCCGGAGGGACCGACGCGCCTCCGCGTCCACGTGGCGCTCGCGAGCATCCTCCTCGGGTTCTTGGCGCCCCTCGTCGACTGGATCCTGTACGCCGCCTCGCGACGCGCACCGCGCGGGCGCTGGAAGCGACGCCTGCTCGCGCTCGCCGTCTTCGACACGGCGCTCGTCGCCGGCCTGGGCATCGCCGCGTCGTCGGGTCTGGACATCGATCGCGCGACGGCGGAGCCGCCTCGGATCGGGATCGTGCTCGACGCGCGCGATCCGCCGGGAGGCGTGGTCGTCGAGCGCGTCGTTCCCGGGAGCCCCGCAGACGAGGCCTCGATCGAGCCCGGCGATTGGATCGTCGCGGTCGACGGGAAGCCGATCGAGCACAACCGCGAGCTCACGGCATGGATCGAGGCGACACCGGAGGGCGGCGAGCGCACCCTCTCGACGTTGCGCGACGGCACGCCCCGAGACGTCACGGTCGTCCCTCGGACCGGGAGGCTCGAAGCCGTACCGCGGGAGACGGGTGTGTCGCTGTTCGAGCCGATCGAGACGGAGCGAGACTTGTCGCGCGGCGGAGGTCGTCGGTTCATCGCCAGCGTCGGAGCGCTCGATCTGCTCCTCGTCACCGCCCTCACGCTGGTCGCCCGCAGTCGGCGTGCACCGGCCTCGCCCGGGCTCCTCGTGCTCGCGGGCCTGCTCTCGCTCAGCCTCGCGAGCAGCCTCGTCCTCCTCGCCTTCCAGCTCACGATGGGCGTCTCGCTCGGCGCGGTCCTCGTCGCGCTCCTCGGCGGGAGCGTCGCGCTCCTCGTCGTGGGGCTCGTCGCGACGAGCGTCATCGACCAGGAGCCGGCGCAGATCGGACCGCTCCTCTCCACGCCGAAGGCGATCGGTCTCGGCGCGCTCTACGGGCTCGCCGGCGCGCCCCGCCTCGCGGCCCTCGTCGCCGTCCTCGTCACGCTCGCCGGGCTCCCGCTACGCACCGCCTCCGAGGCCTTCGGGCTCGAGCCGGCGTGGGGACCGGTCGGTGTCGGGCTGTTCCTCGCCGCGTCGGTCGTCGTGGCGCCGGTCGCCGAGGAGATGCTCTTTCGCGGCGTGCTGCTCCCGTGGCTCGTGCGCTGGATGCGCCCGGCCGCGGCGCTCGGGTGGAGCTCCGTCGTCTTCGCGATCGGTCACCTCTACTACGGAGCAGGCGCGCTGCTCATCGCGTACTACGGGCTCGTCCTCGGCTGGGCACGCCTGCGCACCGGCAAGCTCTGGGCTCCGATCATCCTCCACGCGCTGCTCAACGGGACGACCGCCGCCGTGCTCCTCTCGCAAGGCTGAGCGTCGCGCGCACGTGTGTGTCTCACGCTTCCGCCACGCCGTGGCGTCGCGGACGCATTCGGTCACGTCGTACGCGCGGGCGATCCGCGTGGCGCAGGCGCGCGGCTCCTCTGCGCAGTGGCTCGTTCGATGCTGGAGGCAGACGGGCACGACGCCGAGCACGACGCGTCGATGAGCTCGTCGGAGACGGGATGAACCTCGGTCGTACCACTGCTTGGCTGCGCTCTTCGAGCGCGAGCATCGCCGGTCGCTTGCTCGACGACGTGAGGACGAGATACGTCGAGCCACGCGCGGTCCTGCTCTCTGCGCTCGTCGCGGGTGGGCTCTTCGCGATGATCGAGGTCGTCGGTCGAGCGCTCGACCCGAACGAGAGCGTCTGGGACGTCCCGCGCCGCGTCTCGTGGCTCTTGCTCCGAGAGGACATGCAGCCGACGTCCACGACGAGCGCGCCCGGGCTCGTCCTGCTGGCGCTCACCATCCACGCGATGCTGTCGACGATCTATTCCATGCTGATCGGGCTCGCGACGCGCTGTTTCCGGGCGGTTCCCGCGATCGTGCTCGGTGCGCTGATCGGGCTCGCCATCTACCTCGTGAACTACTACGCGCTCACACCGTTCTTCCCCGTCTTCGCAGAAGCGCGCGGACTGACGGCGATCACGGCGCACGTGGTGTTCGGCGGCGCCGCCGCCGCGACGTTCCGGGTCGTCCTCACTCGACCGTACTGCGAGCGATCGATCCCGGTCACCGAGCCGGGCGAGTCGACGTGAGCGGACGAGACGAGCTCGGCCGCGCGGAGACGGTGCGAGGGTACGGGACGTGCCCTCGCAGGTCGCATGTCATCCATCTCTCGAACCATGGACGACCGGAGACCCGAGCCGCACGAGGAGCCTGCCGGGCCGCGCATGCCCTCTCCCTCCCCGCGCAGCGGCGAGGCCTATACGGTGCCTGGCTTCCGGTTCGGTCGCGTCTCGGGGATCGAGCTCTACGTCGACTGGAGCGTCGCGATCATCTTCGCGCTCGTCGCGTTCGGGCTCGGAGCGGGAGCGCTCCCACGGTGGCACCCCGAATGGGGTCCGTTGCTCCGCTGGGTCGTCGCCTTCACGGCGGCGGTCGCGTTCTTCGGATCCATCTTGGCTCACGAGCTGTCGCACGCGCTCGTCGGCAGGATCTACGGGGTGAAGGTCCCGCGCATCACGCTCTTCGTCTTCGGCGGCATGGCGCACATGCAAGGCGAGCCGTCGACGCCGAAGGCCGAGCTCCTGATGGCGGCGGCCGGTCCGCTCGTCAGCTTCATCATCGGCTTCGTCGCGACCTTCGTCGGCGTGCAGCTCGCCGGCGCCGTGGACGCCACCACGCCGGAGCGCTTGATCGAGACGGCCGGTCCGATCGCGACGATCCTGCTCTGGCTCGGCCCGATCAACGTCATCCTCGCGATCTTCAACCTCGTCCCCGGTTTCCCGCTCGACGGAGGGCGCGTCTTCCGGGCGCTGCTCTGGTGGGGGACCGGCGATCTCGATCGCGCCACGCGCTGGGCGTCGCGCGCGGGTCAGGCCGTGGGCTGGACGCTCATCCTGATGGGCGTCTTGATGGCGTTCGGCTTCTGGGTCCCGTTCTTCGGCACGGGCCTCGGCGGCGGCCTGTGGATCGCGCTCATCGGGTGGTTCCTCAACAACGCCGCGCGCATGAGTTACGTCCAGATGCGCATACGCAGGCGGCTGTCGGATGTCCCCGTGCGCATGATGATGCGCCCGACCCTCGAGGCCGTGACGCCGGACACGACGATCGCGGACCTGGTCAGCGAGCACATCATGAAGAGCGACCAGACCACGTTCCCCGTCGTCGACGACACGGGGGTGCTCGGAATGGTCACGACCCAAGACGTGCGCATGGTCCCGAGCGAGCGGTGGCCTTTCGTCACCGTTCGCCAGGTCATGACCGCCGCCGCGGACCTGCCGTCGATCGACGCGGACGCGGACGCCAGCAAGGCGCTCGAGACGCTCGCGGCCGGAGAGCTCGAGCAGATCCCCGTGACCGATCAGGGGCGCCTGAGCGGGTTCGTGAGGCGGCAGGACATCCTGAAGTGGCTCTCGCTCCAGCCGGATCCCGCGACCTGACGGATGCCTTCATGCGCGCTCCGATTCGTGCCGCCGTCGTGCTGCTGATCGGCGCTCTCGCGAGCGGCTGCGCGCGCGGTGCGGCGAAAGCTCCGGCGCCTGCCGAGCCTGCGAGCGCGACCGAGCCGCCGAGCGGGGCCGAGCCTCCGACCGAGCCACCGAAAGACGCGCCGCCCTCCGGACCGTTCGTGCCCGCGGGCAAGACGCTGGACATCGAGCTCCTCGACGCGATCGGAACCGACGTGAGCACGCCGGGTCAGGCGATCCACGCCCTCGTCCGCGAAGACGTCACGGCCGAGGACGGCACGATCGTCGCGGAGCGCGGGGCGGTCCTCTACGGCATCGTCGCCGGCGTCGGCACCGGGCCCACGCCGCACCTCGAGCTCGAGCTCGGCCCGCTCCGGACGGCGCGCGGCGACGCGACCGTCAGCACGAAGCTCGTCGGCGCGAAGAAGGTCCCGGTGGGCGAAGCCGGCGTGTACGACCCGGACACGTCGACGTGGGACGCCGTGTTCTCGGCGGCGTACCCGCCAGGCCCGAGCGGCTACGCCGCGCCGGGCGAGAGCATCCTCTACCAGGACTGGTACGACGAGCACACGCGCACGCTCCACGTGCCCGCCGGCGCCGTGCTGGTGCTCGAGCTTCGCGCGCCGCTCGTGCCGAAGCTCCCGGATCGATGAATGCAGCACGGGAGCGTGCGATGGCCAGCTCGAGAGAGAGCCAGGCGTTCCCCGACTGGATGCGTCCGTGGTGGCGTGCTCCGAGCGCGCTCGCGGTCACCCTCGCGTGGGCGGCCCTCCTCTCGCCGGTCGCGCTCGTCGGTTGCAAACGCTTGCCGCCCGCCGCGCCGGCGCGACTGACCGCGGCGCAGGTCGAGACCGGAGCCCCCACGACGCTGGGACGGATCACGACGATCGCGCGCTCGAGCTCGCGCTCGCTCGCCACGGCGGACGACAGCGTCTTCTTCGGCGACACGGCCGACAATGCGCTGCTCGTCGTCGGAAAACGCGGTGGCCCACCCACGGTGGTCGGCAGGCACGCGCCGCTCGACATCGCCGTCCGCGGCTCGGAGGTGCTCTGGATCGGCATCCCCGGCGACGCCGTGTACCGCACGCGCCTCGGCCACGAGCCGGAGCTCGTGCTGTCGAACGGACTCTTCACGGCCATCGCCGCAGGGACGTCGCCCGACGAGACCTTCGTGACGACGATCGCGGGAGACGGCGGGTCGCTCGTTCGCATCCGCGGAGAGGAGGTCGCGACCATCGGGACGTTCGGATACCGGCCTCGCGACGTCGTTCTCGACGAGACGGACGCGTTCGTGCTCACCGACGGCGAGCTGCACGGCGTGCCGCGAGCAGGCGGCGAGCAGCGGCTCCTCGTCGTCGGACAGAACCTCACCGGCATCGCGCAGACCGACGACTTCGTGTTCACGACGGCCGAAGGAATGCCGTCGCGCGTGCTCCTTCGCCTGTCGAAGAACGGGGCACGTCCCGAACAGCTCGCGTGGGACGTGCGCAACGGGCCGATCGCGGCGTGGGACGGTTGGGTCTATTACCTCGACGCGCGGAGCCCGACGCTCTTCCGCGTCCCCGTCGTCGGCGGTCCCCCCATGCCCGTCGCGCGCGCCCCCGCGCTCGGCTGGGCGACCGCGCTCGCCGCCGATGCGACGGCGCTCTACGTCGCGGTCGATCAGGTGCAGAAGGGGATGATCTTGGCGATCGAGTATCCCGAGGGATGAGGCGGAAGGCTCCGGGCGGAAGGCTCCGGGGAATCAGCCATGACGATCTCTGGAGCCTGGAGCCTCAAGACTGCGAGAGCCCGAGCCGATCGAGCATCCTGTACAGCCTCTTTCGATCGAGCCCCAGGATGCGCGCGGCAGCGCTCTTGTTGCCCGAGACCACCTGCATCACGCGCGCGATGTAGGCCCGCTCGACCTCCTCGAGGGTGACGAGCTCCGACGGATCCTCGCCTGCGAGGAGCACGTGCGAAGCTTTGTGGTCGCGCACCTTCTCCGGCAGGTCGTCCACCGAGATCTGATCGAAGCGCGCCAGAGCGACGGCGCGCTCGATGCAGTTCTGGAGCTCCCGGACGTTGCCGGGCCATGGATACGACATGAGCCGCTCCGCGGCGGCGGGAGCCATGCCGGTCACGGGCTTGCCGAACCGGCTCGCGAACGTGAGGATGAAATGCTGCGCGAGCGGGAGGATGTCCGCCGCGCGCGCGCGGAGCGGTGGAAGCGCGATCTGCACGACGTTGATGCGGTAGTACAGATCCTCGCGGAAGCTCCCCTCCTCGATGGCGGTCTCGAGGTCGCGGTTGGTCGCTGCGATGACGCGGACGTCGACCGGCCGCTCCGCGTTGCCGCCGACCGGGCGCACGGCGCGCTCCTGCAAGGCGCGGAGGAGCTTCGGCTGGATCGCGAGAGGCATTTCGCCGATCTCGTCGAGGAACAGCGTTCCGCTGTCGGCCGTCACGAACAGACCGGGCTCGGAGGTCCGTGCGTCCGTGAACGCGCCGCGCACGTGACCGAAGAGCTCGCTCTCGAGCAGCGGCTCGGGGACGGCCGCGCAGCTCACGGCCACGAAAGGTCGATCGCGCCGCCGGCTCGCCCGATGGATCGCGCGCGCGATGACCTCCTTGCCCGTGCCGCTCTCGCCGGTGACGAGGACCGTCGCGTCCGAGGCGGCCACGCGCTCGACGAGCTCCAGCACGCGCCGCATCGCCGAGCTCGACGCGACGATGTCCTCGAACGCCGATGCCGCGCAGGTCTCGCGCTCGAGCATGCGAACGCGCCGGCGGAGGCTCCGGTGCGAGGTCGCGCGGTCGATCGCGCTCGCGAGGGCATCGTGCTCTACGGGCTTGCCGAGGAGATCGAAGGCGCCGGCGCGGAGGGCGGCGACCGCCGTCTCGAAGGTCTCGACGCCCGTGAGGACGATGACCGGCACGTCCGGCCGGCACGCGCCGATGCGCTCGCAGAGCTCGAGGCCGGAGAGCCCCGTCGTCTTCATGTCGGTGACGACCACGTCGAAGTCCTTCCGTTCGAGGGCCGTGAGCGCCTCCGAGCCCGACGAGCACGCCTCGACGCAGAGCCCACGGCGCGCGAGGTCGGCCTCGAGCGCGCCGAGGAGCGAGGCGTCGTCGCCGACGACCAGCAGGCGCGTCATGGCTCGCCTCCTTTCGTCGTGACGCTCGATGCGCAGATCCGTGCGCAATGCCCGGGAGAGAGCGCGACGCCGTCATCGACGGCGATGGACGCGGAGCGGTCGGCGACGTTGCACCACCGAAGACCGCGTGCCTCGCCGACACGCGTCTCGCACCGCGAACGAAATTGGCCGCTTCTTCCGAGCAATACGTACATCCCGCCCACCAGAAGCCACGTGAGCTTGGGAACGATCCTCTCCTCCGCCGCGGCGACTCTCGGAGCCACGGCTGATGCGTGAACCCGGATCATCGCGTCGTTGCCCGGCATTGGCAAGATGGTTTGAGCTCAAACCTTCACGCATCCGATGCTTTCCGTTGCGATTCGCGACGAGGCTCATGCGTGAAGCGAGGGCGCGACGGGCTCGACGCAATCCGTTCGTCACGAGCATCGCGGTCCCATCGCGCGGCACTCGAGATGCAAGCCGACTTCGACATGTGGATGAGGCGAGCCGGGAGCGGACGCACGTTCGTCGCGAGCGTAGCGCTCGCCTCGGTCGCGTTCGGTTGCCTGAGCCGTGCTCCCATCCAGCCCCAGACCGGTGAAGAGCACCTCACTCCGACGCTGACGGGCTACGAGATCATGGGCCCGTACGTCCCGGCGGGGACGATGTTCACGGCAGCGCTCCTCGAGGAGGTACCACGTGCGGACAGGACCTTCCGGGCGAGCATCCGAGAGCCGCTGCGAGGGCCGGACGGAACGATCGTCGTTCGGCGCGGTGCCGTCGTGGAAGGCCATACGGAAGACGTGTCCGATGGCGAGGTCGTCGTCCTGACGCACGTACGCATGCTCGAAGGCCTCGTCCCCGTGTCGGCGCGGCTCGTCACTCCCCTACCGGCACCGGCGCGACCGGGGACGATCGTCGTGGTGGAGCTGGACGGACCGCTCGTGCCTCCCGCGTCGAGCTATCGCTAGAGGCGTCCGACGTCCGACGGCGCGCGCGCAGCGCCTCGTCGCGAGCGCACGCCGCGCGATCGTTCCGTGCTCGCGTCGATGGCAGGACACGCCGCCGCTGCCCCGACGACTCGAGAGCCGTCGCGACGACGGCGGCGCACACGCGTCTTCGAGCCGACGGACGGCACGAGCTCTGCTTTCCGCCGACGGCCCCGAACGGGCTCGACCGGACGCGCGAGTCGCGTTGCGACTCCGAGCCCGACGCGATCGAACGCTTCCGCGAGGCGTCCGAGCCTCCCGCATCGACTCTTCTGCCCTGGAAAACCAGCCATGCACACGACCACCATCGCACAGACCAAGTACGCCCCGGTCAACAACGCCGTTTACGACACGCTCGGTGAGCGCTGGTACGAAGCGCAGGACGATCCCGTCGCGCTCCTTCGCGCCGAGGCCGCGCACCGTACCCCCTGGGTGATCGAGACGATCGAGCGACACTTCCCCGAGCGGCGCAACGTGCGCATCCTCGACCTCGGCTGCGGCGCGGGCTTCCTCTCGAATCCGCTCGCCGCGCGCGGCTGGCACGTCACGGGCATCGACGCGTCGGAGAGCAGCATCGCCGTGGCGAAGCGTCGCGACCGGACGCGATCGGTGCGGTATCTCGTCGGCGATGCGCGACGGCTCTCGTTCGCCGACGAGAGCTTCGACGTCGTGTGCGCGATGGACTTCCTCGAGCACGTCGACGATCCCCAGCGCGTGATCGGCGAGGCCGCACGCGTGCTCCGCCCGCGGGGCCTCTTCATCTTCCACACGTACAACCGGACCTTGCTGTCGTGGCTCGTGGTCATCAAGGGCACGCAGTGGTTCGTGAAGAACACGCCGCGCGATCTCCACGTGCTGTCGCACTTCCTCGAGCCGAAGGAGCTCCGCGTCGCATGCAAGGCGAGCGGCCTCGACGTGCGCGAGCTGCGCGGCTCGCGCCCCGTGATCTCGCGCGCCCTCTTGCGGCTGCTCCTGACGGGTGTGGTCCCGAAGGACTTCGCGTTCCGCTTCTCGCGCTCGAAGCGCATCGGCTACGCGGGTTGGGCCATCAAGCAGCTCTCGAGCTGACGCCGCGTACGAAGAAGGCGCGCTCTACCTGGTGGAGCGCGCCTTGGCGCGTCCTTTGAGGAGCATGTCGGGGTCCCGTTCGAGGCTCTCCGCGAGCACACGGAGCGCGTCGGCCGCCTCGCGGACGCCGCGCATCGTGGACTCGAGCTCCCGGGCCGTGGGGCTCGTGCCGCGTCCGAGCGCTCCGATCGCGTCCGCCGCGCGCGTCGCCGAGGCCAAGAGCCCGTCCTCGCCGTCGATGCGGTCGAGCGCGGCGTTCACCTTCGCCGCCGCGCGCTCGAGCTCGTCGAGCGTGCGCGCAGAGCGCTCACCGATGCGTGCGCGCTCGATGCCCCGCAGCGTGCGCTCGAGGTCCTCGAGCACCTCGTCCGCCCGCGCGAGCGCTCGTCCGGTCTTTCCCGAGACGTCCTGCCGCTCGAAGTCGGCGAGCATGCCGTCGAGACGCGTCACGGTCGCGGCGAGCTCGTCGATCGCGCGCGGAAGCTTGTCGGCGACCCTCACGGCAGCGAACTCGAGCCTCGCCAGCGTGCTGGGCACCGCGGGGACGTACGCCTCGGGTACGGCGAACGGCAGCTCGGGCGCCGGAGAGACGCGCGGATCGACGAACACGAGGTCGACGAACTTGACGCCCGAGAGCCCGAGCGCGGCGATCTGCGCGCGGAGGTCGGGCGAGAGATCGAGCCGCGCCTGATCCGGCCCCGCGGCGATGCCGAGGCGCCGCAGCTCGTCGACCACGAGCTCGAACTCGACCTCGACGTGACGCCGGTCGGGCGCGAGCCGCGTCTCCGTGACCTCGCCGATCGAGATGCCGCGGATCTTCACGGGCGCCCCGACGTCGAGGCCTTGGACGGACTCGTCGAAGTACGTGCGGTACGTGACCTTCTTGGCCGGGATCACCTCGACGCCGAGGCCCACGGTGATGAGGACGACCGCGACGAACGCGACGATGACGAGGACTCCGATCTTGAACCGATCCAGCGCGCTGGCCATCACGTGCTCCTGGAGCGGCGGGTGAAGAAGTCGCGGACGAGCGGGTCGGTGCTCTGACGCAGGCTCATGGGATCGCCCTCGGCCACGATCCCCCTGCCCTGATCGTCGAGCACGATGCATCGGTCCGCGATCGCGAAGATGCTGTCGAGCTCGTGGGTGACGACGACGCACGTGACCCCGAGGCTGCGGTTGAGCGTCTTGATGAGATCGTCGATCCCGGCCGCCGTGATCGGGTCGAGCCCGGCGGACGGCTCGTCGAGGAAGACGAGCTCGGGGTCGAGCGCGAGAGCGCGCGCGATGGCGGCACGCTTCTTCATTCCGCCCGAGAGCTCCGAAGGAAGCTTGTCGAAGGCTCCCTCCAGCCCCACGAGCGCGAGCTTCGCCCGCGCGATGGCCGCGGCGGCGTTCGGCGGCAGATCCGTGTGCTCGTGGAGCGGGAGCGCCACGTTCTCTCCCACCGTCATCGAGCCGAACAGCGCTCCGCCTTGGAACATCACGCCGAAGGGAGGCAGGCCTGCTGCCATCACCGCGGGATCCTGACCCGCGATGCGGACGTCGCCGGCGATGGGCGTCTCGAGCCCGACGAGGAAGCGGACCATCGTCGACTTGCCGGAGCCGCTGCGCCCGAGGATCGCGAACACCTCGCCGCGCCGGACGTGGAACGTCAGATCGCGCTGGAGCACGACGTCTCCCCACCCGATGGTCAGACCTCGAACCTCGAGGATGGGCTCCTGTTTCTCGCGCTCGTGCGCGTGCTGCACCGCGGGGGCCGTGCTCACTTTCCCATCAACCGGAACGTCAAGGTGAAGAGCGCGTCGAGGACGACGAGCGCGAAGAGGTTCGTCACGACCGTCGACGTGGTGCGCTGCCCCACGCTCTCGGCTCCACCGGCCGCGGCGAAGCCCTTCTGGCAGGCGATGAGGACGATCGTGATCGCGAAGGGGACGCTCTTGATCAAGCCTTGCTGGACGTCCCACGGCTCGAGCGTCCGTCGGATCTCGAGGAGGTACGCCGACGGCGAGACGTCGAGGCTCACGGCCGCGACGACGAGACCGCCGATCACACCGACGACGTCGGCGACGAGCACGAGCAGCGGCATCACGATCACCAGCGCGACGAGACGCGGGACGACGAGCCACACGATCGGCGGCAAGCCCATCGTCCGGAGCGCATCGATCTCGTCGCTCACCTTCATCGTGGCGATCTCGGCCGCGAACGCGGCGCCCGATCGCCCGGCGACGATGATGGCGGTCATGAGCGGCCCGAGCTCGCGCGTCATCGCGATGGCGACGAGATCGGCGACGTAGACGTTCGCGCCGAACCGCTCGAGCTGCCGCGCCGACTGGTAGCCCATGACGAAGCCGACGAGGAACGAGATCGTGACGACGATGGGGATCGCGTCGGTGCCCGCGCGATGAACGAGCGTCGGCACCTCCTTCCAGTGCCCGAGGCGCGGTCGTCGGATCAGCTCGCGCACCCCGAGCGCCAGATCCCCGATGAACGCGACCGCTCGACGAAGCCCTGCCGCCGCGCGGACCGCTTCCTCGCCGATGGTCGCGATGACGCCCCGCGCCCGCTCCCGTGCCGGCGGCCGTGGCCGCTCCGAGAGCCCGCCGTACAGCTCGACGAGCGGCTTCAGGTGCTCCGGGATCGACGTGATCTCCGCCGCGATCCCTTTGGAGACGAGCTCGGCGCGCGCGGCTACGATGAGCGCGAGGACGCCGCCGTCGATCCGCTCGGCGCCGGAGAGGTCGATCGTGACCGCGCTCTCTCCGACGTTCTCCACGGTGTCGTGCAGCTCACGCCAGGCGGCCGCGGCGTCCTTCGTGCGGAAGACACCGGAGAGGCGCACCACGCTACCGGCGCGTGCGATCGTGAAGCTCCGTTCTCCCGAAGGCTCGCCCTCTGCCGCTCGCGAAGGCGTCGTTGCCGCGGTCATCGATGCCGTCGTAGCGCGCGCGAAGAAGGCACGACGAGCCCACGCAGTGATGGCCCAGCGTGCTTCATGCCGCGCAGCTCGCAAGCTTCACGCCGCGATGCCTTGGTCGCGCTCCGATGCGTCGCAGCTCGTCCGCAGGGCGAGGCGTCGCGGCTCGCCCGACCGAAAACTCGCGTTCACGGCAGAGCCCACCGCAAGCTCGCTACACCCACCGAAGTTGTCACCCCGAGCGAGCGCAGCTACCGCGGCACCTTTCTTGATCGCTGTGGCTCACGACTCCAGGAGGACGCGATGAAAGCTCCAGCGATCAGCAAGGAATCCCTTTCGTGGCCGCGCGTGGCGACCATCATCCTCGGCGTCTGGCTCTTCCTGTCGGCCTTCCTCTGGCCCCACAGCGCCGCGCAGATGACCAACACGTGGATCGTCGGCGTATTCGTCGTGCTCTTCGCGCTGGCCTCGGTCTACGCGTCGCAGGTCCGCTACCTGAACGCTGCGCTCGCAGTCTGGCTCTTCATCTCGGCGTTCGTGCTGCCGAGGGTCAGCACCGGGACGGTCTGGAACAACGTGATCGTCGCGCTCCTCGTCTTCGCCTTCTCGCTGGTGCCGAGCCGCGGCGCGCCCGCGCTCCGTCGCGCCACCGCGACCTGACGCTCGACGCTCGAGCCACGACGGCCGCGTCCGTGCATGCGCAGCCGACGTCGACGCGCGTGAAGGTCATGCACCCCAGCACTCGCCCGCCGCGCGTCGTCGTCGGCACCGACTTCTCCCCTGGCGCCGAGAACGCGGTCCGCCGCGCGATCGACGTCGTCCGTGACAATGGAGCGGAGCTGCACGTCGTCCATGCGGCCCCGCGGGTGCCGCGCGCGATCGCGCGCGCTTTCTTGGACGCCACCGGCGACGTCACGCCCTCGCAGCGCGAGGCGCTCGATCGTGTCGTCGCGGCGTCCCGCGAGCGCGGCGTGGAGGCGAAGCCGCATCTCGTCCCCGGCGCCGCCGTGCAGGTCCTCACACACGTCGCGCGCGCCGTTCGTGCCGGGCTCGTCGTGGTGGGCGCGCGCCGCCGCGTGATGCCGGACGCGGTCGTCGGCTCGACGGCCGAGCGCGTCGCGACCTCGGCCCGCGTCCCGGTCCTCATCGTGAGGAAGCCCGCCGGCCGGCCTTATCGGAAGGTGATCGTCGCGGCGGACCTCGACTCCAAGCTCGGCGCCTCCGTCGAAGCGGCTCGCTTCGTCGCCCCTTCTGCCCAGCTCTCCGTGCTCCACGCGTTCGAGGGGACGCACGAGACCGCGCTCATGCTCCACGGCGCGACGAGAGAGAGCCTCCGACGTTATCGGGCCGACGCACGCCGCGAGGCCCGCGCGAAGATGACGGCGAAGCTGGAACGAGCGGGGCTCGACTCGTCGGTGCTCCGCCTCCGTCATGGCCGGGCCGAGCGCGTGCTCGAGAGCGAGAACATGAAGGACGACGTGTTGCTCGTGCTGCAGCGCGGACGCTCCGTCCTTCGACGCGTCTTCCTCGGGAGCGTGTCCCGATGGGTGATCGCCCGCGGCACATCGGACGTGCTCTTGGTCTGATCCGTCGAGACGATGCGAAGCGTCGCTCGCTCGAGAGTGGCGCGCGCGGTGCACGCGGCGCGAGCGATGATCCGTGCGATCAGGGTGCGCAAAAGGCGCCTGGGCCCGACGCTCGCGATGCCGCCCGCAGCGAGGAGAGGCGAGCGTGCGCGCGCGCTGCTCGCGATCGGGGCCGCGCTCGTGCTCGGCTACCTCGTCGTCCTCTACCTCTTCTCCGTCGTGCTCGCGGTCGTCGGCGCGGGCGCCGCCTATTACCTGCTCTCTCCGGTCGTACGCTGGCTCGAGCGGCGCGGCATTCCTCGGTGGCTCGGCGCCGTGTCGATGATCGCCACCGTCGTGGGGCTCTCTTTGTTCGCGCTCTCCGAGGTGCTTCCTCGCGCATACGGAGAGCTCCGCGGGCTGATGGCCGCGCTCCCGCGGCTCGCGGGCCTCGCGCGGGCCTGGCTCGAGGAGCGCGGCCTCGGCGACATCGCGAGCGGCGTCGTCGACAACGTCGTGGCGCGAGGCCAGGCGCTCGTCCCGGGCGGTCTCGTGTCGTGGACGCTGACCGCCTTCGGGTCGTTGGTGACGCTCGGCTTCACGCTCGTCCTCGCGCTCTACCTCCTCGCAAGCGCGGACGATCTCGCGCGCGCCGCGACGGGCTGGATCCCTCCCGCGCACCGGTCGCGCTGGATCGAGCTCGGTCGAGGAGCGAGCACGCTGCTCGCCGCGTACGTGCGGGCACGAGTCGTCGCCTCCGCGTTCGTGGCCGCCGGCTACTGGCTCGCGTTCGTTCTCCTGGCCGTGCCGCACGCTCTCTTGCTCGCGTTGCTCGGCGGCGTCTTCAACCTCATCCCCACCGTCGGGCCCCTGATCGCGGCCGTCCCCGTGTTGTTCGTCACCGCCTTCGCGGGGTGGTCCAAGGTCCTCGGCGTCGCGGTCGTCATGATCGTCGTCCAGCAGATCGAGGGCAACGTCATCGGGCCGCTCGTCGAAGGACGCTTCGTCCGACTGCCGGCGGCGGTCGTCGTGGTGGTCGTCGCCCTCGGCAACGCGTTGCTCGGCATCCCCGGGATGTTCGTCGCCGTCCCGATCGCGGCCGTCGCCCGGCACGCGCTCGACGTCTTCTACCGACGCACTTGGGAAGAAGAGGCCACGAGCCCGAGTCGCGAGCCCGCGAGCGGCGAAGGTGCGCCGCAAAGAGACGCGGCTCCCCAACCGGCGTGACGGACCTCGCGAGTCACTGCACGTCCTCGTGCGCGGGCGCGCGGCTCCGCACGATCGCGTGCTCGAGGACCATGCCGAGCGTCATGCCGAGGACGAACACGATCGCGCCGGTGCTCGCGCCGCCGGCCGCCACGATCGCCGGCCCAGGACAGAAGCCGCCGAGCCCCCAGCCGACGCCGAAGAGCGCCGCGCCGAGCACGAGCCGCGGGTCGAGGTCCTTGCGCGTCGGCAGATGGAAGGTCGCATCGAACAGCGGGCGGGATCGCCGCCGGACGAGCCGCAGGCCGACGAAGTGGACCGCGACGGCGCCGGCCATCACGAAGGCGAGGCTCGCGTCCCATGCGCCGGCGACGTCGAGGAAGCCCGCCACCTTCGACGGCTTCGTCATCCCGGACACGGCGAGGCCGACGGCGAAGAGCGCGCCGGCGGCGAAGGCGACGACGTTCGCTCTCACGGCGCGCCTCCGATCACGTGGCGCACGACGAACACGGTCAAGAAGCCCGTCGCCATGAAGGTCGCCGTGGCGACCAGAGAGCGCACCGAGAGCCGGCTGATTCCGCATACGCCGTGTCCGCTCGTGCAGCCGCTCCCGAGCCGCGTCCCGAAGCCGACGATGAGGCCCGCCACGAAGAGGGTCGGCAGAGCGGCGCTCCACGACGTGGCGAACGCGTCCGGGAACGACAGCCGCACGAGGAGCCCCGCGACGACGAGACCGGCGACGAAGGAGAGCGCCGTCGTCCGGTCGCCGCTCTCTCGGCGGAGCAGCGCCCCGAAGAGCCCGCTGATCCCCGCGACCTTGCCGTGGGTGAAGAGGAAGAGCGTCGCGGCGAGGCCGATGACCACGCCGCCGGCGAGCGCCGACAGAGGAGTGAAGTCGTTCATCGATCCGTCTTCAGCATGCCTTCTTTCGGCCGCGACGCACGCGACGGGCGGCCGAACACGAGCGCCGCGAGGACGGTGAGCGCCACGGCGACGGCCCCGGGCACGGGCGGAAGCTGCTTCAGGAACATGAAGGCGCCCATCCCGACGACGAGCCACGCGAAGCCCTGGCGAAGGCGAGCCGGCGACAGCCGCTTGGCCAAGCTCGCGCCGATGACGCTCCCGACGACCGCCGCGCCGGTGATCGCGATGACGAGCGTCCAGTCGAGATGCACGCCGCCGACGTGACCGGCGAACCCGGCGATCGATTGCAGGGTGATGACGAAGAGCGACGTCCCGATCGCGTCGCGCATGCCGAGCCCGCCGAACAGCGTGAGCGCAGGCACGATCATGAAGCCGCCACCCGCGCCGACGAGGCCAGCGAGGACGCCCACGATCGCCCCGAGCGCGACGGCACGAACGAGACGAGGCTCTCGCGCGGCCGTCTCCTTCCGACCGCGCATCATCGCGACGCCCGTCACCGCCATCATCACGGCGAACAGGACGAGCAAGACGTTGCCCGGGGCCAAGCGCGCGAGCCGACCACCCGCGAAGGCGCCCGCCATGGCGGCCAGCCCGAAGATCAGGCCGACGCGCCATTTGACGCTTCCGGCGCGCGCATGAATGGAGGCGCCGACGAGGCTCGTCGCGCCGACCACGAAGAGCGAGGTCGCGATCGCCGTCTTCGCCTCGACCCCGACGAGGTAGACGAGCATCGGCAACGTCAGGATCGCGCCGCCTCCGCCGAGCATTCCGAGCACGACGCCGATGAGCAGAGAGAGGGCGGCAGCGAGGACCAGCAACGTACGCCCAGTTTAGTGCCGGTCGAGCCGTCGCGGTCGAGCCGTCGTCGCTCCGGAAGAGCCGACACTCCGTCCCGCCGTCCGAATGTGCCGCAATGAGGCCACGGAGATCTCGAGAGGCTCCAGGCTCCGGGCTCCAGGCTCCAGGTCGATTCGTGCTCGTGCTCGTGCTCGTACTCGTCCTCGGGCAGCGATCGATCGAGCTCCCATCCTCTTTCGGTCCCTTCCGCCCTCCCGCTTCTCCCGTGGACAAGGCTCGTGCGATCGCCGGCACGTCGCTCGCAGCCGCCGGATCGAGCGCCACGCGGCGTTCGTTCCCTTCGGAGGTCACGATGAGTCACGTCACCACGAGTCAGAGCCGCACGAAGATCGCGGGCGTCCTGGCTGTCGCAGCGGCAGCGGCGATCACCACCTTCTCGGGCGCCGCTCGAGCGCAGGAGCTCGGCGAGCCGAGGGTCATCGGCGACAACACCGGCGCCGGCATCCACGCGAGGCCTGGAGCGTACTTCCCCTCGCGCGGCGACACCGGATTCAACGTCGATGCGACGGCGACCTACGGCATCGCCGCGGACCCGTTCGTCATCGCGCCCGGCGGTCGCTTCGCGGGCTACTTCGGTGATCAGGGCGCGCTCAGCGGCATGCCCGTGGTCGAGGTCATGCTCCCGGTCGGCGCGTTCGTCCCGTACGTCAAGGGCGGCGCAGGTTACGGATACGCGAACGGACCCGACGAGTCGGGCCTCGCGCTCATGGCGGGCGGCGGTCTCGACCTGCACATCACGCGCGACGTGCTCCTCGGCGTCGACGCGACCTGGGAGACCGTGCAAGGCACCGGCTTCAACGCCGTCTCGGTCGGCCCGCGCGCGGGCATTCGTTACTGAGCGCCGGGGCCGCGCGCCTTCGCGCGCGGCGCTCGCTCCTCGCACGAGAGAGCAAGCGCGACCGTTCCGCGCGTGCCTTGACGATCGCGCCACCGTGCTGTCCTCTCGATCGCGCGTCCGTTCGCACGCTCGTGAAGGAGGCTCGGATGACGACGAAGTACTTGCTCCGCGAAGATCAAATCCCTCGTCACTGGTACAACGTCCTGGGGGATTTGAAGACGCCACCGGAGCCGGTGCTTCACCCCGCGACGAAGAAGCCCGTCGGGCCCGACGACCTCGCGCCGCTCTTCCCGATGGCGCTCATCGAGCAGGAGATGAGCACGCAGCGCGAGATCGCGATCCCGGACGAGATCCGTGAGGTGCTCGCGAAGTGGCGACCGACGCCGCTGTTCCGTGCGCACGCGCTCGAGAAGCAGCTCGGGACGCGGTCGCACATCTATTACAAGTACGAGGGCGTCTCGCCGTCGGGCAGCCACAAGCCGAACACCGCCGTCGCGCAGGCCTATTACAACGCCAAGGCCGGCGTGAAACGGCTCGCGACCGAGACGGGCGCGGGTCAGTGGGGCAGCTCGCTCGCGTTCGCCGGGAAGGTCTTCGGGCTCGCGGTCACCGTCTACATGGTGAAGATCAGCTACGAGCAGAAGCCCTACCGGCGCTCGATGATGCACACGTGGGGCGCCGAGGTCTTCGCCTCGCCGACGAACCGGACCGCAGCGGGCCGGAAGATCCTCGAGGCCGATCCCACGAGCAACGGCTCGCTCGGGATCGCGATCTCCGAGGCCGTCGAGGACGCGGCCACGCACGACGACACGAAGTACTCGCTGGGCTCGGTGCTGAACCACGTCTGCATGCACCAGACCGTTATCGGCCTCGAGGCGCAGGAGCAGATGAAGATGGCGGGCGAGTATCCCGACGTCGTCATCGGCTGCCACGGCGGCGGGAGCAACTTCGCCGGCCTCGCGCTGCCGTTCGCACGCGACAAGATCAACGGCAAGGACGTACGGCTCGTCGCGGCCGAGCCGGCGAGCTGCCCCACGCTGACGAAAGGCGTCTACGCCTTCGACTACGGCGACACCGTCGGCATGACGCCGATCGTGAAGATGCACACGCTCGGTCACGACTTCATGCCGCCCGGCATCCACGCGGGCGGGCTCCGCTACCACGGCGCGGCGCCGCTCGTGTCGAAGCTCGTCGTCGAGGGTCTCGTCGAGGCCGTCGCGTACCCGCAGCTCGCGTGCTTCGAGGCCGCGGTCACGTTCGCGCGTACCGAAGGGATCATCCCCGCTCCGGAGAGCTCGCACGCGATCAAGGCGGCGATCGAGGAGGCGAAGCGCGCCGACGCCGAGGGCAAGACGCGAGTCATCCTCTTCAACCTCTCCGGCCACGGTCACTTCGACCTCGCGGCCTACGACGCGTTCTTCGCGGGCAAGCTCGAGGACTACGAGTACCCGCGCGAGGCGGTCGAGCGCGCGCTCGGAAAGCTGCCGGTCGTGCAGGCCTGAACGCCGCCGGCATGCGCCGCAGGCAGCTCGTCGAGCTCGAGGATCTGCCGTGGTGCCCGAAGCCGGTCCGTGACGGGGGCACGGACTGGCTCGGGTTCATGGCGAACGCCACCCGGGCCTTCGACGTCGTCGCGCCGAAGATCCGCCGCGCGATGGAGGCGACCGGGACCAGCCGCATCGTCGATCTGTGCTCCGGCGGCGGAGGTCCGTGGCTCACGCTCGAGCGGACCCTCGCGAAGAGCGGCCCCGTGAGCGTCGAGCTCACGGACCTCTACCCGAACGTCGGCGCGCTCGAGAGCCTGCGCGAGCGGAGCGGCGGCCGTCTCGCCTTCCGGAGGACGAGCGTCGACGCGACGGACGTCCCCGCCGACCTCGACGGCGTGCGCACGATGTTCAACTGCTTCCACCACTTCCCGCCGGACCGCGCGCGCGCCATCCTCGCCGACGCCGTCCGGAAGAGGCGCGCGATCGCCGTCTTCGAGGGCGTCGATCGACGCCTGCTTCCCATCCTCGGCATGCCGTTGCAGGTGGTGGGGCTCCTGCTCTTCACGCCCTTCGTCCGTCCGTTCAAGTGGTCGCGGCTGCTCCTCACTTACGTCGTGCCGCTCATTCCGTTCATCGTCGTCTTCGACGGAACGATGTCGATGCTGCGGGTCTACTCCCCGGACGAGCTCCGTGAGCTCGCGTCCTCCGTCCCGGGACACGAGACGTTCGACTGGGACATCGGCACGACGCGGATGCGGGCCATGCCGATGGGGATCACCCACCTCGTCGGCGTCCCCCGCGGCGCGGACACCGATCGAGCTCCGAGCAAACGCTGAGCGCGCTCGTCCACTCGAGCTCGAGCGCCACCGCCCGAGCGGAACCGAAAGGCTCCGAACGGCATCCCACCGAGCATCGAGCCGCGCCGTCCGCCCACGGTACGGCTCGGCGAGCCGGCGCGTGGATTCGTGGTTCACTTCCGCCGAACCCACACTAGGATGCGCGCGATGCGCCCGTCGTCGTGGGCATCGCTGGCCACGTTCCTCTCCGCCGTATCGATCGCGTGCGTGGAAGACGTCGTGCTCCCGGACGTCGACGTGGAGCCCGTCTGCGGGAACGGCGTGCTCGAGCCGGGCGAAGCGTGCGACGTGAAGAGCCCGGGCTGCGTCGCGTGCACCGTGGTCCCGAACTGGAAGTGTGGGGAGTCCGGATGCTCGCCGGTCTGCGGAGACGGCGTCGTCGGCGACGGCCCGGACTGCGCCGGTGCGCGGCGCGCCGAGGCCTGCGACATGACCGGGTACTGGGCCGCGCGCGAGACGAACTACAACCGCGACTCCATCGCGGGCGCGATCCAGACCTCGAGCAACTGGTTCCTCTACCGCTTCGAGCAGACCGGCGACACGTTCCGCGTGGTGGAGAACCTGGACTGCGGGGTCCACGTCACCGGATCCATCACCGCGGACTCGACGCCGGGCACGCTGCGCTCCGCGCTCTATCTGAATCGCATGGACGGCGGCGGAGGTCGGCGCGCACGCCAGGGCACCTCGAAGCCGTCGGGCGGCGGGTGCGAGGTGACGTTCGAGCGCTGGTACAAGGTCCGAGGCGTGACCGACGCGTACCTGCCGGAGGACTTCGACGCGCGCCCGCCGCTCTCGTCGCTCCCGCCGCTTCCGGCCGTGGACGATCCGGTCCGCTCCACGGAGTTCCCTCCGGGCGCGATCGATCCCGACGGCGACGGTAACCCGGGCACGGGCTTCCGCATCACCGGCTTCGTCTCGGGCGTGCGCAACGCCGCGCAGCGCGACTGGAAGGAGTTCGCGACGCGGCCGGGCGAGCCGGTGCCCGCGGGCGCGCTGGTCGTCTCGATCCCCGGCGCGTTCGATCTCGAAGAGAACGTGCTGCGCGTGACGGAGTGCGGCAGCAGCTGTGCCCTGCTCGCGTCGAGCGCGCGGCCCGCGCCGGACATGCCCAACCGCATCACGCTCGCGTTCATCGGTCGCGAGCGTGGTACGCCGCGCGTCGATGCGGTCGTCGCCGGCCCGCCGCGCTCGGACGTCGAAGTCGACCTGGCGACGTGCGCGAACGTGCGTCTCGTCTTGCCCCACGAGGATGGGCGCTGAGGATCCGAATGCGTAGGCTCTCCGTCGCCGCCACCGTCGCCGCGCTCACCGTCGCTCGTGCCGCCCACGCCTCGCCGCTCCTCGACACCGTGGGGCCCGCCGGTGGCAACGCCGGCCTCCAAGGCGTGGCGAGCGGACCGGGCGCCGCGTCCACGTACTTCAACCCGGCGTTGCTCGCCGCGTCGCAGGAGGAGGTGCTCCTCGGCGTCGTGATGCTCTCCGAGCAGATCGGCGTGACGCTCGACGGCCGCCGAGGTGGCGACGTCCCCCTCGTGGTCGGCGATCGCGACATCCTCGGCGCCGACGGCCTGCCGATCCCGAACGACACGGTGCCGACGCAGTGGCTCGAGGCGGGCTGCCCGCCGGGCACGGGCCAAGGCGAGTGCCCACCGCCGGGCTTCGCCGCGCGTCCGAGGCAGCGCGCCGGCTCGAGCGGCAAGACGCGGACGTACCTCGCGCTCGGGCTCGTGAAGCATCTCGTGCCCGACCGCTTCTCGATCGGCGCGTACGCGATGCTGCCGCTCTCGAGCTTCACGACGATGCGCGGCTTCTACCCGGACGAGCGCGAGGCGCTGTTCTCGAACAGCCTGCACCCCGAGCTCTACGGCGATCGGATGACGGCGCTCTCGGTGGCGGTCGGCGGCGCCTTCAAGGTCCTCCCGAGCCTCTCCCTCGGCGCGTCGCTCGGCCTCGCGCTCTCGAACGGCGTCTCCTCGCGCACGTACGTGCGGGACTCGACGGACTACGACAAGCTCCTCCTGAACAACTCCGTCTCGACGCAGGTCGACGTCGCCCCGAACGCGGGCGTGCACTGGCAGCCGTCGAGAGCGGTGCGGTTCGGCGGCGTGTTGAGGCCGCCGAGCTCGTTCTCGCTCGACGCCGCCGTCACGGCGACGCTCGCGTCCGGCACCGAATCGGGGACGCAGCGCCGCGAGACGTACGACTACGTGCCGTGGCGGATCGGGATCGGCGCCGAGATCGACGTCCTTCGTCGCGGCTCGTACGTGATGTCGGTCGCGGGCTCGGCGACGTACGCCTTCTGGTCGACGTACGAGGATCGCCACGGCCAGCGCCCGAGCGTCTACGGCGCCGATCTCGCGTGGTCGGACACGATGAGCGGCGCGCTCGGCGTGCGTCACGCATACGGCCCGGCACGCGGCTTCGTCGACCTGCTCTACGTGCCCTCGCCGGTCCCCGATCAGGTCGGGCGGTCGAACTACGTCGACAACGATCGCGTCGGCATGGCGATCGGCGGCGACATCGAGATCCCGATCGCGGGCGCGCGCGTGCGTCCCGGGCTCTCGCTCTTCGCACATCGCCTCGTCCCGCGATGGGTCCGCAAGGACGACGCGCGGATCCGCGACGAGCTGCCGGACGACGCCGTCCTCGGCTCCACGCGCGATCCCGTCCCCGGCGCGCGTGGTCTCCAGACGAACAACCCCGGCTGGCCCGGCTTCGGCAGCGCCGGCTGGCTGTGGGGAGGGACGGTGACGCTGTCGGTCCCGCTCTGATCATGTTCGAACGCCTCGGAGCTTTCGTCTACGCCCGCAAGTGGCTCGTGCTCTTGCTCTCCATCGGCTTCCTCGCGCTCGCGGGTGTCCTGCTCGCGCGAGGCGGCAGCCTCGGCGCCGCGCGCATCGCCGGGCTCGAGGCCGATCGCGCCGTCGAGCTCGCGGACGCGATCGCGGGCCGGCGCGAGGAGACGACGTTCGTCGCGGTCTTCCGCTCCGACACGCTCGCGCCGTCGGATGCGCGTTTCCGCGAGGCGATGAGCTCGGCGCTGGCGGGCCTCCGCGACGACCCGCGCGTCGAGGCGGTGACGAGCCCGGACGACGCGCCGACCTTCCTCATCGAGCGGCTGCGCAACCACGACGCCCGCGCCGCGCTCGCGCTCGTCACGCTGAAAGGCACTCCGCAGGAGGCGCTCGACGCGTACCCGGAGATCCGGAAGAAGATCCGCTCCGACGAGCTCTCGATCACGTGCACGGGGCAGATCCCGTTCCTCCACGACCTCGCCGAGGTGCTCGAGCACGATCTCGTGCGGGCCGAGCTCTTGTCGCTGCCGCTCGCCCTGATCGTCCTCCTCCTCGTCTTCCGCACGGCGATGGCGGCCGTGCTCCCCGTCGGCGTCGGCGGCCTCGCCGTCACGCTCGGGATCTCGCTCGTCGTGGCGCTCTCTCGCGTGATACCGGTCGCGCAGTACACGGTCAACGTCTGCTCGCTCATCGGCTTCGGTGTCGCCATCGACTACTCGCTGTTCCTCGTCAGCCGGTATCGCGAGGAGCTCGCGGCCGGGCACGGCGAGCGCGAGGCGCTCGTGCGCGCGATGGGGACGGCAGGACGCGCCGTCGCCTTCTCCGGGCTCGCGGTCGGCGCGGGCCTGTCGGGACTCTTCTTCTTCGAGGGCTCGTACCTCAGCGTGATGGGGCTCGGCGGCTCGATCGTCGTCGTGCTCGCGGTCGTCTTCGCGTTGACGCTCCTCCCCGCCCTGCTCGCGATCCTCGGGCCGCGCATCCACTGGGGACGCCTCCCCGGCGTGAAGACCACACGGGAGCCGGGTCGCTTCTGGAGCACGACCGCGCGATGGGTCATGCGCCGCCCGCTCCTCGTGCTCGTCCCGACGCTCGGCGTCTTGCTCTTGCTCGCGGGGCCGTCCGCCCGCATGCGCCTCGCCGCGACCGACGCTCGCGTGCTCCCCGCGCAGACGGAGGCACGCCGCGGAATGGAGCTGCTCGACGAGGCGTTCCCGACGCTCGGCTCGGCGCGGATCACCGTCGTCGCGAAGTTCCCGTCGGGCCCGGTGGTGACGCCCGAGCGCCTGTCCGCGCTCTGGGATTTGTCGCAGCGCATCCAGAAGATTCCGGGGGTCGCGCACGTCGAGAGCATCGTCGACCGCCCGAAGAACCCCGACGAGGAAGACGACGAAGCGCCGTCGAAGGAGGACGTCATCGAGGCGCTCACGAATCCGTCCGAGATCGCGGCGCCCCTCGTCGAGGAGGCGAAGAAGCTCACGGTCAAGGACGACGTGACGGTCCTCTACGCCGTCCTCGACCCGGCGACCGCGCGCGACGCGGCCGAGTCGGAGCGCGTCGTGCGCGCGATCCGCAGCGAGCGCGCCGTGGGAGACGGGACGCTGCTCGTCGGCGGCAAGGCCGCGCGCGACGTCGACGCGATGACCTACTTGCTCTCGCGCGCGCCACGCGCCGCCGGGTGGGTGGTCGGCGTGACGTTCCTCGTCATCCTCGTGCTGCTCCGCTCGATCGTGCTGCCGATCAAGGCCGTCTTCATGAACATCCTCTCGATCGCGGCCAGCTTCGGGGCGATCGTGTGGATCTTCCAGGACGGACACCTCTTCGTCGCGCAGGGCCGGCCGCTCGAGCCGACGCTGCCGGTGCTCATGTTCTGCGCGTCGTTCGGGCTCTCGATGGACTACGAAGTCCTCATGCTCGCGCGCATGAAGGAGACGTGGGAGCGCACGGGCGACAACGGCCTCGCCGTCGAGGAAGGCTTGAAGAACACCGCCGGTCTCATCACGAGCGCCGCGGCGATCATGATCGCCGTCTTCGGCGCATTCGCGCTCACGCGCATCGTCCTCCTCCAAGCGACGGGCACCGGCCTCGGCCTCGCCGTCGCGCTCGACGCGACGCTGGTACGTGCGCTGCTCGTGCCCGCGACGATGCGCCTGTTCGGCGGCTGGAACTGGTGGGCGCCGCGCTTCCTGCGCTCCGCGGCTCGCTGATGCCGGAGGCCGAATTTGCAACCAAACGGTTGCACATGCTCGCAGTCCGGCCCATCATGCAACCCAGAGGTTGCATGATGGAGACAAGCGAGACGGACCGGATCGTGAGGAGGACCGTGCTGCGGGCGCCGAGGAGCCGCGTCTGGAAGGCGATCACGGACGCCAAGCAGTTCGGGGCGTGGTTCGGCCTCGAGGCCAGCGCGCCCTTCGTCGCGGGCACCAAGATCGAGGCCAAGATCGTCCCGACGCAGGTGGACGACGCGATCGCGGAGCGACAGAAGGATGCCGAAGGCATCACGTTCCCGATGTGGATCGAGGAGATCGTGCCCGAGCGGCGCTTCTCGTTCCGATGGCACCCGGGCGGCGATCCACCGGAGGATCCGGACAACGAGCCGACGACGCTCGTGACGTTCGAGCTCGAAGAGGTGGAGGGCGGCGTGCTGCTCACCGTCACGGAGTCGGGCTTCGATCGCATCCCGCTCGCCAAGCGCGCGAAGGCGTTCGAGATGAACTCCGACGGTTGGACGATCCAGATGCAGCTCGTCGAAAAGTACCTTGCTCGCGCGACGGCGTAACACACCGATCGACCTTTCCCGCTCCGCAGCGCTCTTCGCGGCGCTCGGAGACGAGACGCGACTGCGGCTCGTCTCCCGCCTCGCGAGCGAAGGGCCGTCGTCCATCACTCGGCTCACCGAGGGCTCGAACGTCACGCGGCAGGCGATCACCAAGCACCTCCGCTCGATGGAAGGGGCGGGCCTCGTACGCGCGACGAAGCAAGGCCGCGAGGTCGTCTGGGAGCTCGAGCCGAGACGCCTCGAGGACGCGCGACGGCACCTTGCGACGATCGCCTCGCAGTGGGACGCGGCGCTGTCGCGCCTGAAGGCGTTCGTCGAAGGCCCGCCCGCCGACTAGCCGAACGCGTTCAGCGTTCGCCTTTGGCGCGCACGATCAAGACCGGCGCGGGCGACACGCGCACGATCTTCTCCGCGACGCTCCCGAGCAGCGCGCGGCTGACGCCCCGGCGGCCGTGCGTCCCCATGACGACGAGGTCCGGGCGCGTCTCTTCGATGACGGAGAGGATCTCGCGCCATGGGACGCCTTGCTTCAGGACGCCCTTCGTGTCCGGCACCTCCTTCTTCGTCTCCTGGACGAGCGCGTCGAGCTGCTCGCGTGCGAGCTTCTCGATCGGCGTATAGAGGTCGACGGGCGTCGGCATCATCCCCGAGTACGCGTAGACGGGGATCTCCCACGTGTGCACCAGCGTCAGCGATGCGCCGAACTGCTTCGCGAGCTCGACGGCCAATTCGAGCGCGTGCCGCGACGGCTCGCCGAAGTCGATCGGCACGACGATCTTCTTGAACGCGATCATGACCCAGCTCCTCCTCGAACGCCGCGTGGCGCTCCACGCGACGGCTCTCGCACGCCTCGACCAGGAGCATGCACGGGCCGCGCCGTGACCTCGGAGGAGCTCATGCTTCCCGTGACTCCTGCCCGAGCGCCCCAGCTTCGCGGGCGAGCGCGAGCGCCTCGACGGCGAGGCGCACCACCAGCGGGCCGAGCAGGGCTCCGAGCGGACCGAACGTCGCGACGCCGCCGACGATCGCGAGAAGCACGACGAAGGTCGGCAGCTCGAGCCGACCGTAGCGCGTGAGCACGGGCCGGAGCACGTTGTCGATCGCGGAGATGACGGCGAGCCCGATCACGACGACCGCGACCGCACGGCCGACCTGCCCGGTGAGCGCGAGCTCGAGCGCGACCGGCGCCCACACCAGGGCCGTTCCGATGAACGGGATCGGCGCGCACACGGCCGTCAGCGCGCCGAGGACGAAGGCCCGCGGTATCCCGAGCGCGACGAACGCGACCGTCGCGATGGCGCCTTGCGCCAGCGCCGTGCCTCCGGCGCCGATGATGAGGCCTCTGCCCGTCTCGCGAAACGCGCCGGCGAAGCGTGCGAGGACCCGACGGTCGAACGGCAGGTTCCGCTCGAGCCACGCGTACGCGCGATCGCCGCTCGACGTGAACGTGTAGAGGGCGAACGCGAACACGAAGATCCCGAGCAGGAGCTTCGCCGAGGCGCGCGCGACGGCCGACACCGCCTGCCAGGCGTTCGCGCCGTGACGACCGACGATGTCCGCCCAGTCGTCGAGCGTCAGGCGCGCGCTCGGCGCCGCGCCGAGGAGGATGCCTGCGAGCGTCTCGCGTCCCTCGAGCGCCGCCTGGGCCTGCTCCACGAGGTCGCGGACGGAGGCCGCGATCGCGATGCCCACGAAGACGAGAGGGACGGCCACGGCCACCGCGAGCAGCACGACGATCGCCGCCGCGCTCCTCCGCTTTCCGCCGAGCAGGTGCTCGAGCCGGCGGACGAGCGGCCCGAGCAGGTCCGCGATCCACGCCGCCAGGACGAGAGGCGCCCAGAGCGGCGAGAGCGTGACGATCGCGGCGCCGGCGAGCACGACCGTGAGCGCTCCGAGCGACGTGAGCCGGGGCGTCGACATGCCCACGTCGAGAAGAGAAAACCGTGCCGCACGACGGCGCACGCGCGGTGCAGGTGCACCCCGATTCGCAGCCCTCCGCGGCGCGCAAACGTTGCGTCGCCGGTCGTGGTTTGCGTCGCGCTTCCCGCCGCGGCGGCGCGCTCACTTCGGAGGATCGACCTTGCGCGCCTGCGTCCCTTCCGGGTGCACGTACCAGCCCGGATCCTCGTAGCTCGTGATCCCCGCGCGGACCTTCAGGACGGTGAACATGCCGCCCATCTCGATCGGGCCGTACGGCCCCTCGCCCGCCATCATGGGGAGCGTGTTCTTCGGGCGGCTCATCTCCATCATGCCGCCCATCCCCTTCTCGCCCATCGCCATGTAGCCCGGCAGGAGCGCGCGGACCTTCTCCTCGAGCGACTTCGGCTGCTTGACGCCGAGCATGTTCGGCACGTCGTGGCTCATCGCGTTCATCGTGTGATGCGACTTGTGGCAGTGGAACGCCCAGTCGCCCTCGGCGTCCGCCACGAGCTCGACGGTCCGGGTCGATCCGACCGGGACGTTGACGGTGGTCTCCGGCCTGCGCGCCGACTTCGGGACGGGGCCGCCGTCGGTGGCGACCTCCACGAAGCTGTAGCCGTGCACGTGGATGGGATGGCTGTCCATCGACAGGTTCCCGAACGTGAAGCGGACGCGCTCGCCCTTCTTCACGACCCAGGGATCGGTGCCCGGCCACACGCGGCTGTTGAACGTGAAGATGTTGAAGTCCGTCATCACGTTCGGGTTCGGGGTCGACGTGCCCGGCTCGATGTACCACTCGTGGAGCATCACGACGAAGTGGCGATCGACCTTCGGCACCTCCGGCACCTTGGGGTGGATGACGAAGAACCCCATCATCCCCATCGCGATCTGCACCATCTCGTCGGAGTGCGGGTGGTACATGTGCACGCCGTGCTGCTTGAGCGTGAACTCGTAGACGTACGTCTCGCCGGGCTCGATGTGCGGCTGGTTCAAGCCCGCGACGCCGTCCATCCCGTTCGGCAGGCGGATGCCGTGCCAGTGCACGCTCGTGCGCTCGGGTAGCTTGTTCGTCACGTAGATGCGGACGCGGTCGCCCTCGACCGCCTCGATCGTCGGTCCCGGCGTCTGGCCGTTGTAGCCCCACGCGTTGACGACCATGCCCGGGGCGAACTCGCGCTTCACCGGCTCGGCGACGAGATGGAACTCCTTCACGCCGTCCTTCATCGTGAACGGCAGCGTGCTCCCGTTCGGCGTCACGACGGGCGTGTACGGCAGCCGCTGGTTCTTCGCCTGCTGCGCGTCGGCGAGCGTCGGCCACGCGAACGCGAGGACGGCGATCAGGACGACGAAGATGGCTCGGATCGACTTCATGGTGCTCCTCGACGCGAAGGGGGAGGCGGCGCCACCGTGGCCGCCAGTGATGTCGAGCTCGTCGCGGCCGCTTCGAGGCGGGCGCCCACGGCGCGTTCGAGGTCGCTGCGTGCGATCCAGTAGTCGCGGAGCGCCTCGATGTACTCGCGGTAGGCCTCGAACTCGCTCTGCTTGGCCTGGATGAGCTGGTAGACGCCGAGGAGCATCGCGTCGTACTGCTCCTGCGAGTAGCGCACGATGTTCTCGCGGAGCGGCACGATGACCTTCCCGTACTCCTCGACGACGCTGCGGGCAGCGAGCATGCGCGCCCTCGACGAGCGAACGTCCGCCCGGACGTCGATCGCGAGCTGGCGGAGCTCGGCCTGCGCCTGACGGACGTACGCCTCGAGCTTCGCGATCTGCGCCTGACGCTGATCGAACAGAGGGATCTCGAGGGCGACGCTCGGACCGAACGAGATGCGCTTGTTGTGGCGGAGGCGGCCCGCCTCCACCGACACGTTCACCGTGCCGGTCCAGCGCGTCGTCTTCGCGAGCGACAGCGCGTAGCCGAGGGCCTGCACGTTCCGGCGCGCCGCCCCGACGTCGAGCCGCCGCTCGATCGCGACGGACTCGAGCCGCTCGAGCGGCGGCTCCTCCTTCGGGAGCTCCGGCAGCTTCGCGGCCATCTTCCACGCCGAGCGCGGCCCCCACACGCCCATCAGCTTGTTCAGGCTCTCGCGCGCGAGCGCGGCCTCGCTCTCGGCGCGCTTGCGGTCGAGCGTCGTCTGCGCGGCGAGCGACAGCTCCGTGCTCAGCGCGAGATCGCTCATGTTGCCCGCCTCGTACTGTCGCTTCGCGAGCTCCGCGGACGCCGTCGCCGCCTCCTCGACGAGGCGGCGCATCGCGACGAGCTGCTCGGCCGCCTGCGCCGTGTAGTACGCCTCGCGCACGCGCGCGGCGAGCTCCAGGATCTCGTCACCGACCTCGAGCTTCTTCGCCTCGAGCTCCGTCGCGGCGACGCGCTTTCGGAGCGGCATCGTGACGATGTCGAGGAAGTCCTGCTCGACGGAGGCGAAGAGGTTCGGATTGATGTGCTCGGCCTCCCATGCCGTGCGCCCGAACGAGAACACCGGGTTCTTCAGCAAGCCGGCCTGCACGAGATCGGCCTGGGCGATCGCGAGCTCCTCGAAGTGCGCCTGGAGCCCCGGGTTCGCGAGGAGCGCCACCTGGACGGCGGCGTCGACGGTCAGCTCGCGGGACAAGAGATCGTCGATCGCCTTCTCTGCTCGCTCGTCTTCTTCGGTGCCCTGCGACCAGCGCACCGTGTGGCCCGACCGGGCCTGCACCTCGCGCGCGACCTCGTCGAACGCCGGCTTCGCCGAGGTCGACGCGCAACCGGCAAGCAGCGCGACCGAGAGAGAGAGTGAAAGGACGGCTCGAGAGCGCACCGCGGTCCTCACTTCTTCGGAACGAGCTTCATGTTGCACTTCGGGCAGATCCCGGGTCCGTTCGAAGTGACCTCCGGGTGCATCGGGCACACGTGGACGATCGGCGCGCCGCCGTCCTCTGCACCTGCCTTCGCGTCGTGCGCCTCCGATCCCTGCCCGTCCGCCGGCGCGCCGTGCTCGTGGTGATGATGATGGTGGTGATGATGATGCGCGTGGCTGTCGCGCGCCGCCGGCGCGGCGAGCGGCGGTGTCGTCACCTCGGGCGTGACGCCCTCCGGCGCGTTCGGGCTCGACGGATCCGTCGAGGATCGCGAGATCGGCATCGGCGCCGGAGAGCACGCGACGATCAGCACCACGACGGCGCCGAGCCCCGCGAGCTTCGTCGATGCGCGTACGGTCGCGCTTCGCGCGAACGACGAAGGAGATGGAGCGAAAAGTCTCGTGATGTCTCGGGCGGTCGTCATGGCGGTCCGTGTCGGGCGGGGTTTACACGAAGGCGATCGCGATGTCCCCCCGCTTCCTCCGGCTCTGCCCGCTCACGCCATGCACGACGGCGGGCAAAGCCCGCCATGTACTAGCAGCGAGGCGTCGCTTCGTGACGCCCTCGCGCGCCTTTCTTCAACCTGGGCTCACGCGGCACTCGTAGCCGGCGTCGACGACGGCGGCGATCATCTGCTCGACCGACGCCTTCGCGGGATCGTGCTGGACGCGCGCCTTCTTCGCGCCGAGATCGACCTCGGCGCGCGTGACGCCGTCGATCCCGCGGAGCGCTCCCTCGACGTGCCGGACGCACGACGAGCAGCTCATGCCTTCGATCTCGAGGACCGTCTCCTTCGTGCTGCTCATCCGACCTCTCTCCTTCCGGTTCGTACCTGTAGCCTCATCGCTCTAGCACGCCCCGCGGGACTTCTCGCGCATGACCACGCGCGGACGCAAGCTCTGCGCTCCGCGCGCATTCATCGAGCCGCAGCCGTGCGCCTGCCGAAGCGACGAAGGCGGAGCGAGCTCGCCAGCACGGACACGCTCGAGAGCGACATCGCCGCGCTCGCGATCACCGGCGAGAGAAGCCAGCCCGTCCAACGATAGAGGAGGCCCGCGGCGACCGGGATGCCGATCACGTTGTAGACGAACGCCCAGAAGAGGTTCTGGCGGATCGTCCGCAGCGTCGCGCGGCCGAGGCGCAGCGCCAGCGGCAGCGCATCGATCCCGCCGCGGAGCAGCGCGACGTCCGCCGCCGCGAGCGCGATGTCGGTGGCGTGTCCGACGGCGATGCCGACGTGCGCGGCGGCGAGCGCGGGCGCGTCGTTGATGCCGTCTCCGACCATCGCGACGACGCGCCCCTTCGCGCGCTCCTCCGCGACGACGCGCGCCTTGTCCTCGGGCCTCACCTCGGCGACGACGTCGTCGATCCCGAGCTCGCCCGCGATCGCGCGCGCGACGCCGGCCCGATCGCCGGTCACCATCGTCACGCCCACCCCCATCGCGCGGAGCTCCTCGACCGCGGCGCGCGCCTCGGGCAGCGCGCGATCGGCGACGGCGACGAGCCCGGCGAGCCGTCGATCGATCGACACGAAGAACGGCGTACGCCCTTCCTCCGCGAGCCGCGCCGCGTCCGCCTCGAGCGCCGTCGCGTCGGCGCCGCCGTCGCGGAGCCACGAGGCCGTCCCCACGCGCACGACCGCTCCGCGCACCTTCGCCTCGATGCCCTGCCCCGGCACGTTCCGGAAGGCCTCCGCGCCGTCGAGCGCGAGGCCGCGCGCGAGCGCGCCGGCGACGACGGCCCGAGCGATCGGGTGCTCGCTCGGTTTCTCCGCGCTCGCGACGATCGCGAGCAGCTCGTCCTCGCCGCGACCGCCGACGGCCACGACGTCGGTGAGCTCCGGCTTGCCTCGCGTGAGCGTCCCCGTCTTGTCGAGCAGCACGCGATCGACGCGGCTCACCGCCTCGAGCGCCGCGCCACCTTTCACGAGGACGCCGAGCTCCGCGCCCCGGCCGACGCCGACGGCCACCGCCGCGGGCGTCGCGAGCCCGAGCGCGCACGGACACGCGATGACGAGGACGGCGACGAACCGCTCGACCGCCGTCGCGAAGCCGTCCGCGCTCGGGTCGACGACGAGCCACGCGACGAGCGTGATCGTCGCGATGCCGAGCACGACGGGGACGAAGACGCCGCTCACTCTGTCGGCGAGCCGCGCGATCGGTGCACGAGAGCCCTGCGCCTGCTCCACCGCCTCGACGATGCGCGCGAGCGCGCTTCCCTTGCCCGCCGTCGCGACCTCGATCGTGAGGGCGCCGCTCTGGTTGAGCGTCCCGCCGTACACCTTCGCGCCCTCGGTCTTGTCGACCGGGATGCTCTCGCCGCTCAGCATCGACTCGTCCACGGCGGACGCGCCGCGCACGACGACGCCGTCCGCGGGGATGCGCTCTCCGGGTCGCACGACGACGCGGTCTCCCGCGCGCAGGGCCGCGATGGGCACCTCCTCTTCCGCTTCTTCCGCTCCGCCGCGAAGACGCCGCGCCGTCTTCGGCTGCAGCGCGACGAGCCCGCGCACCGCATCCGCCAGCCTCCTGCGCGCGCGCGCCTCGAGCGTCTTGCCGAGGAGCACGAACGTCAGGATCGCCGCCGCCGCCTCGAAGTAGAGGTGAGGGACTCGTCCATGCTCCGCGTGCGGGAAGAGCCCCGGCGCCACGAGCGCGGCGACGGAGTAGACGAAGGCCGCGCCGGTCCCGAGCGAGACGAGCGTGTTCATGTCGGCCGCCCGGTGCTTCGCCGCGGCCCACGCGAGGCGGAAGAAGCGCCGGCCCGGCCCGAGCACGACGGGCACGGCGAGCGCGAGCTGGAGCCACCGGCCGAACGTCGTCTCCGTCCACGCCATCGCCCCGTGCGACATCGCGACGACGAGGAGCGGCAACGTGAACGACGCGGCGACGACGAGCTCGCGTCGCATGGCGCGCTGCTCGCGCTCGTCCGCCTCCGCCATCGCGGCCGCGCGGGCGGCGCGTTCGTCCTGCTCTTCGACGGGCCCAGCATCGGAGGACGCCGAAGCCTCCCCGGCCGAGGAGGCGTCCTCGGCCGTCGGGGCGGGCTCGGCGCGCCCGCCGACCGGCTCGTAGCCCGCGCGCTCGATGGCGCCGGCGATCGCCTCCGCGGTGGCGACGGCAGGATCGAACACGACCGTCGCGCTCTTCGTGACGAGGTTGACCTGCGCGTCCTTCACGCCAGGCACGCCCTTCACGGCCTTCTCGACGCGCCGGACGCACGCCGCGCACGTCATGCCGAGCACGCCGAGCTCGAGCGTTCGCGCGTCGGTCGAGCTCGCGGCCGCTGCGCTCGTCTCGGTCTCGGAAGCCGGCGTCGGTCGGGCGTCCATCGTCCGCGCCCTTCTATACGACGGACGCAGGGAGGCTGCCGCGATTACGGTTTCGCCCCGTGTTTTCGCGCGCCGCCGGCCGGCGAAACGACGCGCGCGCCGACGTGGGATTCCGGCGCGCGCGTCCGGGAGCGAGCGATCCGAAGCTACTCCTTCGCGATCTCCGCCTCGAGGGCGGCGAGCTCGGCCTTGTAGTTCGACTTGTCGATCGCCTTCTCGGCGGCCTCCTCGAAGTCGGCAGGCGTCGCGAGATCGCTGTCCGCGATCGCGGGCGGCGCCGGCGGCGTGGGCACTTCGGTCGTCGCGCCGGTCGTGGTCGTCTCCTTGGAGGGCTCTTCGCCGGTCTTGTTCTCGGTCGTGGCCGACTTGTCGCACGCCGCGAGCGCGATCACGCCGGCGGCGAGAAGCATCATGGAGCGCTTCATCGGGTTCCCTCCTTCCCTTCCGCAGGCGCCATCGTCGGCGTCGTACCGGTCGCGTTCTTCGTGAGCCACTTTTCGTGGCGCTCGTTCTCCTTCGCGATGAGCGTCATCGCCTTCGCGGCGGAGGCCTTGTCCTTCTGCATCTCGGCGACCGCCTTGATGCGCTCGAGGCGGGCGATGCGCTCGGCGTGCCGACGGAGCTCTTGCCGAAGGGCGTCGTTCACGGGCCCCTTCCAGACCGTGCTCAGCTTCTCGCGCTGGGCGTCGTGCTCCTTCGCGCGGCGCGCCGCGCGCTCCTCGACGGTCTTCGCCGCCTTGTCCCCGATCTTGTCGACCTCCTTCGCCGCCTCGTCCGCGAGCTTCTCGACCTTCTTCTCCACCTTCTTCGTGGCCTTGTCGGCGGCCTTCTCCGTCGCGTTCTCGGCGACCGTCGGCTGCCCGTGCGGCTCACTCGCCCATGCTCCCGTCGCCACCAGCGTCGCGGCAGCGATGAGGAGCGCACTCGTGTGATTGCGATTCATGCCCCCGAGTCTGATGGGCGCTCGCGGCCGATCAACGCGCCCACGACTTGTTCGACAACGAATTACAACTCGCTTACGAGGCGCACTTTACGCCGTCATCTCTTCTATGTGCGAACGTCGCAGCTCGCCTCATGTGCATAGTACACACATCGCGAACTGGCACGAGGATCGCCGGATCGCACGGAAAGCTCCCCCGTGCCGCAGCCGCAATGGCGTGATTCAGTACCGTCCGGGCCTGCAGGAATGGCTCAGCTCGGTGCCCGACCCGGAGACCTCGCAGCGCGTGACGGAGCCGGGGCTCGGCTCGTCGACACAGTCGACGATGGTGAAGCTCCCCTGCGCGAAGCAGCGGTTGGTGTTGCCGCTGCCGCCCGGCTTGCAGTCCATCACGCTCTCGAACACGCCGTTCTTGCAGACGATGACGACGTCTCGCCGATCGCTGCCCTTCGCGAGCGAGCCGCACATGATCGGCTTCGAGCCGTCACACGCGTCGCCGGGGCTCGGAAGACCGGAGTCGGAGTCGTCGGAGTCGCAAGCGACGACGATCGAGAGCACGAAGACGGTGGTCGTGACGAACGCGAGCGAGCGAGTCTTCATCGGAGCGATCGTCGTCGACGACGGACGGGCAGCGCCATCCCCAGACCTGGGGAGGGGAGTGCCGGGCCTTTCGTGCTCGAATCCGAAGCTGGCCATGAACACCTCGACGTTCGGTGGCTTCTCGCCGCTCTCGTCCGCGACGCTGTCCGACGTCGCCAAACGGCTCGGCGCTACGCCGATGCAGATCGCGCTCGCGTGGCTCCTGCGACGCTCGCCGAACATCCTCCCCATCCCCGGCACGTCGAATGTCGAGCACCTGCGCGAGAACCTCGCGGCTGCCGATCTCGAGCTCTCGGACGACGTGATGAAGGAGCTCGACGCGCTCTCGGGCGCGCCTCGGTCATGACTCGGTCACGAGGAGAGCGCCGCCGGTGCCGTGGGATCACCGGCGAGCGCTCGGTCGCCGAGGCGACGGGTCAGAAGCCTTGTGACCAGAAGTCGAAGTCCGGCGGACCGCTCATGCCTCGAGGGGAGAAGTCGAAACCTCCGAAGTCCGACGGCTCGCTGAGCGGTCCCACGGCCCACATCGGATCGTTCTGCGAGTGGAACAGCCCGAAGTTGGAGTCGGGCGACGGCCACGGGGTGTCGAAGCGCTCGGAGAGCCGTCCTCCGATCGCCACGCCCGTGTCTCCTGTCCAGGGCCCCGCCTGCTGCCCGAGCCATCGCTCCTGCGGGGCGAAGTCGAATGGGGAGGGCTCGAAGCCCCAGAGCGGCCCCTCCCCGCCTCCGACGATGGCGAGCTCCTCAGCGCCGAGATCCGTTCGATCTTTCTTCATGTAGTCCTCCGTGTCGAGGGTCGCGAGAAGCGCGCCGCTCGCAAGTGCACGAAAGGACGCGCGGGCAGCCGTGGGATCGACCTCCGTTGTGTTCGAGTGTGCACTCCGGAGAACAGTCGGCTCGCCGTCGATGATGCTCATCCGCAGGTGACGCGGTACGATCTCGTCGCTCGGCCCGACACCCGCCGGAAGGTGGCGAGGGGGACATCGAGAGGAGCCCCACATGATCGACGCTCGTTCCTTGCGCTCGCGTTCACACACGTGGTCATGGCGTCTGCGTTTCGCGCTCGGGGTCGGTGGCGCTGCGGCGCTCGTCTTCGCCGTCCATTGCGGCAGCGAAGACAGCTTGTTCACGGACGGCCCTTGCCAGACCCTCTACCAGGGACAATGCGGGACGCCGTGCGCGAGCGACTCGGAGTGCCCGAATGGCCTTCACTGCGCCAGCGGGCAGTGCACGGCCGAGTGCGCGCCCGGCACGACGTGTGGCAACGGCGTGACGTGCTCACCGCGCGGGCGCTGCGGGCCGGACCCGAATCCCATCTTCACGCCCGACCCCACGACTCCGCAGGGTGACGGCGGCACGACGGGAGACGCGTGTGCGGACATCGACGTCACGCTGTCGAAGGTCACGCCCACGGTGATGCTGCTCATCGATCAGTCGGGGAGCATGAGCGAATCGTTCGGTCCCGGCGTGTCGCGATGGACGGCGATCAAACGCGCGCTCATCTCGCCCGACGGCGGGCTCGTCAAGCGGCTCGAGAACGACGTCTCCTTCGGCCTCGCCCTCTACAGCTGGGAGAACCAGCCTCCGGACCCGCAGTGTCCGCGGATCACGCAGGTCGGCTTCAAGCTGGGGAACTACCAAGACATCTACGACACCCTCAATCCGGCGGGGATCGTGGACAACACGCCGACGGGTGAGGCCATCATGCGCGTCGTCGGCTTCAACGACGCCGGCGTCTTGCTCGACGGCGGGTTCGCGCTGGCTCAGACGCCCGGACCGAAGATCCTCCTCCTCGCGACAGACGGCGATCCGGACATGTGCTCGGACCCGGACTCGAACGGCACGAAGCCTCCCCGTGATCTCACGGTATGGGCGACCGCGCGCGCCTACGACGCCGGAGTCCCGACGTACGTGATCGCGATCGGTAACGAGCTCACCGAGGCACACCAGCAGGAAGTCGCCAACGCCGGTCTGGGCTACGCGCCCGACGCGGGCAAGGTGGCACCGATCTACCGGACGTCGAACCAAGACGAGCTCGTCGAAGCGCTGAACCAGATCATCTTGGGCGTGCGCTCGTGCAAGTTCGCGCTGAACGGTGCGGTCTCCCCGGGCACGGAGTCCCAGGGTCGAGTGACGCTCAACGGTGAGCTGCTCGGCTACCAGGATCCGAACGGCTGGAAGCTCAACTCGCCGACGGAGCTCGAGATCGTCGGCTCCGCCTGCCAGACGGTGCTCACGTCGCCCAACGCGCAGCTCAGCGTCCGCTTCCCGTGCGGAGCGATCTCGAACCTCCCGAAGTGACCCCTCGACGATGCCGCTCCGGAGGAAGAGGTGGGATCCGGCGCGGCTCATCACGCTGCTCGAGAGCGACAACCCCGAGTATCGGTGGGACGCGGCCAACGAGCTCGCCGAGCGCGGCGATCGGTCCGCCATCCTGCCGCTCGAGCGCGTCGCGCTGAACGACGACGGCTACTTCCTTCGCGAGGGAGGGTTCGTGGACCACCTCGAGCGGCCCGCCTCCGCCGCCATCCGCGCGCTCGAGGCCGTCTACCGTCGTCATCCGCCCACGCCCGAGGACATCGCGCGGGCGCGGCAGCTCCTCGTGGATCCTGGTCCCGCCGAACGCGCGCAACGCTCCGAGGCGATCGCCGCCGCGCTGGGAGCGGCGGCGGCCGAGGTGGCGCGGCCGCTCTTGGAGCACCCGGACCCAATGGTCCGACTCCGCGCCTACAACGTGCTCGATCGGATCGAGCGCGCGAACAAGCACAGGGCTCTTTGGGTCGAAGACGACGAAGACGTGCGCCTCGCCGCGACGCGACAGACCCCCGACCGCTACGGGCTGGTGAAAGACGCGCTCGAGCGATTGCCCGCAGAGCCCAGCGTTCGCGTGAGGCGCGGCATCTGCGACCTGTGGCTGCGCGGTCGAGACCGCATCGTCGGACAGCTCCTGACGACGGGGCTCGCACGCTTCTTGGCCGACGACGATTCCGGGATACGCGTGCGCGTGGCGCGGCACCTCGTCGACGTCGCGCAGCGGGGACCGTCGTGGCTCTACGATACGTCGTCTCTGGTACCCACCTGCGAACGTCTCGCCGAGCTCGTCGCGCGCGAGACCGATCCGGAGGCCGCCACGATCCAACGAAAGGCGCTGGCGTTGCTCGAAGAGGCGGTCCAGCCGTACCGCAGGTCGCGCTGAAGCGCTTCGGCGCGCGCTCGCGACGGAGCGGCGTGGGTCACGCGCGGTCGTAGATGGCGAACGAAAGACCGTCGATCGGTCGGCGCTTCAGCCACGCCAGCTTGCCTGGGTGGCCACGCTCGATGTCGGCTCCGACCGAGCAGAAAATCGTGGAGCGCCCAGCGGTGACCTGCTCGAGCCGGCGGAGGACGACCTTGAGCGCTCGGTCACGAAACGGCGTGTAGAGGTAGAAGACGGTCGCCTGCCGGAGGAGCGCTTCGTCGACGTCGCGGACGTCGGCTTCCTCGAAGCGCACGTCCCGCTCGTCGATGCCGAGGCGCATCGCGGCCTCCCGGGCTCGCACGACGAGGTCGTGCTGCAGCTCGATGCCGAGGCACCGCGCACCCGTCGCGAGGTGGATCAAGAGGAGCACCTTGCCGAGACCCGATCCGAGATCGACGACGACGTCGGAGGATCGGATCGGGACGTGCTCGATCGCCTGCAGCACCGCCTTCGCCGGGCTCGCGAAGTAGCCGAGGAGGTGTCGGCCGGGCGACGTGGTGGGCGTGCGCTCGCCGATGCCGAGCATGCGCTCGACCTCGCGATCCACCTCGTCGTCGGGAAGAGCGCGCAGCCACGCGACGAGCTCCGTGCCGCGCCGCATTCGAGGGCCGTTCGTCACCTCTGCTCCGTGGGGCATGGTCTTCCTGGCCTCTACTTATCATCGCCTAGACTTCGATACGTTCTCGACAGACGCCGCGCCGCGTTCCATCCGACAGCGCATCGTCGAGTCCGCGACAACACGCTCCGCACCGTCGTCTCCGAATCGAGCAGCTTCGAGCGCCGAAAACTCCGGTGATGCACCCGTACCGATCATCGGACCGGGCGGGAAGATCGAGGCGCGCGCCGGTTGTGGAGGAATGGCCTACTCACGGCGGCTGTTCGTGAAGGGCGTCCCCTGATGCCCCAACCGCCAGAGCAGCCGATGGGGGGCTGGCGCCTTGAGTGCCGGCTGGCGAAGGTAGGGTAACGGACCGACGCCGCAGCGCACGCGACTCAGAATATTCGCTCGTCGAGCGGCGGCCGCGCGCAGCGGCGGCGCCCTGGCGCCGAGGGAGCGGCGCGACCGCCGGGCGCGAGAGCCTTACGGCGCGGTTACGTCGTGGGTGTGTACGTGCGGCGGAGGCAGGCACGCTCGCGGCGGGGCCCCGTCACGGAGGAAATCGTCCCAATCGGCGCGATTTCGTACAAACTGGCGCCGCCGGCCGTAGCCCTCGGCTGGCGCGTAGCCGCGACGAGCGACGCTCGGAGCGGCCTCGGCATCGGAGGCGAGGAATGACGAGCGAGCTACACGACGTGATCGTGGTCGGCGCGGGTCCGGGAGGATCGACGGCGGCGATCGGGCTCATGGAGCGCGGTGTGAAGGACGTGCTCGTCCTCGATCGCGACGAGTTTCCTCGGGACAAGACGTGCGGCTCGGGCCTGTCTCCGAACGCGCTTGCGATTCTGGATCGGCTCGGCCTCGGCGAAGAGGTCCGATCGCGTTCGGAGCCGCTCCTCTCCGTGAAGATCGTGACGCCGGGCGGGCGCTCGATGGTCCTCGCCGGCAATGCCGCGGCGGTGGTCTGTCTGCGGCGGGACTTCGACGCGATTCTGCTGCGTCGCGCCACCGAGCTCGGCGCACGATTCCGCGGCGGAACGAAGGTGAGCACCCTCGTGCGCGAGCACGGCCGCGTGGTGGGGGTGAAGCTCGCGAATGGGACCGAGCTTCGCGCACGCTACGTGCTCTGCGCGGATGGCGCGCACTCCATCTTCTCCATCGATCCGCGACCCAAGCGCACCATCTCCACGATCATGGGCTGGTGGGAGGGGGTCGAGACGGTGCGGGGCCAGGCCGAGATGATCTTCGACGAGTGCGTCTCGCCGCTCTATGGCTGGCTCTTCCCCGAGAGCCCCACGCGCGTCAACATCGGCATCTGCATCGACGGGCAGGACGCGAACGGCCAGAAGACGAAGCGGAACGTACGCGAAGTGTTCGCGACGTTCCTCGATCGGCACTACCGCGAACGGCTCGGGTCGGCCCGCCAAATCGGCGCGTTCAAGGGCCACCCCATTTCGTACACGACGTGGATCTCGCACTGTACGACGCCCGGCGCGCTCTACCTCGGCGAGGCCGCACGCGTCACGCACAACGCGACGGGAGAGGGCATCTCGCACGCGATGCAGAGCGGTCTGTACGCTGCCGACACGCTCGCGGACATCCTCTTGCGCGGCGCGGACGAGGCCTCGGCGTTCCGCGCGTACACGCGTAGGCATCGCCGGCGCTTCACGGCGGGCTTCCTCGCGGGCCACGCGCTGCGCGCGCTCGTGAAGACGCCCGCCCTCGACATGATCGCGGCCGTCTCGAACCACCCGCGTGTTCGGCCTGCGCTCGTTCGCGTGCTGGGCTCGGCGCTCGCCGGCTCGCACGTCGAGGACGCCTCGAAAGGACGCGTCGATGGACCGAGCCTGGATTTCGGTTCATCGCTCGAGCGACATGCAAGCTGAGCGCCCACGCCTCGGCGCGCGCGTTCGCGAGCTCACCGGCCGGGCATGCATGCGGAGGCGTCGACACCGTCGACGGTTCCGTTGACGAAGTCGAACCCCGAGCTGATGAGCTGACAGGTCTTGTTCTCCGCCTCCGGTCATGCCGCACGAGCCGCCTCGATGTCCGCCTCGGTCACGGTCGGCGGCGTACGACAGAACGGCCCGAGCGTCGCTTGCTTCTCGAAGCAATCGGCGGCACCGGGGCCAAGAAGCGCCGCGAGGCTCGCACCTCGCCGCTCCATCTCCGAGCACAGCTCGCTCATGGTCGCGATGCAGGCGTCGACGCTGGGGTACGAGAAGTCCTTCCGCCGGCACGTGAAGCTCTGCTCGCAGCCGATGCGCGCCTGCGCTTGGCAAGCCAAGAGCGCGCTCGCTCTTGGCGTCCCCGAGCTTGCCCCCCCGACGCATCGCCCGAGCTCCCGCCGCCTCCGCCCTGGTAGGCGCTCCCGTCGCCGCCGCTGCATCCGACCGCCGTCGCGGGTCCGAAGAGCGCTCCCAGGGCGGCGACGAGGGCTGCCGAGAGCGTGCGCCTCACGCTGCCACGAACACGAGCCGTGTGACGCATGAGGAACGATAGCGCGGTTCCTCGAGCGCCGGATCTCGGTCCCCCCCGTCACTGGTGAGCTGGCGATGGCGAATGTGTAGCGTCGGAGAATCGCGCCGAGGGCAACGGCTGTCTCAGCTCGGCGCGGCTCCCGACCGGGGTCGAGCGCGACTACCTCGAACAGACACGCTTCGCTACGCCGTCGGTCTGACCGACCGCTCCCTGCCACGTGGAGCTGGCCCCGAAGTGCTGGAAACCGGCACTGTTGCCACGAGCCTGGTAAACCGACAGGGTCGGTCCCCAACCTGACAAAGCAGCGCGCCGCGAAGGATCGTGACGCAATGCCTCACGATGGTGACTTGCACCCGGCGCCTCCGTCCTGAAGGACGCAGGTCGCGCTCGCGCTCGCACAGTCTTCGTCGACGACGTACTTCCCCCCAGTGCACTTGAGGAGCTTGGTGCCGTCGACCGAGCAGGCGTAGCCCTCCTCCGAGAGGCATGCCTCGTCCACGTTGCCGAGCGTCTGGTCGCAGTACCGATTGTTCTCCTTGATTTGGCACTTGTTGGCGCCCCGGCACTCGAACGCGACGACGAACTTCCCGTCCTTGCAGTCGAGGGCCTTCGTGCCATCCGTCGAGCACGCGCGAGCTTCGCCGATACAGGGAGCGTCCACCGACGCGTTCGACTGATCGCAGTGCCGCTCGTTCCCTTTCATCTGGCACTTGTTGACGCCCCCGCACTCGAACGCGACGACGAACTTCCCGTCCTTGCAGTCGAGGGCCTTCGTGCCGTCGGTCGAGCACGCGCGAGCTTCGCCGATACAAGGAGCGTCCACCGACGCGATCGACTGATCGCAGATGCCCTTGTCACCCTCCACCTTGCACTTGTCGGGTCCGGTACAATCGTAGGCGGCGGTCCATTTGTTGTCGGTGCACGTGAGGAGCTTCGTGCCATCCATCGAGCAAGCATCCTTCTTGTCCTTGTCCGACACCGAACAGAAGTCGCCGGCCTGAGCCTGCCTCGCGTCGCAGATGGCCTTTCCATCGCGGAGCACGCAGCCATCCGGACCGTTGCAGGGCATGGCGGTCCATTTTCCGTTGTGGCAAACGAGGCTGCTCTTCGGATTCTCGCAAGTTGCAACACTCGCGTCCGAGCACGAGGCTCCGGCTCGGGGCGCCTCCGATTCGGAGTCGGAGCTCGAACACGCAACGGCGAGTGCGAGGACGGCAACGAGGCAGACTGCACGAGATGAGAAGATCGTCATACTGCCAGTGAAATGCCGTCGCCGGTGAGCTGGCGATAGCGAATGTGTAGCGTCGAAAGATCGCGTTCGATGCCGAGGGCGATGGGAGCCTCGCGACGCAGCTTTCGCGGGCGCGAGTGGCCTCACGCTCGACGGAGAGCCGCGACCAGCTCGGCGCGGTTGCCGACGCCGAGCCGAGCATAGGCGTGTCGCAGGTGATGACTCACGGTGTGCGGGGAGAGCTCCAGCCGCTGGGCGATGGCACGATCGCTCAGTCCTTGCAGCGCGAGACGGGACACGCGCCACTGCGCGCTGGTGAGGGAGGGGTGCGAGCACCCATCGTTCGTCTCGGAGGGCGCGAGATCGAACGCCAGCAGGTAGCACCGCGAACCGAGCGCGTGGGCGCGCAGGGATAGTGCGGGTACGGCGTAGCCGTGCTGCACGCGGAACGCCTTGATCAGATCGAGACGCGAGCGCTGTCCGAGCTTCGCGAGCACGACGTCCAGGTGAGCGTCCACGGTGCTGCGTGCCACGCCGAGCGTCAGCGCGATCCACTTCTCGCTCTTGCCGCTCGCGACGTACCCGGCGAGCTCGAGCTCGCTCGAGCTGAGCTGCCCTGGGAGCTCGGCCCCGTCCTCGAAGGCTGGCGCGAGCACGTGATACCGGCGCCCATCGCAGTCGAACACATCGATCGACCGGAACGTGCCTCGTGCGAGCTCGCACCAGAGCTCGACGCTCTCCTCCAGATGAAGGCCGGAGCAGCGGGCGTCGAGCTCACACAACGCCTCGCGGAGCCGATGGTGCGTGTCTCCTGCGCCGCCATCGAACCTGACGCGAAGCGCATCGAAGCAGCGTTGCGCATGGAGCGCCAGAGCGAGTTGTCGGCCGACCCGCGTCCAGCAGCTCGCCCTTCCGGCCAGCGGCCGCGATTCGGTCTGCACGATGCCGAGCGTGAGCCACATGCCGTCGCCGTCGCACGACGTCAGATGACGCATGTCCTGCACGCCGACGTCGTCGAACGTCTCGAGCAGCCCGCGGAGATAGGGATCGGTCGGGCTCCATCGTTTCAGGATTCGACGCGCGCTGTGCGGACCGGTCGAGGAGCGGCCCTCACGCAAGAAGTCGATGCGGTGCGCGGAGCGCTCGTGGTGCCGCATGAACGTGCGTGCCACGCGTGGAGACCGCACATGGACCGCGTAGCTGCCGACGGTCCTGAGCCCGTGGCCGTCCCAGAGCCGCCCCACCGCCCCGAGCTCGCTCGGAAACAGCGACGCGGTGCACTCCACGAGCGAGTCGAGCCAAGAGGTCAGCGACTCGCGTGGCTGGAAGGCGTGTTCGACGAGGACGCGTAGGGCGTCCGGCCCCTTTCTCCCCACGCCCGCAGCGTACATCGAAACGCGTCGGCGGCGACCACACGCGTTCACGCACGCAATGCACGTGACGTGCACCGCGTTGCATGTGTCCGAATTCCGGACGTTCTCAGCTCGTCGTCACTCAGCTCGCCTTCTTGTACGTCCGCTGCGCCGAGCTCGCCTGGTTGGCGGCGTCGCCCTCGAACTGCACCTTCACGTTCCAGGTGCTGGCGTTCGACGGGAGGGGGGCATGGCGGGCACTTCCGAGCCGAGGATCACGCCAGCCGCTGCGCGCCGGTCTCGTTGCACCAGCGTGGAACCGCGCCGGGACGCGTACGATGGGAGCGGGTACTCGCCGCTCGTGATTCGAGGCTGAATGCTGGGACTGATCTTCGATGCGGCCGTTCGCATCGTGACGGAGCTCGTCGCCGGCCGCGTCGACAAGGCGCTCCGCGAGAAGCCGGTCACGCCGCCCGACCCGCGCCGCGTGCTGGCCGCGCGCGGCGCGTACGAGAGGTGGGTCGCGCGACGAGGCCTACGACGAGACGAGAGCGGCCGGGGCTTTCGCGGCGCGCTAGGGCGTCATCCCGTCGTCCTCCGTCCCGGCCTCGAGGGAAGCGCGCCGATCGGCGTCGAGGTCGAGATCGAGATCGCGCACGGAGCGACGCGACAGGTGCTCCTCACGCCCTCGAGCCGCGGCGAAGGTCCGCTCGAGGGCGCGCTCGCGGCGTGCTTCGACGATCACGAGCTTCCGAGCGCGCTCCGTTCCATCGCCGTCACCTCGAGCGGCTTGCGTCTCCGCTTCGCCGCGCTGACTCGACCGGAGATCGTGGAGCTCGGCGTGCCGCGCGCGATCGAGGCGCGTCTCTGCGAGCCGCTTTCGAGGAGTGGGCGGCGCCGCCCGCAGGCTACACGCCATCGCCGGACGATCCGTCGCCGGAGCAAATCATCGAATGGTGGACGGAGGCGCTGCCCGAACGAGGCCTCGTCGATCTGCCAGCGATCGTCCTGCCTACCAATGGCGATCAGGACGACATCCTGATGTTCGAGCCCCAGAGTTCCCGGCTGGAGAGTCACTGGATTTGGGATCGGAAGCGTAGTTTC
>CALFEQ010000081.1 GCA_937949945.1 uncultured Myxococcales bacterium
GTGCGCGTCGTGGACGCTGCGAAGGGCTCGGCCTGAGGGCGGCGTCGGGAGGCTCCAGGCTCCAGGCTCAGGGAGGGCGAGCTGGGGCGTGTTGGGCTGGCTGCGAGGTTGTCGTCTCGTGAAGGCGCTGGAGCATTCGGATGCCACGCCTCAGGAGCGGACAACGCTCCATGCGGAGTGCAATTGGGGAAGGTCGAGTCGTCGGCGTGGAGCGAAAAAAGACGAACCTGGGTTGGTAGGGGAGGGTAGGCTCGCGGCGCACTGGAGCCCGGAGCCTGGAGCCTGGAGCCTGAAGCCATGCCCTACCTCCGAACACGACTCGGCCGTCTCTACTTCGAAGAGCGCGGGGAGGCCCGGCGCGTGGGGGATCCCGCCATCGTGCTTCTTCACGGGCTCTTGTTTGACGGCGGGATGTGGCGCGGGTTGCTCGAGCCGTTGGAGGCGATCGGGCGCGTGCTCGTGCTCGATGGGCCGGGGCACGGGAGGAGCGAGCCCGCGCCGCGCTTCACGCTCGAGGAGCATGCCGATGCGCTCCATGACGCGTTCGGAGAGAGCGGCGTCGAGCGGGCGGTCGTCGTCGGGCTCTCGTGGGGCGGGATGGTCGGCATGCGGCTCGCGCTCCAGCATCCCGAGAGCGTCGCCGGGCTCGTGTTGCTCGACACGAGCGCGGAGGCGGAGACGCTCGCCAAGCGCGTGCGGAACCGGGCCTTCATCGCGATGCACCGGCGCGTCGGCATGCCGCTGCCGCTCTGGAAGAAGGAGATCGCGCCCGAGCTCTTCGCGCCGCGGACGCTCGTGGAGCGTCCGGAGCTCGTGGAGGCTTCTTGGCGCCGGTGCAACGGCTTCGACCGCGAGGGCCTCTGCCGCGCGTGCTCGGCGGTCGTCGTGGAGCGCAAGGACATCGTCTCGGAGCTCGGCCGGATCCGGGCGCCGACGCTCGTCGCGTGCGGGAGCGAGGACCGCGCGACGCCCGTGGCCAAGAGCCGGAAGATCGCGGACGCGATCCCGGGCGCGAAGCTCGTCATCCTCGACGGCCTCGGTCACATGTCCGTGCTCGAGGACCCCGCGGCCGTGGCCGCTCGTCTCGTGCCGTTCGTGCGGGACTGCATCGAGGGGCGCACGCACTGAGCCGGCGACATGGTGCGACATGTCGGCGGGTTTGCTCGTGCGTGTAATTTTCGATGTTTGGCGAACGTTCGTGTGGGATGACAGGCGTGGTGGGGGAGGTTTGATCCTCCCGCTTTTTGCCCGTTTCGAGCCCTTCGCGTGCCGAAAGATGCGGGCATCGCCCGGGGACGTGGAAAGCGATGCGCGACTCCTTGCGCACGGTGTGCACGCCTCCCCCGCTGGTCCGATCGATGCAACGTGCACGTAATGGAGGGTGGCATCGACATGACATTCGCAGTACTTACGGGGAGGATGTCTTCGGAAGGAATCGACCGGGACGGGCGCACGGAGCTCACGGCTGACGCCAAGGGTGATGCCTCGTCGGCGCCCCGGCTCACGGCATTCTGGGACGGCGGTTCGCTCACGCGGGTACTTCCGGCGACCGGGACGCTCACCATCGGGCGTTCGTCGTCGTGCGACGTCCGCATCGACCACACTTCCGTCTCGCGCAAGCACGCGGTCCTCCATCTCGGAGCGGTCAACAAGATCGAAGACACCGGGAGCGCGAACGGTACGCGGGTCGGGGGCCGGCCTCTGAGCTCGGGCATTCCGGTGACCGTCGCGCCCGGCGAGATCATCGAGGTCGGCAGTGTCGTCCTCGTCATCCAAGGCGGCGACCGCGCGGCGGCCGAGCGCGTGCAGCAGATCGCGCGCACCCCGCCGGTGCGATCGAGCCGGCTCCCGCCGGCGGCGTCGGCCACCGTGGCGCCTCCGGGGGCCCGGGCGAACGAGACGCCGATGCAGCGCCTCGAGCGGCTCGTGAAGCTCGTCGCCGCGGGCAACATCCACGTCCTCATCACCGGCGAGACCGGCGTGGGCAAGGAGGTCATCGCGGAGCGCATCCACCGCCAGTCGCGGCGCGCGAACGCGGGCTTCTTCCGCGTCGAAGCCACGGCGCTCGCGGAGCACCTGCTCGATCGCGAGCTGTTCGGCGAGGGCGACAAGCCAGGCCTGTTCGAGACCGCCGACGGCGGCACCGTGCTCGTCGACGAGGTCTCCGAGCTCCCGCTCGGTACGCAGGCGAAGCTGCTCCGCGTCCTCGAGCGCGGCGAGGTCATCCGGCTCGACTCGGTGACGCCGCGCAAGATCGACGTGCGCTTCATCGCCGCGACCAACCGCGATCTCCGCGCGATGGTCTCCGAGGGGACCTTCCGCGAGGACCTCTACTTCCGGCTGAACGGCATCACGATCGAGGTCCCGCCGCTGCGCGAGCGCCGCGAGCAGATCGCGTCGATCGCGAACGAGCTCCTCCAGAAGGCGTGCGCCGAGGCACGGCGCCCGCCGATGACGCTCACGAAGGAGGCGCTCGCTCGCCTCGAGAGCTACGACTGGCCGGGCAACGTCCGCGAGCTGAAGAACGCGATCGATCGCGCGGTCCTCCTCTCGCAGGGCGATCAGCTCGATCCGATGACGCTCCCCGCAGGCGATCTCGCCGACGACGCCGCGAAGGCGAAGCTCCGCAGCGATCTCGCCGCGTTCGAGCGTCAGCGCATCGTCGAGGCTCTCGAGAAGTGCGCGGGCAACCAGACGAAGGCGGCCCAGCTCCTCGGCATCTCGCGCCGAACGCTGGTCTCCCGCCTCGGCGAGTACAACCTCCCGCGTCCGCGCGGCGGCGGCCAGAAGCAGCAGCAGTAGCGCTCGGGCGGCGCTCAGAACGTGCCGCGGACGCCGACTCCCCAAGCGGGGACGGCGCCGTCGCGCGTCGGTGTGGCGCCGACCGCGCCGCCGTACGGCGTCGCTCGGAACGTCGCGCGGTCCGGGCGCGCGCGGCTCGACGATGCGTGGCGCGTGAGCCACCACGCGGTGGCTCCGCCGAGGAGCGCGCCGCCGAAGGTCGCGGCGACGAAGCCGCGCGCCTTCTCCTCGGTCACGGACTCGAAGACGAGCGGGCTGCCGACCGCGGCGCCCGCGGCGGCGCCGAGGCCCGCGCCGAGGTCGATGAGCAGGACGCGGGAGGGCGAGACCTGCGTGAAGACCGCGAGCGCCCCGCCGCCGACGAGGCCGATGGCGGTGCCGTAGCCCAAGCCCGTGTACGGCGTCCGCTCGAGGGTGCCGTGGTAGAAGAGGTCCGCGAGCCCGCCGAGGGCGAGGCCGAGGCCTGCGCCGGAGTGGACGAGGACGGCGTCGCCTTCGTCCGCCTTGCCGCGCGTGAGCGAGAACGTCGCGAGGCCGAGGCCGATGAGCCCGCCGCCGACGCCCCACGCGTAGCGATCGGTGAGCGCCACCCTCTGGCTGTTCGCGATGAAGATGCCCGCCGCCGCGCCCCACCAGGCGCCGCCCGCGAGCGTCCACGCGTCGCCCGTGCCCACGTTCCACTCCTCCGCGACGAGCAGCGCGCCGCCGAGGCCGATCCCGGTGCCGAGCGTGAGCAGAGGGTAGAGCAGGCGCGGGTCCTCCGAGCCGCTCGCGCGCTGGACGCTGAAGGCCATGAACGCGCCGAACAGCGCCGCGTTCGCGGCGAGCACGGCGCGGCCCGGCGAGCGGAGCGGCGCCATGATGCCCCTCCCCGCGGACTCTTGCGGGCGCGGCTCGGCGCTCTCCCTCGCGATGGGCGCCGACGCGAGCAGATCGCGGAGCATGACGAGCCCGCGCGCCGAGACGTCTGCACCGGAGACGCGCTCGACGCGGACACGGAGCTGCTTGCTCTTCGGCGCGACGGCGAGCAGCCGCAAGAGGTAGGTGTCGCTCGAGACCTGCTCGAGCCGGGCGCTCACGACCCACGCGCCGGGATCCGTCGGGCTCGCGCCGTGCGGGCTCGAGCGCTGGGCTCGCTCGACCATGTCGATGTCGCGCGCGTGGCCGGCCGCCGGGCCCGGATCCGCGATGTCGAGCGTGTAGCCGAGGTCCTGGACCGCGTCGCGCAAGGTCGCGTCGAGCTCCATCGCGCGCGCGTAGATCGAGCCGTCGCTCGGCTCCGGCTTGTGCGCGGCCGCACCGCCGACGTCGTCGCTGGCCGACGTGAGCGTCGGCCACACCACGATGGGCTTGTGCGCGTCGGGCGGAGGCGACACGGTCGGCGCGGCCGGTGCGGGGGCGGGCGTCGGTGCGGGCGTCGTCGGTGCGGGCGTCGTCGTGGCCGTCGCCGGCGGTGCGGGGGTGGCCGGCGGCGCGTCGGTCGAAGGAGGCTCGGCCTCCTCTTCGGTCGCGAGCGCGGGTGTCGCGGCGAACGCCGTCGCCGTGACGAGCGTCCACGCGAGACGTGCTGCGCGCGCGCGCATGGCTCAGAACATGACGACGCCGCTCAGCCAGAGGTCCACGATCGTCGTGTCGTCGACCGAGAAGCGGCGGCCGGGCAGGTCGATGACCTGGCGGTGGTTGGGGTTCGGGATGCCGGTGACGCTGCCGCCTCCGGCCGTGCCCGCGCCCGTGCGGCAAGGTCCGGATGCCGCGGCGTCGCTCTTGAAGTCGGGGTTGCAGGCATCGGCGGCGGTGATGAGGTGGCTCTGCACGTACGTGAGCCCGAGCCCGCCGGTGAACTTGACGTACTCGCCGGCCTGCCAGGTCACGCCGGCCGAGGCGCCGAACGAGCCGAATGCCTGCTGGTCGGTGATCCCCGTGAAGTAGACCTTCGCGACGCTGGGATCGACGACGCTGGTGAAGCTGCCCTCGGGCCCCGCCCTGTAGGCGCCCGGGTTCGGGTTGCGCAGCGAGGGAGCACGCGACGAGCCGAGCGCGTCGAAGAGCTCCGAGTAGTCACGCCCCGGCGAGTGGTAGCTGGCGCGCGCCTTGAAATCGAGGCCGACACGTTGGAAGGCCTCGCGGTTCTCCCAGGGGAAGACCTCCATGCCGACGGTGAACGTGCCGATGATCGGCGGCCGGTTCAGGAGCGTTCCGCGGAGATCGCTCGTCGCGCCGAAGTCGCTGTTGTCCTGCGGTACGTCCACGAGCACGCGGAGGCCGGCGTACGGCTCGACGTAGCCGGAGCGCCGAGAGAAGACCGTGTGCGCGATGAACGTGTTCATGCCGCGCGAGATGCCCGGCTCGCGGCTCGGCGCGCTCGGGTTCGCCGGGTCCGGGCACTTGATCGCCGCGTGGTCGTTGCATGCGTGGAGGCGGTCGCCGATGGCGATCCGCGTCTCGGCGCCGATCACCCACGTCGGCTTCGACGCATCCCGCTGCTGGTTGAAGATGGCGTAGTTGAGCCCGATGCTGAACCAGTCGACGCCGCTGCGCGTGGGGCTCTTGAACGGGACGCTGAAGAGCTGCGCCCCCGAGGGGTCCTGCAGGCGCTCGGGGTTCCGCGACGAGCCCTCGAGATCCGACAGCTCGCGGCTGTCGGCGAGGATCAGCGGGAGCCGGAGCGAAAGCGCGAGGTCACGATAGATGCCGATGTCGCCGCCGACCTCGAGGACCGTCAGCGACTGGGAGAAGACCGCGACGTTCTCGTTCGCCGGCAAGAAGCCGCCCGTCGCGAGCCCGGGCTGCGCGAGCGTCGACTCGCGGCGGATGTTGGCGCTCTTCCACGACTGCCGGAACGTGAGCAGCAGGTTGGCGTCGAACGGGTCGTCCTCGTCGAAGGCGTCGATGACCGTGGTGTTCTCGCCGGTCTCGCGCAAGAGGCGCGGCTCGCGCGCCGCCACCGGCTCGTCGGCCGAGGCGATCGCCGGCGAGAGCGTGGCCAGAACGAGCGCCAGGGCGGCGCAAGCGCGTGCGCTCGTCGCGTGCCGCCCGCGAGCCAACCGCCGAGGCGTCGCGTGGAGCTCCCCGTTGTTGGGGACGTGACGAGACGGGCCGTGCGTTGTGCACCCGCGCATGGGTTCCGCGACGCTACCACACTTACAGTCCTCAGTCCTCGGTCCTCAGCGGGGGAGCCGTTCGGGCCTCCCGACCGGAGTCTCCAGACTCCAGTCTCCAGTCTCCAGCAGGTTCTCGCAGGTTGCAGAGCCCCCGCTCGAGGGTTGCCCCGGACACGGCGGCCAGGGAAGCTCGGAGGCCCCCCCAAGGCACCCCGAACTGGAGAGTGGAGTCTGGAGACCGGGGGCTGGGGCCTGCCGTCCGGAGCTCCGGGTCGAACAGCCGGCAGGACGCGTGAAGGTAGCGCCGGCCACGTCCTGACGGTCCTCCTCCGCTGAGGACTGAGGTTCCGCAGCCGCCGCGTCAGCGGCGGCTGAACGGCGAGGTCTCGGTCCCCTCGATCCCCGGGAAGATCTCGATCGTGATGTCCTCCGTGATCTCCTCTGCGTGGAGCTCCTGCTTCGCGTGACGGAGCTCGCTCGACGTCGCGTCGAGGCGGTCGGCGAGGACGCCGAGGAATTGCCACAGCATCTTCACGGCAATCTCGTGCTCGGTGCGGAGGATCTCGAAGAAGTCCGTGCGGCGGATGGCGATGAGCTCGGCGTCGCCGTCGGCCTTCACGGTGGCCGAGCGCGGGACTGCGCGAATGAGCGCCATCTCGCCGAAGTGCTCGCCTGCGCCGAGGCGCGTCAGCACCTCACCGCCGCGCGAGACGGTGACTTTGCCCGAGAGCACGATGAACAGCTCGTCGCCCCTGTCGCCCTCGCGGATGACGACTTGATCGTGCTCGTACTTCCGGACCTCGACGGCCTGCATCACGCGGAGCAGCTCGCGGTCGCTGAGGCGCGCGAAGAGCGGCATCCGCGCGAGGACCTCGCGCTTGAGGGCGAGGCGCTTGGCGCGCTCCTCGTCGGCGACGTCGCCGCCGAGCCGGACGAGGATCACGGTGATGTTGTCCTTGCCGCCCCGCTCCTTCGCGAGCTGGACGAGGCCCTTGCTCGCGCTGTCGCCGTCCTGGGCGAGGAAGGGGAGCAGCTCCTCGGGGCTCTCGAGGTAACCGGTGAGGCCGTCGCTCGTCAGGAGGAAGTCGTCACCCGGCAGGACCTCGAGCATGAGCGTGTCGACCTCGACGCGCTCGTAGACGCCCACGGCGCGGGTGATGGCGTTCTTGTGGCCGACTTTCTCGATCTGCTCGCGCGTCAGCTTCCCGCGCTTGATGAGCTCGTTGTAGACGGTGTGGTCCTCGGTGATCTGTTGGACGACGCCGCCGCGGGCCAGATAGATGCGGCTGTCACCGACGTGGGCGATGAACCCGCGCGTGCCGAGGACGAGGAGCGCGGAGAGCGTGGTGCCCATGCCGCGCTTCTGGGCGTCGTTCTGCGCCTCTTCGTGGATGCGCGAGCACGCACGCTGCACGGCGTGCTCCATCAGCGCGAGGATGTCCTTGTTCGTCACACGGGAGGCGCCGCGCGCCCCCGTGATGAAGTCGTTGAGGAGGTCGCGTTCGCGCTTGATCTCCTCGTGGATGGTCCGCACCGCGATCGCGCTCGCGACCTCGCCGGCAGCGTGCCCACCCATGCCGTCCGCGACGATGAACAGACAAAGCTTCTTGTCGACGAGGAAGTTGTCCTCGTTGTGCTCGCGGACGCATCCGACGTCGGTCGCGGCAAAGAAGCGGATGGCGTCCGGTGACATATGACCCGCGAATGATGGCACGATGCGGTTCTTTCCGTCGAGCGGGCCGCGCCGAGGCCTCCTCGGAGGCCGTGCAGCGAGCGGCGTGCCAGCGCCCGATCAGGCCCCGGTTCGGCGGAAACGCCGGGCCCGGAGGGCGGCCACGGCGGCGGTGAGCGCGAGCGGCCAGGCGCCGGTGTGGGTCGGTGACGCCGGCCCGACGACGGCGCACCCCGCCTCCTCCCGGACCCGCCGGTCGTCTTTCGCCGGGAGGAAGCCGCCACGGCCGGGCGCGGCCTTCGCGGCGACCTTGCAGAGGTCGTCCTGGCCGTCGGCGGAGACCTCGCAGGCGCCTTCACAGTCGACGACCTCGACCTTGCCGCTCGCGCATCGGAAGGCCTTCGTCTTGTCGTACGAGCAACTCCAGAGCTCGGTCACGTCGTTGCACTTCGCCTCGCCGCCGAAGCGAACCATGTACGTCGGCCACTCCCAGATCCCGGGATCGACGTGGTTGCTCGCGCCGCCGTAGTCCGGGTTCGACTGGCACTCCTTCGGGGAGCCCGAGCACGGCGCTGCGGTCTGGGCGATGCGCTTGCCGTTCGGCACCTGATCGTGCCCGATGATGTGCGCGCGGTCGCGGGGGATGCCGTACTTGTTCGTCAGGTGCTCGACGAGCTTCGCGCTCGCCGCGTAGAGCGGCTCGGGGAACGGCTTGTTCGCGTAGCCGACGTGCTCGATGCCGATGCTGCGCTGGTTGACGTTGAAGTTCCCGGCGTGCCAGGCCGTCGTCTCCTCGGTCACGAACTGCGCGACCTTGCCGTCGACGTCGATGATGTAGTGGGCGCTCTTGTCCGGATCGTTCTGGAGCGTCGCGACGCTCGCGTTCCAGTTTCCTTCGGTGTCGTGGATGACGATGAGCTCGACGTCGAAGCCGCCGCGTCCTTCGGTGCACTTGTTCTTGCAGCTCGTCGGGATCCACTCGGCGCCCTCGTACTGCGCCTGCGAGAGCGTGGAGAGGTCCGAAGGCACGTCGACCGTGAGCGAAGGCGGCAGGTCGTGCGGCCGGAGCACGATCGTCTCGTTGTCGCGGGCGGGGAAGCTGCCTCCGCGCGCGAGCGTCGCGAACACCTGACGGACGTAGCGCTCGCGGTGCGCGGCATCGGCGAAGCCGCTCATCTCCTCGATGGCGGCTTTCCACGACGCGAGATCGTCGAGACGCGCTCCGGTCTTCGCGCCGAGCTCGGCGAGCACGAGGGCGCCGGCCTCGAGGGCGAGGTCGGCGTCCCTCCGGAGATCGATCTCCGAGGCGCCGACCAGCTCGGCGCCACGCCGAAGGGTGTCGAGCTTGCCGCGGCGGAGCTGGAGCGGACCCGCGGCGGGCACCTCGTTGTCGACGTCGATCGTGCGCTGCTTCGGGAGCGTCAGGCCGTCCTCGACCTTCGCGATGGCGACGAGGAGATCGCGCGGGACGTTGGCTTTCTCCGCGCTCGCGACGAGCGCGCTCTCCAGCGAGCCGGTCGGCTCGTGATCGCGCGCGGGAGGTCCTTCGAGGGAGCTGCACGCGAGCGGAGCGACCAGGGCGGCGACCGCGAGGATCGTGCGCGCACGGAGCATCGACCTCCTACGCTAGCAGCGACCGTTCCAGGTCGGTGACCGGCACGCGAGAATGGTGCGCGCGCGTCACGCTCGTATGTGCGTGTAAGGTCGTGAGCGCCGCGCGGGCCTGCGCGGGGAAAATTGCAGGCAGGCTGCGCACGCTGATGCACCGGTCGGCCCACGCGCGGGCTCGACGGCGATCACTGGATCACGTGCTCGATCCACCGGCGGTTAATGCTGGCGGAGAGTTGCCGTATCGTGGGATGCGGGATGTCTCGACTCGAACCTCTCCTCGCGACGCTCAAGGCGTCAGGCGCCGACCGTGTCTTCTTCGAGCCCAACGAGCTCGGCTACGCACTCGACGGCGAGGCGCGCCGGCCGGTGACGAACGTACCCGTCAGTGCAGCCACCATCCTCGAGGCGATCAGCGAGCTCTTGTCGCAAGACGACATCCAGGCGCTGTCGACGACGCGGCCGCGCATCGTTCGGCACGAGCACGACGGCGAGGACTTCGTGCTCGAGATCCTCCGCCACGCCAACGGTGTCGCGCTCGCGGTCCGCCAGGCGGCGAAGCCTGCGCGTGCCCTCCGTCGTGAGGAGCCGCAGGCGGCCGAGGCTTCGCGCGAGCGGAGGCGGGAGGCGTCCGTCCAGGCGACGTCGGCGAGGCCCTCGCGAAGGAAGATGCGCGCGGCGGCCTCCACGCCTTCCGTGGAGTTGGCGCTCGATCTCGGATCGCGCGTGACGAACGGTCCGCATCCGACGAACGACGCACGCGCTGCGATGGCATCGGCGCCCGTGGAGCTCTCCCACGATGGCGCGCGCCAGGCGGCCGTGTCCGGGCAGCCGGCGCCGGCGCAGCTTGCGCCGCAGGCGGTCGACGTGGCGGCGTTGCGCGAGATCGCGCGCGAGGCGGCACGAGAGGCTGCGCGCGAGGTCGCGCGTAGCGTCGCGCTCGAGGTCGCGAACGAGGCGCTGCGCGATCTCGGTCGCCTCGCTCAGGCGCCTGCAGGTCAGCCTGCCGTGGCTCGGTCGATCGGAGCCGAGCGTGCCCCTGCGCGCGGCGGCCCTGCGCGCGTCGACGCGCTGCTCCGCGAGATGATCCAGAGCAAGGCGTCGGATCTCCACCTCTCGCCGGGGACGCATCCCGTGATGCGTATCGACGGCGAGATCCACTTCGGCCGCAACCACGCCGCCCTGACCTCGCAAGACATCTTCGCGATGGTCGGCGAGATCATGACGGAGCGCGCGCGCGCCGATTTCGAGCAGACGCGCGATGCCGACTTCGCGTACGAGATTCCGGGCCTCGCACGCTTCCGCGTGAACGTCTTCCAGGATCGGAACGGCACCGGCGCGGTGTTCCGGCAGATCCCGATCGAGATCATCAGCGCCGAGAAGCTCGGTCTCCCCAAGGCGTGCCTCGATCTCTGCTGGCTCACGAAGGGCCTCGTCCTCGTGACCGGGCCGACCGGCTCGGGCAAGTCGACGACGCTCGCCGCGATGATCGACTTCATCAACAAGAACCGCTCCGAGCACATCATCACGATCGAGGACCCGGTCGAGTTCGTGCACCAGAACCAGCGGTGCCTCGTGAACCAACGCGAGGTCGGTCAGCACACGTCGAGCTTCAAGAGCGCGCTCCGCGCCGCGCTGCGCGAGGACCCCGACATCGTGCTCGTCGGCGAGATGCGCGACCTCGAGACGATCTCGATCGCGCTCGAGACGGCCGAGACGGGACACCTCGTGTTCGGCACGCTCCACACGACGACGGCGATCAGCACCGTCGATCGCATCATCGACCAGTTCCCGGCGGATCGTCAGGCCCAGATCCGCGTCATGCTCAGCGAGTCGCTCAAGGGCGTCATCGCGCAGGTCCTCTGCCCGAAGATCGGCGGCGGTCGCGTCGCCGCGCACGAGATCCTGCTCGGCACCCAAGCGGTCGCCTCGATGATCCGCGAAGGCAAGACGTTCCAGATCGCGAGCATCATGCAGACCTCGAAGGCGCAGGGCATGATCACGATGAACGACTCGCTGATGAGCCTCGTCCAGCGAAAGCTCGTCGATCCGAAGCAGGCGTACCTCAAGGCCGTCGACAAGGCCGGCTTCGCGAACATGCTGCGATCCGCGGGGATCAATCCGCCGGTCTGATCGCCAGGTGCCCCGACGGAGCCTCGCGCGGATCGCGCAAGTCTTCGCGCGAGTCGTGCCCGGCTGCGTATCGCAAGTGCCCGAGACCTCGTGGCACGCCGGGTGAATCACGTCCGACCGGCGCGCGCGGGGTCCGAGGACCTCTTCATGTCGACGTTTCCGTACCTCGCCCACACCGTTCGCCATTCGCCACGCCTGGAGAAGACCGTGATCATCCGGCGTCCACCCGTGCCTCGACCGGTCGTCGCTCCACGCGAGGACCCGGTCCTGGCCTACCTCGTGGCCATGACCGAGGTCGTGCCGCTGCCGCTGTTCTTCGCGATCGGCATGCTCGTCGGCCTGACCGGCGGGACGCTCTTCTTCAAGCTGGTGGCGTGAGTCGGCGAGCGATCGCGGGACGCGTGGCCTCGCGGCGCGAAGTACGCGCGGTGCCGGCGTGCCTTGATCCGCGGCGGCCCGTGTAGAACGATGATCGTCGGGGGTGATGCTCTCTAGGAAGTCGTGGGGGGCCCGGACGGAGGGGAAGGCGCGTGCTGCTTCGCTGCGAGCGGCATGGCGACGGACATCCGCCGCGGTCGCGCTCCCCACGGTCCTCCTCGTGGTCGCGGCCAACGCTTGCTCTGGCGAGCCCGAGGCACGTCCGGCGGGCGGCCCGATCGACGCCGGCACGCTCCTCGACGCATCGGCTGCTGCGACACCGGACGCGCAGCCGGATGCTCGGCTCGAGGTGCCCGTCGATCTGGGCATCTTCTACCAAGGCGGGTCGCGGCTTCGGCCCGAGGTGATCCAGGCGGGCGACGCGAAGATCTTCGCCGGCTTCTACGACACGCTCCGGAACGAGCGCTGCACGTTCGAGCTGACGGGCCCCGACGAGGCGAGGTGCATTCCGAGCGAGCGCACCCCCGTGGTCTACGACGACGCGAAATGCACGATTCCCATCGCTCGCCTTCGTGTGGGTGAGGAGCTCGTTCCGTACGCCGCCGAATCGTTCTTCGTCACGATTGGGTGCCGTCGGGAGGTCCACTTCACGGCCGTCCATCCGCTCCGCGACCCCATTCCGGACGGGATGACGTACTCGTTCGGGGTGACCTGCCTCACGTCCCACCTGCCGCCCGAAGTGCGGTACGCGCTCGGTCCGCCGATCCCCCTCACCTCGTTCGTGCGCGCGACGAGGACGCGCGTGGTGGTGGACGACGCCCTCGCCGTCGAGCGTCTGGTCGCGGACGACGGCAGCCAGCTCACGCGCGAGTCGTTCTTCGACCGCATCCGCTCCGTCGACTGCAGTCCGACCGAGCTCGGGCGGGCGGCCGAGCGTAGCGTGGCGTGTCTCGCGGAGGACCGGTCGATCGCATATTTCCCGGCCCTGCTCTGGGCGAACGCTGCGTGTACGGAGCCGGCGGTCTCTGCAGTGACCATCTGCCCGCCATCCGTCGCCGTGGTGGAGGCGCCTCTCGATCCGAACCTCGACGCCGGCAAATGGGAGACTCGGGCGCATGCGCTCGGGCCTCGGCTCGAGCAGCATTACTGGGGCGAGGAGTGCAAGGCCGTTGCCCGACCCCCGGAGGGACCGGACGCGGGCGTCTTCGAAGAGCGAACGTACGCGCTCGGGCCCGAGCTGCCTCCCGCGTCGTTGCTGAGCCTCGAGCGTGCCGTGCTCGGCGTCGGGCGTCTCCGGGTGCATGCTCTCGCACGTGCCGGCGTTCGTGTGACGAACGGGACCTTCTACGACGATGCGCTGAAGGCCGACTGCGAGCCGCAGCTCTTCGGCGACGGGAAGCTCTACTGCCTGCCCTACGAGGATCGGGTACTGGGAACGGGCGTGCTCGTGTTCGCAGACGAGGAGTGCTCGCAGCGCGCCTACCTCCCGCGCTGCGTCGAATGCCCTCCGCCCCCGGTCGTCCGAGGGCCGGCCGACCAGGTCCATCTGCTCGGCGACGAGCTGGGGGTGGATGCCTACTACTTCGTGTCCGACGACGGCCAGTGCGTGCGGCAGACGATCGGTGACGGGCGGCGGCTGTACTCGGTTTCGGCGCCGGCGCCTGCCGCCGAGCGGCTGGTGGAGCTCGTTCGCGCCCGCGAGTAGTCGGGACGAGCGACGCTCGATCCACCGACCGGAGACGGCGCCGTCGCGACGTCGGAGGAGGGCGCGGCGTCACTCACGCGGGCTCGCGGAGAATTCACGGTAGACAACACGCCGTCCACGGCGACTGCCGCGTCACGCTTCCGCCGGTGACGACGCCTCCCGACGGGGGGCATCCGCCGTCGGCCACGGTCGGTGTCTTGGTGAGCTTCGCCGAGCCGGTCGCGGTGGCCACGACGAAGGTCTCGCAGGTCGTGGGGCCGGCGGGGACCACGTCCACGGCGTTCTGGCACGTGTCATCGTTGTAGACCGTCACCTCTCCGCCCGTGCACGTCACGTCGGGGGTGCCGCACTTGCAGGTGCTGCAGGTGCGTGTGTCCGAAAGCGTCCTGCCGAAGGTGGACCGGACCGAGTACGGTCCCGCCGGGCATTGGTGGTCGCCTTCGCGAACGATGCACGTCGCTGCTTCGACGCCGGCGACCTTCGGTGCGCAGGCGAGGCCGCTCTCGCAACCGCCGTTGAGCGGATCGGTGATGCCCCCGTCGGGCTCGTCGGAGAACGTGCACGCGGTGGCCGTGCTCTTCCACGTCGCGGGACGACGGGCGCCGCCCGAAGGGGTGCAGCTTCCCTGGCCGAAGGCCGTGACGATGGCCGCAGACTGGAACCAGCAGTAGCTCAGCGGAGTGCACGAGCTACCCACGACGCCGGCGTCGCCGCAAATCTGGCTCGTGCAACTCACGACGTGGGGCTGGACGGTGACGTTCTTGCACGCGTTCTCGAGCTTGCAGGTGCAGGGCTGACAACCCGGCTCGGGCACCTCGAATTCGGCTCCACCGCTCATCGCGGCGGTGAGGCCCGCAGGACACGACGCCGGCTCCGCCGCCTCCGCGCGGAGGAGCGAGACGGGCCCGATCCAACCCGATGGTGGCGCCGCGACGCAGGCGCACGTCGGCGGCGGCAGCGTGGAGGCATCCTCTGCGGGCTCGTCGGAGCCCGCGTCGACGGGAACCTCGCCGCCGCCACCGCCGCCGGCGCCATCACCACCGCTGCCGGCCTCTTCGAGCTTGGCGTCGTCCGCGCGCGTGTGGAAATCGCCCGCGCCCGTGAGCGCGTTGCAAGCACCTACTCCCGCCAACGCAGCGACGAACGAGACGAACAGCCGGACCGATCGCGCGCGCACTTCGCATGAGCTTATCACGTTCAAGATGGCACGAAGGGCATCGTTGCGCGCGCGAACGCCCGCTCCACAACCGTTCAGGCGTTCGCGTCGTCTTCGTCCGTCTTGCTGTCGCGGAGGCCGAGGGCGCGCGCCTTCTTGTAGAGGTGGCTACGCTCGAGGTCGAGGGCGCGCGCGGTGGCGGCCATCTGCCCGCCATGGTGTGCGAGCGCCTCCTGAAGGATCTGCCGCTCGGCCTCTTCGACGAGGACGCGGAACGGGACTCCGGGGCGGTAGAGGCCCTGCGCCTTCGGCGCCGAGCCGCCCGGCAGGCACGTACGCACGTCGGCGGCGCGGATGACGTCGTCCGGTGTGAGGATGACGAGGCGCTCGATCAGGTTTCGCAGCTCGCGCACGTTGCCGGGGAAGCTGTAGGTGACGAGGACCTGGATGGCGTCGTCTTCGAAGCGAATGCCGGGTCGATCGTTCGCCTTCGACGCGAGCTCGAGGAAGTGGCGTGCGAGCAGCGGGATGTCCTCGCGTCGTGCGCGAAGCGGTGGGATGTGCAGCGGGACGACGTTGAGCCGGTCGTAGAGGTCGGCGCGGAATCGCTCCTGTTCGCACGCCTTCACGAGATCGCGGTTCGTGGCGGCGACGACGCGCGTGTCGACCTTGATGGTCTCGCTGCCGCCGACGCGCTCGATCTCGCGCTCCTGGAGGACACGTAGCAGCTTGGCCTGCATCGCCAGCGGCATGTCGCCGACCTCGTCGAGGAACAGCGTGCCCCCGCTCGCGCGTTCGAACTTGCCGCGGCGCTGCTTCGTCGCCCCCGTGAACGCGCCGGCCTCGTGGCCGAAGAGCTCGCTCTCGATGAGCTCGCTCGGCAGCGCGGCGCAGTTGAGCTTCTCGAGAGGCCCCTTCGCGCGCGGCGAGAGCTGGTGGATGGCACGCGCGACGAGCTCCTTGCCCGTGCCGCGCTCGCCGGTCACGAGCACCGATGCTGCGCTCTTCGCGGCGCGCGAGATCTGCTCGACCAGCTTCTTGATGGCGGCGCTCTCCCCGATGAGCTCGCCGGTCGCTCCCGTCGCCGCCCGCAGCTCGCGCGCCTCCGCCTCCGCGCGCTGGAGCCGGAGCGCGGTCTCGACGGCGATGAGCAGCCCGTCCGTGTTGATCGGCTTCTCGAGGAAGTTGAGCGCGCCGAGCCGCGTCGCCTTCACCGCCGTGTCGATCGTCGCGTGGCCGCTCATCATGATGACGGGGATCTCGGTCTTCGTCGCGCGGAGCTGCGCGAGCAGCTCGAGGCCGTCGCCGTCCGGGAGCTGCACGTCGAAGAGACACAGGTCGTAGGTCCGCTTCTTCAGCTTCTCTTCGGCGACCTTCACCCCTCCGGCCACGTCCACCGAGTAACCCTCGAGGGTGAGGGCCTTCTGCAGCGTGGTGAGGATCGACGGCTCGTCGTCGACCACGAGGAGATGAGCGTGCGACATCGCTCGGCAAGGCTGACGGTCAAACCTCCGCGCGTCAACGTCGGCGCCCACCGTCCGTGGCGTCGCTGCGTCCGAAAGTCGTCCGGCTGGGCGCCAGACGGAGATGGTCTTCGGCCGAGGTCGCGCTCGAGCCGGACCATCGTGATCGCATCCGACGCGCGGCGGGGCTCGCGATTGTAAGGTGCACGAGCTCGACGCCGTTCTGCGGTCGGACGCGCTTTTCCGCCCACGAGGTGGCCGGCAAGCGTAGCCCGGCGCCCGGGGGCCGGGTTATCTTGAGAGACCACGACCACGACCCATGAACCGGCTCGCCTTGTCGACCCTCGTTGCTCTCTCGCTGGCCACGGCCGCGTGCGGCCCGAGCCGCGGGCGCTACGGGCAGCCGGTACACCATGCCGAGCGCGTGACGCGGGCCGACGTCGCCGTGAGCGAGGACCAGTTCCCGAGCGCGGTCCGCGACCTGCTCGCGAGCGAGCCTCTCAGCCGCGAGCGGCAGCTCCGGCTCACCGGCGTGGTCGCGCGGCAGATGACGCGCGTGGCGGAGCGCTTCAAGGCGAAGAACCGCGAGAACGCCATCGCGTCGTTCATGGGGGCGATGTACCTCGTCCGTGCGGGCGAGCTCACGCCGGAGATGTTCGGCCCGAACGGCTACGAAGCCCTGCGGAGCGCCTCCGAGGAGTTCGCGAAGCGGGGCGACGAGGGACGCGCGCGCGCCACCTACGAGATGCTCGCGCGCCTCGCTCCTCCCGCGGAGAAGGCCGACATCAAGAGCCACCTCGACGCGATCGAGGCATGGACGCGCGACACCGCCGGCAACGGGACGATGCAGCTCGCCGGCGCGCTCGAGGCGGCGGCGGTCACGCGCCTGCTGCTCGAGCCGAGCGTCGAGGCGCGCGACGACGCCGTCGCGAAGACGCTCGACTTCATCGACAAGGCCGTCCAGGTCAAAGCGGCGCGGCGCACGGGCAGGGCGCCGCCGGTGTCGCGCGACGAGGGGCTCGAGGCCGTGCGCGCGCTCGAGACGGGCACCACCGTCCTCGTCGCCATCTACCTCCGCAACGCCGATCCGCACGGAGCGCTGGCCGCGCTCGAGAAGGTCAAGGACCCGCAGATCACGCGGCCCGAGCTCATGGGCGCGCTTCGTGCCGTGGTGGAGCACCCCGACTCGGACAATTGGTTCGATCTCGCCCGCATGCTGCGGCCGTCCCGCACGGGGTTCGGGCACGGGGAGGAGGACTTCGGTCGCGACACCGACCTGCTTCGCGTCGCCTCCTTCGTCGCCGCCTGCGAGGCGTATCGGCTCGACGCGACGTCGCCGGAGCCGGCGACCTACTTGGCCGCGAACCTGATCGAGCTCGGGATGGGCGACGCCGCTCCGGCGGTGCTCGTCGACGCCGTGAAGGCGCAGAGGGATCCGCGTCTCGTCAGCTACGGCCTGATGGTCACGATGCAGGCGATGGGGCGGGCGATCGAGGCGGAGGAGCCGGATACCGCTCGCCGTGCCTTCAAGGCGGCCGAGCTGCTCCTCGCCGTGGCGGACACCATGAAGGGGAAGGTGCAGCCGGGCCCCGGCCGGCTGTACGCCCTCATGGGCGAGATCGAGATCCGCGAAGGTCGTCTCGACGACGCGAAGAAGATGCTCGAGGCTTCGCTCGAGCGCGAGCGATCGGGCGCGGCGATGATGCACCTCGCGCGGCTCGACTGGCATCGCGGCAAGTCGAAGGAGGCGCTCGAGCGCCTGCGCGCCGCGCTCGTCACCGACGACGTGAGCAAGGATCCCGCGCTCCGGGCGGAGGTCCTGCTCGTCATGAGCGACATCACGCGCGAGCAGGGAGACATCGCGGATGCGCGCAAGCCGCTCGCCGACGCCCTCCGCGACCTCGCGAAGGCGCGATCGACGTCGGGGGCCGAGGATCGCGCGCGCGTCGAGCGGCTCATCTCGCGCGTGCTCGATCGCTTCGGCGCCGCGAAGAGCGCCGAGAAGGCGCTCGAGAGGGCGCTCGAGGCCGCTCCGAGCGACAAGCGTCAGATGGCGGCGACGATCGCGCAGATCGTCGGCCGCGCGTTCGTACGCGGCGATCTCGCCGCCGCGCGTGAAGGCCTCGCGCGCGCGCAGGCGGCGGAGCTCGGCCGTGAGGACCTCGTCTACAACGCGCTCTGGGTCCGCTTGATCGAACGCCAGCAGCGGATGACGGACGATCCGACCGCCGAGCGCATCCTCGCCTCGGCGGTCGACGATCCGCGATGGATCGGAAAAATCGCTGCGTTCGGCGCGGGCAAGCTGAAGGCGTCCGAGCTCGTCAAGGCCGCGCAGACGCCGACGCAGAAGACGGAGGCGCTCTTCTACGCCGCGATGGATCGCAAGATCTCGGGCGACCAGAAGGGCGCCGACGAAGGTCTCAAGCAGGTCGTGAGCTCTCCCGGGCTCGACCTCATCGAGTTCAGCCTCGCACGGGAGCTCCTCGACGGGGCGCGCGCGCAAGTCGGCGGTCCCGTGCCCGAGGTCGGGCTTCCCTGACGTCTCGTGGGTCCGTACTCCAGTCTCCGCATCCTCACTCCCCGCGGCGCGGTCGAGGCGAAGCGCCCTGCGAAGGGCGTGCGTCGCGCGATCGATTGGGGGAGCCTCGCGCCGCTCCGCATCCGCGCCCGCATGGTGGCCGAAGGCGTCTGGGCGGGCGCGCACCGCAGCGCGCGGAAGGGCGCCGGCGTCGAATTCGGCGGTCATCGTGCGTACACGCCGGGCGACGACCTCCGCCATCTCGACGTCCGCTCGCTGCTCCGGCACGACCACCTGCTCGTCCGGCAGTTCGAGACGGAGACGGACCGTGCTCTCCGCCTCGTCGTCGATGCCTCTGCATCGATGGGCTACCGCGGCTCGCGGGCGCCGGGAGCGAAGCTCGCGTGGGCGGCGCTCGTCGCCGCGGCGCTCGCTCGGGTCGCGGTGAAGAGCGGCGATCCGATCGGCCTGTCGTTCATCGCGGGATCGAAGGACGCGCTCGGCGTGCCCGTCCGAGGCGGCCGCGAGGTCTTCGAGCGCATCGTGGATGCGCTCGAGGGCCAGTCCGCCGAGGGCGACGCGATGAAGGACATCGCCGTGCTCGACGAGGCGGTCGGAGCGATCGCGCGCTCGGCGCGGCGAGGCTCCGTGGTCGTCATCTTGAGCGACCTGCTCGACCTGCCGCCGCAGGCGCCGCAGCGGATCGGCGCGATCTCGACGAGGGGCTGCGTCGTGGTCGTCGTCCAGACGCTCGATCCCGACGAGGCCGACTTCCCGTTCAAGGAGACGGTCCGCCTGAAGTCGCTCGAGGGTGACGTCGTCGTAGAGACCGACGAGGCCGCGCGCGATCGCTACCTCGCCGCGCTCGCCGCCGAGCAGCGCCGGTGGCGCGAGGAGCTCGTCGCGCGCGGGGCGAAGTTTTTGACGATGACGACGGACCGGGATCCCGTCGCGGCCGTCCGCGCGATCGTCGAGGCGACGCTGTGAGCTTCCTCACCGTCCTCGCGCTCGGTATCGCGGTGCTCGTGGTGGCGCCGTATCTCGCGCATCGGCTTCGGCGCCGGCGCGCCGACGAGCGCCCCTTCGCGCCGGCTCGCCTCGTACCGCCGACGCCGCCGAAGGCGCGGCGACGCTCGCGCCTCGAGGACCGTACGCTCTTCGCGATCCGCGCGGCGTCGATCGTCGCGCTCGCGCTGCTCGGCGCGTCTCCGCTCGTTCGCTGCTCGCGTCTCGCGCTCTCTCGCGGCGGCGCCTCGGTCGCGGTCGCCATCGTGCTCGACGACTCGATGAGCATGCGCGCGAAGGACGGCGGCGACAAGAGCCGCTTCGCGCGCGCGAAGAAGGGAGCCGAGGAGGTGCTCGCCTCTCTGCGCGAGGGCGACGCCGCCGCGATCGTGCTGGCCGGCGCGCCCGCGCGCGTGGGCCTCGCCGCGACCACGGACATCTCCGCCGCGCGCGCCGCGCTCGAGGGCGTGATGGAGAGCGATCGGGCGACCGACCTCGAGGGCGCTCTCGCGATCGCGCGGACGCTCGTGGGAGAGCTGCCGCAGATCGACCGGCGCATCATCCTGCTCTCCGATCTCGCGGACGGGAACCCGGACGGGCCGCCCCTCGGAGAAGGCGGCGACGGCCGCGTCCCGCTGTGGCTCGCCATGCCCGAGCTCGCGAAAGGGGGCGGCGCCGATTGCGGCATCCTCTCCGCCGATCGCGCGGGCAACCGGACGCGCGTGCGTTTCGCGTGCTCCTCGCCTTCGGCCGCCGAGGGGCGCGAGGTCCAGATCAAGGACGGCGAGAAGGTCGTCGGCTCCGCGCCTCTGCCTCAGACCGCGCTCGGCGAGGCGATCGTCACGATCACGGCGGACGACACCCGTGAGCTCTTCGCGACCCTGACGGGCACCGACGCGATCGCCTCCGACGACCGCGCGCTCGTCGTCGTCGAGTCGGGCCCCGCCGCGCTCGCGGTCGTGGGCGATCGCACGGACGACGAGCTCATGACCGGCGGCGCTCCCGTCGTCGAGCAGGCGCTCGCGGCGCTCCAGATCGACATGGCGGTGCGGCCGATCCCGCAAGCGCCGGACCGTCGCGAGGACACGCAGCCCTTCGCCGCGATGATCGCCGACGATCCTCCCGGCTTCACGCCCGAGCAGCGGCACGCGCTCGCCGCCTTCGTCGATCGCGGCGGCGTGCTCGTCCTCGCGCTCGGGCGCAGGGCGGCCGCGGCTCCGCTCGGCGCGACGTTCGAGCCCTTCCTCAAGAACGCCGTGAGCTGGGGACCGACGCCTTCGCAGGGCGCCGATCCGTCGAGCGGCTCGCCGATCATCGGCGAGGGCGCCGCGAGCCTCGGCGACCTCGCGCCGAAGGGAAGGGCGACGCTCGCGCCCGACGACGTGAACGCGTTCGAGCCCGTCCTCAAGTGGACGGACGGCGCTCCGCTCGTGGCCCGCCTCGCCCGGGGTCGCGGCGAGGTCTGGGTGACGACGCTGCCCTTCTCCGTCGAGTCGAGCGATTTCCCGCTACGGCCGGGCTTCCTCTCGCTGCTCGACGCGATCGTGACCTCCGCGAAGGAGCGCTCCGCCCCCGTCCGCGGCGACGTGGGGGCCCCGTGGGCCTTCGCGGGCGCGCGTCGGGTCGAGGTCGAAGGCCCGCTCGGTCGCATGACGCCTGCGCGAGACGACGGCGTGCTCCGGATCGTCCCGACGCTGATCGGCCCGTATCGGCTCACGGTCGACGGCGTCGAAGAGCTGCGCGTCGCCGCGCCTCCCGCGCGCGAGATCGATCTCCGCCCGCGGGCGGTGGTGCCGAGCGCGACGTCGTCCTCGCTCGGCGGAGGTGTGTCGGTCGTCGACGTCTCCTGGGCGATTGCGCTCGCGCTGCTCGCCCTGGTCGCGGCGGAGATCGTCGTGCGGTCGCTGACGCGGCCTCGCCGCGAGCCGGCCTGACGAGCTTCCGGCCCCGAGCGAGAGAGCGCTTTGTGGCACGTGCGAGTTGGCGTAAAGAACGCCCCACCATGTCCACGTGTGCTCGCGTGACGGCGCTCCTCCTCCTCGCCCTCGGCCTCGGCGGTTGCAGCGGCGGCGGGCGCTACGGCTACTCCCCCAAGTACCTCCCGACCTCCGAGGAGAAGAAGGCCCTCGAAGGCGCGCGAGAGTACGATCCCGTGATGTACCAGCGCGAGCCGGAGGAGTGGCGGAAGTCGAAGACCACGCTCTTCGGCGTCGTCACCGCGCGTGCGCCCGGCCCGGGCGGCGCGGCGTACCTGACGCTGAGCGTGCGACGGCTCGAGCCGCGCAACCTCTGCGCGAACAAGGACGACGACGACAGCTGCCGCGTCACGGTGAGCGAGCGCGACTTCGGCGTCGTCCACGCGATCACGGCGCTCGCGCCCGAGGACGACGTGGGCGAGCTCTCCGTCGGTGTCGGCTCGCTGGTGCGCGTGATCGGGCAGTTCGGCGAGGACGTCGATCCCGCCGACGGCGCGCCCATCATCCGAGGCAGCTTCTACCGCCACTGGCCTCGTCACTACTGGGTGACGAACGCGCAGTCGGACGTGATGCGTCAGTAGACCGTGCTCGCGATCTCTGCCGACGGCCGATACCTCGAGCTGCCCGCGCTCGCGACCGCGCACTCGCACGCGTTCCAGCGCGCGATGCGCGGCGCCGCTCAGCGCAGGGCGATGGGGACGGAGACGCGCGACGACTTCTGGTCGTGGCGCGGCGCGATGTATCGCGTGGCCTCCTCCCTCGATCCCACGTCGATCGAGGCGGTCAGCCGCGTGGCGTTCCGCGAGCTCCGGCGCGCCGGCGTCCGTACCGTCGGCGAGTTCCACTACGTCCATCACCAGCCCGACGGCACGCCCTACGACGACCGCACGATCATGAGCGATGCGGTCATCCGCGCGGCGAAGGCCGAAGGCCTCCGCATCGCGCTCCTGCGTGTCGCGTACCACCGTGCCGGTCCGGGGCGCGAGCCGGAGCCCGGTCAGCGGCGCTTCTGCGATCCGTCGGTCGATCTCGTCCTCCGCGACGTCGACACGCTAAGAGCCAAGTACCAGGGCGATCCCGACGTCGTCATCGGTATCGCTCCGCACTCGGTGCGCGCCGTTCCGCCGGAGTGGATCCGCGAGCTCGCGGCTTACGCCGATCGGGCCGGGATGCCCTTCCACATGCACGTCGCGGAGCAGCCGCGGGAGATCGAGGAGTGCGTCGCCGAGACGGGCAAGCGCCCGGTCGAGCTGCTCGCGGACCTCGGCGCGCTCTCGGCGCGCTTCGTCGCCGTGCACGCGACCCATCTGCTCCCACACGAGGCGGAGCTCCTCGGTCGCGCGCGGTCCTTCGCCTGCATCTGCGCCACCACCGAGGCGGATCTCGGCGACGGCCTGCCCGATCTGCCGTCGCTCCGCGCGAGCGGCGTTCGCCTCTGCACGGGCGTCGACAGCCACGTCATCACGGATCCGATCGCCGACGTCCGCGCCCTCGAGACGCTCGCCCGTCTCCGCACGGGCACGCGCGTGACGTTCGCGCCCGCGGAGGGCACGCCCGCCGAGCAGCTCTGGCGCGAGGGCTCGATCGAGGGCGCGCAGGCGTGCGGCTTCTCGGACGCCGGCGGGACCATCCGCATCGCGCGCGACCACCCGTCGCTCGCGCTCGTCGAGCCGGAGCTGTTGCTCGACGCGATCGTCTTCGGCGGGACGGCGGGGCTCGTCGAGGAAGAGGTCGGCGCGTAGCGCACACGCCTGTCGTCATCGATCGACGACGCCTTCGCACGCACGCGCATCGCCGAGCTCGCACGCGCGGCGGCGGAGCCGCGCCGCTCGCGTCTCGTCCTTCTCCACGCGCGCGAGGAAATCGCCCTTCGCGAGCTGCTCGGCGACGACGCGACACGCGCCGGCGCTGCCGAGGTCGCACGCGCGCAGTCGGAGCTCGTGTGCGCGGCGACGGCCGTCGACGATGTTCGTGGGAGAGGCTCCGTAGTCGGCGTAGAGGTCGGCGCCGGCTTCGCACGCACGTACGTCGTTCGCGTCACATGCGCGTTCGTAGAGGGAGGCCGCGCGCTTCGGATCGGGGCGCACGTCGTCGGCCGGCTTCCGGCCGATGAGATCCGCGAGCTCGACGCACGCTCGGAGATCTCCGCCGTCGCAGCGCTGCTCGAGCGGCCAGGTCTTCGGGTTGCGACCGATGGCGTGTCGGAACGAGAGCGCGCCAATCGCGATCACGACGAGGGACGCCGCGGTCACGCCGCGCCATCGCCTGCGCTCCGCGTTCCGTAGGGCGAGCGCCTCTTCGAGCGAGCGCGTCTCGCGTCGTGCGGTCTCCGCCTCCCGGCGGAGATCGAGACCGAGCACGTTCTCGGCTTTGCAGTACACGCACGCCACGAGCACGTGCTCGTCCCGCTCCGGGAGCGGCGCGATGCACGACCGGCAGCGGAACGGCTCGCCCTTCTTCCCGGGCGCGCGCGCCGCGAACTCGAGCGTGACGAGGCGGAGCGCGAGCCGGTCGACGAGCCGCGCTCGGATCAGCGCGAAGAACCCGACGATGCACGCGACGAGGAAGACGAGCACGAGCAGCGTGTTCGTCACCGTGAGCGCGCGCTCCCGGTAGTTGCGCGCGACGAGGACGAGCGCTGCCGGCCACGCGGCGATCATGAAGGCGGCCGCGACGGTGTACATGCGTCCGACTCGGTCGGCGCCCGGCTGATCGAGCAGCTTCGCGATGGCCGCGTCGGGACGCGCGAGGACCGCGGCCGCGTCGTCGAGGCGACGGCGCATCTCGTCGGGGACGGTCACGGTCGCGGAACAGTACGCGCACGTCACTGCGCTCTCCGCGCGCGGAGCGACGGCCGCCCCGCAGCTCGGGCAGGTGAGGAGGCTGACCGCTTCGGCGCCCTTCGGCGCTTCCGCCGCCGCCTTCGCTCGCCGCTTCGTCGCCTTCGCTCGCCGCTTCGTCGCCTTCGCCTTCCGCTTTGCCGGCTTCGGCGCGTGCTTCGCCGTCTCGGGCGGCGCGGGGAGCCCTGCACGCAGCGTGTCCGCCAGCGCATCGAGCGACTGCTGCTCGATCGCGCGATCGGCGGAGGCCAAGACGAGGCGCCGCTCGTCGTTGCCGTCGCGCACGTAGACGCAGAGCTGTTTCAGATCGGAGTCGTCGATCCACGCGCCGTCCCGCGGATCCGGTGCGGGCGGGGACTCCATCGTCACGCGAAGGATCGCCGACCAGGGAACCCGCGTCCCGGAGAGCGGTCCGCCGGAGATCGTGAGTCCTTCCGCGTCGAGCACGACGTCACTGGGCCGCGCGTCGCGCGCCCGGCGCGCGTGCTTCCAAGCGAACGCGAGCAGCATGAGACCCGGCATGAGGATGGCCAAGGCGACCCAGCCGCCGATCTCCCCGAGGCTGTCGATCAGGTCCGCGAGGGCGAGCAGCACGCTCGCGGGCACGCCGAAGAGGGCGAGCCCCGGGACGAAGAAGGCCGCGGCGCGCGCGAGGCCGTGGAGCGCGGACGTGCCGATTTGGAGCGGGATCCGTACGGGGCGTTCGGCTCGCATCGCGACTCACCTGCTACGTCCGACCCCGGCCCGTGCGCAGACGTCCGCGACGGGACAGGTCGAGCACTTCGGCGAGAGCGGTGTGCAATGCGTTCGGCCGAACGCGACGAGCACGTCGTTGATCGGTATCCACCAGCGACGGGGCAAGCGGCGCCGCAGCTCCATCTCCGTCTCGTCCGGCGTGCGCGTCCGGACGAAGCCGAGGCGGTTCGAGATGCGGTGCACGTGGACGTCGACGCAGATGCCGGGTTTGCCGAAGCCGAGCGTGATCACGAGGTTCGCCGTCTTTCGCCCCACGCCCTTCAGGCGCAAGAGCTCGTCGAGCGTGCTCGGGACCCGTCCCCCGTGTCGTTCGAGGATCGTGCGCGCGACGTCTCGGAGCGTCTTGCCCTTCGTCTTGTAGAACCCCGCCGGGTAGATCAGCTTCGCGATGCGCGCCGGCGGGAGCTTCGCGAGCGTCGCGACGTCGGGCGCCTCCGCGAGCAGCTTCGGCGTCACGGCGTCCGTCACCTCGTCGCGCGTGCGGAGCGAAATGATCGTCGAGACGAGCACCGCGTACGGGTCGCGTGTCTGCTTCGCCAGCTTGGTGACGTACGCCGACTCGGGCCCCTCAGCGACGAACCTCCGGATGCGCTCGAGCGCAGCGGACATCTGTCGAGGCGTCATGAGCGGAGCGAGGATACGCCGATCGGACCTCAGTCCTCAGACCTCAGTCCTCAGCGATGGTCTCCCTCGCGAGCCTCCGACCATTCTTCGAGGCTGGCGGGTCGATCTCGAAATCCCGAATCCCGGCTGCCGGGCTCCGGTGCCTGGGGGGCTCGCGACCCAGGACGGAGCCGAGCTGATGACTGAGGACTGAGGACTGCCGAGCTCGTCCGTCCGACCCGAGCGGCCGGGCTCACTCGACCCGCCGGTCGCCACTGGGTAACTACGTTCGCCAGCCCCGAAGACCTGTCGCTGCGGGGGATCCGGGCCGAAAATCCTGACAACACCCTGACAGCCAAGCGCAGCGCGGGCCTCGGGTCATCCGCGCTGGCGCTTGCGGTTTCCCCCGGAAGGGGGGATGGTGCTCGACTCCACGTTCTCTTGCGTACCGCCCATGGCCGATAGCCCGTTCAAGCTGTCCTCGTCGTTCGAGCCGAAAGGCGATCAGCCGCAGGCGATCGAGGCGCTCTTGCGCGGACTCGAGCAGGGTGAGAAGCACCAGGTGCTCCTCGGCATCACGGGCTCGGGCAAGACGTTCACGATCGCGAACGTCATCGCGAGGTACGGGAAGCCCACGCTGATCCTCGCTCCGAACAAGACGCTCGCCGCGCAGCTCTACGGCGAGATGAAGGAGCTCTTCCCGGAGAACGCGGTCGAGTACTTCGTCAGCTACTACGACTACTACCAGCCCGAGGCGTACGTCCCCGCGAGCGACACGTACATCGACAAGGACGCGATCATCAACGACCAGATCGATCGCATGCGCCACGCCGCGACGCGCGCCCTCTTGTCGCGGCGCGACGTCATCATCGTCGCGAGCGTGAGCTGCATCTACGGCATCGGCTCCGCGGAGAGCTACCACGGGCTGCTCATCGATCTGAAGGTCGGCGAGGACTTCCGGCGCGACAACCTGCTCAGGATGCTCGTCGACATCCAGTACGAGAGGAACGACGTCGACTTCCATCGCGGGACGTTCCGCGTGCGCGGCGACGTCGTCGAGGTCTTCCCCGCGTACGAGCACGACACCGCCGTCCGCATCGAGTTCTTCGGGGACACCGTCGAGGCGATCAAGGAGGTCGACCCGATCCGCGGCCGCGTGAAGGGCTCGATGGATCGCTACGCCATCTTCCCCGGCTCGCACTACGTCACGCCGCAGGAGCAGATGCGCCGTGCGATCGCCGACATCCGCGAGGAGCTTCGCGAGCGGCTCGAGTTCTTCGACAAGGCGGGCCGGTTCCTCGAGAAGCAGCGGCTCGAGCAGCGAACCCTCTACGACATCGAGATGATGGAGCAGATGGGCTTCTGCAACGGCATCGAGAACTACTCGCGCCATCTCTCGGGCCGGAAGGCAGGCGAGCCGCCGCCGACGCTCATCGACTACTTCCCGAAGGACTTCCTCCTCGTCGTCGACGAGTCGCACCAGACCGTGCCGCAGCTCGGCGCGATGTACCGCGGCGATCGCGCGCGAAAGGAGACCCTCGTGGAGTACGGGTTCCGGCTCCCCAGCGCGCTCGACAACCGGCCGCTCAAGTTCGAGGAGTTCGAGCAGCACATCAACCAGTGCATCTACGTGTCCGCCACGCCCGGCGAGTACGAGCTCGAGAAGACCAAGGGCGCCTTCGTCGAGCAGGTGATCCGCCCGACGGGGCTCATGGATCCGATCATCGAGGTGCGGCCGGTCTCGGGCCAGGTCGACGATCTCCTCGTCGAGATCCGCGAACGCGCGGCGAAGAACGAGCGCGTCCTCTGCACCACGCTCACGAAGCGCATGGCGGAGGACCTCACGGACTACTACCGCGAGCTCGGCGTCCGCATCCGCTATCTCCACTCGGACGTCGACACGCTCGAGCGCATCGAGATCCTGCGCGATCTGCGCCTCGGCGAGTTCGACGTGCTCGTCGGCATCAACCTCCTGCGCGAGGGCCTCGACCTGCCGGAGGTCTCCCTCGTCGCCATCTTCGACGCCGACAAGGAGGGCTTCCTCCGCAGCCCGCGCTCGCTCATCCAGACCATCGGCCGCGCCGCCCGCAACGTCAACGGCCGCGTCATCATGTACGCGGACACGATCACGCCCGCGATGAAGGGCGCCATCGACGAGACGAACCGCCGTCGCGCGCTCCAGGAGAAGTACAACAAGGAGCACGGCATCGTCCCCGCGACGGTCGTCCGCGCCATCCAGAACATCAATCCCGCCGCCGGCACGACCGACTACATCGACGTTCCGAAGATCGCGAGGAACGGCAAGGCGCCGAAGGGAGCCGATCGCGAGGTCGACATCGCCGAGCAGATCCGCGCGCTTCGCGCCGAGATGTTCACGGCGGCCGAGAACCTCGACTTCGAGCGTGCCGCGAAGCTACGCGACGAGCTGAAGAAGCTCGAGGCGCTCGCCGGGAAGGACGGCGCGGTCGACGGCGCCGCGTTCTACGATCCCTACGCCGACGCACCGAAGAAGAAGAGCGCGTCGCGCTCGTCCGGAGCGTCGCGATCCCGAAGCTCCGGCGCTCGCGCCAAGGCGAGCGCCGCCGGACGCAATCGTTACAAGCGCTGAGCGTCGTGAACGCGTCGGGCGTCTCGGACGCCTCACCTCGATCGCGTGAGCTCCTCCACGTATGGGCTCTCGCCTTCGGAGTCTTCGTCGCGCTCCTGGCGCTTCGTCGACGCGCCGCGCGCCTCTTCGGCTGAGCCCGCGAAGCGTCGGCGTCCGCGCATCTCGGCGACGACCTCCAGGGCGACGGACATGGCGAGCGGGACGCGGCGAACGACGCGAACGTCGACGTCCGTCGCGCGCTCGCTCGCGGAGGCTGGTGGCGAGCGTGCTGGCATGCACCCATGGGTATGTCTCGGTTTCCGAGATGCGAGCGCGAGCGTTTCGGGATCTCGCGCGTGCATCGCCTGGCGCAGCGATCCTTCGACCATGCGCCCTGCGGCTCGACCGTGGGACGAGGTCGCCGCGGTCGAGCGTAGATCTGTTATGTCGATGGCTCGGGCGTGGCCCGAGACCATCGCATCGACGCCCTCCGAGGCACGGAGGCCCGAAACCACCCAACCACGGGCGATCCTCGCCCGAGCCCGACCATCGCATGCGGACGCTCGTCGCTTTCGTCACGATCCTCTCGTTCGCCGTGGCTTGCGGGGGCGGCGCCGGCACGCACCAGCCGGCGGCTCCTCGCGCCGAAGCTCCTCGTCCGGAGCCGCCGAGCCCTCCGGATCCGTCGCCGAACGTGCTGCGCGATCGCCGCGCCGAGCCTGGCGTCCGAGCGCCCGCAAAGCCGCTCGTCCTCGGGAACGCGCGATCGGCGAAGTGCGGGAAGCTCGCAAGGGGTACCGAGGCGGACGAGACGGATCTCCTCGCGGGAAGGCTTCGCGTACGTGCTCCCGCCGGATGGAAGACACCCGCGCCGCTGCCGGACGGGCCCCCGCCGGAGGAGGAGTCGCGCATCATCGTCGAGGGAGACAAGCTCTCGCTCGCGATCGTCGCCCGTGAGACGTTCCAGCTCGATCCCGATCTCTACGAGCCCGAGCCCGACGCGTCCATCAAGCCGGGCACGCTCGACGTCGAGGCGCCGAAGTTCTTGAAGGCGACGTTCTTCGGTGGCTCGACGACGACGGACGATCGGCCCGAGATCGTCCCCGTGGAGATCGGCGAGGGATCGACGAAGCTCCGCGCCTACGCGGCCCGTCCGCGGCGGCCGAACGCTCCGCCGGGACAGGACACGGCGCTCGTGCTCGCGCTGCTGCTCGCCCAGGACGACGGACCGCTCCAGTCGGTCGCCTTCTACGTGCGCGGCGAGACGGTACGCAACGCGGTCGGGACCGATCTCGTCGGCTGCACGCGCTTCGCCGAGCGCGTCGCCGCTTCGCTGCGACCGGGGCCGCGAAAGCTGGAGCGCGAGGCGGGCGTGCGTCACGTCGCCGACGTCTCCACAGAAGACGCGCTCGCGGTGACGGTGCCCGCGGACTACGTCGCGATCCCCGCGCCCGGGAACGCCGGTGTGCGCCTCGTGAAGCTGAGGCCGCTGTCGATGTACGCCGGGAGCATCAGCGTCCTGGTCGGAGAGGCGGACGAAGGCAAGGCCAAGCAGGCCCTCGAGGGCGCCGAGCCGATCGCGACGGGCAAGCTGCTCGGTCGCCCGATCGAATGGCGCGGTCGCGCCACGCCGAAGGGCGGCTTCGCGTACGCGTTCGAGCGCATCGACGACGACGCGGGCAAGGTCGTCGAGGTGCTCGTGAAGGCGACCCGCGAGCAGAAGGCGCTCGACGAGATGCGCAAGATCGCGGAGACCCTCGCCGTCGTGAAGCGCGCCAGCCGCTGATCGCCGACATCCCCTGAGTGCACTGGCTCGACTTCGGCGATCGGATGGCCGACAGCGGCATCGCGAGCATGTACGCGTCGCGACCGAAGCAGTGGAACCAGTCCGCGCGCTCCTTCGGCCGCTACCTCGGCTACCGCGCGCTCGGCAGGACTCCCTGAACGGGTGGCTCGTAGACGCGCGCCGACGGGGACGCGCCGCCCCACGCGCGCCCCTCTGAGCGCGCCGACCGCGCCATCTCCGAGCATCGGCCCGAGCGCCGCATCGTGACGCCGAGGACCGCCGGCTCACGAAAACGTGAGCGCCGTCACAAGCTTGCCCATGCCTGTGGAAAAGCTGTGGAATGAGCGCGGCCAACGGCACGACAACGCTCGGAAGCACGCGCTGGGGAAAGCTCTGCATAAATAATTGACACCTGCGGACGCCTAAAATACGTTGCGACCTGTACGTGGGAAGAAGTGGCGGAAAGTGCCAAGCAACGGCATGACCGCCCGTAGAACGGAAGTTCGAGGGTCGCGTCGTCGATGTTCCGCGGTCGGTACGAGCACACGATCGACGCGAAGGGGCGGACGAGCCTCCCAGCGCGTTATCGCGACGTGCTCTCGTCGATCGGAGAGCGGCGCATCATCCTCACGAGCTCCCTCGATCCGTGTCTGGTCGCGTACACGACGCCCGAGTGGATGGCGTTCGAGGAGCGGCTCGCGAAGCTTCCTCAGTTCGACCGTGCCGTGCAGAAGCTGAAGCGCATCTACGTCTCCGGCGCGGTCGAGTGCGAGGTCGACGACTCGGGGCGGATCCTCGTGCCGCCGACGCTTCGGGAGTACGCCGGGCTCAAGAAGACGGTGATCTGGGCGGGGAGCGGCAAGTACGCCGAGCTATGGGACATCGAGCAGTGGAAGCGCCACTTCGAGACGACGGAAGAGGAGCGCGCGGAGATCAGCGCGCGGTTGGCGGAGCTCGGGCTATGAGTCAGGCGCAGCTGGCACTTCCGGGACTCGCCACCGAGGCCGCCGCAGAATGGGTATGGTCCGAGGAGGCCTTCGATTCGATGGATCCGCCCGCGTTCGCCCACGAGACCGTCATGCGTGCGGAGGTCATCGCGGCCCTCGCTCCCGTCGCCGATGCGGGCGCCGTCTTCGTCGACGCGACCGTGGGCGGTGGCGGCCACACCGAAGGCATCCTCGAGACGCATCCCGAGGTCCGCGTGATCGCGTTCGATCGCGACGAGGTCGCGCTCGGCGCCGCACGTGAGCGGCTCGCGAGGTTCGGCGATCGCGTCACGTTCGTGAAGACGACGTTCGGCGACGTCGAGTCGGTCCTGGCGAAGCTCGGCATCGAAACCGTCTCCGGCGTCTGCGCCGACCTCGGCGTCAGCTCGCCGCAGCTCGACGATGCGTCGCGCGGGATGAGCTTCCGGCGCGAAGGGCCGATCGACATGCGGATGGACCGCAGCGGGGGCGAGACCGCGCTCGAGCTGGTCGAGCGGCTCTCGGACGACGAGCTCGCGGACATCATCTTCCACTACGGTGAGGAGAAGCGCTCGCGCCGCATCGCGCGCAGCGTCAAACGCGCCCTCGCCGAGGGACAGCTCTCGACCACGCTCGACCTCCGACGCGCGATCGTCCGTGCCGTCGGGCCCGTCCGCGTCGGCGGTGTCGACCCGGCGACGCGCACGTTCCAGGCGCTCCGCATCGCGGTGAACGCGGAGCTCGAGCAGCTCGAGGCGCTCCTCGAGGCGCTCCCGCGCGTCGTGCGGATCGGCGGTCGCGTCGCCATCCTCAGCTTCCACTCGCTCGAGGATCGGCTCGTCAAGCGCGCGTTCCAGGATCGCGACACGTGGGCGCCGCTCTCGAAGAAGCCGCTCGTGGCCTCCGAGGAGGAGGCGAGCGCGAACCCACGCGCGAGGAGCGCGAAGCTCCGCGCGGCCGTTCGGATCGAGCCCGGTGCGGGCCCGGAGCGCAGCGGAGTGCGCCAGGCGTTCGGAGGCGGAGGCACGCCATGACGATGACGGTGAAGCGTGCTCGCGTCTTCTTGATCCACTGGACGCTCGCCGTCGTGGCCGCGGCGCTCGCGTTCGTCGTTCATCTCGCGATGCGCGGACGGACGGTCGCCCTCGGCTACGAGCTCGGGAAGGCCAGGCAGGAGCAGGCTCGGCTCCGTGAGGTGAAACGCGTCCACGAGCTCGAGGCGGCGAGCTACAAGACGCCCGAGCGCGTGGAGATCGTCGCGCGCACGCTCCTCGGGATGGAGCCGCCCGGCCCGGATCGCATCGTGCCGATTCGGTCGAACGCCGCGCTCCCGAAGGTGGAAGCCCGGAGCAAGAGCCGAGGGGAGGGCGACGCTGCGGGCCGAGCGGGGCGGAAGCCGCAAGAGAGGCCGGACGCCAAGGCGGAGCCGTGAAGAACCTCGATCCGGCACGCGCGAAGTGGATCCGCGTTCGGATGGGCCTCTTGTGCGGGCTGATGGCGCTCGGGCTCGGCGCGTTCGTCTCGAGCGCGTACCGCGTGCAGGTCGAGGACGCCGCGGCGTGGAAGGAGACGGCCGAGAACCAGCGCCAGCGGCGCCTTCACATCGAGCCGAAGCGCGGCGGGATCTACGACCGCAACGGCGCGGCCCTCGCCGCGAGCGTCGAGGTGCCGAGCATCTCCGCGGACGTCGTCGAGATGCTGCGCGGCATCGAGGGCCACAACGCGCAGCAGCAAGCGCTCGTCGAGTTCGCCAGCCTCGTCGCGAAGGCGCTCAACATGGACCCTTCGGACGTCCACCAGAAGCTCGCGACGCGGCGCCGGTTCGTGTGGCTGAAGCGCAGGGTGACCGCGGAGGAGGCGCAAGCCATCCGCGACCTCGGCGACCCCAAGAAGAGCCCGCGCGTCGTGCGAGGCCTCTCGATCGAGGGCGAGGGCCGTCGCTACTACCCTGGTCGCGAGCTCGCGGGACCCTTGATCGGTTTCGTCGCGCCCGACGGGTACGGAAAGGACGGGCTCGAGCTGGCGCTCGACGAGGAGCTCCGCGGGCGCGTGGAGGAGGTGCGTGGCCTGCGCGATCGCTCGGGGCGCCTCATCTTCGCGGAGGGCACGACCGACGACAAAGCGCTCGCCGGGAACAACGTCACGCTCGCGCTCGATCAGGCGATCCAGCGCGTCGCGGAGCGCGAGCTCGACGCCGCGTACCGCACGTACGAGACGAAGGGCGGCTCGCTCGTCGTCATGGATCCGAACACGGGCGAGCTCCTCGCGATCGCCTCCGTGCCGGGCTACAACCCGAACGACTACACGGAGAGCGAGATCGAGGCGCGTCGCAATCGCGCCGTGTCGGATCGCTTCGAGCCCGGGTCGGTCATGAAGGTCTTCAGCGTCGCGGCCGCCATCGCGGCCGGCACGCTGAAGCCGACCGACACGATCTTCTGCGAGAAAGGGAGCTACCAGGTCGGCAACGTCGTCATCCACGACACTCACGCGAACGAGTGGCTCTCCGTCACGCAGATCCTCGCGAAGAGCTCCAACATCGGCACGCTGAAGATCGCGCTCAGGCTGGGCGAGCCCGCCCTCTATGCCGCGTTCCGTCGCTTCGGCTTCGGCGAGGCCACGGGGCTGCCGCTGCCGGGGGAGGCCTCCGGCGTCCTCCGCCCGAAGGGCCGCCCCTGGTACGACGTCGAGACCGCGAACGCGTCGTTCGGTCAGGGCATCAGCGTCACCACGGTACAGCTCGCGGTCGCGATGTCGGCGATCGCGAACGGCGGAAAGGTGATGGAGCCGATCCTCGTGAAGAGGATCACGGACGCCCGTGGAAACCTCGTCAAGGAGTGGGCGCCGCGCGTGCGCCGCGAGGCGGTCCCCGCCACCGTCGCGCGGACCGTGGCGGAGATGCTCACGGCGGTCGTGGAGGACGGCGGTACGGGCGTCGAGGCGGCGATGAACGGCTTCCGCGTCGCAGGCAAGACCGCGACGGCCCAGAAGGTCGATCCGGCGACGGGCCGGTACTCCGACGACAAATACACCGCGTCGTTCGTCGGCTTCGTCCCTGCGGACAAACCGCGGCTCGTCATAGCGGTCGTGCTCGACGAGCCGATGATCGGGCGCTACGGAGGTGATCTCGCGGGGCCCGTGTTCCGCCGCGTCGCCGAGGCGAGCCTGCGGTACCTCGGGGTCCCGCCGACGAGCACCACTCCGAGGATCAAGTCCGTGAGCCGCGCCTCCGATCCCGCCGACGCCGTCCTCGCTGCTCTCAGGGGCGAGGCGAAGTCGCCCGCCGAGTCCGAGAGCTCCGCCGCGAGCGGGAGCGAGAGCGCCGTGGCCGCCGCACCTGCGCCGACGGCCGGGCCGCCCGCGCAGGTCGGACCGCCGCCGCCGAACTCGGTCACGGTGCCCGACGCCACGGGCATGGGCGCCCGCGACGCCATCCGCGCCGTCGGGGCCGCGGGCCTCGTCCCCATCATCGAGGGGAGCGGTAAGCTCGTGAAGCAGATGCCGCCGGCCGGAGCGGCGGTCCCGAAGGGATCGAGCGTACGCTTGGTCTTCGAGCCGCCGTCCTGAGGCGACGTGGAGGCCGCGATGGATCACCCGCTTCCCGGAGACATCGATCTGCTCGAGGAGGCGCGGACGCCGCACGGGCTGACGCTCGCCGAGCTCGCGCGCGAGCTGCCGGGCGAGATCACGATCGAGGGGGACGCGTCGACGCGCATCTTCGGCGTGCAGAACGACTCGCGGCGCGTCATCGCGGACGACCTCTTCGTCGTGAGGCGAGGCGAGAAGCACGACGGCCGCGCGTTCGTCCCGCAGGCGATCGCGCGAGGCGCCCGCGCGATCCTCGTGGAGCACGGGCTCCCGCTCGACGGCGTCTCGGTGCCGGTCGTCCGCGTCCCCGACGCAGCCGAGGGGCTCGCGTGGGCGGCCGCGGCGGTCTACGGCCATCCGGCGTTCTCGCTCGACATCGTCGGCGTCACCGGCACGAACGGAAAGACCACGACCACGCATCTCGTCCGTGCGGCGATCGACGGCGCGCACGGGCTCCCCGTCACCGGGATCGTCGGCACCATCGGTCACACGTATGCGGGACGTACCGTCGCCGCCGCGCACACGACGCCGGAGGCGGACGAGCTCGCGCGCGTCTTCGCCGTCATGAAGAAGCGCGGAGCTTCGCACGTCGCGATGGAGGTGTCGTCGATCGCGCTCGTGCTCCGCCGTGTGGCCGCCGTGCGTTTCCGCGTGGCCGCCTTCACGAACCTGACGCAGGACCACCTCGACTTCCACGGGTCGATGGAGGCGTACGCCGAGGCCAAGCTCTCGCTCTTCACGCGGATGGGGCCGGGCCTCGCCGTGGTCAACGTGGACGATCCGTTCGGCCCGAAGGTGGCCGCCGCGGCGCGCTGCAACGTGCTCCGCGTGCGGACGCGCCCGGGCGCGAGCGACGCGGACGTCTACCCGAGACACGTCGACAAGACGCCCGCAGGCATGCGCATCGTCGCGTGCGTGCCGGGCGCGCCGAAGGGCGAGGTCGAGATCCGGACGCGGCTCGTCGGCGACCACAACGTGGAGAACCTGCTCGTCGCGATGGGCGTCGTCTCCGCCCTCGAGCTCGACGTCGAGGCCGCCGCCGCGTCGCTCGCCGAGGAGGCGGGCGCGCCGGGACGCCTCGAGCGCTGCGACGGCGCGGAAGACGACGTCGTCGTGCTCGTCGACTACGCGCACACGCCGGACGCCCTCGGTCGCGCGCTCGACGCCGTGCGCAGCGCGGCGGACGGCAAGCGCGTCATCTGCGTCTTCGGCTGCGGCGGCGATCGCGATCCGACGAAGCGCCGACCGATGGGCGAGGCCGTGGGCTCGCGAGCCGACGTCGCCTTCGTGACGAGCGACAACCCTCGCACGGAGGATCCGGCCGCGATCGCCGCGCCGGTGGAGGAAGGCGTCGCGGGCGCGGGCCTTTCGCGCGCGTCGCTCGAGGACGTGATGCGCGGCGCGAAGGGATACGTCGTCGAGCTCGATCGCGAAAAAGCGATCGCGCAGGCGATCGCGTCGGCGCTGCCCGGCGACGTCGTCCTCGTCGCCGGCAAGGGGCACGAGGACTACCAGATCATCGGCACGACCAAGCGTCCGTTCGACGATCGCGTGCACGCGCGCCGCGCGCTCGAGCGCCGGCGGGCTTCGCGCGTCTGACGACGGACGGGGAGTCGGGGGGAGACAGGGGTTGAACAGGGAGACGGGGAGACAGGGAGCCCGCAGGAAATGCTCCGCATTTCCTGCGGAAGGGAGTCTCCCTCCCGGGCTGCAGCGCCTCGCGCAACTGTTACCTGCTTCCCACCGGCGGCCCATGAAGAGAGACCTCGCTGGCACCCGCGCGCGCGAAGGAGCAGGCGGACAACGCCGCTGCCGGCCTTCGATAATCGCTTTGCGATGAGCAGCTCGACGATCGTGTGCGGTCCGCGGCCGAGGTCTGTGCGGCCATCACATGAACACGGGCAAAGACCCGAGCTTTGCACCGGCGTCGCACGTCGGCAGTCGCACGTCGGCGTTCGAGGCGCGAGCTCGCGACGGTGCCATACTGGACACGATGACTTCGCCAGCGCATCGCGTCCGCTACAGCTGGGCCGACTACGTCGCGCTCGAGGCGTCGAGCAACGTCAAGCACGAGCTCCTCGACGGCCAGATCTACGCGATGGCGCGCGGGACGCCCGAGCATGCCGCGCTCGCGGCGTCCGTCGACGGTTCCTGTTCGGTCAGCTGCGAGGGGGAAGGTGTCGCGCTTACGACGCAGACCTCCGCGTGTGCGTGCTCGCGACGGGGCTCGCGACGTATCCCGACGTCACCGTCGTGTGCGGACCGCGAGCGCGAGGTCGAGGTCTGGACGCGCGACGACGCCGGCGCCTGGACGAGCACGGTGGCGCGCGACGGTGAGAGCGCGCGCCTCGACTGATCGGCGCGACGATCGACGTCCGCGAGCTCTACGACGCCGCGACGGAGCCGCGAGGCTGAGCTCTCGGGCGTCCGCGAGACCTCGGGCTACGGGGCGTGCGTCGCGCGGAGCACGTCGATCACGATCGGGCGCACGCCGTCGATCATGAGCTGCACGCCCAGCACGACGACGATGAGGCCCATCACGCGCGTGACGAGGTCGAGGCCCGCGGGGCCGAGGCGGCGCAGGACGAGCGGGGCGAGGAGGAGCGCGCCGCACGTGGCGGCGAGCGCGAGGGTGAGGGCGACGAGGAGCGCAGCCGCCCACGTCGGGCCGCGTGATTGGCCCATGAGCACCATCACCGTCGTGATCGCGCCGGGGCCGGCGAGGAGCGGGACGCCGAGAGGCACGACGGATGGATCCTGCGGCGGGCCGTTCGACGGCTCGTCGTTCGGCACCTTTCGCTCGGAGTGGCCGGCCATCATCGGCAGGCCGATCGTGAGGAACACGAGGCCGCCGCCGATGCGGAAGGCGTCGAGCGTGATGCCGAAGATGCGGAAGACGAGCGCGCCGGAGAGCGCGAAGACCACGAGGACGCCGAGCGCGATGAGGCACGCGCGGAGCGCGACCCGACGGGCGGCGGCGCGCGACATGCCCTGCGTCAGAGCGACGAAGACGGGCGCGGCCGCGAGCGGATCGATCACGGTGAAGAGGGAAGAGAAGCAGAGCAGACCGAAGGAAGCGGCATTCAAGGCGACACCTCGGGGATCGGGATCGGCGCGGCGACCTTCGACGAAGAGAACACGAGCGTCGTCTTCACGCGCCCGACGATGCCGGACGCGCTCAGGTCCTGGAGGATGACGTGCTCGAGCTCCGCGATGTCGCGCACGCACACCTTGAGGAGGAAGTCCTCGTCGCCCGCGATGTGGTGGCACTCGAGGACGTGCGGGAGCGACTCGACGAGCGCGACGAAGCGCTGGTGGTGCTGGATGCCGTGGTTCTTGAGCGTGACGTGCACGAACGCCAGCACCGGCCGCCCGACCTTCGACGCGTCGACGACCGCCGCGTAGCGCTGGATGACGCCCGACTGCTCGAGCTTGCGGACCCGCTGGATCAGCGGGGTCGGCGTGAGCCCCACCTCCTCGGCGAGCGCCGCGTTCGTGATGCGGCCGTCGCGCTGGAGGACCTCGAGGATCCGCCGATCGATCGCGTCGAACGTCGTAGATGATTCGACCATGGGATCTATTTGTGGTAGCAGTATCCTCTAAGAAGTGCGTCCAACGTAGTGATTATTGCTTCGGGTGCAAGCCCGCGCCGGCGCGCGCTTCGCCCCCGTGGACCCGAGGACGGGCGTGCTCCGGAGCGGTTCGCCCTTGCGCGTGCGCCCGTCCACGTGCCATGGGTGGCGACGGCTCGAGCGCCGCGGTCCGTGCATCACGGCGGGAGAGAAGGAGCCCCGAGTGGCCACCCCGATACCCACGAACCGAGCTCGCCTGTCCCTCCTCGAGGTCGCGCTCGCGACCCACGGCACGATCGCACGCCGCGGATCGAGCTGGACGGAGCCGGCCGTCGGCGTCTTCAGCGACAGCCGCGCCGTCGTGCCCGGCAGCGTCTTCGTCGCGCTCCGAGGCGCGACCCACGACGGCCACGCCTTCGTTCCGGCCGCCGTCCGCGCGGGAGCGCGCATCGTCGTCGTCGAGCGCGATCGGGATCTCGAGATCCCGGAGGAGGCGAGCGTGGTCGAGGTCGACGACACGCTCGTCGCGTGGGGCGGGCTGGCGCGCGCGCACCTCACGAAGTGGCGGCTCGAGGCCGTCGACGGGCGCGTGGTCGCGATCACCGGCAGCGCGGGCAAGACCACGACGAAGGAGCTCACGGCCGCGCTCCTCTCCGAGATCGCGCCGACGTGCTTCACCGCTGGGAATCTGAACAACCGGATCGGCGTTCCCGCCGTCGTGTTCGGGCTCGAGGCGTCGCATCGCTTCTGCGTGCTCGAGATGGGCATGAGCCTGCCGGGCGAGCTCGACGCGATCACGGCGTTCGCGCAGCCGGACGTCGCCGTGGTCGTGAACGTCGGCGTCGCCCACGCCGAAGGCGTCGGCGGCCGCGAGGGCGTCATGCGCGAGAAGGGCGCCCTCTATCGCGCGCTCGGTCCGCACGGGATCGCCGTGGTCAATGCGGACGACGCGTACGTCGTCCGGGCCGCGCAGGGCACGCGCGCGCGCAAGAGCGTGACGTTCGGACGCGGGACGAGCCGTGACGACGCGTCGACGTCCGCTCCTCCCGTCCCGAGCCCGCTCTATCGGCTCGTCGACCGCCGTCCGGAGCGGTCGGGCTCGCGCGTGCGGCTCCTCTGCGCCGAGCGGGAGATCTCGGTCTACCTCCCCATCCCGGGCGAGGCGGCCGCAATCGATCTCGCGGCCGCGATCGCGGCGCAGGAGGCGGCGAGCCGCGAGGTCCTCTCCGCCGAGGCGATCGAGCGTGCCCTCGGGAAGGTCGCGCTCCAGGGCCGCGGAACGGTCCGCAGGCTGGAGGGCGACATCGTCGTCCTCGACGACACCTACAACGCGAACCCCGCGAGCATGCGCGCCGCCCTCGCCACGTTGGGCGAGATCGCGGGCGGGCGCAGGCGAGTCGCCGTCCTCGGCGAGATGAAGGAGCTCGGGGCGCTCGCCCGCGAGGAGCACGAGGCGCTCGGGGAGGCGATCGCCGACGCCGGGGTCGCCCTCGCGATCGGCTGCGGGGGGCTCGTCGATCTGGCGCTCGACCGCGCCGCCGCCCGCGGCGTCGAGGTGGTCCGGGCCGCTTCCACGGCTGAGGCAGCGGCCGAAGCCGCGGTTCGAGTGCGGCACGGAGACGCGGTTTTGGTAAAAGGGTCACGCAGCGTAGGCGCCGAGAAGGTCGTGGCTGCACTGCTGTCGTCCCACCCCGAAATCGCCGGAAGTTTTGCCTAATCCGTCAGAGTCTGCATCGTCTGGGGGGGCGAGGCCGGCGAGGCCTCCGCGGGAGGGCACCTTCCACCTTCTCCTCGTTCATCCGCATCCGATGCGAAGGACCACGGCGAAATGATCTACGAGCTCCTCTATCCCTTGCGCCACAGCGCGAGCTGGCTGGGGTGGCTCAACGTCCTTCGGTACGTCCCCTTCCGCGTCATCGCCGCGACCATCACGGCGATGGTCATCTGCTTCACGTTCTCGCCGTGGTTCATCCGCGCGCTGCAGAAGAAGCAGATCGGTCAGGTCGTCCGTGACGCGGGGATGATCCCCGAGGCCCACATGAAGAAGCGCGGCACGCCGACGATGGGCGGCGCGCTGCTCCTCCTCGCGGTCCTCGGCTCGACCATCCTCTGGTGCGACCTCCGCAACACGTTCGTCCTCGCGGCGACCACCATCACGGCCGGCTACGGCGTCATCGGGTACCTCGACGACTACCTGAAGATCCGGATGAAGAACTCGAAGGGGCTGCCCGCCCGCTACAAGCTTCTCGGGCAGTTCCTCGTCGCAGCCGCGGTCATCACGTACGTCTTCACGGCGCAGGAGCACGTCCCCTCGGACTGGTGGGAGATCCGCAACCGCCTCGGGATCCCCTTCGTCTCGTTCGAGAAGCACCCGGTCACGCTCCCCGTCGGCCTCTACATCGTGTTCGCGGTCTTCGTCATCGTCGCGACCTCGAACGCGGTCAACTTCACCGACGGCCTCGACGGGCTCGCGATCGGGCCCGTCATCTTCAACGCCGGCACGTACCTCATCTGGGCGTACCTGTGCGGCGCGACCTTCGGCATCGCGAACGTCGCGCAGCGCTTCATCGTCGCGCGCTACCTCGACATCCCGTCGATCGCGAGCGCCGGCGAGCTGTCGATCTTCTGCGGGGCCATGGTCGGCGCCGGCATCGGCTTCCTCTGGTACAACACGTACCCCGCGCAGGTCTTCATGGGCGACGTCGGCGCCCTCGCGCTCGGCGGCGGCCTCGGGAGCATCGCCGTCTTCACGAAGAACGAGCTGCTCTCGATCATCCTCGGCGGCGTCTTCTTCCTCGAGGGGCTCAGCGTCGTCACGCAGATCGTGAGCTTCAAGCTCACCGGAAAGCGCATCTTCCTGATGGCGCCGATCCACCACCACTTCGAGAAGAAGGGGTGGCCGGAGCCGAAGATCATCGTCCGCTTCTGGATCATCTCCATCCTGCTCGCGCTGGTGAGCCTCGCGAGCCTGAAGCTGAGGTGACGCACGTGCTCGACGTGAAGGACAAGCGCGTGGTCGTCGTCGGGCTCGGGACGAGCGGTGTCGCGGCCTGCCGGCTCCTCGTCTCGCGCGGCGCGCGCGTCGTCGGGACCGACGCGAAGACGACGGTCTCGGAGGACGCGCGCCGCCTCGAGGGCGAGGGCGTCACGCTCGTCCTCGGCGGCCACGAAGGCGCGCGGCTGTCCGAGGCCGATCTCGTCGTCGTGTCGCCCGGCGTGCCGCGTCTCCCGGAGCTCGACGCGGCGGAGGCCAAAGGCGTGCGGATCTGGGGCGAGGTCGAGCTCGCGGTCCAGGCGCTCGCGCATCCGGCGCCCGTCGTCGCCGTCGGCGGGACCAACGGCAAGAGCACGACCACGTCGCTCGTCGGCGAGCTGTTCGCCGCGGCGGGCAAGAAGGTCTTCGTCGGCGGCAACCTCGGCGAGCCGCTCGCGGCGCACGCGGACGAGGCGTTCGACGTCGTCGTGCTCGAGGTGTCGAGCTTCCAGATGGAGCGCGTCGAGTCGTTCCGGCCGAAGGTCGGCGTGCTCCTGAACGTGACGCCCGATCACCTCGACCGGTACCCGAGCGAGGCCGCGTATGCCGACGCGAAGGGCAACGCCTTCGCCCGCCAGACGGAGGACGACTTCGCGGTCGTGCCCCACGGCGACGAGGTCTGCCTCCGCCAGGCGGCGCGCGGCAAGGGTCGTCTCGTCACGTTCGGCACGAGCGGCGACGTGCGCGTCACCGCGGACGCCGTCGTCGACGGCGACGAGCGCTACGACCGGAAGGCGATCGCGCTCCAGGGCGGTCACAACGCGCTCAACGTCGCGGCGGCGCTCGCGGCCGTTCGACCCTTCGGCGTCGCCCCGGACGTCGTGCGGCGGGTGCTCGCGAGCTTCCGCGGGCTCGCGCACCGGATGGCGTTCGTCCGCGAGCGCGGCGGCGTCCGGTTCTACGACGACTCGAAGGGCACGAACGTCGGCGCCTCCGTCACGGCGATCCGCGGCGTCGCGGAGGAGCGCGTCGTGCTCGTCGCGGGCGGTCGCGACAAGGGCGGGAGCTACGGCCCGCTCGTCGACGCGCTCCGCGAGCGAGGCCGCGCGGCCGTCCTCATCGGCGAGGCGAAGCACCTGATCCGCGACGCGATCGGCTCCGTCGTCCCGGTCCGCCTCGCGGAGAGCATGGAGGAGGCCGTCGCCGTGGCGGCCGAGCTCGCGCACGCGGGCGACGCCGTGCTCCTCTCGCCGGCCTGCTCGAGCTTCGACATGTTCCAGGACTACAAGGCGCGCGGCGACGCCTTCGTCCGCGCCGTCCTCGCGCTCCCGGAGGTGTCGTCATGATGGGCGCCATTCGCAACCGCCGCATCGTCGCTCCGGTCGTCCAGCAGCTCTCGCTGCCGCTCGACGCGAAGCCGAACGCGAAGGCGACCGAGCGTCCCGTGGACGTCGTGCTCGCGGCGCTCGTCATCGCCCTCATCGCCTTCGGTGTGGTGATGGTCTACAGCGCGTCCGCGGTCCAGGCGACGCTGCACCTGCACGATCCGCAGTTCTTCCTCAAGCGGCAGGCGGCCTACGCGGCCGTCGCGCTCGTCGTCCTCTTCTCCGTCGCCGCCTTCGACTACCACCGCCTCTACAAGCTCACGTACCCGGTGCTCGGCGGCGTCGGCCTCTTGCTCGTCCTCTGCGTCGCCGGGCTCGGCAAGAGCGGCGGCGGCGCGACGCGGTGGATCGCGCTCGGCCCCGTCCACATCCAGCCGGCCGAGATGGCGAAGCTCGCGCTCGTCTGCTGGCTCGCCTACTCGCTCGCGAAGAAGGCCGAGAAGGTGAAGACGTTCACCATCGGCTTCCTCCCGCACCTGATCGTCGCGGGGCTCTTCATGTTCCTCTGCATGAAGCAGCCCGACTTCGGGTCGAGCGTCGTTCTGTTGCTCCTGACGTTCACGATGCTGTTCGTGGCCGGCGCGAAGATCGGCTACATCCTCGGCGCGTCGATGCTCGGCGGTGTCTTCGCCGCGGTGTCGATCATGTCGAAGCAGTACCGCATCGACCGCTGGATGGCGTGGACGAACCTCGAGGCCCACAAGGCCGGCATCGCCTACCAGCCGTTCCAGTCCGTCATGGCGTTCGGCTCGGGCGGGACGTGGGGCATGGGCATCGGCAAGGGCCTCCAGACGCTCTACCTGCCCGAGGCGCACAACGACTTCATCGCGGCGATCATCGGCGAGGAGCTCGGGTTCGTCGGCATCCTGACGCTCTGCCTCGTCTACCTCGCGCTCGTCGCTCGTGGCGTCCGCGCGGCGTTCCGTGCGCCGGACGACTACGGCTCGTACCTCGCGTTCGGCATCTCGACGATGTTCGGCGTGCAGGCGCTCGTGAACCTGTGCGTCGCGCTCGCGATGCTCCCGACGAAGGGGCTGACGCTGCCCTTCCTGAGCTTCGGCGGCTCGTCGCTGCTCGTGAACGCGGCCGCCGCGGGTATCCTCCTCAACGTGTCGCGCCAAGGGATGGATCCGCCTGCGCCGGAGGCCGAGACGCCGGAGGCGCCCCCGGCCTCGAGCGACTTCGAGCTCGGGGACGACGCGTTCGCGAACGCGCTCGCGGAGCCGGCCGGTCTCGAAGGCGCCGCGACTGCGAAGGAGGACGCCTGATGCGCTGGATCATGATCGCGGGCGGAGGTACGGGCGGTCACGTCTTTCCGGGCCTCGCGGTCGCGCGTGCGCTCGTCGAGCTCGCGGACGTCCGCATCGTCTTCGCCGGCTCGCCCCGTGGCCTCGAGGCGCGCGTCGTCCCCGAGCACGGCTACGCGCTCGAGCTGCTCGACGTCGAGCCGATGAAGGGCGGGGGAGCGCCGCGGGCGATCCGTGGCGCCCTCGTGGCGGCGAAGGCCACGCAGCAGGCGCGGGCCTTCGTGCGCCGGCTCCGCCCCGCAGCGGTGCTCAGCGTCGGCGGGTATGCGGCGGGGCCCGCGGCGCTCGCGTGCGTCTCGCAGCGCGTGCCGCTCGCGATCCTCGAGCCGAACAGCACGCTCGGCCTCGCGAACCGCCTCCTCGCGCCGTTCGCGAAGCGCGCGTACATCGCATGGTCGGAGACGGGCCGGCACTTCCGCGGCGACAAGGCGCGCCTCTACGGCGTGCCGCTCCGTCCAGGGTTCGAGCCGCGGCCCTACGTGCCCGGGAGCGGCCCGCTTCGGGTGCTCGTCCTCGGCGGCAGCCAGGGCGCGCAGGCGCTCAACGAGGTGCTGCCGCGGGCGATGGCGCGTGTCGAGCGTGCGCTCGGCTCGCGCGGCCTCGCGATCGTCCACCAGTCGGGGCGCGATCGCGAGCCGTCCGTCCGCGAGGCGTACGCGCGGAGCGGCTGCCGCTCCGTCGAGGTCGTCCCGTTCCTCGACGACGTCGCCGAGCGCATGGCCTCGGCCGATCTCGTCGTCGCGCGCTCCGGGGCCGTCACGGTCGCCGAGATCTCCGCCATCGGACGGGCGGCCGTGCTCGTTCCTTTCCCGCACGCCGCCGACGATCACCAGGCGAAGAACGCGATGTCGCTCGCCGACGTCGGCGGCGCCGTGTGCATCCGCCAAGAGGCCGCCGACGAGGAGCGCCTCGCGGACGAGATCACCCGGCTGCTCTCCGACGATGCGCGGCGCGTGCGCATGGCCAACGCCGCGCGCGATCACGGCCGGCCGCACGCCGCCGAGGACGTCGCGAAGGATCTCCTCTCGCTCGCCGGGATCCCCGTGTCGGGGAAGAAGCGCCCGAAGACGAACGGCGCGACCAACGGCAGCTCCTCGCGCATCCGTCTCGACGTCACCGTGCGGAGCCCCGAGCGCGGAGGACCCTCCTGATGTTCCGAGGACGTGTACGGCGAGCGCATTTCGTGGGGATCGGCGGCATCGGCATGAGCGGCCTCGCCGAGATCCTCCGCACCGTCGAGCTCGAGGTGACGGGCTCCGACCTCAAGCCGAACGACATCACGCGGCGCCTCGAGTCGATGGGAGTGCGCATCGACATCGGTCATCGCGCCGAGAACGTCGAGGGCGCCGACGTCGTCGTCTTCTCGAGCGCGATCCGCCCCGACAATCCGGAGATCGTCCGCGCGCGCGAGCTCGACATTCCGATCATCCCGCGCGCCGAGATGCTCGCGGAGCTGATGCGCGTGAAGTACTGCGTGCTCATCGCGGGCTCGCACGGCAAGACGACCACGACCTCGCTCGTCGCCACCGTGCTACGCCACGCCGGCCTGGACCCCACCGTCGTCGTCGGTGGCAAGGTCAACGCGCTCGGCTCGAACGCACGCCTCGGCGAGGGCGATCTCTTCGTCGCGGAGGCGGACGAGAGCGACGGCTCGTTCCTCAAGCTCACGCCCACGATCGGCGTCATCACCAACATCGACGCCGAGCACCTCGACCATTACGGCTCGCACGAGAACGTGAAGGAAGCGTTCGTGCAGTTCGCGAACAAGATCCCGTTCTACGGGCTCGCCGTCCTCTGCATCGACCACCCTCACGTCCAGGCGATCCTCCCGAAGGTCACGCGCAGGCACGTGACCTACGGCGTCTCGCGCCAGGCGGACTACCGCGCCAAGAACCCGCACTTCGCCGGCCTCGAGACGCACTTCGAGGCGTACCGGCGTGGCGAGTCGCTGGGCTCGTTCACCGTCCGCATGCCCGGTGCGCACAACGTGCTCAACGCGCTCGCCGTCATCGCGGTCGCCGACGAGCTCGAGGTGCCGCTCGACGTCGTGCGCGAGGCGATCGCCGGCTTCCACGGCGTGCAGCGTCGCTTCACCGTCGTCGCGCAGCCGTCGCTGGTGAAGGACGGCAAGCGCGGCGACGTGATGATCGTGGACGACTACGGCCACCACCCCGCCGAGATCGAGGCGACGCTCGACGCCGCGCAGCGCGGGTTCGATCGCCGGGTCGTCGTCGCGTTCCAGCCGCACCGCTACACGCGAACGCACGCGCTCTTCGACGACTTCACGCGGGCGTTCAACAAGGCCGACCTCGTGTTCGTCACCGAGGTCTATCCGGCCGGCGAGAAGCCGATCCCCGGCGCCACCGGCAAGGCGCTCGCCGACGCGATCCGCGCGCACGGACACCACGCCGTCCACTACGTGCCGGACAAGGATCGCGTCGCCGACGAGCTCTATGCCGCCGTACAGCCGGGCGATCTCGTGATCGCGCTCGGCGCCGGAGACATCAACGCGAGCGCACGGAAGCTCCGCGACATGATCGAAGGCGAGAGCCGAAAGGAGGCGTCATGAACGTGCCGCCCGGGTCGCGTACAAGGGCGACGAGCCATCCGTCGATCCCGCCGCCGCCGCGGAGCTCGCCTCACGGGCTCGCGGGTGGCGTCGATCCGCCGCGGAACGTCCGCACGCGCAACCCTGCGCCGCTCGACGTGCTCGAAGGGACGGCGCAGGAGGCGGACGACGCGGCGCCGCCGTCGAGCGGCAACAAGCGAGCCCCCATCGGGGCCAGCGTCCCGCCGGCGGTGTCACCGGTCGACCCGCCGCCGGTGCGTCTTGCGAGCTCTCGTCTCGCGCGTGTCGCGCGCGCGTTCGTCGGCCTCGCGCTCGTGGTCGGGATCGGCTCCGGTGTCGCGTGGGGCGCCCGCCATTACGTGCGCACGAGCCCGCGATTCGCGGTCACGGAGATCGTCACGCTGGGAGGGAAGCGCCGCGGCCCCGACGAGCTCGCCAACATCGCCGGGATCGCCAAGGGCCAGAACGTGTTCACGATCGATCTCGATCAGGCGAGAGCCCGCCTGATGGCGGACCCCTGGATCGAGGGCGCGGAGCTCACGCGCCAGCTCCCGGGCACGATCTACGTGCGCGTGACGGAGCGCGAGGCCGCCGGCATCGTCGCCCTCGCGGGCTCGCCCACGACGACGGAGGGCACGTACCTCGTGACCCGAGACGGCGAGATCATCAAGCGCGTCGAGGCCGGCGATCCGCTCGACTTCCACGTCGTGACCGGCGTCCCGCTGAAGATGCTCCTCGAGGATCGCGAAGGCGCGACGCGCACGATCAAGAGCGCGCTCGATCTCGCGGACGAGTACGACCGCTCTCAGCTCGCGCAGCGCTCGCCGCTCGAGGAGGTGCACGTCGAGCCGAACGGAGACATGACGCTCGTCGTCGGGAAGAGCAACGTCGTCCTCCGGATGGGGAGGCCTCCCTATCGACGCAAGCTCGAGCAGGCCGTGCGCGTGGTCGCGGAGCTGGATCGGCGTGGCGCGAAGCCCGACACGATCATGCTGGACGACGAGGCTCGCCCGGAGCGCGTGGTCGTGCGGATGCGGTGATCGCGCATCCTGCGCCGGCGCGTCGCACGTCTCTTCGTCAGTGCTTCGTACGCCGGCGGATCGCGCCGCTGTTCGCGACGTACTCGGGCGTCATCCACGCGACGTACTCGGTCCCGTAATGAGGGAAGAACACGCTCGCGTCGTCGAGCGCGAGGTCGCGGGCCATCTCCCCGACGGCGAAGCGCTCGGACGCCGGCGCGCCGGTCTTCGGGATGCGTCGAATCGTTCGCTCCGTCGTGCTCGACCAGTACACGTGCGCGTCGTCGACCGCGATCGCAGCCGTACCGTCGCCGTCCGCCGGTCCGAGCGCCTCGGCCGCGCCGCCCTCCTTCGGGACACGCCACACCGTTCGGTCGCGGACGAAGTAGACGTGCGTGTCGTCGAGCGCTGCGATCCACGGGCTCTCGTCGAGGAGCTTCACCTTCGGCCCGCCGCTCTTCGGCTGCACCCAGAGCGGGCCGTACGCGTCGCCCCAGAACACGGTCGTCGCGTCCGCGCGCAGGAGCACCGTCGATGCCCTGGACGCGTGCGGGTTCGGTCCGGCGACAGCGAAGACGGCGGGCGTGCCTCCGGCCTTCGGCAGGACGCGCACGCCGCCGTCGCCGCCGAAGTAGACGTGGACGTCGTCGACGACCATCTGGGAATTGGCGGAGACGGCGCCGCAAGCGATGCTCGTCGCGAGCGTCTCGACCGAGCCGCCCGACTTCGGCACGCGGAGCACGGAGCCGTCGTTCGTCGCGCAGCTCTTCGCTTGCTCGAGCCAGTACACGTGCGATGCGTCGACCGCGAGCCCGACGAGCGACCGGCGGCCGGACGCGAGCGTCTCGACGACACCGCCGGTCTTGGCGACGCGGAGGACGCGGTGGCGGCGATCGAACGGGTACACGTCGCCGCTCGGGTCGGACGCGGTCCAGTAGACGTGCGTAGCGTCGACGGCGATCGCAGCCGGGCGATGCTGCCCGTACGCGAGCGTGGCCGTCCACGCGAGCGCTTGCTCGTCGCTCGCCTGCTCCGGGGAGGCGGGAGCCGCGCAGCCGATGGAGGCCGAGATCACGACGGGGAGTGCGGCAAGAAGGACGACGCGCATGCGCGCGGTCTGGCAGCAAGGATGGTGCCGCCCTCTCACCCTTGCTCACACGTCGAAGCCCGTGTTCTTCGAGGGATCGCCGGCGGAGGAGAGGCTCGGAAACCGTCTCTCGACGGAGACGCGGTGAGCCGGTGGCGATCCTGATCGGCGCTTCGTGGCGTGCGCCTAGAGCGCGGCGCGGTAATGGTCGACGCACTCGTCGCAGATCATCTTCGCGCCGACGGAGATCATGACCGCGACGTAGTCCTCCGGCTTCGTGCAGAACGAGCAAGAGCGCATGGCGCCGGGGATCCGCGTGGGGGCGTCGCCGATCGCGTGCGCGCACTCGGCGATGCACCGGTCGCAGATGAACAGACCGACGCCTGCGGCGCGAGCGGGGAGGATCTTGTTGGCCTCGGCTGCGCCGCGCCCGCAGCCCGTGCACGGTCCGCTCATGGGCGTGGAATCTAGCACTCCTCCGGCCGTGCGTACGCCCTCTCGGAGCCGGGACTTCGGCCGTCGCAGTCGGTCCCGTCCGCGCCGTCCGGTCGTCGTGCGCTCATGCCCTGGATGCCCGCGATTGCACGGAAAATGCCGCGCTGGCTGCGTGCGCCGTCCCACCACCGTCTCGATTCGCGCACCCAAAATCGACACTTATTTGGCCCACGTGGCGGAACCATGCGAACCAGCGGTACGTGAGCACGATGTCTTCATCCGGCCGCACGGGTTCCCACGACCGTACGGGGGCCCCGCAACACGAAGGAGAGATCGTCGTCGGTCTCGATATCGGCACCACCAAGGTCTGCGCGGTGGTCGGCGAGATCGCGGACGACGGGATCACGATCCTCGGCGTCGGATCCGTGCCTTGCCGCGGGCTCCGCAAGGGCATCGTCAGCAACATCGACTGGACCGTCCGCTCCATCCGGGATGCCATCGAGGCGGCCCAGACGATGGCCGGCGTCGAGATCCGGACGGTGTACGCGGGCGTGGCGGGCAGCCACATCCGCTCGCAGACGTCCGACGGCGTCGCGGCGATCGCGGGCGGCGAGGTCACGCGCGCGGACGTCGAGCGCGCGCTCGAGGGGGCGCGCGCGATCCCGGTCGATGCGGATCGGCAGATCCTCCACGTCCTGCCGCGCGAGTACATCGTCGACATCCAGGACGGCATCCGCGACCCGATCGGGATGAGCGGCGTCCGGCTCGGAGCCAAGGTCAACCTCATCACCGCGGCGACGAGCTGCGTCCAGAACGTGATCCGCTGCGCGGAGCGCTGCGGGCTCGTCGTCGCCGACGTCGTGCTCGAGTCCCTCGCGAGCGCCGAGGCCGTCCTGTCGGACGACGAGCGCGAGATCGGCGCCGCGGTCGTCGACATCGGCGGCGGCACGACGGACATCCTGCTCTACGTCGACGGCGGCATCGCCCACGCGAGCGTCGTCCCCGTCGGCGGCAACAACATCACGAACGACATCGCCGCGGGGCTCCGCACGCCGATGGCCGAGGCCGACCGCCTCAAGCGCCTGTTCGGCTGCGCCCTCGGCCGCATGGTCGCGGACGACGAGGAGATCGAGGTGCCCGGCGTCGGCGGACAGAAGCCGCGCCGCACGCCGCGCCGCGTGCTCAGCGACATCATCGAGCCGCGCGTCGAGGAGATCTTCGCCGTCGTCCGGAAGCGCATCGAGGACACCGGCCTGCTCGAGCAGCTCTCGGCCGGAGTCGTGCTGACGGGCGGCTCCGTCCTCCTCGAAGGCACGACCGAGATCGCAGAGGAGATCCTCGGCATGCCGGTGCGCGTCGGTTTCCCGACGGGCGTGCGTGGCATCACGCAGCTCGTCCACGGTCCGCAGTACGCGACCGGCGTCGGTCTCGTCCGCTACGGCGCGCAGGCGATCGCCGAAGCGCACGCGCGCGAGGTCGTCCCCTCGCACTCGATGACGAGGATGACGGCGGCCGGCAAGCAGCAAGCCGGCGAGGGCACGAAGACCGAGGAGACCCCCAAGTCGTCCAAGCTCTGGGAGTGGCTCAAGGCCGCTTTCTGATCTCGAAAACCCCAGCAACGGATCGCAATTCTCACGAGCTCCAATGGAGGAAGAGGCGCCTCCGGTGCTCGTGCGCGACGAAAGAAAAGAGAGGTCACGGCGCGCCGTGAGCTCACCGGGAGGCACAGCGTCATGACGTTTTCCATCGAGTTCGCAGACGAGCAGCAGGAATACCAGGCTCGCATCAAGGTGATCGGCTGCGGAGGCTCCGGCGGCAACGCGGTCAACACGATGATCAACTTCGGCCTGGAGGGCGTGGAGTTCATCGTCGTCAACACCGACGCGCAGGCCCTCAACGGCAATGCCGCCCCGACCCGCCTGAACATCGGCAGCTCGGTGACGCGCGGCCTCGGCGCAGGCGCCGATCCCGAGCGTGGCCGCAAAGCCGCGCTGGAGGATCAGCAGCGCATCAAGGAGCTCCTGACCGGTGCGGACATGGTCTTCGTCACCGCCGGCATGGGCGGCGGTACGGGCACCGGCGCGGCGCCGGTCATCGCGCAGCTCGCGCGCGAGGAGGGCGCCCTCACCGTCGGCGTCGTCACGAAGCCGTTCCTCTTCGAGGGCCGCCAGCGCGCGCGCCGCGCGGAGCTCGGCCTCGCGCAGCTCGCCGAGACGGTCGACACCCTCATCACGATCCCGAACCAGAAGCTCCTGATGCTCGGCGAGGACGACCTCTCGTTCATCGACGCCTTCCGCAAGGCGGACGAGGTCCTCTACCAGGCCGTCAAGGGCATCAGCGACCTCATCACGCAGAACGGCATCGTCAACGTCGACTTCGCCGACGTGAAGACGGTCATGGCGAACATGGGCCGCGCGCTCATGGGCACCGGCATCGCGAAGGGCCCGAACCGCGCCCGCCTCGCCGCCGAGATGGCCGTCTCCTCGCCGCTCCTCGACGACATCTCCGTCGACGGCGCGATGGGCGTCCTCATCAACATCGTCGGTGGCCCGGACCTCAAGATGCGCGAGATCCAGGAGGCCGCGAGCCTCGTCCAGGAGCAGGCGCACGAGGACGCGAACATCATCTTCGGCGCGAGCATCGACGAGGCCCTCGGCGAGAACGTGAAGGTCACCGTCATCGCGACGGGCTTCGACTACGCGGAGCGCATGGCCGCCCTCGAGCAGCAGGCGCGCAACCAGCTCCCGTCCGCCGCACCCGCGACGGTGCCCTCGATGCACGCCCCGCAGCAGGTCGCCGGTTCGCGCCACCCGCACTACGGCAACCCGCACTCGCTCTTCGGCAACCAGCCCTCGCAGCGCCACGAGCCGGCGGCCGCCTTCGCGACCCGCCGCGTCTCGCAGCAGCCGGCGACGCGCGAGGCGAGCCACCACTACGACTCGCGCATCCAGCCGACGAGCCAGCGCATCCCCGCGCGCGAGCGCGCCTCGAGCTTCCCGGCCTTCGACACCGACTGGGACGTCCCCGCCTTCCAGCGCAAGAGCGCCCAGTAGCCCCCTCCCACCCCATCGAGCGACGAATCGCCCGATCCCCGACCTCGCGTCGAGGATCGGGCGTGTCGTTCAGGGGAGGATGGTCACCGGCACGCCGAGCATCGTGGCTTCGCGGACGACGGTGGAGAGACCCTCGACGCGCGAGGCGTGGACGAGCTCGTCCGCGGCACCGATCCAGCCGAGGGCCTCGCTGCGGGTGGTCTTGCCGAGGAAGCGGACGTCGAGCTGCCACGCTCTGGCCATGCGCTCGAGGTTCGCCCGCTCCGGGCCGTCGCCGAGGATGACGAGGACGCGCTCGTGCCGATCGCGATAGGGAGCGCTCGTCGCGACGTAGTCGATCACCTTGTCGATGCGCTTGCTCTGGACGAGCCGTCCGGCGCAGACGTAGAGACGGCGTCCTGCCAAGGCCTCCCGTTTGGCTCGCGCGTCCTCCGTGACGTCGGGCATCTCGATCGCCTGAGGGACGATCGCGGCGATCCTCTCGAGCGCGGCGATGTCCTCCTCGTCGAGCGACCGCTCGAGGGTGGCGCGGAGGTCCTGGGAGACGAAACGCCATCGCGTCGCTCGGCGCAGCAGCGGGCGGATGACGCGCCTTCGGATCTTGCGCGGTAGGCCGACGAGCAGCCGGACATCGGCACCGTGCGAGACGATTTCGAGCTCGGGACGCACGCCAGCGGCGCCCGCGTCGGCGGCGTCCCCGGTGCTCGCGACGGACGCGGTGGCGGTGTCTGCCGCGAGCGCGATCGGGAAGGCGGACGGGACGCTCCAGTGCGCCACGACGCGGTCGGGACGGAGCTGTCTCACTTTGGCGCTGGCGCGGACGAGCCACGCGCCTGCTTCGAAGATGCGGAGCGGGCGTTCGCGCAGGCGGCTCGGGGCGCCCGGCCAGCCGAAGGCGCCGCCCGGCGCGGGGTGGACGACGTGCACCTCGTGGCCCATCCGCTCGAGCTCGGCCACCTCCGCCTGCACGAAGTGGCCCGAAGGGTCTCCGTCGAAGGCGGGGTAGCTCGTCGTGACGACGGCGATGCGCATGAGGGGAGGCGCTCAATAGCACCGAACCCATGCTCTCGTGCTAGGACTTTGCACATGCAAGGCCCCGCCGTCCAAGGCCCCTCCGCCCAGGGCGCCTCCCAAGGCGCCACCGTTCGCATCGAGGGACGCATCCTCTATCTGACGAAGGATCCTGCGCTCCTCGAGAAGCAGCTCCAGGGCGAGGACATCGAGTACGACGTCGACAAGGACGAGCCCGCGCTCATCGACAACATCTCGACCGACGAGCTCACGCCCGGCTGGGTCTGCTACTACTACGACGAGACGCTCGCTCGCTTCTGCCTCGTCGGTCTGCGCGGCGGCAAGGTGGGCAAGGACGCCATCAAGAACGGCGGCTTCGGCGTCATCGTGAGCGGGATCTCGAAGGGCTGCGGGTCCAGCCGCGAGACCGCGCCGTACAGCGAGCTCAAGGCGGGCGTGCAGCTCGTCATCGCCAAGAGCATCGAGAAGATCTACCGGCAGAACGCGCAGAACATCGGTCTGCTCACGTCGACCGACTTCGGGATCATCGAGCGGATCAAGCGCGGCGAGGCCATCCCGATCAGCGAGTTCACGAAGGGCCTCGATCCGATCAGCGCCGCCATCGTCGAGCACGGCGGCCTGTTCGCGTACAACCGCGCGCGGCTCGCCGGGAAGACCACGCCGCCGCCCGTCACGACGGAGCCTCGGCCGATGACGCTCTGCGAGAAGATCCTCGCGGCGCACGTCATCGTCGACGCGAAGGAAGGGAAGGTCGGCGTCCCTGCCGTGAAGCCCGGCGACGCGTTCTTCGCGCGGACCGACGTGCGCTTCAGCCACGAGTACGTCACGCCGATGGCCGAGTCGCTCTTCGTCGCCGAGATGGGCAAGGACGCGACGGTCACGGATCCGTCGAGCGTGTGGGCCTTCCGCGATCACCTCACGTTCCTCGACCTCGTGATGCCTCGCGCGCATCGCGAGATGGGCCTCAAGGAGCAGGCCGAGAAGCTCGCTACGGTGCAGGAGGACTTCACGAAGCGCCAGGGCATCAAGCTCTACGGCGAGGTGCACCGCGACGGGAAGCTCGTCGGCTCCGAGGCGATCTGTCACAACAAGGTGATCGAGGAGATCGCGCTGCCCGGTCAGCTCGTCACCGGCACCGACTCGCACACGTGCATGGCCGGCGCGCTCGGGTGCTTCGCGTTCGGCGTCGGCTCCACCGACATGGCGAACGCCTGGTACACGAAGGACGTTCGCGTGACGGTCCCGGAGACCGCGCGCTTCGTGCTCACGGGCAAGCTTCGCCCCGGCGTCTGCGCGAAGGACGTCATGCTCCACATCCTGAGCCAGCCCTTCTTCAAGTCGGGGCAGGGGATCGGCAAGGTGCTCGAGTTCGCCGGCCAGGGTGTCCGGGCGATGTCCCTCGACGAGCGCGCGACGCTCACCAACATGGCCGTCGAGGCGGGCGGCTTCACCGGGATCATCGAGGCGGACGAGGTCGTCGTCGACTACCTCGTGAAGCAGCGCGGGCTCGATCCCGACGAGGTCCGCAAGCTGATCGTGAAGGCCGATCCCGGGGCGACCTACGTCGCCACCTTCGAGATCGACCTCTCCGAGATCGAGCCGATGGTGGCCACGCCCGGCGATCCTCGGAACGGGGTCCCGCTCCGGGAGCTCCCCGACACGAAGATCGACATCGCGTACGGCGGCTCCTGCACGGGCGGCAAGAAGGCCGACATGGACATGTACGCCGAGGTCTTGGCGCGCGCCGTCGAGAAGGGCAAGCGCGTCGCCGACGGCGTGCACCTCTACATCCAGTTCGGCTCGCAGGACATCCGCCGCTACGCCGAGGGGAAGGGCTATCTCGACATCTTCCGCAAGGCCGGCGCAGAGCTCGTCGATCCGTCGTGTGGCGCCTGCATCAAGGCCGGGCCGGGCGTCAGCGACTCTCCCGATCAGGTCACCGTCAGCGCCATCAACCGCAACTTCCCGGGCCGGAGCGGGCCGGGCAAGGTGTACCTCGCGAGCCCGCTCGTGGTGGCGGCGAGCGCGATCGCGGGGCGGATCGTTTCGCCCGACGCGCTCTGAGCGCGTGAGCGCGCTTCGCCGGCCGGCCGAGCTCCGACGAGCCGCCGAGCTGCGTGAAAGCCGCCTGCGCGCGCGCTATGGGTAGGGCGATGGCATCGAGGAACCGGATCGAGGCGAACTCGCGCGTCGTGCTCGACTACACGCTGCGCGGGGCAAACGGCGAGATCCTCGACGCGAGCGACGCCGAGGGCGGCGAGCCGATCGTCTACGTCCACGGCTACGGCATGCTCGTGCCGGGCCTCGAGAGAGCGCTCACCGGCATGGAGGTCGGCGAGTCGAAGGAGGTCGTGCTCGCGCCCGAAGAGGCGTTCGGCGAGCGTGACGAAGAGCTCGTCCTCGAGGTCGATCGCTCGGAGTTGCCGCGTCCCGACTCGGTCGAGGTCGGCGACGAGATCGTGGCGGAGTCTCCGGACGGCGAGGAGGCGATTTTGCGCGTGATCGAGGTGAAGGAGGACGCCGTCGTGCTCGACGGCAATCACCCGCTCGCGGGCCAGACCATCCGATACTCGGTCCACGTCCGTGACGTGCGCCCCGCGACCGACGAGGAGATCGCGCGAGCGGCCGCCGAGCTCGACGAGATCGCGGAGGAGTACGAAACGTACGAGCCCGTCGGCCCGACGAACGGCGCGACCAACCTCGTCCAGCTCGGCGTCCGCCCGCGGAACGCCGCCAAGAACTGAGTCCCGCCGAGCTCTCCGGTCGAGCCGGCGCGAGCCATCGTCCGGTAATTCCAGCAGGAAATTAGCCGCTTGCGGCCCGTGCTGGAGGGGACTAAACGGCCTCAGGCACACCCTCCGGGGAAGTCCCGGGGACGCCCGAGCGCTCGAGCCTCGGGTGTTCCGAGCCGAACCCGTCGACCTACCCCCTCGACAAACTCCGAGCCCTACTCTCGTGCCGATCGGCGCGAGCCACGGTGAGCCCGATGACGCAGAAAGTTAGCCAGAACCCTTGGACGTTTGACGTGCGCGTGCGTGAGCGCAATCTCAGGTCGGGCGCGCTCACCGAGAAGGAGCTGGAGAAGTACCTCGCTTCTCTCCCTGACTTGGCGGATCAGGTGGAGCCCTTCTCGATTCCGCAGCCTGCTCTCGAGCCGCCTCCCCCGCCCGAGGGCGTCGAGGAACCCGTGGCGGCGGCCGAACAGCCCGCGGCTGCGCCTGCGCCGGCGCCCGCGCCGGCCCCCGAGCCCGCGCCCGTCGTCGCGGCTGCGCCCGCGCCCGAGTTCGCGCCCGCGCCCGTCGCGGCTGCCCCCGAGCCCCCGCCCGTCGCGGCTGCGCCCGCGCCCGAGCCTGCGCCTGCACCGGAGCCCGCGCCCGTCGTCGCGGCTGCGCCCGCGCCCGAGCCCGCCCCTGCGCCCGCGCCGGAGGCTGCACCGCCGGCGGGTGATGCGGCTCCCGCGGAGCCTGCTCCTGCGAACACCGTGACCAACGGCGAGGGCGAGCCGACGTGAGCGACCCGGTCGAGAACCCGGAGGAGGGCGGCGAGCAGGCCGAGCAGGATCCGCTCCCGACCATCGACTTCGCGACCTTCATCCTGTCGCTGAGTCACTCCGCGTTGATGCATCTGGGGGAGGCGCCTCACCCGGAGACCAACCGGGTGGAGGCGAACCTCCCGCTCGCCAAGCAGAACATCGACCTCCTCGGGCTGCTCGAAGAGAAGACGAAGGGCAACCTGACGGGGGACGAGGAGCGTCTGCTCGCGCAGGTCCTCTTCGACCTCCGGATGCGCTACGTGGAGCGCACGAAGGGCGCTGCGAAGAAGTAGCGGCCGGGCGCCGCGCGCGAGCGAACGGCCGCGCTTCTGCACGTCTCCTCGGCGTGGGAACACATGGGCTTGCCCGTGTGTTGCCCTCGTGTGTGGGCCCATCGCGTGATGGGATCTGCACACGACCGAGAAGCCGAGGTGCCCGTGCGAGCCGAGCCATTCTCCAACCCGCGCCTGGCCCCCTCCACGCACGAGGAGGCGCCGCTCCCGATGCGCCCATCGCGGTGGCCCCGCGCATGCGCCGTCTTTCTGCTCGTAGCTCTGCTCGGCGCGACGGGGTGTGGTCGGTCCAAGGCGCAGAAGGACGATCTGCCGCCGAACGCGGTGCCGGTCCCGTCGAGCGCTGCCGTGACGGCCACGTCGCCGCCGCCGGCGCCGCACGCGCCACCGGAGGTGAAGACGGGGCCGCTCAGCTTCGCGCCCGTCGCGAAGAGCGCCGACCCGAGCGTCGTCACCATCTACACGTTGGGCGAGGATCCCGGTCGCGGCCGCTTCGCATGGAGGCAGGGTGGCGGGAGGATCGCGCGCGGCGTCGGCACCGGGTTCATCGTCCAGAAGGACGGCGTCGTCGTCACGAACAACCACGTCGTCGAGGGCGCCGACGAGATCCTCGTTCAGCTGTCCGACGAGCGGCGTCTTCCGGCGCGCGTCGCGGGGCGCGACCCGCGGACGGACATCGCCGTCGTGAAGATCGACGGCGTGACGGATCTGCCGGCCATTCCGCTCGGCGACTCGGACGCGCTCGAGGTCGGTGACTGGGTCGTCGCCATCGGCAACCCGTTCGGGCTTTCGCACACCGTGAGCGCCGGCATCGTCAGCGCGAAGGGCCGCGGCCGAGACGACGTTCCGCTCGATCCGAGCGGTTACTACGACTTCATCCAGACCGACGCCTCCATCAACCCCGGCAACTCCGGCGGGCCGCTCTTGAACCTGAAAGGCGAGGTCGTCGGGATGAACACCGCGATCCGTGGCGGCGGTGCGCAGGGCATCGGCTTCGCTATTCCCATCAACATGGTGAAGCAGCTCCTCCCGACGTTGCTGCGCGACGGTCACTTCACGCGGAGCGCGCTCGGCATCCGCATCCGGGACGCGCGCGATCTCTCGCCCGAGGATCGGCGCGCGCTCGAGCTCGGCGACGCGAAGGGGGCGGTCATCGAGTCCGTCGAGCCGGGCGGCCCGGCCGACCGGGCGAAGCTCCAGCCCGGCGATCTGATCATCGCGTTCGACGGGCACCCGATCGACAAGAGCTCTCTGCTCCAGTGGAAGGCGAGCACCGCCGGCGTCGGCAAGACGGTCACCGTCCGTGTCATCCGCGCCGGGAAGACCTTCGACATCCCCGTCACGCTCGGCGAGCTGAAGGAGCCGAAGCGGACGCCGCGAGCGCGGCTTCCGGCGCAGCCGATGGATCCCGACGATCCGCTCACGCGCTGACCTCGCGCGCCATCCATCCCGCCACCGGTACCGGTGCATCCGTTTAGCGATGGCACGATCGCCACGATTCGACGACGAAAACGCGGCCATGCGCGCCTTTGGGCGGAGCGATCCGTTGCCCTTGCGTGGCGCCGCGCGCTAGCCGCAAGGCTCGTGCCTGTACTACCCTAACTGCGCGAAATGGCCGTCGCCCGCCCCGAGTCCCCCAAAACAGTGAAGGCGAGCGACGACGCGCTCTCCGACGTGGGAGTGGAGGAGAGCGCCTACGACCCGGACAGGGAAGACGGGCCGGCTTCCAAGGAGTTGAGCGACGGCGAGCCCCATCGCTCGGGGAAGGTAGGGCGGCCGTCGAACACCTTGAATCTAAGGGTTTCCGACGCGTCCAACGCCAAGCAGGCACGCATCCGGGAGGCGGAGGAAGACCGTGTGCTCATCGCGAGGGCGCAACAGAACGACATGGCGGCCTTCCGCCAGCTCGTCGAACGCCATCAGCGTCGCGCCTTCGCGATCGCCCTCTCTCTCGTCCGCGACGAAAACGACGCCCGGGAGCTCGTCCAAGACGCCTTCCTTCGGGTCTTCAAAGGCCTCAACAGCTTCCAGAACAACTCGAGCTTCTTCACCTGGCTTTACCGCATCATCACGAACCTCAGCATCGATCTCATCCGCAAGCCCGGACGGCAGTTCGCGGACATGGACGAGGGCAGGTTCGAGACCGACGAGACCCGAGAAGCCGAGTTCCCTCTGCTCAGCCGGGTCGACGGCTCCGATCCGATCGACGTCGTCAGGCGGAAAGAGATCGCTGGTCGACTCCAGGCCGCGCTCGACGCGCTGCCGCCTTACCACCGCGGCGTCATCATCATGCGTGAGATCGAAGGGCTCAGCTACGAGGAGATGGCTCAGGCGATGGGCGTCTCGAAAGGCACCATCATGAGCCGCCTCTTCCACGCCCGCCAGAAGCTCCAGAGGGCTTTGTCCGACTGCTACGAGGAGCAGATCGGCCCCATTCCCGCTTCCACCCCCGAGGCTCCGGAGGACGGTTCCGGAGGCAAGTCATGATGACGAAGGACCGAATGCTCGAGCTCATGGCCTACGCCGACGGCGAGCTCACGGGCGCGGAGCGGGAGAAGGTCGAGCGTTGGCTCGCGACGGACGAGGAGGCCGCGCGCTTCGCGAGCGACATCGCCAACCTCGGCGAGCTCGTGAAGCTCGGCTACGAAGCCCGGAGCGAAGCGAAGGCGGTCGCGAGCTTCGACATCGCCGACGCCGTGATGGCGGCGGTGGAGAAGGAGCGGAAGGAGCCGAAGGGCGCCGACGTGGTGTCGATCGAGGCCGCGCGCGAGGCCCGCGCGTGCGATCGGCAGCCCGCGAGCTCCACGAGCAAGGACCGGCGTGGGCTCAAAATCGGCGGCGCGGTGGCCGCCGCATTGGCGCTCGCCGCGTCGGTGTTCCTGGTCTACCGCAACACGGAAGAGGAGGCTCCGATCGCGAGGGCCCCCACGGCTTCCCAGCCGCCGGCCACGACCACGGAGGTCAGTGGTGACGTCGAGGTGGAGATCGAAGAGACTCCGGGGCGGTCGGTCAGCGTGTTCTATGTCCCGAGCGAGACCAACCTCACCACGAGCGTCATCGTGTGGGTCGACGAATCAGGAGGCAAGTGACATGAGGTCCCTTTCTCGCCGCAAAGCGTCGCTCGCCTTCGGCGCGCTCGCCCTCGGAGCCGTGCTCCTCGGTCACGTTCCGCGGGCCGAGGCCGACGCGGGTACCCCGAAGGCCGAGGTGCTGGTCATCCACGCGACGAAGTGTGACAAGAAGAGCATCGATCCGGCGATCGGTGACGCGCCTCCGAACCTCGGCTTCGACTGCCTGAAGCTGCTCGAGAAGAAGACGATGCCGCTCGCCTTGAAGCAGGCGAGCACCACGACGCTTCCGAACGGCCGCACGTTCCAGCTCGTGCACACGGCGAAGATCGACAACCGCTACAAGGTCACGGCGTCGATCAGCCCTCCGGACGGGAGCGGCGGCTACGTGAAGCTCGCGGACATCACGGCGGACGCGAACAAGCCGTTCAACGTGGGCGGCTTCACGTATCAGAACGGCGTGCTCGTCCTCACGGTTCGCATCCTTCCCTGACGCCGGACGCGAGCTGCGCGTTCTGCGGCGTCGCAAGACGCCGCGGCGCGAAGCCGTCCGCGTCGCGAGGTGCGGCTCTGCGTGATCGCTCCGACCGGAGGTCCGGCTCCTAATTTCATCGTTCCGGTCGGGGTTTGGTAGAAAGGGGCCAGTCATGGCCAACAAAGACGCCCCGCTCACCGTCGAAGTGCCGGCTTCGGATCGGGACAAGCCCGGTTGGGTGAAGGTCGGCGTCATCGCCGCGGTGGGGTTCCTCGTCGGCGTTGCGTGGCCGCGCGTCCTCGGCGTCCGGCTCGGGCCGAGCGCGCCGGGCGAGTCGACCGCCGCGGCCACCGCGAACAGCGCTCAGGCCGGCCGTGCCCCCGAGGCGCCGCCCGCCAGCGTCGCCGCGGCGACGTCTGCTCCCGCGAAGCCCGCCGCGTCGGCGCCGCCCGCGGCCGCTTCGACGAACGTGACGTCCAACGTCGCGTCGAACGCACCGCCGTCCATCACCGTCGGGAAGGGCGCCGTGCTGTCGTGCAAGACGGCCGACGGTGAGACGAAGAAGGGCAGCAAGGAGTGCGGAGGGGTGCCCGGGCTCGACGACGTCGTGACCCCGCGCATCCGCAAGATCGCGAGCTGCGCGGGCGTGGAAGGACAGTCCGGCAAGCTCTCGGTCGTCGTGAACGCGGACTTTTCCTCGAAGAAGGTCACGTACTACGTCGGCAAGTCCTCGACGATCCAGAAGCCGGACGCGGCCGACGCGTGCCTGAAGACCACCTTCGAGGGCGCCACCACGGGCTCGACTCGGCACGAGCACCCGCATTACACGGTCGCGTACACGGCGCACCTCACGCCGAACGGAAAGGCTGACGCCGCCGACAAGGCCGCGGCCCTCGGCACCGAGAAGGAATCGGAGGCCGACAAGGACAAGAGCGACCGGAGCGCGAAGCAGGCTCCCGAGAAAGAAGAGAAGCCGTCGAGCGCGCCGGCGCTCGCGAGCGGCGAAGCGCTCGTCGCGTGGGAGGTCGCGCTCGTGCGCGAGGTACCGCGGACCGGCACCGTCGTGTCGCGCCTCCCGCGCGGCACGAAGGTGAAGCTCGGAACGTCGAAGGACGGCTGGTACTTGATCAAGTACGGCGAGGGCTACGCGCGCGAGGGCTGGGTCTACCGCGGGGCGATTGGACGTTGAGCAAGAGGCTCCAGGCTCCGGGCTCCAGGCTCCAGGTTTCGGGCTCCAGTAGGCCGCGGGCGTAGCGCGGGCCGTTGCCGCCTCGTGTTCTGCGGGCGCCTTTCGGGGATCTTGATCGGGGCCGACGGATGTCGTCGGCTGTTCCGCCCTTCCAGTGGATCCCCTCTGGAGCCTGGAGCCTGCGCCGTCAGGGGCTCAGCGCTTCCACCCGCGCGCGCATGCCCGCTGCCAGATCGAGGCCGCCCTCCGTCGTGAAGCCGTAGTCGGCGGGGAAGCTCGAGCGGAGCTTCGTGCGGGCGAAGTCGGGGAAGCGCTCGGGGGCGGCGAGGATCGTGTCCATCGTCTCGCCCGTGCCGCCGTGTTGGTGGCAGCCGATGCAGCTCGTCTTCGCGGCGCGCTCGGCGGTCTCGAGGTACGGGTTGCTGCACCAGGTCGACGGGCCGTGGGCGGCGGCGGCCGTGATCGCGGCGGCGAGCGTGGGGTGCGTCTCGGCGAAGCTCGAGCCCGGCGCCGGATCCTTCTCCTCGTAGGCCGTGACGACGCACATCTTGTAGTTCGCGAACGGGCCCGTGAGGCTGGCGGGGCGGTCGGCGCCGAAGTCCGAGTCGGGATCGGGCGACCACCAGAGCGTGATCCACATCCAGTCGCGGAGCTCCTTCGTCATGATGTGGAGCGCCACGAGACGCAGCTTCGTGTCGGGCGTGAGCTGCATCGTGTATGCGCTCTCGTCGTCCGGGCGGGCCTGCGCGTCGCCGTCGCCGAAGGTGCCTCGCGCGAGTTTGTCCTCGAGCGCCGAAGCCGACGTGTCGAAGACGGGGATCGGCGACGAGTCCGGCATCCAGCGCGTCTTCACGGCGACGGCGCCGGCGGGGAACTCTCCGGCGAGGCACGGAGCGAACTGGTTCGGATCGTCGATCGCGTTCTTGCCCGAAGGCATGCAGTCGATGATCTCGCGGTAGCTGTGCAACAGGTGCGCGACGTAGTCCGGGCTCATGAGGACGCGCGCGTCCTTGCCGAGCGAGCGCAGGCCTTCGGCCGTGGCGAGCTCGCGCCGGCGCGCCTCGAGCCGCTCTTCGGTGAAGCTCGCGAGCGTCGTCGCGCGGGTCGCGTTCCACGGGAAGACCTCGTCGACGGCTTCCTTCGTGAACGGCGCGCGCGACCGCCTCGCGTCGTCGGGGAGCGCGCGGAAGAGCCGATCGAACATCGGCAGGATCTCCTCGCGCGAGTACCAGGTCTGGAAGCGAGGGAGCATCGGGGCGCCCGACGCTCCTTCGGCTTCGGAGGCGGGCGCGTCCGCCGCGATGCGCACGGGCTCGAGGACCTTCTCCACGATCGCCCATGCGGCCTTGCGGCGCTCCGCCATGCTCGACTCGAGCACGTGGGCACGTGCACGCAGCGTGGGGTCGGCCGGGTAGCCTGCGGCCTCTCCCAGCAGCAGGCGGTCGATCGGCTGTGCCGCCTGCTCCGTCGTGGCGACGTCTTCGTCCGTCGCCGCCGCGCACGCGGCGAGCGTGAGCGAGAGGGCGAGGGCGAGCCGTCGCGCGTTCACGGGTTGGCCATCCTCAGGGCGACGTCGGACGCGATCAGGTACTCCTCGTCGGCGTCCATGTCGCGGACGACGAAGTACAGCCAGCCGTCCGCACGGAAGTGCGGGTAGAGCGCGAAGGCGTTCCTCTTCATGCTCGTGATGCGCTGATGCTGTCCCGTCGCGAGGTCGACGATCACGATGTTCGACGACCGCTCGGGGAGGCCCGCGTGGTCGGGCTCGTCGCGGTCGACGTACTGGTGCGTGACGACGAAGCGCTCGTCGAAGGAGAAGCTCGCCTTGGCGCCGGGGATGCAGACCTCCGTGGCGAGCGGCGTCGTGACGTTCAGCCTCGTGCTGCCGTTGCCATCGGGCTGCTGCTCCGCGTTCACGAAGCGAATGCGGTAGCCCAGCATCTTCGTGCCGTCGCCGAAGCGCGTCGCCGCGAGGAGGCTCGACGGCGAGAGCATCATGTCACCCTCGAACGGGAGCGGGATCGTGACCGGCGACTGCGCGCGGTACGACTGTCCGTCGCTCACCATCGGCGTGAACACGGTCTTCGCGTTCGCCTTGAAGCGCGTGGGGAGCGGCCCCCTGACCATGTGACCGCCGTCGTCGTTCTCGTGTGTGCCCCACGTCACGAAGTAGCGCCCGCCTTCGAGCGCCGACCCGATGCTCTGGTAGACCTGGGAGTCGAGCCGCGCGCATTTCGGCTCCGTCAGCGAGATCGACGGCTTCGCCTGGCGGGCGGCGTCGTCGAGCAGGCTCTGACGGCACACGTGGATCGCATTGCCCGTGTGCGAGCCGGCGAACGCGAAGCCGTCGTTGCTGGGGAGGAAGTACGGATCGTAGTCGGCGGCGACGTGGATCTCGGTCTCCGGCTTCGAGAGATCGACGATCTTCGACGACCAGTTCAGGCCGTAGCCGACCCAGCGGCCGTCGGCGGAGCTGCGCACCCAGTAGTGCGAGGAGAGCGGCTGCTGGTAGAGGCGGCGCAGCTTCTGATGGACGCCCTCGGCGCCGAGCTCCTGGGTGACGTCGGGATGCTGCGCGAGGCAGTCGAGCGGGTTCGTCGCTGCACCGCAGCCGAACATCGGCGTCGCCTCGTCGGCCAGGCGCGCGCCCCAGCCGGACGTCTTCATCTTCGCGAGGTGCGCGGCGAGCTCGGGCGTCGTGCTCGGCGTGCAGGTCGTCGGCGCAGGGGGCGTGTCGGCCGCGAAGGCTGCGTCGAGCTGCGGCATCCCACGGAGCACCCAGTCCTTCAGCTTCGCGAACTCCTCCTCCGTGAAGGGCGGATCGGCTCCGCGCGGCATCGAGGCGCGCTGCGTGAAGGATGCATACGCGTCTTCCCAGGCGTCCTCGGGGAACGCCGCCTCGAACAGGTCGCGGAACTGCGAGAGGCCGGCGCCGGCCGCGTAGAGCCCGAGCCGGCGCGCGCTGAACGATCCCGACGGGCTCCCGCCCGATCGGAGGCAGTCCACCCGCTCCATCGGCGTGAGGTCCGGGCGCGCGAAGCATGCGTCGTCGACGCTCTTCATCGTGTTGCCCCACGCGCGAAGCCGGGCGGGCGTGATGTCGTGGCAGTCGGCGCAGACGCCTTCCTCGCCGCCGAGCATCTCGACGATGTCACGTGCGAGCGCGAGGTCCTCTTCCGTGCTGGTGGTCGCGTGCTCCGCGGATGCGCTGACCTCGTCGCTCGAGGGCGCGCATGCGGTGGCGGAAAGGGTGGCTGCGGCGAGAAGTCCGAGAAGAGCGGCAGAGAAGGAGAAAGCGGGAGCGCGCATGGGTCACGGCGGTGTAGCGCATCCGTGATGAGGCGCACGTCCTCCTACCCTTACCCACCAGCGCGGGTGAAATCGGCGCGCAGGAGGGCTGGCATGTAATGCCATGAAATCATTCGAATCTATCGGGAGATCGTGCGGCTCTGAGCCCTTCCGACCTCCGCATCTCGATTACGTCTCAATTTGGGATTGCCTACTGAGGAGCACAGTGTCATACATCGGCCGCGCAACCCCTACCCCGGCGACTCGAGCCGGAGGCATCGCTTGGGAGACGTTCGATGAACCGAAGGCTTGGCTTCGTGACGACCCTTCTCGGATCCGCACTGCTTGCGCTCGTCGGCTGCGCGGCGGACGCCACGCCCGGAGCGGACGATGCGCTCGCCTCCGCCACGCAGGAGCAGCTCGCGGCGAGCGCCGCACGGCTCGCCGGTGCATATCGCGGGCTCGGCACGGTCCGTCCGCCGTCGTTCATCGGCCTGGTCCTCGAGCCCGATGGCCGCTTCTTCGCGGACGTCGACACGGGCATCCGCTGCGTGCGCGAGCCCTGCCCGTCGTTCGTGCGCCTGACGGGCAGCTTCGCGGCGACGGACGATCTCCTTCGCCTGAGCCCTGCGCCGGGCGCCGAGCGGGCCGCGTACCACGGCGACTACCGCTACGAGATCGCGGGCGGGAAGCTCACGCTGCGCCGCGCCGACTCGGATTGGGGGACGACCTGGACGGACGCTCTCGAGAGCGTGCACTCGTACTGCGCGGAGGCGGCCGACTGCGACGATCAGAGCATCGCTTCGCCGATGTGTTACGGCGCGTGGGCCTGCGACGTCGCTCGCACCTGCTCGTGGAGGTGCGACGTCCCCGAGCCGGTCTCCGTGTGGCCGGCGGACAGGACGAAGCTCGTCGCGGTCAGCGCCGGCGGCGGCTTCACGCCTCCGCCTCCGTCCGGATCGACGTGCGCCTTCGGCGCGGGCAAGTACACGGTCGACTTCGCGAGCGGCGAGCTCTCTTGGGAGGTCTGCAGCTTCGTCGACTGGGGCACTCCGATGCGCACGGTCACCGGCTCGCGTACGCTCTCGGCCCACGAGCTCGAGCTGATCGACGAGGCGATGCGTGCCGTGAAGGTCACCTCCGGCGGCGCGTGCGGCGCCGACAAGCCTCTCCTCACGATCGAGGTCACGTCGGCGTCGGAAGGAACGCGGAAGTTCTTCGACGACTTCTACGCGTGCATGGATCCGAGCCGCACGTACGTCAGCAACATCGACGTCGTCTTCTCGGTGCTCCACGACCTCGCGCGCTGAGCGACGGTGCGCCTCGCGAGGCCCCATGGGCCGCCGATCGCTCGGTGGGCGTGGGGCCTCTCCGTCGCCGGTCAGCGATCGCCGCGCGTCTCGAACGGCGCCGTCCTGGCCTTGCCGTCGCGATCGAAGCCGAGCAGCTCCTCGACGCGCTTCTGCGCCGAGTCGAGCTTCGCCTGCGAGGCGCGCGAGAGGCTCACGCCCTCTTCGAAGAGGCGCAACGACTCCTCGAGCGGGAGGTCTCCGCGCTCGAGCTTCTGCACGATCTCGGAGAGACGCTTGACCGCGTCCTCGAAGGACAGATCATCCGGGCTCTTGTTCGACTGAGGGGCGGCGTCGCTCACGGCTTCGGCGAAGCCTTATCCGACGGCAGTCGGGGCGCAAGCACGACCCTCGCTTCGCCGGGAGGAAGCCCGGGCACGACCGCGAAGCCTTCTTCGTCGAAGACGATCGGCACGGCGATCCCGTCCGAGCGGACGAGCGATCCCACGTAGGGCTCACCGGGCGGATCCCCGTCGTTCAGCGTGACGCGGAGCCACGCGACCTCGCGGACAGCGGGCTGCGCGAAGGGAGCCGCCGCGCCCGCGAGCGCGCGTCGTGCGGCCTGACGGACGACGGCGTCGGGGTCGAGCTCGGCCGCCAGCGCGAGCGTCGCCTTGCGCGCGGGCGCATCCGCGTCGCTCGACCGCGCCGCGAGCGCGGCGATCACGGCGCGGCGCACCTCGACGTCGGTCTCCCAGGCGTAGACGTCCGCGAGCCGTCCCGCCGCGTCCCGAAGGGTCGACACGCCGAGCCCTCGCGCGACGTGCGCGCGGAGCACGACGTCCTTCGAAGCGAGGAGCTGTCCGATCTTGCGGGCCATCTTCTCGTCGGCGCGTCGCGCGAGCGCGTAGGCCGCGAGCGGCGCGTCTCCACCTCCCGACTCCGCGCGGTCGATCAGGACGGACGTCTTGATGACGCCTTCCTTGTCGCCTCCGACGAGGCCGTACGCGAGGACCTGTCGCGTCACGTCGTCCTCTTCGCGCGCGAGGCGCTTCAAGAACGCGGCCTCGACGTCGTCGCCGGGCGAGGCCATCGCGCCCATCGCGGCGGCCCGTCGTACGCGCGGATCGGCGTCGTCGAGGAACCGCTCGAAGTCGTCCTCTTTGAGCGCGACCCGCGCGAACACGCCGACGGCGCGCTCGCGCGGATCACGGGATTTCGCGAGGCGAGCGATCGCGTCGTCGGAGGAGCCGATGCGCTCGCCGCGGACGAGGGCCCGCAAGACGTAGGCGCGCGCGGCCGTCGTCGCGAGGCGCGTCGGGAAGAGACCTCCGATGAGCGCGCCGGCGTTCGGCGCCGGAGAGCGCGCGAGCGCGAAGAGCGCCTCGTACGTCAGCTCGCCGTCCTCGAGGATCTGCGGGGCGACGAGAGCCTTCGCCGCGGCCGGATCGGGCGAGCGCCCGAGCGCGCGGATCGCGGCCTTGCGGATCGCGCGATCAGGATGCTCGACCGCGCGGGACGCGAGCAGCTTCGTGATCTCCGGATCGTGCACGCGCTCGGCCATCTGGATGCCGATCGCCGTCGTCGCGTCGTCCGCCAGGATGGCGCTCGTCGCCTTGAAGCGCTCCGGGGCGCCGAGCAGGATGAACGCCTCGCCCGAAGCGCCGCGCAAGCGGACGTCGCTCTCGCCGATCGCCGTCCGCGCGAGCGGGATGGCCCGCTGATCGCCGAGCTTCGCGAGTGAGACGAGCGCGGCACAGCGGACGCCGACGTCGCTCGAGCGCGCCGCCGAGTGCAGGACGTCGAGCGCCCGGAGATCGCCGAGCTCGCCCAGCAGGCGCACGACGGGCACCGGCATCGACGCGCCGGTCGTGCCGAAGAACCCGGGATCGCGCGGCGGGTGCATCGCGAGCGCGTGCAGAGCGGCGCTCTGTCCGATGCCGCCGCCGCGCGCGACACCGTAGAGGGCCTCGAGCGCGCGCTCGTTCCGCGACCGAGCGAGCGCGATCGCCGCGACCTGGCGAGCGAGCTCCGCGCGGGCGATCGGGTCGCCCTCGTCGTGCTGGTCCGTGCGCGCCGACGGACGCGGGGTGGCCATCCCGACGATGGAGAGGAGGGCGGCGCGCGCACGATCCTGATCGACGTGGCGCGCGAGCGCGCGAGCCATCGCGAGGAGAGCGCGCGTGTCCGACTTGATCCGAGGAGCGCGATCGCCGTGCTCGAGCGAATCCACGAGAAGAGCGACCGCCTCCGGCGTCCCGATCGCCGCCGCTCGCTCGATCCCGCGAATGCGGTCGTCGCCTTCGCCGCGGATGAGCCGTGCGGCGTGCTCGGTGCCGAAGCGCGCGCGGAGGTTCGTCGGTCGGTTCGAGGGCAGCGCGTCGGACGGCGACGCGGATGGTCGTCGGCCGGGCGGCGCGGGCTGGGCGTTCGCGAGCGTGGCGAACGCCGTCGCGAGCGCGAAAGGGGCGAGCGCGCGGAGCAGCCTCGCGCGCTTCATGGCCTCGGAGGCGGCGGGAGCGCCGGCACCTTCGGCGGCGGAGGCGCTGCGGGCGGGGAGGGCGCGCTTGCCGCCGGCGTCACCAGGATCCGGAGCGCGATGCCCGGGGCGGCCTGAGGCTCGTTCTTCACGGCGTCCCATCCTACCGTCTCGGCGATCCCGTCGCGATGCGACAGGCCGGCCACCGCGCGGACGATCGCCAAGCTGCGGCCGAGCGCCTCGAGCTGCGCCTGGTCGCCGGCACCGGGTCGCGCCCCGACCGCGAGCGTCCAGTCGGGGTGACGGTGGAGCTCGAGCACGAGCGCACGCAACGTCGGGATGCTCGCCGGATCGACCTCGGGCAGCTCCTTCGTCCCCGCGAGCTTGATCGGTGCGGCGAGGCGAATCCTCCGCGTTTTCTCGTCGATGACGACGAGCGGCTTGCCACCCTCGTCCGGGCAGCCGTCGTCGTCGTCGATTCCGTTGAAGACCTCGGCCTCGTCCGGGCAGCGATCGACGGCGTTCTCGAACGTGTCGCCGTCGCGATCCGGGTTGGGGCAGCCGTTCCTGGCGGGATCCGTCGAGCGCTCGCCCGCCTCGTTCGGGCACGCGTCGTCCACGTCGGCGATGCCGTCGCGGTCGTTGTCGGGGTCGGGACAGCCGTCGGCGTCCTCGAAGCCGTCCTTGTCCTCCGCCTGTCCAGGGCATTGGTCGACGGCGTCGTCGATGCCGTCTCCGTCGGCGTCCTTCGAGGGACAGCCGTTCCGCTTCGGATCGGTCGACGGCGGTCCCTTCTCGTTCGGGCACGCGTCTTCCTTGTCGACGATGCCGTCGCCGTCGGCGTCCGCGGTCGGGCAGCCGTTCTTCTTCGGATCGTCCGAGGGCACCCCCTTCACGTTGGGGCAGGCGTCCTCCTTGTCGATGATGCCGTCGTCGTCGTTGTCGATCTCCGGGCAGCCGTCGGCGTCCTCGAAGCCGTCCTTGTCCTCGGGGATCTCCGGGCACCCGTCGATGTCGTCCTTGACCCCGTCGCCGTCGAGGTCGTGCGCGCGAGGCGTCCAGCCCACGCCGACGACGGCTCGGAACGCGGGCACGCCCACCGCGGAGTTGAGCCCGATCTCGCCGCCGATGGTGATGAACGTGTCGCGGTAGTGACCGAGCTCGATGCGATCGCTGAGCGCGAGCAGGACGGGCGAGAGGGCGGCGCTGCCCGGATCTCCGGTGCCGAACGGCCCCACGGGGCCCGCAGGCAGCCATCCGTGCACGCCGAGCTCGATCCGCTGGCGATTGCCCGGATCGATCCCGAAGACGCCCGGGCGCATCGCCAGCGCCACGCTCCACGGGATCTCGTCGCCGAAACGAACGCCCCCGGCCTCCGGTGCGGGCCACGTGCGGTGCTCGGTGCGGAGCTTGTACCCGACGCTCGCCTGCGCGACGGCCACGAGCAGCGTGTATTCTGCAAGCAATCGCGCGGTCACCGTCGGCGCGCCCTCGCCGGCGAAGCTCGCGCGGTCTCCCGTCGGCAGGCTCACGTAGCCGAGCGCGCCGAGCCCGAATCCGCCGTGCTCGTTCCTCACGAGCGCGCCCTTCATCGTGAGCCCGATGTCTCCGAACGCGGACGACGGCGTCGTCGGTACGTCGGACACGGTCGGAGGGAGCGGCGTCGTGCCGTCCTGGAAGAGCATGACCGGCACCACCGCGCCGAGCGCGAGCCGCTGACCGATGCCGAGGTTCGCGATCGCGTCGACGCCGAGGGCGTGCGCGAGGGGGCGCATGGAGATCTCGTCGCTGCCCGTGCGGCGGAGCGAAATCGGGTGGAACGCGTAGTGGCCGTACGCGCCCACGGTCAGCACGCCCGGTCCGGGCGTCACCGCGGGCTCGAGGACGAGCGAGGCGTTCGGATCCGTCGACGGCCTCCACGTCCGCATGTCGAGCGCGGGTCGCTCCTGCGCCCGCGCGACGCTCGCGAGGGAGAAGAGGACGGCGAGCACGGTGAGCAAGCTCGCGAGCTTCTTCTCGAGTCGGGCGGTTCTCGTCGAAGCCGGGCGCATCGGTGGTCGCGACGATACCAGGCTCCAGGCTCCAGACTCCAGGGATGGTGCTCGGCGCGTGCTCGACTCTCGGGCGAAGGCTCCGGTGTCGAGACGCGATTCGCGATCACGCGTGCAAGCCGCGCGCTTTCGCGGGTTGGCATGCACCCGACGCCGAGCCTCTCCAAGCTCGGAGCGAAGCTTCATGGTGACCTTCTCGCCTCGAGCCCTCGGTCGCTCTCGAGGCCGACTCCCTGGAGCCTGGAGCCTGGAGCCTGGAGCCTCTTTTTCACTCTGCTTCGCCGGCCGTCACCACGCCTGCGGCGACGGCCTCGTCGTAGACCATCGGCAGCTGGTGCGCCATGCGCGCGCGCTTCGTCTCGAGGTAGCGGAGCGAGAACGGGTTCGGCGGCACGATCACCGGGAGGCGACCCTCGACGATCACGCCCAGCGCCGACAGCGCGTCGACCTTCGCCGGGTTGTTCGTCATGAGGAGGACGCTCTTCACGTCGAAGTACTCGAGCATGTGCGCGGCGGCGTGGTACTCGCGCGCGTCGTCCGGCAGGCCGAGGAGACGGTTGGCGTCGACGGTGTCGTGGCCCATCGCCTGGAGCTCGTACGCGCGGATCTTGTTCGCGAGACCGATCCCGCGGCCCTCCTGCCGGAGGTACAGGATGGCGCCCGCGCCGCGGCGCGCGACCTCGGCCATCGCGGTGTCGAGCTGCTCCTTGCAATCGCACTTGAGCGAGCCGAACACCTCGCTCGTCATGCACTCCGAGTGGATGCGGACCGGCACGGACGTGCGACCGCGGATGTCGCCGTAGACGAGCGCGACGTGCTCCTTGTACGACGCGCCGTCTCCCGGGTCCGTGGATCGGAAGACGTTCGTATGGAAGAGCCCGAAACGCGTCGGGAGCTCAGCCGAAGCAACCCACTGGGTCTCGTGTTTCGTCTCATGAGGCCGGATCACCCTCTCGGGGACGTGCATCTCAATGTTCTCCTGTTGATTCCGAATACTTGTGGCGAAACGACGAGAGCGCCTCGGGGTCGAGCGGGGGCGTGCCGTGTACACGCAAACCCTAGAGCCGACGAGGCGTTCTGTCATCCATGGCCGCTCCATGCAAGCGCTTCGGTGATTGGATGCCGCCGATCCGCCCGAGGTTCCCGCCGGGGGAGGTACGCGACGGGCGCCTCGAAGGAAGGCCGTGGCCGCCGCCCGCAGCAGTCACGAATCTTGCTCGCGCTGTCTCGGACCGGCCCGTTCGATGACGGCTCGCAAGGCGCACGAAGCGGACCGCCGCAGGAGATTTCCCCTTGGAGACGGAAGGGTCGGCGCTTTTTCCAACCACGAGAGCCTCGGCGAGAGCCGACGAAGGAATGAACGAGATTTCACGATGATGTCCCGTATCGCTGCGACCGTGCCGGTTCTGTTCCTCTTGGCGTGCGGTGCTGCATCGAGGCCGCCCGAGATCGCCGAGGCCGTCATGATTCCGCGCGCGGAGGGCGTCCGCGGGACGGACGCGACGCGCTCCCCGGCAAAGCGGGATCCCGTCGCTGGAGAAGCGCGTGCCGCGACCCTCGACCGAGGGGGAAGGAGCGAGAGGGCCGGTTGGGACGGCCGCGTCGCCAAGACGACGATCGACGAGGCGAAGACCGACGCGGAAGGAGAGGAGGATCGGGCGTTCCCGAGGGATGACGTCCGGACGGCGCTCCGCGTGGCGCGCGGCGGATTGGGCTCCTGCAACGACGCGACGGAGGCGCGTTCGTTCGAGGTGTCGATTCGGTTCGAGCCGAGCGGACGCGTGAGCAAGGTGGAGGTGGCTCCGTCGCGCGACTCCGCGCGCGGCACGGAGAACGACGACGTCGCGCGCTGCGTCCAGCGCCGTCTGTCCGAGATCTCCGTGACGCCGTTCGCGGGCGCGCCGGTCACCGTGCGGATGGCGGTCGACCTCTGAGCGATCGCCTGGCGCTCTCGGGCACGAGGGCTCGACCGCGTCGCGAGCAAGAGAGGGGGCGGCGAGCTACGATTCGGAAGATGGGCCTCTTCGACAAGCTGGACAAGCTGAAGGAGCGCGTCACCGACAGGCTCGCCGAACGCGCGGCCAAGGCAGTGGCGCGGCAGAGCGCGGCCGTCGCGAAGGCGGCCGCGAAGAAAGGGGCCGAGGTCGCGGTCTCCGCCGCCAAGAGCGCGGGCGAGAAGCTCGCGGACGCGCTGTTCGGCGAGCAAGACGAAGGCGAGCGCGCCACGAAGCGGGACGGCGAGGAGGAGCGCAAGCGCAAGCAAGAAGAGGTCGGCGAGATGCTCCGCGCCGCCGATCGACGCGTGAAGGAGAGGCGAGCGCGTCTCGAGAAGGAGGTCGACGACGAGCTCGCTGCGCTCCGGAAGAAGATCGACGACCGGTGACGCCGATGTCGCGAGGGGGCGTCACGCCGCGCGGCGGCAGAGGCGCGTGAACATCTCCTCGAGGATGGCGTCGGGCGAGCGCCGCGAGCTCTTGAGCGCGACGTCCGTCTCCTGGACGATCGCGAGCCATCGCTCGAGCTCGCGAGGACGGAACGCCTTGAGCTTCTTCGCGTGCTCGCGAGCACGGAACGCGGGGTAGATCCCGGCGCGCCGAGCCGCCTCGTCGATGCTCGCGCCCTCGCGGAGGGCCGCGTCCAGCTTGAGGAGCTGCCGGAGCGACCAGGCGATCGCTCCGACGAGCGGCAGGCCGCGATCGCGCGGGTCGTAGACGTCGGCGAAGAGCGCGAGCACCTTGCCGAGGTCCTTCGTGCTCGCGGCGTCCACGAGCTTCCACGTATCGGCGAGCCTCACGCGCGTGACGCACGTGGCCACCGCGTCCTCGGTGATCGGGTTGCCCGGGCCGACGTAGAGCGAGAGGCGCTCGATGACGTCGTCGAGATAGGACAGATCGGGGCCGGCGATCTCCGCGATCAGCTCGCACACGTCGCGATCGATCGCGTGCCCTTTCGACTGCGCGCGCGCCGCGATCCAGGACGGGAGCTGACGACCGTCGACGGGCGAGCAGTCGACGAGGAACCCGGCCTTCTTCGCGAGCGTGACGAGCTTGCGGCGACCGTCGAGCTTCTGCGCGACGAGGACGAGGCAGGTCGTGTCGACCGGCGCCTTCGCGTACTCGGCGAGGCGGTCGAGCGGCGGCAGCGCCTTCGTGTCGTCCGCTTCGCCCGTGTCTTCGGCCGCGGTCGTGTCCCAGCGCTCGAGGCCGCGCACGACGATGACGCGCCTGCTCGCCATCATCGGGACGGTGCGGGTCGCGGCGAGGACCTTGTCGACGGGCGTCTCGCCGGCGGTGAACTTGTCGAGGTTCAGCTCGGCGAGGCCACCGGCCAGCGCGGCCTTCGTGAGAGCGGCCAGCACCTGATCACGGAGGAGGCGCTCCTCGCCCGTGAGCAGCCACACGGGCAAGAGGTCACCGCGTTCGGCGCGCTTGATCGCCTCGTCGGGCGTCATGTCGTCGGTCTAGCGCGTTCGTCACGCCGCGCGACGCGCGGCGCGGCGGCGGAGCGCGACAGCGAAGATGCCGAGGACCGGGAGCAGGAAGGCGGCGGTCGTGCCCGGACCGGCGTGGCCGAGGACCTCGCAACCACAGCCCTTCGGGCGCACCCGCATCTTCTCCTCTTCCGTCTCCTCGAACCCCTCGGGCGGGACGAAGCCCGTCGCGGTGCCCACCGGCGTGACCTCGGCAGGGCCGGTGTCCACGGGGGCGACCGGCTCTTCGTCGTTCTTCGGCTTGTTGGAGGCGGTGTCGTCCACCACCTTCGTCATGCCCTTCTCCTTCGCGCTGAAGGCGATGGCGCGGCGATCGACGACCGGGTTGTCGCCCTTCAGGATCAGGCGGGCCGGCTGTCCGATCGTGACGCCGTCCGAGGTGCGGAGCTCGACCTTGTACTCGCCCGCCTCGTAGCCGCGCGCGCGGGTGAGGCCGAAGTCGAAGCGCGTGGCCTTGTGGATCTTCCCGCTGACGTCGGCGAAGTTGACGTCCATGCTCTCGACGCTCGGCGACTGGTTCTCGACCGGCTGTCGGTTGACGACCGGCTCGTCGCGCCCGTCCACGAGCGACCGCTCGTAGACCACCGTCTTCGTGAAGAGGAAGCGCATCGGCTGGTGCGCGGTCGGCGGCGCCTTCGGGAGCTCGATGGTGACGTAGATGTGCCAGGCACCGGACACCTCGTTCACCTCGGTGCTCCTCAACTTGAACGAGCCGGCCGCATGCGCGGCGCGCGGCAAGGCAATGAGGGTCGCGATCGTCGCGACGATCGCGACGAGCACCTGGCGAACTGTGGCTCGGGCCTTCGGAGTACGCATCTCGCGGGGAAACGTAGCCGAAGTCGGCGAGCCCGGGTGAGAAAGTCGCGGCCGAGAGCGTGCTCTCGAACGGCCATGCACGGTAGCGCTCGCGGCTCTCGCGACGTGCCCGCGTCGTGCAGAGGTGTGTCGTGGAGAGGGGGGAGCCCGGCTCGCATCACCATCCGTGTGCCGGAGCGTTCGTGCCGGGCAGCCCGTCACCGGCGGGCGTTCGAGGCTCGCCCTCCTCGTCCTCGGCAGACGACCGAGCGGAAGACCGCCGCGGTGCGGCGCAGGCGAGCGAGGCGACGCGGCGCAGCGACCGCACAAGGCGGAAATTTCCGCGATTGTCGGGTGTGTCTCGAAGCGATTTCCCCTCCTTATCTTTTGGGGGGTCACGTTGACACCCCCCAGTGTCGCGGGCACACTTACCTACCAGGCGCGCACCTTGTTTTTCCGGTCAGTTGCGCCAAGGGCTGGGGAGCTCCACGAGCATGTCCGAGGGTCGAGCGACGGCGCACAAGTCAGGGGCACCCGATCCCCTGATCGGTCGCGTGATCGCAGACCGCTTCAAGATCACCTCGCTCATCGCGCGTGGCGGGATGGGCAAGGTCTACAAGGCGGAGCAGTCACCGCTCGGACGCCTGTGTGCCATCAAGGTTCTCAACCCGAACTACAACGGCGACGCCGATCCGGAGTTCCATCGCCGCTTCTTTCGCGAGGCGAGCATCGCCTCGAAGATCAACCATCCGAACTCGGTCACGATCTTCGACTACGGCAAGACCGAGGACGACATCTACTTCATCGCGATGGAGTATCTGGAAGGCCAGACACTCCACATGGCGCTGCGCGAGGGCGGCGTCATGCACGAGCTGCGTGCGGGACGGATCGCGTCGCAGATCTGCCGCGCGCTGCGGGAGGCGCACCGGCTCGGCGTCATCCATCGCGATCTCAAGCCGGCCAACATCTTCCTCACGCGCCCGAACACCCGCCGGCCGGACGCGTCGGGCACGATCCCTCCTCCCTCCGAGGAGGACGAGGACTTCGTCAAGGTCCTCGACTTCGGGCTCGTGAAGCACCTTTCGGAGCGGCCCGAGGAGCAGCTCACGCAGACGGGCCTCTTCATGGGGTCCCCGAAGTACATGGCCCCGGAGCAGATCCAGGGCGGTCACGTCGACGAGCGGACGGACATCTACTCGCTCGGCATCATCATGTACGAGATGCTCGCGGGGAAGGTCCCGTTCGAGCGCGCCACCAGCGTCAACATCCTCATGGCGCACGTCGGCGAGCCTCCGCCGCCGATGCGCGAGGTGAACCCGAACCTCGTCTGCTCGCCGGCGTTCGAGGAAATCGTGATGCGCTGCATCGCGAAGGATCCGAACGAGCGCTTCGCGTCGATGGATCAGGTGCTCGCCGCGATCCGACGCGCGCACGGCGGATCGCTCACCGGGCAGCTCGCGGCCGTGAACTACAGCGGGCCGTACATGCCCGCGGGCGGGAGCGTGCCTCCGCCCGGCGTCGCGAGCGCGCCGCCGCCCGGTGTCGCGAGCGTGCCGCCGCCCGGCGTCGCGAGCGCGCCGCCGCCCGGCGTCGCGAGCGTGCCGCCGCCCGGCGTCGCGAGCGCGCCGCCGCCCGGTTATCCGAGCGCGCGTCCTCCCATGCACTCGTCGGCGCCTCCGCCGCCTGGGCTCGTCATGGCGAGCGCCTCGCACACGCCGATGGGGATCATTCGCGCCGATGCCTCGAACGACATCGGCTCGAGCTTCATCCAGCCGAGGCCTCGGTCGAAGGCGTGGGTCCTCCTCGGCGTCGTCGTGGCTGCCGCCGTCGGCGGTGGGCTCGGTCTGCTCGCGTTCCAGTTCACCGCGCCGCACGCGCCCGTCGTACCGACGCCGCCGGCGACGACCGCGACGGCCTCGGCGTCGGCGTCTCCGGGCGCGTCCGCCAGCGAGCCCGCCGCATCCGACAAGGCCGAGCCGACCGCATCCGCCAAGACCGAGCCTGCCGTCGCGACGTCTGCGAAGGCCGCCCAGAGCGCCGCCTCCGTGCCTGCCGACGCGAAGCAGACGACGCTGAAGATCAAGACGGAGCCGCCGGGCGCGTCGGTCCGAGAAGACAACAAGGAGCTGTGCGCGCCGACGCCGTGCGACGTGGTCTTCAAAGGCGCCGCGGCGGATCGATCGCACAAGCTCGTCATCACGCGTGCGGGTTATCGGACCGAGACCCGCGTCGTGAAGCCGAGCGACGGCACCGTCGTCGTGAAGCTGACGCACGTCCCCGCGCCGCGTCCGGTGACGCGTCCTTCGCCGGCGCCGACCACGAAGCCGGATCCCGCTCCCACGCCGAGCGGGTTCAAGGACGCGTACTGATCCCGTTCGTCAGGCGGCCTCGTCGCGCTCTCGCGCCTTCGGCGACGCGCTGCGAGCGGCCGCGTCGCGGAGGAAGGCACGAGCGTGCGTCAGCAGGACGAAGTTGCAGCGCAGCTCGGCGCGGAGCTCGTCCAAGGCCGCGTAGAGCGCGGGGCGCTCGGCGTCCGTCGCCTCGCCGATGCAGTAGACGAGGTGCGCCTTCTTCGCGTGCGCTCGTGCGATTCCGTCGCGATCGAGCTTGCGGATCGCCTCGCGCTCGTCGGCGAGCGCTGCGCGCATGGCTGCGATGAGCTCGTCTGCCGTCATTGGCGCCCTCTCGACTCGATCAACGGCGCTCGCGCGCGGCGGTTCAGGTGCCTTCCGCCGTCGGTCGAACGAGCACGAGCACGAGCGTTTGCGCGGCGTGAGGTGGCTCAGGGAGCTGCAGGCGGGCGGGCGGTCTCTTCGTCGAGCTCCACGATCTTCGCTTCGCCGGTGGTGAACATCCTGAGCACGTCCACGTAGCTGATGATTCCGTGGACGTAGCCGCCTTCGTCGACCACGGGGACGGCGCCGATGCGCTCCTCGAGCATGAGATCGATCGCTTCCGACACGTCGTCGTCGAGGTCGATGCTGATCGCGCTGCTCATGAGGTCCGATATCGGACGTGCAGAGAGCGGGACGACCATGCGCTCCGCCTCGGCGCCCTCCATGAAGGTCTTCATGAGCGGACCGAGGTCTCGGTCGCTGATCATTCCGATGAGGTGACCTCGTTCATCGACGACGGGGAGGTGCCTCACGTTCATCGACTGGAGCGTGTCGACCGCGAAGGCCACGGAGTCGGTCGGACGCACGGTTCGGGGGTTGGGAGTCATGAGCTGCGACGCGCGCATCGGTCCGTTCTCCGGGTCGAAGAAGATGCCTCCGGGTCGAAGAAGATGCAGGGGTTGTGCCTTCGGCACAGGCTCCAGGCTGCGGCAGGCTCCAGGCTCCAGGCTCCAGGAGATCGATCTCGAGACTTCAGGTCTCGCTCTCAGCGAGGAGCTTTCTGACGGTTCAGGTGATCCGCGTCCGGGTTGGCGGTCCGGATGGAGAGTGGCGACTCGAGTCGGGAGACGAGAGCCACGACTGGAGCCTGGAGCCTGGAGCCTGATCTTTCCTCCCACCTGAACCGCGGAGCCGACTAACCTTCGCCCCGGTGCTGCACCGTCTCTGGAGGGCGCTCGCCGTTGTCGCGCTCGCGATGTCGTTCGTACGTCCCGCCCTCGCGGACGCCCGAACGGAGGCGCGCGCGCACTTCAAGAAGGGGATGGAGGCGATCGCCGCCGGCAAGTACGAGGACGGCATCGCTGCGCTCGAGAAGGCGTACGAGATCCTTCCGCACCCGAACGTCCTCTACAACATCGGCCGCGCCTACGCGGAGATGGGGAACCTCGAGAAGGCCGTCGAGTACTACAAGCGGTACCTCGAGACGAACCCGCAGGACAAAGAGGAGACGCTCGCGATCGTCCGCGGGCTCGAGGCGCGCATGAAGGCCGCGCAGGCCGCTCCGCCGTCGGCGCCCGAGACGACCGAACGGCCCGCGCCCGAGACGCCTGCGCCCGAGACGTCTCCGCCCGACGCGCCGGCGCCCACGCCGCCGACGCCGACGCCGCCGCCGCCCGGCGAGATCGGTCAGGCACGGACGGAGGACGTGTTCGCGGAGAGCATCGTCACCGCCTCGAAGGGCGCGCAGAGCCCGCTCGATGCGTCGAGCTCGACGTCGGTCATCACCGAGCAGGACATCCGCCTCTCGGGCATCACGAAGATCCCCGAGCTGCTCCGCCGCCTCGCCGGCATCGACATCATGGAGGTCACGGGCGCTCAGACCGAGGTGTCCATCCGCGGCTTCAACCAGCGCCTGTCCAACAAGACGCTCGTCCTCGTCGACGGCCGCTCGGTCTACGCGGACATCCTCGGTGCGACCGTGTGGCAGACGTTGTCGATCGGCGTCGAGGACATCGAGCGCATCGAGGTCGTGCGCGGGCCCGGATCGGCGCTCTACGGCGCGGACGCGTTCAACGGCGTCATCAACATCATCACGAAGAAGCCGGGCGAGGGTAAGAGCGGCCTCGCCGGAGGGTTCGGATCGCAGGCGACGACGCACGGCAGCCTGTGGGCGTCCGGGCGTGACGGCGATCTCTCGTGGCGCATGGCCGCGGGTTACGACTACCTCCCGCGCTGGTCGCGCGAGGTCCCGAACGGGCGCGCCGACGTCCGCACGGGCGTCGCCGATCAGGTCGAGAGCGCGCGCACGATCCGGCTCGACGCGCGCGGGTCGCAGCGGCTCGGGAGGTTCGGGACGCTCAACTTCGGCGGCGGTCTCGCCCAGGGCACCCTCGAGATCCTCGGCCAGGGGCCGCTGAACGACATCGTCTTGCCCTACTTCGCGTCGACCGACGTGACGACGTCCCTCAACACCGAGGCCTTCGACGTGCGCGTCTTCTGGAACCGGCTGCGTGCCGACTCGACGCTCAACGTGAACTACCTCGGGCAGTCGCTCCTGCCGTCGCGCGTCGAGCAGAACATCGTCGATGGCGAGCTCGTGTACAAGGCGAGGTTCCCGCTCGGCGGCGAGCGCACGAACGACCTGCGCATCGGCGGCGCGTACCGGTACAAGGACGTCGTCTGGTCCTATCTCGATCAGGATCGGGTCGAGCACCACTACGGGCTCTTCCTGCACGACGAGCTCACGCTCGCGCGACCGTTCGCGATCGTCGCCGACTACCGCATCGACTGGGTCCCGTATCTCGAGCGCTTCCAGCAGTCGCCGCGCGGGGCCTTCCTGGTGCATCCCTCGAAGCAGTCGACCATCCGCGCTTCGGTCGCGACGGCCTACCGCAAGCCGAGCTTCCTCGAGTCGTACCTGCGCCTGCCGATCCAGCTCCCGGTCACGGGCGCCGGGCAGTTCTCCGAGGGAGTCCGGCGCGAGGACCCGAGCTTCATCGTCAACGCGGAGCGCATCTTGAGCGCCGAGCTCGGCTACCTCAATCAGGAGAGCGACGTCTTGTCGTTCGACAGCGCGCTCTACTTCAACCGGGTGTGGAGCCTCATCCAGCTCGCGGGCAACCGTCCGCTCACGGTCGCGGACTTCCCGACGAACGGACGCCAAGACCCGGCGACCGGGCTCTACCCCGTCGGCTTCGGAGGCTGGGAGAACCAGTGCCAGGCGTACAACGTCTATGGCGGCGAGATCGGCGTGCGCACCTATCCGGTCGAAGGCCTCGACGTGTACGGCAACTACACGCTCAATCTCGTCCAGCAGGACAACTCGGAGTGCACGCCCGAGCAGCTCTCGCGCATCGTCGCCGACCAGCGGACGAGCCGGCACAAGATCAACGCCGGCGTGCAGCTCCGGACCAAGGCGGGCATCGACGGGTCGATCGACGTCCACTACGTGTCCGAGCAGATCTGGGCCGAGCAGGTCACCAACTTCGTGCGGCAGCAGATCGAGCAGCAGCGCTTCCGCCTCTCGGACTACACGCTCGTGAACGCGCGGGTCGGTTATCGTTTCTTGTCGAATCGAGCAGAGGTCGCGGTCATGGGCTTCAACATCCTCGGTCTCGAGCACCGCGAGCATCCCTTCGGTCAGCTCATGGGCCGCCGGGTGATGCTTCAAGGGATGTACCGGTTCTGACGATGCGACGCTTCGTCCTGTTCCTCATCGCCGTCATCGCCGCCGTCACCGCGTGCGGCGACGTGCCGATCGACGATCAGCGTTCGGACAAGCGCCTGTTTCCGCCTCGTGGTGTCATCCGCGGCACCGTCACGTACGTCGGGCCGCGCCCGTGCTCGCGCAACGGCAACATCGTCGGCAACGCGGTCATCCTCGTGTTCGACCGCCGCAACCCGCCGCCGCCGGCGGGGCTCGCCACGACCGCCGTGAACTTCGTCGCGGTGCCGGGCAACGTGCTCTTCGCGAACGAGCCGCGCACGGTGGCCGACGAGCTGTTCTGTCCCCCGGAGGACGAGACGATCGAAGCGTCCGCGCCGTTCACCATCGCGCCGGTCGATCCGGGCTCCTACGTCATCGCCGCGTTCTACGATCGGCGCGGGCGCTTCTGGCCGACGTTCAAGTTCCGCAACATGCCCGAGGCGGGCGATCTCGCGGGCGGCTTCATCGACCTCGAGGACGCGCGGAAGAACGAAGGCAACCTCGCCTACACGCCGATCTTCCGCCCCGTCGACGTGGGTATCCCGCAGCCCGCGGAGCCGGGCGAGATCCCGGATTTCACCATCGGGCCGAACGGGTACGTCGCCGACAACATCCCGGTCACCATCGGCAGAGTGGTCCCGTTCACGCGGCCCTACTTCCACCCGCGCCGCGTCGACCCCGTCACCGGACGGGACGCCGACAGCTCCGAGCTGATCGGCGAGCCGCTGCGCTCGCCCGCCAACGACGAGGCGGATCCGCTCGCGGTGCCGATCCTCGCCATCGCGCAGGACGTCCAGATCCTCGCGCCGCCGAGCAGGCCGGTGCCGGAGACGCTCACGGCTTACCAGCGTGGCTTCCCGAGCTTGAAGCTCGTCTGGGGCGTGGCGAGGACCGAGCTCGAAGACGCGACGGATCCCGCTCAACCCTTCGGGTTCCAGATCCCGCCGCTCCCGCCGCGAGGGAAGGGCGGGCTGCTCGTGTTCGCGCGCGGCGGATCGATCCCTGAGAACCCGGCGGTGCCGGCGCTCTGGCCCGAGGTCGCCCTCGTGAAGCTCGCGGACGATCCGCGGCGGCTGGCGAGCGATCCGAGGCCGCCGGCGGATCCTCAGTCCCTCGTCATCCAAGGCTCGGTGGAGGAGACGCTGATCACGGGCAAGCCGCCGGGGCCTCTCGTCGTCATCCAGGGGATCACGCTCTTCGACGACAGCCTCGCGCGCACGATCGCGGGGCCCGTGCCTGCGGCGCCCGAGACGGCGGCCCTCCGCGATCACCTGACGGTGCTCATCCGCCCCGCGGCGCTCTGCTTCGACCCGCGGCGCGTGGATCTCGGCGCCGTCCTCGTGACGCCGCACCTCAGGGGGAAGAGCGCCGACGCGACCGAGGGCCAGCGGCCCCTGTTCGATCTCGATGCGGTGGCGAGCCACCCGCGCGTGCGCGAGGTGGTGCAAGGGTGCCTGCCGAAGGGCCGATACGCGATCTCGCTCGTGTACCCGACGGGTCAGGCTTGGACCGTCCCGAACGAGAGCGGCGGCTGCGCAGCCTCGGAGGGCGTCGTGGTACCGGGCGATCGCGTCGGAACCTGCTCGATCAAGCCTCGCACGGTCCTGCTTTCCCAGGGCTCGCGAGCCGTCGTCGAGATCATCGACGCGAACGACCCGGAGGTGTGCGAGAACCATCCTGTACCGCCGGAGTGCCTACCGCCGTGAGCAGCGAGTCCGTGATCGTCATCGGTAACCTCGACGGAGTGCACCGCGGCCACCAGGCCGTGCTCCGGCAAGCGCGCGCGATCGCCGACGCGCGCGGCCTCTCGACCGTGGTGCTCACGTTCGATCCTCACCCGAACCAGGTCCTCCGCGGGTTCACGCCGCCTCGCCTGACGACGCTGGAGCGGCGCGTGGAGCTCTTGCGAAGGCACGGGGCCGATCGCGTCGTCGTCGAGCCCTTCACGCGGGAGCTCGCGTCGTACACGCCGGAGCGCTTCGCCCGCGAGCTCCTCTCCGAGCGGCTCCGTGCGCGTGCGGTCGTCGTCGGCGAGAACTTCCGCTTCGGCGCCAACCGCGCCGGCGATCTCGACGCGCTCCGTGCGTTCGGCAAAGACCTCGGCTTCGACGTCGTGGCCGCCGAGGTCGCGGGCGACGACCGAGGGCCGTTCTCGAGCACGCGCGTCCGCGAGGCCGTCGCGCGCGGTGATCTCGACGAGGCGACGTACATCCTCGGCCGAAGGCATTCGCTCTCGGGCATCGTCGAAGCCGGCGACCGCCGCGGTCGCACGATCGGCTTCCCGACGGCGAACCTCGGCGGCGTCGTGGAGGTGCTCCCACCGTACGGCGTCTATGCCGTGTTCGCCGACGATCGCCCGGGCGTCATGAACCTCGGCGTCCGCCCGACCGTCGACGGCAAGAGCCTGCGCGTCGAGGTCCACGTGTTCGACTTCGACGGGGACCTCTACGGTAGGCCGATGCGTGTCCATCTCGTGAAGCGCCTGCGCGACGAGAAGAAGTTCGGCAGCCTCGAGGAGCTGAAGTCGCAGATCGAGGCCGCCGCCGCCGCCGCCCGCACCGCTCTCGCGGGCCTCCCCCCAGGCGATGGCTCCAACCCGTGAGGCCCGATGCCCCTTCTGCCGAGGCCCGAGGCCTTTACTTCCGAGGACCGAGGACTGAGGACTGAGGACTGAAGTCCATGCCCGCGGAGCTGAAGCCGGCGCGTCTGCCGCGAACGTTCCAATCGCTCGGAACGCTGCGCGTGCTGAACGTCGCGTCCGTCGGCCTCGCGCTCGCGGCCGTCACGGTCGCTGCCTTCGCGCGTTCCTTCACCTGGGATCTGGGCGAGGTGGGGGTCGAGGTCGGGCTCCCCACGCTCGTGTTCGGCGCTCTGTGGGCGTGGCTCCTCCGGCGGCGCGAGACGGTCGGGAACGGTCGCATCCGTTGGGGCTGGCTCGCCTCGCTCCCGCTCGCGATCCTGAACGCGGCGACGGCTTGTGCCATGGCCCTGTCCGTCCACGGCTCCGACTCTCCGGAGAGCTTCGTCACCCGGTACGTCACCGGGCTCGTGGTGGGGGCCACCCTGGGCGCGATCGTCTGGGTCCCTGCTCTCCTCCTGACGCTGGCGTTCTTCGGGATCCCGATCGCGTGGGCGCAGAGCCTGGCGAAGAAGGGGCTCGCCGGGGAGGAGCGTGGCGAGATCGTCGTCGGTGTGACCTCTGCGGTCCTCGCGACGGTCGGGCTGTTGTCGACGTGGAAGACGACGGTGGAAGGCGCGCCGCCGACGCAAACCGTCGTCAGCCTCGTCGGACATGTCCTCCTCTGGCTCTTCGGGATCGGCGCAGTCGCGACGGGAGCCTGCGCCGCGGTGCTCGCACTACGACGCGAAGCGAGGAGGCGTCGGTTCGTGAAGGAGGTCGAAGCCGGCAAGGTGACGGGCTTCCGCGTCGACGCGGCGCCGGAGGGCAAGGTGCTCGTGCGTGTGACGTCGATGGGGCAGGGCTATCGCGTCGCGAACTTCGAGGAGGCCGTCTTCGCCCTCGACGAGGAGGGCGAAGCGAAGCAAGCGAAAACCGCCCTCCCGTGACCGCCTTCCGTGCGAGCCACGCGGCGTAAGGCGGCACCGATGTCGGACACCGTCCCGCGGACGACCGAAGATGCTGAGGACTGAGGACTGAGGACTGAGGACTGTTTGTGATACCACCGACCCGATGGACCGAGCCGAGCTCGAGCGTATGGATCGGGAGAGCCTCGTCCTCCGCGCGCAGGCCGCGGGTATTCGACGCGCTCGCTTGTTGACGCGCCCGGAGCTGATCGACGAGCTGCTCCGGCTCGATCCGGTCATCGACGAAGCGCAGCTCAAGAAGTCGCGCGGCTTCTTCGGGCGAGCGCGTGACCTGCTCTCGCGGGTGGTCGAGCGCGGCCTTCACTTGCCGGACGCGGCCGAGCGGCTGCGCAGCGCGCTCGGCCCTCCGTTGCCCCAGGTGCCTCGGCCCGAGCCGCAAGCGATCCCGACGGTGACGCTCGCGGAGATCTACGCGTCGCAGGGCCACAAGGATCGTGCGATTCAGACGCTCGAGCGCGTGCTCGAGAACGAGCCCGACCACGCGCGTGCACGGGCGCTGCTCGAGAAGCTCCAGGCGAAGGACTACGTCCCGCCGCCGCGGCCGCTCCCGCCGGAGCCGGAGGTCGAGGAGCCGCCGGTCGAGGAGCCTCCGGCGGCGACGGAGCGCGAGGTCGAGCCGGAGGTGACGTCGCGCGTCGACGAGATCGGTGCGGAGATCGGTGCGCACCTCGGCGCCCGGTCCGACGAAGGGGCGTCCGTCCCGGCGTCGCAGCCGGCCGAGCCGGAGTCGGGCACGAGGACACCGGCGTCTCCGGCGGCGCCGCCGGAGACGCCGCGGGTGGAGGCTTCGCCGTCCGACACCGCGCACGAGCTCGAAGAGCCCCCGACCCTCCGGCGGTACGAGCAGCGCGCCGAGCCGGCCGACGTGTCCTCGGAGGCGGAGTGCATCGCCATCCCGATCGAGGGTGAGCGCGGTGCGTCGTACGTCTGGTGGCGCCTCTCGGAGGAGAAGCGGAAGGAGCTGTCGGCGCGGTCCTTCGTCGTGCGAGCCGCGATCTTCGTTCCGACGTGGGACGGGCCGGAGCACCACACGCGCGACGTCGCCTGCGACCCCGCCGCCGGAGAGCTCGTCCTTCGCGGGCTCCCGGAGCGTGCGGTGGTGCGCGTGGCCATCGGCTGGGTCGAGCACGACACCTTCACACCCGTGGCGCACTCGCCGGCGATCGAGACGAGCCCCGGCCGTGGGCTCGTCCGTTGGACGCTCGAGGGGGCCGTCCCGGTCGTTCCGGACGACCCGCTCGGCGCGTCGATCCTCCGCGTGTCGGAGAGAGCGGCGCGCGTCACGAGCTGACGTCGCGAGTGACCGCATCGGAACGCGTCTTTCTCGCTCGACGAAACGCGGTCCGTGATTCATTAGAAAGTAAAAGGGAGGATCTCTCAGGAGACGCACGTGAAACGGCTCTCGAGCGTTGCTGTACTGGCGCTCACGACGGCCCTGATCGGCGGCGGAGGATGCGCGTCGTCACGTACGACCTCCGGCGATCGGCATGTGGTGCCGAAGTCGTTCTCCGACGTCTCCCTCGAGAAGTTCGACGAGGTCGGCTTGCTCGAGGTCGACCTCCACACCGCGGTGCAGACACGCGAGGCGGTCGAGCGCGAGTTCGAGAAGCGGTACGGCAAGGCCGGCCACCCGCGGTGGTTCTTCCACGCGTTCGACGTCACGAGTCTCGACTTCGTCGTCGCTCGGTACGAGCCGACCAAGGGACAGCCGGCTCGCTACGTCGCCGAGCGACGCCTCCGCGTGAAGCGCTCGACGGACGCCGAGCGTGCGCTCGGCGTGGCCGACGTCACGTTCTCCTACGAGCGCTCGAGCCACGGCATCGACGTCGGCATGTCCAAGCAGGACGTCGTCAAGATCGCCGGCAAGCCGCTCGCCGAGCGTTCCCTCGGCCGCGCAGGCTCGTTCGAGCTGCGCTACCCGTCGTTCTGCGTGCGCTTCGTCCGAGGCAAGGTCGCGCACGTGTGGCGACCGGAGCAGTGCGCGCGCTGACGCCCCCCCAGGCTCCAGGCTCCAGGCTCCAGGCTCCAGGCTCCAGGCTCCGGGTGATTGGAGAGCCGACGGCCAACGCCATTGGGGCCCAAGGCCACCGCGCGCTCGAAGCTGCTGATGCGTACTCGACGCCTCGACAGAGACGAGGACGGTGGCGATGTGCCGGAGCCCGTCCTGACGCGAAAAGCGCTTTTCCCTGGAGCCCGGAGCCTGGAGCCTGGAGCCTCTAGAGAATGTCCAGCGGGTAGCCCCCATCGGCACACGCCTTGTGGGCGATGGCCTTGCGCAGCTCGTCGTCGTTCTCTTCGAAGGCGAGGAGGTTCGCGGAGAGGCGCTTGTCGGCCGCGCGCGCGAACATGGTGAGGAGGTCGATCTCGCGGCGGGCGCCCTCCTCGCCTCGCTTCTCGATGGCGCGGGTCGTGCGGGAGATGCAGCTCGTGAGAGCGTAGAGGTCGACCGCGATGTCGGCCGCGCGCTTCTGGGAGAACTGCATCTCGACGATGTTCTTGCCGTGCCGGCGGAGGAGGCGATCGACCGCCTTCGCGAGCTGCTGCGAGTAGGTGACGACGAGCTGCGCCTCGCGGCCGAGCGTCGGATGGGCGCGCGTCAGGCGGTCGCGCGAGAGGACGCTCCGGGCCTTGCGGATCGCGATGTCGCTGAGGAGCCCGAAGCCCTTGATGGGCTCGCGCATCGCCTTCGAAACGTCCTCGAGCTCGCGGCCGGGACCCTGCATTCCGGACAGCGCGATGAAGCAGCGCAGGATCTCGTTCGTGCCCTCGAAGACCATGGTCGCGCGGGCGTCGCGGATCATGCGCTCCCAGGGGGCGTTGCGCGTGTAGCCGAGCGCGCCGGCGATCTGGGCGGACTCGTTCGCCACGCGCCAGAGGGTCTCGGACCCGAACACCTTGCAGATCGCGCTCTCGATCGAGAAGTCCGTCCGGCCCGCGTCGACGAGGCCGGTCGTGAGATAGGTCATGCTCTCGAGCGCGAAGATGTCGGCCGACATCGCCGCGATCTTGTCCTTGATGATCGGGAACTCCGCGATGGTCCGCCCGAACGTCTTTCGCTCGGTCGCGCGCTCGACGGCGAGGCGTACGAGGCGCTTGGCCGCGCCGATGCAGCTCGAGGCGAGCGCGAGCCTGGCGCTCGTCAGGACCTCCATCGCCACCTTGAACCCGCGCCCGATCTCTCCGAGGACGTTGCCCGTCGGGACGCGGGCTCCCGAGAAGAGGATGGTCGTGGTCGAGGTGCCTCGAAGCCCGAGCGTGGGCTCGGCCGGGCCCGTCGTGACGCCCTCGCCGCGCGGGACGAGGAAAGCGGTGAGGCGCGGCTTCGCGCCGTCCTCCGCCGGCGAGGTGCGTGCGATCACGGTGAAGAGGTCGGCGATCGCGCCGTTCGTGACCCACGTCTTCTCGCCGTTGATCACGTACACGTCCCCCTCCCGGTCGGCGCGCGTCTGGATGGCTCCGGCGTCGCTGCCGGCGCCCACCTCCACGAGGGCGAACCCGGCGAGGACCTCGCCGCGCGCGCACTTCGGCAGGTACGCGGCCTTGAGCTCTTCGCTCCCGAAGAAGTGGAGCGCCGCGAGGCCGAGCGACTGGTGGGCGCTCACCGTGAGGGCCACCGAGCCGTCGATGGCGGCGAGCTCCTGGATGATGCGCGCGTAGGCGGTCATTCCCATGCCGGCGCCGCCGTGCGCCCTCGGTATGGCGAGCCCGAAGAGGCCGAGATCGCGGAGGCCGTCGATGACCTCGCGTGGGATGGCCGCCTCGCGGTCGATGCGCGACGGGTCGATGTGGCGTGCGGCGAATCGGCGGATGCCGTCGAGGACGGAGTTGATCTGGTCGATCTCGGCGCGGCTCGGCTCGGGCCACGGGAAGACGAGCCCTTCCGCCGGCGAGCCGACGAACAGGCTCTTGGCGAACGACTCGTCGCTCGACCACGAGGCGGACGGCAGCGGGACGTTCGACGGTGGAGCGGTCGGCGGCGGCGACATCCACATCAACATCGCACAAACACGCAATGTTGCGCGACCCGGCGGCGAGCCGCCGTCGTTTGACGGGCACCGGGCGGGCGATAATGCTGGAAAAGATGGCGAAGGAGCCCGCTGCCGCGTCGCGCTCCGGTCCCACTGCGGCCGACTGCGCAAAGATGAGCCAGACGTGCGCCTGCTACAACCTGCGGCGGGCCTCTCGGGCGGTCACGCAGCTCTTCGACGCCTACTTCGACGAGATCGGGCTCAAGTCGACGCAGTTCACCGTGCTCGCGACCCTCGCCCACGCGGACGACGCGCCGCCGACGATCCGCGCGCTCGCCGACACGCTCGTGCTCGAGCAGAGCTCGCTGTCGCGGAACCTCGCGGTGCTCGAGCGTCTCGGCTTCGTCCGTCTCGTCCCTGGCGAGCACGATCGTCGAGAGCGCATCGTCTGCCTCACGCGCGCGGGACGCTCCGCGCTCGCGCGCGGCTTCCCCATCTGGCGCAAGGCGCAGGCGGCGATCGCCTCGGCGCTCGAGACCGAAGAGCTCGAGAGCCAGCTCCGTGCGCTGCGCCGGCTCACGAGGACCGCGCAGGAGCTGCGGCCATCGAGGCCGCGCGCGACGCGCTCGCCGGTCCGCGAGACCCGACCATCCTGACGGTCGTCGAGCGTGGTGCTCCACGCCCGAAAGCCACGTCGAAGGACCGAGCCGGCGAGGTCGCTCCACGAGCGCCAATTCGGCGAAGACGTGGGTGGAGTTCGAGGGTTGCCCGTCGGCGTGCGTCTTGCTACGGGGTTAGATGGTCATGACGACGCGAAGGTCGAGGTTCGCCAGCGTCGTTCGAGGGGCCGTGGCTCGCCGCGGTGCAGCCCTGATGGGGGTCTGCAACGTGACGCCCGACTCCTTCAGCGACGGGGGGCGTTGGTTCGAGCCGGCACTCGCGTGCGCGCACGTGGACGAGCTTCTCGCCGCGGGCGCCGACATCATCGACATCGGTGGCGAGTCGACGCGACCGGGGAGCAAGCCCGTACCTGCGCGCGAGCAGATCGAGCGCGTGCTCCCCGTCGTACGCCACGCGGTGAGCCGCGGCGCATGCGTCTCGATCGACACCACGAGCGCGGAGGTCGCGGCAGTGTGCCTCGACGCCGGCGCGCAGGCCGTGAACGACGTCTCGCTGCTCGCCGACGAGGACATCGCGCGCGTCGTCGCGGGCAGCGGCGCGAGCCTCGTGCTCTCGCATGCGCGCGCGCCGCAGGAGAAGATGACCGGGTACGGCGAGTGGCCGCTCGGCGCGTACGGCGACGTCGTGAAGGACGTCGTCGCCGAGTGGGAGCGCGCGGCGGCCCGGGCCGGCGAGCTCGGCGTCCCGCGCGAGGCGCTCGTCATGGACCCCGGGCTCGGCTTCTCGAAGGCCTCGCGTCACAGCTTCGAGCTCTTGCGTCGCGCGCACGAGCTCGTCGCCCGCGTCGCCGAGCGCGGCGAGGTGCCGGTGCTCGTCGGCGCGAGCCGGAAGTCCTTCCTCACGCTCGTCGATCGGGAGGCGCGACCGCAGGAGCGCGAGGGCGCATCGATCGCGGCGGCGCTCCACGCGGTGCGGTGCGGCGTCCAGATCCTTCGCGTGCACGACGTCCGCGCCACGCGCCAGGCCATCGACATGGAGATCGTCCTCGGGACCCCCCGGAGGAAGATCTGATGCTCGAGGGGCTGCGCCACCTTTTCGCCGCGCGACCGGTGATTCAGATCCTCGTCGACGTCGCCGATCTGCTGATCGTCACGTACGTCGTCTACCGCACGCTCCTCGTCCTCCGCGGGACGCGTGCGATGCAGATGGGCACCGGCCTCGGTGTCATCTTCCTCGTCTACGTCATCGCGAAGTGGGCGGGCCTGCTCACCCTCTTCAACCTCCTCTCGTCGCTCCTCTCTTCCGTCATCCTCATCGTCGTCGTCGTCTTCCAGAACGACATCCGCCGCGCGCTCATGCGCGTCGGGTCGCGCGCGTTCTTCTCGGGGATGGCGCGCCAGCAGGAGACGCGCGTGATCGACGAGGTGGTCGCCGCGGCCACGGAGCTCGCGCGCCACCGTATCGGCGCTCTCATCTGTTTCGAGCAGGACGCGAACCTCGACGAGTTCGTCGTCGGTCAAGGCACGAACATCGACGCGCAGGTCCAGCGCGAGCTGCTCGTCAGCCTCTTCATCCCCGAGAGCCTGAACAAGCTCCACGACGGCGCCGTCGTCATCCGCAACCTCCGCATCGCGAAGGCCGGCGTGTTCTTCCCGATGCCGGACATGAAGGTCGTCGACAAGTCGCTCGGCTCCCGTCACCGCGCCGCGCTCGGCATCACGGAGGAGACGGACGCCGTCGTCGTGGTCGTGTCGGAGGAGCGAGGCACGATCAGCTTCTGCTTCAACGGCAACATCGTCCCGAACCTCGACGGCGCCTCGCTCAAGCAGGTGCTCGTCGGCGTCTTCGGCGAGCGTACGCGCGCGAAGAAGAAGCCCGGCAAGGGCCGCAGCTCGATCACCCCGACCCCGGGCGCCCTCCGCATCACCCTGCCGCCCACGCCCGCCACGCTCGAGCGCGTGAGCGGCGTCCCTCCGCTCCGCGAAGAGCAGCGCGAGAAATCGGGCGGCTTCACCGTCGGCCTCGACGTGGGCCGCCGGTCGGTGATCCCGGAGGACTCCGTCCCCGCGCAGCGAATCTCGGAGCTCGGCGCCACGAGACCGATGCAGCCCTCGCCGGCGATCTCGACGCCGATCCCGACCCCGCTGCCGATCTCGCCTCCCGCCAAGCAAACGCTCACGACCCCGCTGTCGACACCGGTGCCCATGCAGCGGAGCTCGTCACCCCCGCCGCCACCGCCGAAGGAGGGGAATGACTAGGAGGCTCCAGGCTCCAGGCTCCAGGCTCCAGGAACAAAGCCGGAGCTGTCTCGGTTGCACCGCTCGAGCCTCCTGGCGCTCGGTGTCTTTCGAGCTCGAGAAGAGCGCGCTGCGCATTGTCCCTGGAGCCTGGAGCCTGGAGCCCGGAGCCTGATCCGATGTGGAGCCGCCTGAAGTCGATGCTCTTCGAGAACCTGAACCTGAAGCTGCTCAGCTTCGCGTTCGCGCTCGTGCTCTACTCGCTCGTCCACGGAGGTCAGGACGCGCGCGGCTCGATTTTGGTCGACCTCGAGGTGAACCTCCCGCCCGAGACCGGCGACAAGGTCTTCGTCGGATCGATTCCGCGCGACGTCCGCGTTTACGTGCGCGGATCGCAGCAGACGATCGAGAACCTCCGGGGCGGCGCCGTCCACATGATCCTCGATCTCCGCGACTCGCCGGAGCACGTGGTCTTCCATCCGAAGATGGTCCGCTTCCCGGAGGGCGTGCGGGTGGAGGTCGAGCAGTTCGATCCGCCGTCGATCGAGCTGAAGTGGGAGCCGCGCATCACCCGCGACGTGCCCGTCCAGCTCAGCGTCGTCGGCACCCCCGCGGACGGCTACGTCGTGAAGGGGCCGCTCGTCGCGGAGCCGAAGACGGTGAAGGTCCGCGGCCCCCAGAGCGACGTGATGGTCCTCCAACACGTGCGCGCGGAGGCCTTCGACGTCCGCACGATCAGCGCGGAGGGCATCTATCCGCGTCCGCTCGCCATCGAGCGGCCGGGCCCGCGTCTCAAGGTCGAGCCCGCGAGCATCATCGTGACGGCGGAGATCGCGCGCGAGGTCGCGGAGCGTGTCTTCCCGAGGCTGCCCGTCGCCGTCATCGGCCAACCGAAGGGCAAGACTCTCCCCGCCGAGGTCGACGTACGCCTCGTCTGCCCTCCGGAGATCGTCCGGAGCCTCCGACCGGAGCAGATCGTTCCGCAGGTCGAAGTCACGTCGAAGGAGCCGACGGGCAGCGTGAGCCTGCCGGTGGCCGTCCGGATGGACAACTGCGAAGCGATCGTGCAGCCGCGCGAGGTCGTCGTGCGGTGGTAGGCAGGCCTCAGGCCTCAGCTTGGAGAGGCTCCAGGCTCCAGGGGGGCGCGGGGGCAGCGCCTCGTCTCACTCTCATCGAGCCGCGCCAAGGCGGGAAGACGAAGTGTGTCCGGGCGTGTCGATGGACACGCTCACCTGGGTGTGGCCCTTCGGCGAATCGAGGAGAGAAGGCGTGTGTGCGGCGCACCTCGAGAGCGACGTCGAGCGGATTTTCAGAGACGCCGGAGGTGGGCGGAGAACGAGGACCGAAAGCTGAGGACTGAGGACTGAGGTCTGAGGTCTGGCGTGCTGGAGGCCTGGAGGGCTCCAGGCCCCAAGGCCGACCTGGTATCGTTTCCCCGAATGCCTCGACCGCTGCCGATCCTCGTCGCGGCCCTTCCGGGCGAGCAAGCGCGTGCGCTCGAAGAGGCTTCCCACGTCGGTCGGCACGTCTGGGTCAAGCTGAAGACTCCCCCGCAGGGCGAGGGCCCCCACATGCTCGAGGTCCACAGTCCTGGTGCGGAGGCGCCGCTTCGGCTTCTCGCCGAGCCGCTCGGGACGGAGAGCGAGAGGGGCCACGCGCTTCGCGTGTATCCGTGGGAGGAGGACGACGTCGAGACGGCGCCCGTGTTTCCGCACGTCTCGCCGGACGCCATGGTCGGGCGGACGCTCGCGAAGGGACGCTTCGAGATCCTGTCCGTCGTCGGCGAGGGGAGCATCGGCGCCGTCTACCGTGCGCGTCACACCGGGCTCGGCATCATCGTCGCCGTGAAGGTCCTCCACGAGGCCTTCCAGCGCGACGCTGCGTTCTGCAATCGCTTCTACGACGAGGCGCTCGCGCTGAGCCGGCTCGATCATCCGAACCTCGTCCACATCTTCGACTTCGGGCAGGAGCCGGACGGGCTGCTCTACATCGCGATGGCCTTCGTCGAAGGGACGACCCTCCGCTCGATCCTCGTCCGGGAGAGGAAGCCGCCCGAGACGAAGCGGGCCGTCTCGATCATGCTCCAGGTCTGCGCGGGGCTCGGTCACGCGCACGCCCGCGGCTTGATCCACCGGGACGTGAAGCCCGACAACGTCATGATCACGACGCGCGAGGACGACGACGGCAACCTCGTCGAGAACGTGAAGGTCCTCGATTTCGGCTTCGCCGTCCCTCCGAGCGTCTCCGGCGAGGTCGCGCAGCGCCTCGCGGGGACGCCCGTGTACATGTCGCCGGAGCAGTGCCTCGGGCAGGAGCTCGACGCGCGGAGCGACGTGTACGCGTGCGGGATCATGCTCTACGAGCTCGCGACCGGCACGGTGCCGTTCTTGGGGCGCGACGTGGAGTCCATCCGGCACAAGCAGGTCCACGCGCCGCCCCCGCCCATTTCCGCGAAACGGCCCGACGTGGACCCGCGGCTCGAGAAGCTGGTGATGAAGGCCCTCTCGAAGCGTCGCGAGGACCGGCACCAGAACATGCAGGAGCTCCGCGCGGAGCTGAAGGCGCTCCTCGTCCCGGAGGGCACGTCGGTCGGCTCGATGAGGAGCACCGGCAACTTCGATCGCGCGTCGGTCCCGTCGATCCGTTCGATGCCGGTGGCGCGCACGGCCGGCCCGCGGGCGTCCAGGCCCGACGTGCTCGAGGCGTCCGCGCGCGGCGCGCGCTCCACGAGCGACGCGCGCGTCTCGACCGGGGCCGAGGCTGCCGCGGCGGCGCTCTCGACGGACGCGGCCTCGTGGCTCGGTGATCTCGCTCGCGAGCGCGATCGCGGAACGTTCGCCACACGTCTCGTGGAGCTCGAGGGAGCGATCCGCATCCTCGCTCGACGAGGCGACGTTCGTCCTCTCCCGCTCGTCCACGCCGTGCTGGAGGGGCTCGACGCGCGCCTCGAGGCCGGCGACGAGGGAGGGCGTGCGGCGCTCGTGCGCGTCCGTCGTGCGTTCGCGGATCCCGAGATCCTCGCGCCCGTCGCGCAGCGGGCGCTCGCGGGCGACGAGGGCCGCGAAGCGGCCGCCGAGCTCGTCACGGCCGTGGGGACGCCGGGCGCGCATGCGCTCTACGGCGCGCGAGCGAGGGGAACCGTCGAGCCGCAGGCCCGCATCGCGTTCGTGACGACGATGAAGGCGATCGGCGAGCCCGCGCTGCCGATCCTGCGCGCAGCTCTCGAGAGGATCTACGACGCCGTCGTGTCGGGGCAACACGCCGGTGCGCCGGAGCTCGCCGAGGACCTCTTGCTCAGCGTGCCGACCGTCCACGACGATGCCATCGGTCATCTCGCGGTGAAGTACGCCGCGAGCCCGTCGGCGCACGTCTGTCGGGCCGCCGCTCGCGCGCTCGCGCGTGTCTGGGGACGAAAGGCGCAGCCGATCCTGGTCGGCTTGCTCGATCACGAAGACGACGGCGTATGCGCCGCGGCCCTCGTGGGGCTCCGCGAGATCGGCGGTATGGACGACGCCGCGATTGCGCGCGTCGGCGCGCTCCTCGAAGGCGACGCGTCGCGCAGCCAACGACTCCGCGCCGCCGCGATCGCGGCTCTCCAGAGCGCGACGGGCAACCCGGCGGCCGCGGCATTGCTGGCGCGACTGACGTCGTGACCTGCCACGTCCTGGATGGGGAGAGCTCGAGCGCCCCGAACCTCAGACCTCGACCTTGCCGGTCCGCTCGGCGATGTCGGACTTCGGCGCGTCGGGCCGAGAGGCGCGTCGGCGCTCGTCGCGTTCGACGCGGCCGTCGCGGAGCGTGACGACGCGCGGCATCCCCGCGGCGAGGGATGCGTTGTGGGTGACGATCACGATCGTCGTCTTGCGCTGCTCGTTCACGCTGAAGAAGAGCTGGTGGATCTGGTCGCTCGTGCGCGAGTCGAGGTTGCCCGTCGGCTCGTCGGCGAGCAGCAGCTTCGGGTCGAGCACGAGCGCACGCGCGAGCGCCACGCGCTGCTGCTCACCGCCGGAGAGCTCGCCCGGACGGTGGAGCATTCGGTCCTTCAGGCCGACCTCCTCGAGGAGCGCGGCCGCGCGCGGTTCCATCTCGCGCCTCGACCGGCCCTGGATCAGGCCCGGCATGATCACGTTCTCGAGCGCGTTGAACTCCGGCAAGAGGTGGTGGAACTGGAAGACGAAGCCGATCGTCCGGTTCCGGAGCGCCGCGAGCTTGGCGCTCGACAGCTCGCTGAGCTCGGCATCGTCGATCCTGAGTGAGCCGGACGTGATGACGTCGAGCGTCCCGATGCAGTGGAGCAGCGTCGATTTGCCCGCGCCGGACTGCCCCACGATGCCGACCATCTCGCCCTCCTCGATGGTGAGGTCGATCCCACGCAGCACCTCGAGCGTGCGTCCCATGTGCTGGAACGATTTCTTCACGTTTCGGGCGACGACGAGGGGACGGGCCATGAGGGCGGCCTCCTCTTAGCACACAGAAGGGCTGGTCTGTTCCTGATTGGGCGAGACACCCCGACCGCCCCACCGTGGCTCGTTGGCCCGTGGCCGGGGCCGCCGAGAAGCGCACGGCTGCCGCCGCGGCCGAGCCCCGCCCGCGATCTCCCGAGAGTTTTCGTGTCCTCCCGCCGAGCCGGTCCGGACCTCGGGCCGGCCGAGCTCGTGCATCACCCGGATTCATGGCTACCGCGGCGCTTCCGGCGCATTACGTCAGCGTCGCTGCCGTGACGCATCCCGGTCTCGTCCGGGAGAAGAACGAGGACGCATTCGTCGTCGCCGACCTGACGCGCGGCCTGCGGCTCGTGGACGACGCACACGCGCGGTTCGAGGTCGGGGAGCGCGGCGTCCTGCTCGCGGTCTCGGACGGGATGGGCGGCGCCTGGGCGGGTGACGTCGCGAGCGCCCTCGTCGTCGACACGGTCACGCGCGAGATCGCGGATGCACCTCCGGTCACGCCGCGGGACGCGTTCCTGTCGGCCGCGGTCCATGCGGCGCACGAGGCCGTACGCAAGCGCGGAGAGCGCGACCACGCGACGATGGGAGCGACGCTCACGGCCGTCCTCGTGCGCGGGGGACGTGCGTACGTCGCGGAGGTGGGCGACTCGAGGGCCTATCTCGTCCGCGGCGCGGAAATCGCTCAGCTCACGCACGATCAGAGCCTCGCGCAGCTCCTCGTCGACAGCGGCGTGCTCGATCCGAGAGACGCGCGCCACTCGCCGCTCCGGAGCGTCATCCTCCAGGCGATGGGGCACCAGCCGGACCTCGCGGTCGCGCTCGGGAGGTTCGAGCTCCGCGACCGCGACCGTCTCGTCTTGTGCTCCGACGGGCTCACGACGCACGTCACCGACGAGGAGATCCGAGACATCGTGCTCTCGTCGCGCCGGCCGGACAACGCCGCCCACGCGCTCGTCGCGCTCGCCAACGCGCGCGGCGGCACGGACAACATCACCGTCGTCGTCGCCGACCTGGGAGGCGCGCTCGCCCCGCCCGCGCCCGGCGAGAGACCCGAAGGCGCGGTCGAGGTGATCTCGACGTACGAGCCGAAGGTCGGCTGACCGGGGGATCACGGGAAGATCGGAAGAGCATCTTCCCTTCCGCCCTTCCAATCTTCCTGTGAAACCGCTCGGCCGCGTCACGTTCCGTGACGGAACATGCCGACCACGCGCGCGCCGACCGCTGCACCGCTGAGCAAGAGGCCGGCCCCGATGATGAGCGACGTCACGAGCGTCATCGTGAGCGGCGCGATCTTCAGCACGCCCAGGATGCCGAGCACGATCGCGCCCAGGCCGACGAGCGTGTGGACTCCCGCGGCCGCGAGGACCGACTCACGCCCGGCTCCCGTTCGAGACGTCTCGGCGGCTTCGGCGGGCGCGCTCGCCGAGAAGAGGACTCCTGCGCCGAGGACGATGGCCGCGACGGGGAGCAGCACGTTCGGATCGGTGCGTACGAGGCTGAGGATACCGAGCGCGATCGCGCCGAGGCCTGCGAGCGCCTCCGCGCCGACACCGCTCATCGCCCCTGCTCGCTCGTGACCTTCGGCACCGACGCTCGTGCTCGCGCCGATGGCCACTCCCTCGAAGAGGAGCGAAGCGCCCGCCGCGATGATCGCGATGGACGCGAACATCACCGGCAGCACCCCCGCGAGGCCGAGGATCGAGAGCACCACGGCCGTGATGCCGAGCAATGCCTCCACCGCAGAGCCACCGACGGCGACGCCGCGACCGACGCGCTCTCGGCGAAGCTCTTCGTGGACCGGCGTCGGTTGGGACTCGATGTTCTGCATGATCTCCTCCGCTTGGAAATTCGTGACGCTCGTGCGTGCATCGAGCGTTCCGTGCGCGCCTCGGATCCCCGCCGAGCTTCGGTCTTTCGCCTATTCGCGCACGTCGCGAGCGTCGTCTCGAGCAGGGAGCTCGGGGCTCGGGAGCGCGTCGGGGCTGGTGATGACGATGTCGACGCGCCGGTCGAGCTGCCACCGGTCGGCGTTCGGGTGAGCGAGCTCTTCGCCGCGTGAAACGACGCGGATCCGATGCTCCGGGACGCCTTGCTCGACGAGGCGCAGGCGGACCGCTTCCGCGCGGTACAGCCCGAGCTGCTCGTTGTACTCCGCCGAGCCTCGCGGGTCGGTCCGTCCGATGACGACGACCTCGGCCTCGCTCAGCGGCCCTGCGGTGAGGCAGCTCGCGACTGCGCTCACGATGCGCTCGCCACGCTCGCGGAGCTGCGCCGAGTCGAAGTCGAACATCGGCTGCGCCTCGGGCTCCGTGGGGATGCTGCAGGCGTCTTCGATCCGTATGACGGACGCGAGCTGCTGCTCTGCGCCGGTCGTTCGAACGGACGCCGCCGGAGGTCGGCGTTCGCCTCCGCAGCCGATGGCGAAGCTCGCGAGCAGCGCACCGATCGCGAGCAGGGCGGAGGGCGGGCGAAGAAGGTCGGGTAGACGAGCTCGGTCCATGGAAGCGCTCCGTTCGTTCGCGCGTGGGGACGACGCGGCGCTTCTGCATCGCGTGTTCCCCGCACGAGCGAAGCGAGGCGCTCGGACCGGGTCAGGACTGGGGCGCGGGCGCGCGGTACGGCAATAGCGGCGGCGTGTCGCGAGTCACGAGATCGGCCGCCATGAGCGCGATCAGGATGGCGAGCATCGCCGCCGCCGAGAGGAGCGCGAGCTTCATCGGGAAGGGCTCGTAGGCGAGCTCCATGAAGAAGGCGACGACGAGCACCGCTTTGACGGCCGCGATGACGAGCGCCACCACGAGCGCGGCGTCCCCGAGGTCGACGAACGACAGCCCGAAGCTCGCGAGCCACAGCGCGATCAGAGCGACGCCGGTCCAGGTGACGGATCGGGGAAAGGCGACGGAGCTCATGCGAGGTAGAACAGCGGCCATAGGAAGATCCAGATGACGTCGACGAGGTGCCAGTAGATCGCGCCGATGTCGAGGCGATGCGAGTTCACGTGCGTGAGCTTCCCTCGGACGATGCCGGCGAGGAGGAAGGCCAGCACGCCGATGCCGATGGTGACGTGAATCGCATGGAGGCCCGTCATCCCGTAGTAGAGCGTCCAGAACTCCGGGAAGCCCGGTCCTCGGTGCTCTTGGAAGAAGCTGCCGACGCCGCCGGGGAAGATGCCCTCCGCGAAGTGCCGGCTGTACTCGATGGACTTGATGCCGAGGAAGGCGAACCCGAGCGCCATCGTCGCCGTGACGAGCCAAGCCGCGAGCTTGCTCCTGCCGCCTCGCAGCGCGTGGACCGCGGCGGCGACGAAGATGCTGCTGACGAGGAGCACCCCGGTGTTGAGGCTCCCGAGGAGCTTGGCGTTGTGGTGGATGCTGTACCGGAACGCCTCCGGGAAGACGACCTGGTAGCTCGCGAAGAGGGCGAACGCCCCGCCGAAGAGGAGCACCTCGGTCGCGAGGAAGATCCACATGCCGAGGCGCGACGCGTGCGCCTGCTTCTCGAGGTCCTCGAAGTGCTCGAGGTGCGGCGCCTCGTGGCCGATCGCGGCGGGCTCGTGATGGGTCGCGGTGGTCATGCGACGTCCTGCGGGAGCGGGGGGAGAGGCCTCGGATCGTCGTACTTTCCGAGGAGCGGCTGGGTGTAGTCGTACGTGCCGACGTCGAAGTTCGGCTCGCGGTGGAAGTTGTGCTTCGGCGGTGGCGAGTCCGTGCGCCACTCGAAGGAGCGCGATCCCCACGGGTTCGGACCGACGGGGTGTCCCCACTTGAGCGCGTACAAGAGGACGATGGCTGCGATGATCAGGCCGGCCGCGAGGATCCAGGAGCCGCTGGTCGACACGAGGTGCAGCACCTGGAACTGGGGCGGGTAGTTGAAGTAGCGCCGCGGCATCCCCGCGTTGCCGAGGAGGAACTGCGGGAAGAACGTCGCGAAGAAGCCGGCGAAGACGAGCGCCGCGGAGAGGAGCCCGAGCCGCTCCGAGTACATCTTCCCGGTCATCTTCGGGAACCAGTAGTGGAGCGCCGCGAGGAACCCCGTGAGGGCGCCGCCCACCATGATGAAGTGGAAGTGCGCCACGACGAAGTACGTGTCGTGCCAGTGCACGTCGAGGCTCGTCGCCGCGACCGCCACGCCGGTCATCCCTCCGAAGACGAAGAGGAAGAGGAACGCGAACACGTAGAGGAGCGGTGTCTTCAGCGAGACCGCGCCTCCCTTCAGCGTCCACGTCCAGTTGAAGACCTTGATGGCCGAGAAGATCGCGACCAGCATCGACAGGATGCCGAATGCGCCCGCGTCGAACTTGCTCATGCCGGACACGAACATGTGGTGTCCCCACGTGAGGAAGCCGACGAACGCGATGCCGAGCGACGAGTAGGCGATCGCCTTGTACGAAAATGGGTTCTTCCGCGAGAACGTGGTCACGACCTCGCTGACCACGCCCATCGACGGGAGGATCATGATGTAGACGGCGGGGTGCGAGTAGAACCAGAACAGGTGCTGGAAGAGGACCGGATCGCCGCCGGTCGCGGGGTTGAAGAAGCCCCAGCCGAGGCCGTTGTCGAGCATGACGAGGAGGAGGACCATCCCCAGCACCGGCGTCGCGAGCACCTGGATGATGCTCGTCCCGTAGAGGGCCCACACGAGCAGCGGCATCTGGAGCCACCGGAGGCCGCTCTTCCGCATCGTGTGCGTCGTCACGATGAAGTTGACGCCCGTGATGATCGTCGAAAATCCGATGATGAAGACGCCGAACAGCGCCGTCGGGACCGCCGTGTTGCTGTACGAGCTGTACGGCGGGTAGAAGGTCCAGCCGGTGTCGATGCCGCTCGAGATCGTCGAGACGAGCACGATGATCGACCCGGCCATGAAGATGTACCAGGACGCGAGGTTGAGCCTCGGGAACGCGACGTCCTTGGCTCCGAGCATGATCGGCAGGACGAAGTTCCCGAACACCGCCGGGATCGACGGGATGAGGAACAACCAGACCATGACCACGCCGTGCAGCGTGAACATGCGGTTGTAGGTCATCGCGTCCATGAGCGTCGGGTTCGGCGTGAGGTGCTCGAGCCGGATCGCCAGCGCGAAGACGCCGCCGAGCGCGAAGAACACGACGATGCTCACGAGATAGAGGATCCCGATGCGCTTGTGATCGGTCGTGAGCAGCCACGACCGGAGCGTCGTCTCGACGTTCAGGTACGTCGGCTGTGCCGCCTTCGGCAGCGCATCGCGCGGCGAGGGAACGGTCGGTGCGAGCGTGGTCACGGTGAGGTCCCTCCGTCGAGGACGGCTTCGATCTCGAGCTTCGGCAAGGAGACTCCCGACGGCGGCTGACCGTCACGGAGGGAGCGAATGAGCTCCACGATGGCCGCCGCCTCCGCGGGCTGGAGCACGCCCTGGTAGACGGGCATCACGTCGCGATAGCCGGCGACCAGATCGACGTTCGGCTCCATCATCGAGCGCGTGAGGTACGCCTCGTCCGCGACGACGCGGCGTCCGTCGGCGAGCTCGCGCGTCGATCCGAAGAGGCGGCTCCACGTCGGCCCGATGTGCGGCTGGCCGTCGAGCGTATGGCAGGCGAGGCACTGCCGGCGCTCGGCCACCGCGCGGCCGATCTCGGCGAGGTCGGCGCCTCCGCACGATCCCGGCCCGGTGCCGCAGTCCGCCTCGAGAATCACGTCGGAGCCGGCGCTCTTCCACTGCTCGTACTCGGCCGCGGTGAGCACCCGGACCTGACCGCGCATGAGCGAGTGGCTCACGCCGCAGTACTCCGCGCACCAGATCGGGTAGACACCCGGCTTCGTCGCCTGGAACCACAGCGTGACGTATCGGCCCGGGAGGACGTCGTGCTTCACGCGGAACTCCGGGACGAAGAAGCTGTGGATGACGTCGCGCGACGTCATGACGAGCTTGACCGGACGTCCGACGGGGACGGTGAGCGTGTCGTTCGACGAGCGCCCGTCGGCGTACGCGAACTTCCACATCCACTGCTTCGCGTCGACGTACACGACCTCCGCATCCGGCGGAGGCTCCATGATTTCGATGTACTGCCGATAGCCGATGAGCCACCACGTCACGAACAGGACGAGGATCCCGCCGATGATCCCGCCCTCGCGGAACGCGCTCGCGGAGAGGCGCTTCGTGAGCTGATCGTCCCGCTTGCGGTGGTAGTGGATCGTGAACCACGCCGCCGCGACGAAGACGAGCGTGGACATGATCATCGTGACGGTGATCACGAAGATGTGCAGGCCGTCGACCCGATCGGCGAACGTGGACGCTCCGGCCGGGAGCGCGAGGATCGTGCGCATGAACTCCATCAGCGACCCTCCTTCTGCGGCGGCGGAGGCGTCGTGACGACGCCCGTCGTCGTCGGCGCCGCCGGCGAAATCCCCCGATCGGGCGGCGGCGGCCGTTCGACGTAGAGGTTCATCGCGTCGTCGATCGGGATCGTCGCCACGCCCGCGTCGCGGTCCGCCCAGCCGAATCCACGGAGGGCGGCGGCCTGCTCCTCTTGCATCACCTGGCCCCGACGCGTGTCGAGGATGAGCGACTGCTCGAGCGTCCCGATCGTGGCGGGCGCGGGGCGCGGCGGAGCGGGCGGCTCGACGGGGACGGCGCGCCATTTCTCGAGCAGCGCCCACGACACGACGACCGCGACCACCATGACGATGATCGAGACCACGGTCACTGCGGTGATCTTGCGTCGATCGACGACGTCCGGGGCCTGACGGACCACGAACTCGTCGTGCTCCGTCGTGCTCATGGCGACCGGTACCTCAGCGCGTCTTGGAGTGCGGGATCGACCAGGAACTCGGTGCGGCGCTCGGGGACCCTGCCTCGCGTGTACGCGAGGTGCGCGCCGTACGCCCACGTGAGCGAGAAGACCGCGACGAACGGGAGGAGATCGAGGGGCGAGAACCGCACGCCGATGGAGGGCAGCGCGATCCACGCGAAGTCGACCGCGGTCATGAGGACGAGCCACACGCCCACCGCCGCGAGAGGGCGCGGCGAGCGCTTCAGCGGGCGCGAGAGCAGGAGGAAGAAGGGGATGACGAACTTGCCGAGGAACAGGACCCAGTTGGCGACGTTCCACGAGCCGATCGAGCGCGCCCAGTAGAACCCCACCTCGTGCGGGAGGTTCGCGATCCAGACGAGCATCAGCTGGAAGAAGCCGATGTACGTCCAGAGGATGACGGCCATGAGCATCAGCCGGCCGATCGCGCCGAAGTGGTCGGGGCCGATGCCGGCGGGGAGCAGCCCGGTGCGGACGCCGAGGTGCGAAGCGATCGCGACGACCGACAGCGCGGAGCCGAGGCCCGACGTGAAGACGTAGAGCCCGAAGATGCTCGACGACCAGCCGGGCTGGAGCGACATCAGCCAGTCGAACGACGCGAACGTCAGCGTGAACGCGACGACGAGGAGTCCGACGGCGCTGATCTGCCGCTCGCGCCGGACGACCTCGGGCGACGGATCGGCGAGGTGCATCGCGTCGGCCTTGCGGAGGTACGCCGTGAGCAACGTCCACGCGCCGAGGTAGAGGAACGATCGCGCGAGGAAGAAGCCGGGGTTGTTCCAGGCGCGCTGGTGGTGGAGCGTCTCGCGGAGGTGCTCGTCGAGCTCCGCCGGCACCGGCGAATGCCACGGGTACGCGAGCGCGAGGGTCGCGGCGATCGGGAGGAACAGGAGGATGAAGATCGGCGTCGTGCCGGCGACCGAGATGAGCACGCGTCGGAGCGCCCGCCACCAGAGCGCGCCGGTGACGTGGAAGACCATCAAGAGGACCAGCGCGCCGAGGACGGTCGCGACGCCGAAGCCGTACGCCGCGACGTAGGCGACGGCGACGCGCTTCGGCTCGAAGAGCCCGTACACGACCGTCAGCGCGGCCGCGACGAGCCCGATCACGAGCGGGGTGACGATGCCTCTCTTCGTGTCCCGTGTCATGGCGCGCCTCTCTCGAGTCGTTCGCGAATGGCGGGGGGAAGCTCGCCGACGGGAGCGTGTCGGCTGAGCTGGAGCGCCTGGACGTACGCCGCCACGGCCCATCGCTCCCGTGTGTCGAGCAGGTCGGCGTAGCCGGACATCAGCCCGAAGCCTTCGGTCGCCACCTGGAAGATCCGCTCGCGCGAGAGCGCGCGAAACCGCGGCTCGTGCAGGTTCGGCGGCGGCCGGAAGGCCATCTTCTCGGCGACGACGCTGACGCCGTTGCCCGCGACGCCGTGGCACACGGCGCACGTCTTGTCGAAGCGATCGCGCCCCATCTCGAGGAGCTCGCGCGTGATCGGCGGCGGCGGCTCGTCGGTGTCGTCGTCGACGGCGACCGTCCCGGGCGGCGGATGCTGCATGACCATGCCGTTCGGGAACACGGTCGACGGCTCGTACGGATCGGCGCGCTTCTGCACGAGCATGCGCTCGAGCCCGGGCTCGGGCATCCGGAAGGCCTGGCGGTTGTCGCACGCGGAGAGCGCGGCTCCGGGCACGACGCAGCAGACGACGACGGCGGCGACGCGTCTCATCGCTCCACCTCCTCGCCGAGGCGCGCCTGGATGACGTTCGCGCCGAGTCGCGAGAGCTCCCGCCGCAGCGTCGCGAGCTCCTCGGCGCGGACGTCCTCGTCGGCGGCGAACGCGTCGCCGATCACGATCCAGAACCGGTCGATGCTCGTCCGCTCGAAGCCCGGCAGGTCGAAGACGGGGTGCACGAGTCGCGGGAGCCGCGAGGCGAGCAGGCACGCCGCGAAGGCGGTGAACGACGAGAGCAGGACGGTCGTCTCGAAGATGATCGGCACCCACGCCGGATAGGACCCGAGGGGGCGGCCGCCGACGTTCAGCGGGTAGTCCCAGGCGTTCGTCCACCACTGGATGAGCAGCGCGAGGCCGCAGCCCGTGAGGCCGCCGACGAGAGCGAGCCAGGGGATCTTCGAGCGTGGAATGTCGAGCGCCACGTCGAGGTCGGCGATCGGGAACGGCGTGTACGCCTCGACGCGCTGGTAGCCCAGCTCGCGTACGCGGCGTGCCGTCGCGACCGCGCCTTCCGGCGACTCGAGCTCTGCGATGAGCACGTCAGCCATGGGCGTGCTCCTCCTCTTCGAGGTCGTGTTTGAGCTCCTTGATCTCGGCGATCGGGATGAACGGGACGAAGCGCAGGAACAGGAGGAACAGGAAGAGGAAGAAGAAGATCGTCCCGATGAGCAGCGACCAGTCGACGAACGTCGGCCAGTAGAGGCCCCACGAGGAAGGCAGGAAGTCCTGCGCGAGCGACGTCACGATGAGCATGAGCCGCTCGGCCCACATGCCGATCTGGATGAACAGGGCCGCGATCCAGAGCGCGACCGGGCTCCTCCGGATGCGCCGCGACCAGAGGAACTGCGGCGTGATGCAGTTGCAGACGATGACGGTCCAGAAGACGAAGGCGTAAGGCCCCGCCGGCCGCATCTTCAGGTACGTGTACATCTCGTACGGCTCGCCGGAGAACCACGCCGTCCAGATCTCGATCGCGTAGCTGTACGTGACGATCCAGCCCGTCACGAGCATCATCTTCCCCATCGCGTCGAGGTGACGCGGCGTGATGACGTGCTCGAGCCGGTAGAGCCGTCGCGCCGGCACCATCAGCGTGACGACCATCGCGAACCCGGAGTAGATGGCGCCCGCGACGAAGTACGGCGGGAACACGAGCGAGTGCCAGCCGGGGAGCTGGGAGATCGCAAAATCGCTCGACACGATGCTGTGGACCGAGACGACGAGCGGCGTCGCGATGCCGCCGAGCAGGCCGTAGGCGATGCGCCACCGCTGCCACGCCCGCGCCGAGCCGTGCCAGCCGAGCGCGAAGATCGCGTAGAGGCGGCGCCGCCATCGCTCCGGCGCGCGATCGCGCATGGCCGCGAGGTCGGGGACGAGGCCCAGGTACCAGAACAGGAGCGAGACCGTGAAGTACGTGAAGACCGCGGCGACGTCCCACGCGAGCGCGCTGCGGAACTGCGGCCAGACGGCCATCGTGTTCGGGTACGGGATGAGCCAGTAGAAGAACCAGGGCCGCCCGAGGTGGAGCAGCGGGAAGAGCCCCGCCTGGATGACGGCGAAGAGCGTCATCGCCTCGGCGAAGCGGTTGATGGAGGTCCGCCATTTCTGCTCGAGCAAGAGCAAGAACGCGGAGATGAACGTGCCCGCGTGGCCGATCCCGATCCACCAGACGAAGTTCGTGATCCCGAACGCCCACGCGATCGGGATGTTGTTGCCCCAGACCCCGATGCCGGTCGTCACCGTGTAGGCGATCGCCGCGAAGAGGTAGAGCGTCCCGAGGAACGTCACGATGAGCGCGGGCCGCATCCACCGCGGAGGGCGCAGGACGGCGCGCAGGAGCTCGTCCGTGACCTCGGCGTACGTGCCGGGGCGGATGAGCACCGGGTCGGCGCGAAGCTCGTCGCGCTCTCGTTCCACCGTCGAGGTCGCCGCGCTCATGCCAGCTCCGGGTTGGGGTTGCGGATGCGCGCGAGGTAACGGACGCGCGGCTCCGTGCCGAGGTTCGCGAGCGCGCCGTATGCGCGGTCGCCGTTTTGCAGGCGGCTCACGAGCGAGCCCTCGTCCTGGATGTCACCGAAGACGATGGCGCGTGTCGGGCAGGTCTGTTGGCACGCGGTCTGCGGCGGCGCCTTCGCGCGGCCTTGGTCCGCCGCGATCTCGAACTCGCGGAGACGCTGCACGCAGAACGTGCACTTCTCCATCACGCCGCGCTGGCGCACGGTGACGTCCGGGTTGTGGGCGAGCGATCGGACCTCGGGCTCGTGCTCGTGGTAGTCGAACCAGTTGAAGCGCCGGACCTTGTACGGGCAGTTGTTCGAGCAGAACCGCGTGCCGACGCAGCGGTTGTAGACCATCTCGTTGAGGCCGTCGTGGCTGTGCACCGTCGCGTTGACGGGGCACACGTATTCGCACGGCGCCATCTCGCAGTGCTGGCAGAGCATCGGCTGCACCGCGACCTGCGGATCGTCGGGCGCGCCGACGGCGTAGGTGTCGATCCGGAGCCAGTGCATCTCGCGGCTCAGGTAGACGCCGTCGGGGCCGACCGTCGGGACGTTGTTCTCGGCCTGGCACGCTACGACGCACGCGCCGCAGCCCGTGCATCGAGACAGGTCGATCGCCATCGCCCACTGCCACCGCGAGGGCCCGGGCTCTTTTCGGTAGAGCGCGAGGCGCTTCTTGTCGTGGTGCCTCCGGGCGCCCGGATCGCGGAGCTCGGCGAGGGTCGCGTGCTGGAGGATGTCCTCGTCGCGGCCGTGGAGCTCGTGATGCGTCTGCGTGATCGGCAGGTCGCGCTTCGCGCCCGTCTTGCGGATCTCGACGCTCGGCGATTGGGACGATGGGCCGGTGAGGAGCGCGAACGCGTCCGCGCCGCGACCGCGAGCGAGGTCTGCGCCTCGGCGACGTCCCCAGCCGAGCGTGAGCCCCACGGTGTCGTCGGCCTGTCCGCGCACGACGAACACCGGCGCGCGGACGGAGCGGACGCCCGAGCGCAGCTCGACCTCGTCTCCGGTCGCGACGCCGAGCTTCGCCGCGGTGGCCGGCGAGAGCGTCGCGGCGTTCGTCCACGTGAGCTTCGTGATCGGCGCGGGGAGCTCGAGGAGCCACGCGTTGTTCGCGTAACGGCCGTCGTGCACGCGCGGGTCGGGGCGGCTGACGAGCTCGAACGCGCCGGGCGTCGGAGGCGGCGGAGACTTCGCGCGCCCGAGGACGCGATCGAAGACGGCGGGCACGTCGAGCGTCACCGTGACGGGCGGTATCGCCGTGTCTTCCACGATCCCGCGCTTGAGCGCCTCGCGCCAGGCCCGCTCCACCTCGGGCGCGGGCCGCCCGCGCGCGGCGTCGCTGCGGAAGCGCTCGCGCACGAGATCCCAGGAGCTCGTCTCCGGTCGACCCGCGAACGGCGCGAGCAGATCGAGCTCGGTGCGTCCTTCGAAGAGGGGCGAGATGAGCGGCTGGATGATCGAGACCGTGCCATCGAACGCCCGCGCGTCACCCCACGACTCGAGCGGGTGCGCCTGTGCGACGGTGAACGTGCAGAGCTCGGCGGTCTCGTCCTCGAACATGCCGAGGTACACGCTCTTCCCTGCGCGCGGGAGGAGCGTCCCGAGGCCGCGCTCGGTAGGCGACGCGTACGCGACGTTGGTCCCGCAGATGACGAGGGTGTCGACCTCGCCTGCGCCGAGCGCGTCCGCGAGGCGACCGAGCTCGTGCGACGGCTCTCCGGCCTCCGCGATCGGCGACGGGGCCATCGTCACGGTCACGCCGAGGTTTCCGAGGTACGCGTTCATGACGTGCACGAGCGCGTGCACCTCCGGCGGCTGCGCGTCGCCGGCGATGACGAGCGACCGGCCTCGGTGCGCGAGGAGATCGCGCGCGACGGCGGCGATCCACTTCTCGTGGGGAACGGCCGCCTCCGTGAGATTGGGCGGGGCGGCTCCGGGCGGCTTCGGGAGACCGAGCTCCTTGGCGAGCAGCGCCGCCACCGCGAGGACGTCGCACGCGCGGACGCGGAGGCGATGATCGGCCGAGGCTCCCGTGATCGTGTAGAGAGGCTCGACGACGTAGAGCCGGTTCATCGTGTCGTTCGGTCCCTGGACGTCGCGCCGATCGGCGAACTCGCGCGCGAGGCGGAGCATCGCGGGGCCCGAGCCGAGGAAGTCGGCGTCCAGCGAGACGATCACGTCGGCGCGCTCGAGGGAGTAGCGAGGCTCGAGCACGCGCCCGAACGCGATCCGCGCGCCTTCCCAGACGTGCCTGGGCGACGTCGGAGAGTGGAAGAGGATGGTCGCGCGCGGGAGCCGCTCGCGGATCCGGTCGAGCAGCGCGAGCGCCGTCGGGGACGACGTGGGCTCGAGCAGGAACCAGAGCCCGGCCCCTCCCTCCTTCGTCCAGCGCGAGGCCCCGAGCACGTGCCAGAGGTGCGTCCACGACGTCGGGCTCCGGCGCTCCTTGATGCCGCGCGTGCGGCTCGGCTCGTAGAGGCCGAGGAGCGAGGCCTGCTCGAAGACTCCGGATGCACCGAGGCTGGCGGGGTGGAGCGGGTTGCCCTCGATCTTCGTCGGGCGTCCGACGTGGCTCTCGACGAGCAGGCCCGTCGCGTACCCGTCGAGCGTCGACGCGGTGGCGTACATGCGTGCCTTGCCGGGCGTCACGCCCACCGGCGTGTGCACGTAGGGGACGATCTCCTCGCGCGGTGCGCGGGTGCAGCCGCCGAGCCCGGCGAGCGCGATGGCCGCTCCCATCCGTGTGAGGAAGTCGCGCCGCGCCACGGGATCGGAGAGCGCGCCGAGCGCTGCGGCGAGCTGCTCCGAGCGCGCACGCCGGACGTCGCCGGCGTCGGTCGGCGCGCTCGAGGCGACGTTGGGGGTTCGCGAGCTCGGTCGATGATCGGCCATGTCGCTCCTAGCGGTGACACGCGGTGCAGTTCGTGAGCGATCGAACCCCGAGGCGCTCTCGCAGCTCGCGTCCGAGCTCGAGCTGCGGCCGGTCGGGCGTCCACTCCATGTCGGTGACCTTGTCGAGCGGGCGCAGGTACTTCTCCGGCTCGCGGTGGCAGTCGAGGCACCAGCGCATCGTGAGCGGGTGCTCTTGGTAGACCTGCCCCATCAGGTCCACGCGCCCGTGGCAGGTCACGCATCCGACGCCGTGCGTGGTGTGCGCCGAGTGATCGAAGAAGACGAAGTCGGGGAGCGTGTTGACGCGCGTCCAGCGGATCGGCTCGTCCTCGAACCAACTGCGACGCACCGGCTCGAGCTCGGGGCTCGAGGGCCACACCTGCGAGTGACAATTCATGCACAGCGACGTCGAGGGGATGCCCGCCATCGGCGAGTTCATCGCGCCGCCGTGGCAGTACTCGCAGGTCACGGCGTCGTCGCGGACGTGGTGGCGGTGATCGAACTTCACCGGCTGCTCGACGGGATCTCCTTGCCCCGTCGCGTAGGGCGTCCGCGCCCACACGATCAGCGCGGTGGGCGTACCCACGATCGCGAGCCCGATCGCGCCGATCGCGACCCAGTAGATCTGGTTTGCGTAGGATGGGAAGAGGTTCACTCGCGGGCGCGGCCGACTGCATCGGGCGGGCCACCGCCGACGGCTACAAACCCCGCCGTCTTGGCGGCGCACAATGCGGTCGCTGCGTGGCGCGACGTCACGCGGTGAGCGCTTCCGCTCGCTCCCCGCGCCAACCATCGCGGCGCTTCGCTGCGCCTGCGCGACGTCGATGCGCGGGACGCGACGCCTCGCTGCGGTGCTGGAGGCGAGGCCGAGGATCCGTGCGCATTCGCCGGCAGAGCATGTCGTCGACTTCGCTCGCGCTCGACGTGGCGCTCTGCCGTGAAGGATCGGCACGACGCGGCCCCTCTGCTCGCGTCCCGAGGCGCCGCGCTCGAGGCCGCCGCTTCCGCGCGCCCGACCTGCGATCGGTATGGACGCTGCACACGCAGCTCTCGAGGGCGCACTGCGCCGAGGAGGCCCGATGGAAGTGACGAGTGCGAAAGAGGCGGAGAACGACGCCCCTTGGTCGCGAATCGTCTCGGGAGCGCTCGGTCTCTGGCTCTTCCTCTCGACGTACGCGTGGCCCCACGGTCGCGCGGAGGCGGTGAACGCGCTCGTCTGCGGCGCGATCGTGATCGACGCGTCGCTCGCGTCGCTCCGCATACCCGCGCTCCAGTGGCTGGTCGCGGTCGTCGGGACGTGGCTGTTGGCGTCGCCGTTCGTCCTGTCGAGCCACGGCGTACTGGCGACGTGGAACGCGATCTTCGTGGGGATCTGCTTGGTCGCGCTCTCGATGATCCCGAGCGCGCCGTGGAGCTGGTCGCGCCGCCGCATCGCTTACGCGCGCGCGTGAGCCGAGGCGTCGCGCGTCTCCTCGTCGTACTCGTACTCGTCGTCGTACCTCGTACTTGCCTCGACTCGTGCGAGCGCCGTTGCGAGCACGAGCACGA
>CALFEQ010000082.1 GCA_937949945.1 uncultured Myxococcales bacterium
GTAGCTACGCCCCGTCAAGCCTGCATCGAACGTCCGTCCACAGACGGGTACAGCGTCATCATCGAGCTCCCCGCGTCACCGAAGAGGAGCGGACAAGACGTAACGGCCGAGGCAACATGACGGAGCCGCGCAGGAAGCCGGGCGGCCCAAGCTGAGGACTGAGGACTGAGGACTGAGGACTGAGGACTGATCTCTCAGGCAGCCATCCGCCTGCCGCGCTACGAGCGCGCGGCGGCGAGCTACATACGAATCGTCTGCACCTCCACCTCGAACGCCTTCAGCTGCGGGTGCGCCGCGAGGAGGGCGTCCTTGCACTTGGCGCCGAGGCTCTCGATGACCGGATCGTGATCGTCCGCTTCGTGGCAGAAGCAGATGTTGATGACGCCGCCTCGGTCGATCACGCTGCCGAGGCGGAAGCGCGACGCGCGCGGGGCGTAGAGCTCGCCCCTGCCGACGTTCTCCTTGAAGAACGTCTCGGCCAGAGCCACCGCCTTCGCCCGACTGATCGTGGGCTTCGGCTTCGGCGGCGGCGGCTTGTTCGTCATGTCGATCGTCTTCTTGTAGGGGACCGCGGGCGGAGGGTTCGCCTTCGCGGGCGGGGGCAGCTTCGGTCGCTTCGCGCCCGCCTCCGGCCGCGCGAGCGCCTTCGCTGAGGCCTTCTTCTTCGCAGGCCCTTTCGACGTCTTCGCGGCCGCCGTCTTCCGCGCGGGGGTCTTCTGCGCGGGCGCCTTCGGGGAGGCCTTCTTCTTCGCGGGCGCCGCCGCCTTCTTCTTCGCCTTCGACGCCGCGGAGCTCCCCTTCCCTGCTCGCTTCTTCGCTGCCATGACGGCGTCCGAAGCTATCACGACTCTCGCACGCCAGGCCGGCGTTCGAGGTCGAGCCTCACGACGTCGCCGGCTCGCGGTCGATGCGCCGCCTGCTCACTCGTTGGCCGCGCCCCGCAGACGACGCCAGTGGCGCTGCGCCTCGGGCGGGGCGACACGCATCGTGAATTCACGCATCTCCTCGAGCCATCGGAGGCGTGCCTCGACGGGCAGCCGGGCAAACGCGAAGAGCTGCTCGTCCGAGACCCAGTAGGAGAAGCCGGGACGATGCCCCATCGAGCCGTCACCCATCGCCGCCTACCTCCTTCTTCGCCGCCAGGATCCGTTCGAGGTGCTCGGCGTCCGACAAATCCTGTGCTCGACCGGCGGCCCGCTTCATGGCGATCAAGTCGGCCAGCGCCACGACGTGTACGGGAACGTCGCCGAGGCGCAGGACGGTCGCCCGCGCGACGAGCTCGTCGGGCTCCACGCTCGGCGGGCTCACGAGCACGTCGACCTCCCGAAGCGGATCATTCGGATCCGTGAACGTCACCGCGAGGAGGTTGCGAGAGGCCATCTCGCGACGGAACTCCGGATCGGAGAAGCGGACGAGCGACGCGGGCACGCGGCACTTCAGACGCAGCTCGGAGAGGACGCCCGCGAGGGCTTCGAGGTTCGCGCTGTCCAGGCGCGGCACGATGTCGACGTCGTACGTCATCCTCGGTACGCCGTGCAGGTTCACCGCGACGCCGCCGACGATGCAGTAGTGAACGTCGGATCGGGCGAGCACCTCGATGAGCTCGCGGATGAACACCCGTGTACTTTAGCAGCACGCTTCGGCCCGCGGCCACGCGCTCACCACGCCTGAGGGCACGTCGCCGCGCACCGCAGCGTCGCGCTCTCAGGAACCGCTCGAGCTCGACGACGAGCCGAACGCGTCCGGGGCACCGCTCGAGCCTCCCTCGGACGACGAAGGCTGCGTCGGCGCCGGGACGCCGCACTGCGCGTAGACGGACTCCGGAATGCCGCTGCAAGCGCTCGAGCAGTCGATCGGGAACGTGAGGTCGCCGCACGTGCACGAGCCCGTGGCGTCCGCCCAGGTGCCTCCGGTCGGCGCGATGCACTCGCAGGTCACCCGCAGGTCTTTCGTCGAGCACGTGTAGTCGTGCGCGACCATGCAGCTGAACGTCGGCCCGCCGCCGCCGCTCGAGCCGCCTCCGATCCCGCTGTAGACGCAGTCGGCCTCGGCCCCGTCGTCCCCGCCCTCATCGGTACTGGCGGCCTCGCCTCGGATCTGCGCCCCCTTCGAGGAGGACGGCTCGTCCCCGACCGACTTTCCGCCACACGCGAACGTGAGGCCGTAGACAGGAACGAGACAGGCGAGGACGAGGAGCGACCGATTCATGATGGTGCGTACGAGCAAGGAGCACACCACCCACGCCGCCCCGAAAATGCGCGTGACTCCCAGCGGGCGTCCTCGTGCGGGCTGTGCCGTCCTGTGCAGGTGGCACACGTGCCCGGCACGCACGGACCCGCCGCGTGGTATCCCTCGGGCATGCCGAGCCCGCGGTCGATCCTGAAGGCGCTCGTTCTCGCAGGACTTCTCGCGTCGTGCGTCGTCGACACGGCCCCGACCGGCGCGCGGCGGACGCCGCCGGGCAACGGACCGGTCGTCGTGTTCGACACGCTGAGGCGTCCGCTGCCGGAGATCCCCCAGCCGAACGACATCGCGACGTTCCCCGACCCGACGAGCCGCACCGGCCGGCGGCTCAACGTGAGCCTCGTCGCGTCGACGCGGTTCGAGACGGTGGCGCGCGCCGGCTTCGATTCGATGGAGGGCTGGGGCACGTTCGCGCCGATCACCGTGGCGTTCCACAAGAACGACGCGACCCCGGAGCTCGAGGCGGCGCTCGACCTCGAGGACATCGCCGCCCGCACGCGCGACTACGATCCCGCGGACGATCCCTTCTACGTCATCGATCTGACGACGGGCATCCCGGTGCCGCTCGACGTCGGCAAGGGGAACTTCCCGCTCGCCCTCGTCGATCGCGACAAGTACTGGCCGAACGATCCCCGCGTGAACGAGGACACGCTCCTCTTCGAGACCGTGGAGGAGGCCGCGGGGGTCCCTCAGAGCGCGTACCGGCCCGAGCTCGACACGGACTTCGACGGCGTCGTCGACCATCCGAACGTCCTCCGGCGGAGCCCGACCGGCGAGAGCGCGCGCATCGAAGAGGTCATCGACTGGTACGAGCGCGAGAGCGACACGCTCATCCTTCGGCCCATCGTGCCCCTCGAGGAAAAGCGCGAGTACGCGGTCGTGCTCACGGATCGGCTGCGCGGACCGGACGGGTCGCCCGTACGGTCGCCGTTCGAGTACATCCATCACGCGCAGCAGCGACACGGCGCCGAGCGCGTCCGCGAGATCCTCGCCGATCCCGGCAAGCGCGCGTGGTTCGGCGACATCGCAGGCACGGGGCTCGATCACGTCGCCTTCGTGTGGACCTTCACGACGCAGCCCGTCTACGACGACCTGCGCATCCTGCGCGACGGCCTCCACGGCCACGGCCCGTTCGCGCGGCTCGCGAAGGAGTTCCCGCCCGAAGCGCGCGCCTTCAAGCTCGTCGGCATGGCGCTCGACGAGGCCGACGAGCCGCCGGGCGCGATCGACCGCACGCCCACGTGCGCGAAGCACGCCAAGACGCCGTACGTCGTGAACATCGCGCGTACGCGCGACACGATGCGCCTCTTGCTCGAGCGCGCGCTCGGCCTGAAGCCCGAGGAGCTCCGCCGCCTGCTCGACAGCCTCGACGACGTCGATCACCTCGTCGTCGGCACCTTCGAGTCACCGTACTTCCTCGGCGATCCGAAGAAGGAGGACCCCGATGCGAAGTTCGAGCTCGACTACCGGAACGGGACCGGGCGCATCGGTCGTGACACCGTGCAGTTCTGGTTGAGCGTCCCGAAGGCGAAGGGCGAATCGAAGCAGCCCTTCCCCGTCACCGTCTGGGCGCACGGCACGACGCTGCACGCGGACGAGATCATCGCGCGCGCCGGCTACTTCGCGAAGCAGGGCCTCGCGATGATGGGGATCAACATGCCCGGACACGGCCTCTACCTCGATCCCCAGCTCGAGGGCGCCGCGACGGTCATCTTCCGCGGCGAGTGCCTCACCCCGTTCGTCCGGGCGCTCGGCGCAGGCCGCCACACCGATCTCAACGGCGACGGCACGCCGGACTCCGGCGGCCTGTTGTGGTCGGCGCACGTGTTCCACTCGCGCGACAACATCCGCCAGTCCGTCATCGACGAGATGCAGGCGACGCGCGTGCTCCGGTCCTGGGACGGCGTCCGCCGCTCGACGCAGGACTACGACGGCGACGGCGTCCCCGATCTCGCGGGCGACTTCGACGGAGACGGCGTCCCGGACGTCGGCGGACCGAACGTGCCCATCACGACGTCGGGGAACTCCTTCGGCGGCGTCCTCGCCATGATCCACGGCGCGCTCGATCCCAACGTCAGCGCCGCGGGCGCGATCTCGGGCGGCGGCGGGCTGATGGACATCGCGACGCGCTCCGCGCTCGTGCCCGACTCGGTCATCCAGAAGGTCCTCAGCCCGCTCGTGGTCTCCGTCCCCGCCGCGAACATCCGCCCGCGCGACGGCCAACCCCAGACGCGATGCGCGCTGCAGGACCGCTCCGTGAGGTTCGTCGTCAACGACCTGACCGAGTCGCGCGAGATCGAGATCGCGTGCCTCACGCCGGCGGAGCTCGATCTCGGTCGCACCGTCGTCGTCACGAACCTACGCAACCAGGAGCGCCGGTGTGCGCGCACGACGATCGACGGTCGCTTCCGCGTCCCGATCCCGGCCGACGTCGGCGACCGCCTCGACATCCAGATCTACGACGCTCCCGACGTCGTCGTGTCCTACGACGGCTGCGAGGTCGTGCCGGGCGCGCCCGTCGGACGGCGCATCCGCACGTTCGAGCAGCCGGCGATCGCCCACACGCCCGTCGCGGACGAGAGCAAGACGTGCGAAGCGGCGTACGAAAGGACCGATCTCGATCCGGCCGCCGGCTGCCAGCAGTTCCGCGACACGTTCTTCCCCGTCGGCTCGCCCCTCGTGGCGCCGCAGGAGGGCCTCGGCCTCCGGCGGCAGTCGCCCGAGCTCCGGCGGCTCTTCAATCTGACGCAGGCCGCGGTCGACCCGGGCGATCCGATCAACTTCGCGCCGTACTACGGGATCCGCAGCGCGCCCGGCCCCGACGGATCGCCGATGCCGCCGCGCGCCATCGTCGAGATGAACACCGCCGGCGATCCGCTCGTGCCGACGAGCAGCGGCTACGCGTTCGCGCGGGCCGCGGGGGCGGTGCCTTTCCTGCCGCCGTCGTTCGCCGAAACGCATCCCGAATGGGCCGAGTACGCGACGCCTCGCCCGCTCTGGGACGCGCTCGGCGGGCGGACGCCGAACGAGGTGCTGATCGAGTCGCACGTCCTCGAAGGCATCCCGCGCCTCGCGCGCACCCGCGCGGGAGAGAAGTGCGCGCCGAACTACGTGTCGAGCCCCGTCTGCACGAGCCCGCCCTCGAGCGAGGCGTGCACGCGCGCGGTCTTCGATATCGACTGGCTCGCCGAAGGCCAGAACCTCTGGGACGCGCCGCGCCCCGAGACACCGCTGCGCCTCGCGCGCGCCATCGACGTGCGCGTCGCCGACTCCGTCTCGTGCGTGCGCGCGTGGGAGCCGCGCCTCTCGGGGCGGCCGTTCGCGCCCGACGACGCCGCGTGGAAGGGATCGCAGCCGCTCGCGAGCGTGCTCAACACGTGGATCGACCCGGACGGGACGCACGTCTTCGCGATCGGCAATCCGTGCAAGAAGTTCGACGACGTCGTCTATTACGATCACTTGCTGGTGCGCTTCCTCGCGACGCGTGGACACGACCTCTATTTCTTGAGCCGCCCGTCGTCGCATCTCTGCCTGGAGCGGGAGTCGTGCCCGTTCTTCCGGTGATCGCCCGCGGGCTTCGCGAGCTCTTCACCGCGCCCTCCGAAGACGACGTCGCGCGCGCGCTCGCCTCGCTCGCGGTGAGGACCGAAGGGGCGGCCGCGATCGTCTCGCGCGGCGCGGGCGATCCGCTCTTCGGCGGGCGGACGCCGACGGCGGAGGTCGTCCGCATCGAGCCGGGCGTGTATGCGCACACGCCGACGGCCGCCGCGCGGACGAAGCTGCTCGAGGCCGCGGCCGCCATCGCGCCGCGCGTGGAGGTCCACGTCCCGCTCGTCACGGGAGGTCACCGCGGGCGCCTCGCGATCGATCTGCCTCGCCGCGTCCTGCGCGCCGCGGGCGTCCGCACGGCGGAGCCCGGCGATCGCCTCGCCGGCGAGCGGACGCACGTCTTCTTCGACGACGAGCCGCTCGTCGTCGAGGCCGCACGCGCCGGCCTGCGCTTCGCCGGCCGTCGCGGGGCATGGCTCTCGTTCGAGCGGAGCTCCGCCGTCGAGCCGGAGTCGGCCGAGGCGTTCGCACGCGAGCTCTTGCGGGTGCTCCGCACGATGCCGGAAGCCGAGCGACGGAGGCGTCACGACACGCCCGAGCAGGCCGTCTCGGCGATGCGTGCACGCGGGCGCCGCCGGCACGCGCGCTCTCCCATCGGGCGCGCTCGCCTGCGGCGCGCGATCGGCTGGGTCGACGCCCTGTTCCCGGGCGGACCGAACTGCCTGCGCCGTACGCTCACCGAGCTCGCGCTCGACCGCGGCGCCGCCGGCGAGACGCTCGTGTTCGGTCTCGACGTCGGCAAGACCGGTCACGTCGCCTTCAAGGACGCCGAGGACTGCACGTTCGACGTCGTGTTCGAGGTGCCTCCGCGGTGAGCGCCGGAGTGAAGGAAGGACCGACGGAACGCGCGACGGCGCGCGCCGCGACGCGAGGCGAACGTGGCCTTGACGTCGCCGCGCGCTCCGACGAGTCTGTCGCGCATGCGCTATTACGTGTCGCTCGATCCCGCGGCGGACAAGGAGCCCACCGTGGTCGACGTGACGGAGCTGCCCACGGGACAGCTCGAGGTCCTTCTCGGCGGCAAGCCCGTACCCGTCGACGTCGTCTGGCTCGACGGCACGGCCTCGATCCGGGTCGGCGGCCGCGTCGTCGATCTGACCGTGGAAGGTCAGCCGCCGGAGATCGGCGCCGTCGCGAGCGGCCACCGGTCGTACGTACGCGTCGAGAGCGAGCGGCAGCGAGCTGCGGCCGCGGCTCGGAAGGCGGGCGGCGGCGCCGGCGACAAGGTGATCAAGACGCCGATGCCGGGCCGCGTCGTCAAGGTCCTCGTCAGCGAGGGCGCCGAGCTCGAGGCCGGAGCGACGCTGTGCGTGATCGAGGCGATGAAGATGGAGAACGAAGTGAAGGTGAAGGCGGCCTGCAAGGTCCTCGAGGTCCACGTGACCGAGGGCGCGACCGTCGAGGGTGGCGCCAAGCTGTTCACCTTGGGCTGAGCCATGGATGCGCCGCTCTCCGCGCGGAAGAAGCGCCTCTACCTCGTCCACGCGCCGACGCCGATCGAGCGGCGCCCCGCGCTCGACGAGATCGTCGGCGCGGAGGTCTGGATCAAGCGCGACGACGCGACGTCCGGGGCCGAGGCGGGGAACAAGATCCGCAAGCTCGAGTTCCTCCTCGCCGACGCCATGGAGCGCGGCGCGGACGTCGTCATCACGTGCGGAGGCATCCAGTCGAACCACGCACGCGCGACGGCGCTCCTCTGCGCTCGGTTCGGGCTCCAAGCGATCCTCTACCTGCGCGTCCCCGATCCGGCGAAGGCGAAGGAGTCGCTCGATTGCACGGGCAACGCGCTGCTCGATCGCCTCGCGGGCGCGACGATTCGTCTGATCACGCCAGCCGAGTACCGCGAGCGTGGCGCGATCATGGAGGCCGCGCGCGTGGAGCTCGAGTCCCAGGGCGTCCGCGCCTACGTGATCCCGGAAGGAGGCTCGAACGGGCTCGGGGCGCTCGGCTACGTCGAGGCGATGCGCGAGACGAAGAAGCAGCTCGACCTCGGCCTCTGCGACGGCATCGGCTCGTTCGACGTCGTCGCGCACGCATGCGGCTCGGGCGGCACCGCCGCCGGCGTGGCGCTCGGCGCGGCGCGCCACGGCGTCGCGCGCGAGACCTGGGCGTTCGCCGTCTGCGACGATCGCGACTACTTCGAGAAGGTGATCGGCCGGATCGCCGCCGAGACGCGCGGCCACGACTCGGACCTGCCGCCGCTCGCGATCCTCGAGCCCTCGGCGGGCGCGCACGTCGCTCCCGACGGCTCGGCTCGCCTCGTCGTCGACGACCGCGCGAAGGGCCCCGCCTACGCCGTGATGTCGGACGAGCAGAAGGCCTTCCTGGTGGCCGTCGCGCGCAGGACCGGTCTCGTGCTCGACCCGGTCTACACCGGCAAGGCCATGTTCGGGCTCGCGCGCGCGGTGGAGCGCGGCGACATCGCCCGCGACGCGCGCATCCTCTTCATCCACACGGGCGGGCTGCCGGGTCTGCTCGCACAGGGCGAGGAGCTCCGCGCGGCCCTCGACTGAGGCGCTCGACGGACGTCATGAGCGACGAGGCACGGGCCAAGCCGAGCGAAGCGGCGGAGGGCGCATCGAGCATCGGCGTCGTGGCGTGGGGGCTCGCGATGTGGGCGGGCTGCCGCGCGATCGAGATCTTCCTCGAGGCCCAGTCGATGGCGGGCGCCGTGGGCCAGGCCGTGCTGGTCGAGTGGGGCTCCTCGCGGCTGGGCGTCTCGTGGAGCAGCCAACCGGCGACCGGCGAGCCGCCGGTCACGGCCGCGCGCATCGCCCGTCGTGCCCTCTTCGGGGCGGCCGCCGGGCTCGCCGCCGCCGCGAGCCTCTTCTTCGTGCTCTACACGTCGCGCGGGCTCACGGTCGAGCCGGTATCGGGCTTCGAGCCGTCGATCCTCGTGGTCGGCCTTCTGACGGCAGCCGTCGTCGCCTGGCGGGACGAGCTCCTCTTCCACGGGGTGACGCTGCGCGCGCTCGACAAGCTCGAGATCGGTCCGCTCGGCAAGGTGCTCGCGTGCGGCATTACGTCGGCCGGGGCCGCCCTCGGGCGACCGGACGCGACGGCGCGCATGGTCTTCGCGGCTGCGCTCCTCGGCGTCGTGTTCGGCACGCTGTGGGTGCGTGATCGCGGAGCCTGGCAGCCCTGGGCGGCGAACACCGCCTTCTCCTTCGCGACGGGGACGCTACTGTCGGGCGGCATCGTCCAGGCTCGGCTCGCAGACGACGCCTGGGCGGGCGGGAGCGCGGGGATGCTCGGTGGCACGGCGGCGACGATCGCGCTGGTCCCCCTTGCCTTCCTGGCGCTGACGTGGACGGTTCGGCGAATCTCACCACCAGCGCCAAAAAGCGGATAGGATTCGGTGAGCCGTGCGGCCCCGCACGGGCATTCTTCGATGGTCGAGTCGGATGCGTGAGAGCCAGCGGCCCTTCGGCGACGAGCCGGGCATGGAGACCGAATCCCGCCGGCTCACGCCGTCCGTCGGCCTTGCTCCGGAGTCCGAGCAGCCGACCGACACGGCCAACGAGGACTTCCTCTTCCACCTCTATCGAGGCAGCGAGCTGCTGCAGGACAACCGCGTCCACGAGGCGAAGGAAGAGCTCGAGCGCGCGCTCCGCCTGCAGCCACGCGACCCGAAGGGTCAGGATCTCATCGCGGTCGTCTACTTCCGCCTCGGCCTCTACCAGCGCGCGATCCAGATCTACGAGCAGCTCCGGCGGCGGAACGCGAACGATCCCGCGCTGCTTTTGAACCTCGCGCTCTGTCATCTCAAGACGAGCCAGCCCGAGCTCGCGAGGCGCGAGCTCGAGCACCTCCTGTCGCTCAACCCGGGCCACTCGCGCGCGTGGGGCTACCTCGGGCTCGCGTACGAGCGGATGGGAGACATCGAGAAGGCCGAGTACGCCTTCCGCCAAGGCGGCCACCAGCAGATGGCGAGGCGCATGAGGGCACGGCTCGGCCGAGGGTCCATGCCGCCGCCCGAGCCGTCCGAGCCGTCGCAGGAGGTCCGCGACGTCGCCGGGGCCGCGTACCAGGAGCTCGACGCGGGCGAGCTCTCCTTCGCGCTCGCCGAGCCGACGAGCGAGCACAGTCTCGACGACGTGGCCGCCCAGAGCTGGCGGCCCCACGAGATCGGGCAGGTCCTCAAGGACGGACCGGCGCCCCGACCGGAGACGCGCAAACCCGACACGAAGGACGGCTTCCGAATCGACGCGAAGCCGGACGACGCGCAAGTCACGGCGCCCTCGATCCCGCAGCTCGGCAACGCGCAGACCTCGAACCGCAGGCCGACGCTGATCGCGCCCGTGGGCGCGCCGCCGGCGCACGAGCAGATCGCGAGCGAGCTCGCCGCGCTCGCGCAGCTCCCGTCGCACCAGCCGCCGCCGTCGATCCGACTCGACGATCCCGGGGCGGTGCCTCCTCCGTCGCTCCCGTCGCTTCGCCGGCCGGTGGTCGCGGTGCCGAGCCCGTTCGGCCCCGCGCGATCGCACGATCCGCCCAACGAGCGTGGAGGGACGTTGCCTCCCCCGCTCGGTCACGAGAGCGCGCCGCCTCAGGCAGGCGGGAGCGCTCCGCCCTTCGTCGACGGCGCCGCCGCGAGCGCGGCGGCCGGCACCGCTTGGCGCTCGGACGGGCTCGCGCAGCGGCGTCCGTCGTTCGCGTCGGATGCACCGGGGCACGACGCGCTGGACGGGATCGCGCCGCGACCGAGCGAGGCCGTCCGCTTCCCGCCGTCGGGCGTCGCCCTCCACCGCTCGGGCGTCGCGCTCGTGCGGACCACGGCGGAGGCGGGCTTCGTGGCGCGACTCGAGTCGATCCGAGCGCAGCAGAACGGGCTCGATATCCAGCTCCTCGAGCGTCACGTGAAGGGCAAGCCCACGGGCGAATCGTTCGGCGGCGTGACGAGCCCGATGGTGCTCGCCACCGGCGACGGCCAGCTCGTGCTGGCGCCGCGGCCCGGTCGCAAGCTGTCGGCATACGCGGTCGGCGGCGGCGCGGACGGCATGCCGATGTCCGCCTCGCGGCTCGAGACGGAGATGTGCTTCGCGCGCGAAGACGTGCTCCTCGGCTTCGCCGCCAGCCTCACGTTCGAGAACGGCCGCCTGACGACGGGCGAAGGCGAGTTCGTCCCCGTCGTGCAGCTCCGGGGCGAGGGAGCGGTGCTGTTCGAGACGGTCGGCGAGATCCTCGTCTTGCCCGTGCACGCGGACCGGAGCCTCAGCGTGCGGCGTGAGGCCATCCTCGGCTGGTTCGGCAGGCTCGTGCCCCGCGCCGTCGCTCCGAGCGACGCCCCGTGCGGACAGCGCGGCCTCGTCAGCTTCGCGGGCGAAGGCCGGGTCCTCGTCACGAGTGCGTGACTCCGGGCGGCCGGACGACTAGAGGAGTCGTCCGTGGCCGAGGACGCGACCCGATCGCGCGCCGAACGACGTCGTTCGCTCCGTCAGGACGCGCTCAATTTGCCGAACGTCCTGACGATGGGGCGGATCGCGATGATCCCGCTCTGCCTCTGGCTGCTCGACCAGGACACGCCTCGAACGGGATTCGGAGCCGCGCTCGTGTTCACCGCAGCGGCGCTCACCGACGTCCTCGACGGTTACCTCGCGCGCAAGCTCAACGTCGTCAGCGTCCTCGGCAAGCTCATCGATCCGCTCGCGGACAAGCTCATCGTCATGGCCTGCCTCGTGTGGCTGGTCAAGATGGGCCGCATGCCCGCGTGGGCCGTCGTGATCCTGCTCGCGCGCGAGCTCAGCGTGACGGCGCTACGGAGCGTGGCCGCCAGCGAAGGCGTCATCATCTCCGCCGGCCAGGAGGGCAAGACGAAGACCGCCCTCCAGATGATCGGCATCATCGTCCTGCTCTCGGGCTACCCGTACCATCTCTCGTACGGGTTCATCGATCTCGGGATCGTCGACCTGGCGAAGGTAGGTCGCGTGCTCGTCTACCTCTCGCTCGTCTTCTCGGTCGCGAGCGCGGCGCAGTACGTGTCGCTCTTCGCGCAGGCCGTCGAGGCGAAGGAAGAGAAGAGACGGTCGGACGAGAGCACTCGATCGCTCTGATCGTCGCAAAACGACGTTCTCGCACGCAGTTGCAACACGAAGGTCGCCATGGCATTCGGATGCCCCCGACGAAGAAGGGGGGGCCATGGGGCGATCGTTTCTGGTGTCGATGCTCGCGATGGGAGCGGTCGCCGTCGTGGCGTGCACGGGTGACGATCCCGTCATCGCTCCTCCGTCCGACGGCAGCGGAGGTGGCGACACCACCGCCCCGCCCGCGGTCGACCCGCCGAAGAAGTCCTGCACGACCGGGGCGGACTGCAGGAGCGGGCTGTGCGTCGACGGCTACTGCTGCAACCGCGCGTGCACGGAGCCGTGCGAGGCCTGCAACGTCGCCGGCAAGGAGGGCACGTGCTCCTTCGTCACCGGCGCCCCCGTCGGCGAGCGTCCTTCGTGCGCAGGCTCCGGCCCCTGCGCCGGAAGCTGCAACGGCAAGTCGGCAGAGTGCGTCTATCCCTCCGACGATGTCATCTGCGGAGCCGCGTGCGACGGGAAGTGCGACGGCGCCGGGGGCTGCACCTCCGTGACGGGCGGAAGTTGTCCTGGCGGCTACGCGTGTGGCGCGACCGCCTGCCTCACCTCGTGCACGACGGACGACGACTGCCAGCCATTCTTCCGATGCGAAGCGGCCGCGTGCGTGCGCATCCCCGAGAGCGACTGCCTCGACGGCAAGGACAACAACGGAGACGGGCTCGCAGATTGTTCGGATCCGACCTGCGACGACGCCGTCGAGTGCGTGCCCGCCCCGTCCGTGGGCGGCGAGCTCGGGCTTTTCGAGGCGTCGGGGGCTTGCCCCGCGGAGTACGGGGCGGCGACCACGTGGCACTCGGGCCTCCAGTCGAGCCCGTGCACCGGCTGCTCCTGCACGTCGACGTGCAAGACGACGCCGACGATTTGGTCGAACGACAACGAGTGCACCGCCGGCGGTACGACGGTCACGCTCGAAGCGGCGCCCCAGACTCGAGCCTGCAAGAACGTGACCGCTACACGATATGTTCTCGGGACGACGACGAGCCCGACCGTCGGGGGTTGTATCGGTACGGGCACGCCACGCCAGGCGGACCCGACATGGACGACCACGATGACGTTCTGCGGGGCGCGCGCCTCGACGACGTGCAGCGACCCCGCGAAGCGATGCGTCGCGAAGACGGATTCGAAACGATGCGCGCGCGGAAGCCAGGCCGACGCGTGCCCGAGCGGATACGCCGACGACCGGGGAATCTTCTACAGCGGCTACACCCCGGGTAGCTGCGTCGGCTCCTGCGCGTCGTGCACCCCGGCGACGACGTTGACGTGCACGCAGCTGGTCGCGGCTCACACCGACTCCGGATGCACCGGCGCCTCTTCGTTGATCGACACCACCTGCGGCACACTCAACCGCGGTGATTATCGCTCGGTCGGAGTTCACTTCTTCAGCTCCGGCACCGACAACTGCAAGAACGACGTCACGACCGTCCCGCCGACGCCCACCGGAGCCACGCGCATCTGCTGCCAGCCGTGACGGCGTAGCCCTCGTGTGAGGCTCATCCGCCGCACGGCTGGCCGGCGGCTCGGTGTTTCGCCTTGCCAGGCCGCGAGCTTCCGTGCCATCAAGGTCCCCGTGAAACTCCGCACGAGGACCTTCGCGTTCGCGTTCTGCCTCTTCGCAGGCGGCCTCGCCGCGATCGGGGCCTGCTCGAACCAGGGCGAAGGAGAGCGCTGCGAGTCGCTCAACGGCGACGAGGACTGCAAGACCGACGAGGGGCTCGTCTGCTACCCGGCGGCTCTCCTCACGAACACGACCTCGGATCGTTGCTGCCCTCGCGATCGCGCCACCGCGACGCATCCCGTGTGCAAGATCCCGGTCGAGATCATCGGGACCGACGGTGAAGCTCCGCCCGACACCGGCCCGCCGATCCCCTCTCCGGACGCCGACGTGGAGGACGCGGGCAGCGAGGAAGAGGAGACGCCCGACGCGGAGCCGGCGGCCGACGCCGCGGACGAGGCGGGCTGAGGCGGGACGGGGGGAAGCATGTCACCTGCGGCGCTCCTCGAGCAGGCGCAGAACGCCCTGTTGCTCTCCGTGGCCGTCGCGCTGCCCGTGCTCGCGGTCGCGGCGATCGTCGGGCTCGTCGTGGCCGCGTTCCAGGCGGCGTCCCAGATCCAGGACCCGACGATCGCGCACCTGCCGCGCCTGCTCGCCGTCATCGCCGCGCTCGTCGTGCTCGGGCCGTGGATGGGCAGCCAGATCGGGGCGTTCGCCGAGCGCATGCTGACCATGGCAGCGTCGCGCTGATCCCACGCCGCCCATGTGGTTGACCGCGGGGCGGGCGTTTGATACCCCGGGCACGACAATGAGTGAATCTTCACTCAGTTTGCGGCGGCGCAACGCACGCGCGGCACGCGAGGGGGGCGGAAAGGCCGACCGCAACGCGCGAGCCGAGACGGCTCGCGGGCGGAGCGAGGACAAGCGCCGGCGGTCCGGTGACAAGCGCGACCGCATCCTGAACGCGGCCGTGAAGGTCTTCGCACGCAACGGCTTCCACGCGACGCGCGTGAGCGAGGTGGCCAAGGCCGCCGGCGTCGCGGACGGCACGATCTACCTCTACTTCAAGTCGAAGGAGGAGCTGCTCGTCTCGCTCTTCGAGGATCGTGTCGACAAGCTCCTCACGTTCATGCGCGAGGAGCTCCCGAAGAAGCCCGACGCGCCCTCGCGCCTGCGCGCCGTGATCGACATGCAGCTCGGGCTGCTCGAAGGCGAACGCGACCTCGCCGAGGTGATCACCGTCATCCTCCGGCAGTCGACGCGGCTGATGAAGGAGTTCGCGGCGCCTCACTTCCTCGCCTACCTCGACGGGATCGCGAAGATCATCATCGAGGGTCAGAGCACCGGCGCCTTCCGTACCGACATCTCGCCGCACGTCGCCGCGCGCGCGATCTTCGGCGCGCTCGACGGCATCACGTTGACCTGGGCCCTCGGCCGCGCCGAGCAGGGCGCGCTCGGCCGGGCCGCCAGCCAGCTCGCGGACGTCCTGCTCCGCGGCCTGCAGCCGTGAAGCTCCTCGAGGCGCGCGCCCGGGCCCTCGCGTCGGCACGGGAGTTCTTCGCGTCGCGCGGGTATCTCGAGGTGGAGACCCCGATCGCGGTCCCGTCGCCGGGGCTCGACCTGCACCTCGACGCCTTCGAGCTCGTGCCCACCGGCGTCCCCGTCCCGGAGGGCCGGCCGAAGCGCTACCTCTCCACGTCGCCCGAGTACCAGATGAAGCGCCTGCTCTCGCTCGGGTGCGGGCGCATCTACCAGATCACGCGCGCGTTCCGCGCAGGCGAGCTCGGCGAGCGCCACAACCCGGAGTTCACGATCCTCGAGTTCTACCGCCCGCACGCCGGCGTCGAGGCCATCATGCGCGACACCGAGCAGCTCGTCGCTCGCGTGACCGGCGGCTCCGTCACGCTCGGCTCCGGCGCGGACCGGCGCACGATCGATCTCCGCCCGCCGTTCGAGCGGATCACGTTGCTCGAGGCCTTCGACCGCTTCGCCCGCGTCCCGCCGGACGAGACGCTCCGGCTCGCCGAGCACGACGAGGACACGTTCTTCGAGAAGCTCGCGTTCGAGGTGGAGCCGGGGCTCGCCGCGCTCGATCGCGGCGTCTTCGTCACCGAGTACCCCGCGTCCCAAGCCTCGCTCGCGCGCAAGAAGCCGGATGATCCGCGCGTCGCCGAGCGCTTCGAGCTCTACGTCGCGGGCATCGAGCTGTGCAACGGCTTCGGCGAGCTCACCGACGTGGTCGAGCAACGCACGCGCGTCGAGCGCGACCAGGCCGAACGCAAGCGCCGCGGCAAGCCCGTCTACCCGATCGACGAGCGCTTCCTCGACGCGCTCGCGAAGGGCTTGCCCGAGTGCGCCGGCAACGCGATCGGCTTCGACCGCCTCGTGGCGCTCGCGTGCGGGTCGCGCAGCATCGCCGACGTGATGGCGTTCACGGACGACGAGCTCTGACCCGGGACCCGGAGATCGACGGGCCTCGACGGCAAATGGCCGCTCCGAGCCGCCCGGCTACGCGTCCGGCCTGGACGTGTGCTACGCGTCCGGCCGTGCTCCGCTTCGAAGAAGCCCTCTCCCGCATCCTCGCGCTCGGCTCGCCCGTGCTGCCGTCGGAGGCCGTTCCGCTCGAGGAGCTCGACGGTCGTGTCCTCGGAGAGGACGTCGTCGCGCGCGTCGATCTGCCCGGCTTCGACTACTCGTCGATGGATGGCTACGCCGTCCGCACGAGCGATCTCGGCGAGCCGCCGATCCGCCTGCCGGTCCGCGGCGAGAGCCGCACCGGCGCCGTCCCGGACGCGCTCACGCCCGGCACCGCGATGCGCATCTTCACGGGCGCGGCGCTCCCCGAGGGAGCCGACGCCGTCGTCATGCAGGAGAACGTCACGCGCGACGGCGACGTCGCCGTGCTCAGCGCGCGGCCGCGCCCCGGTCAGAACGTCCGCCGGCGCGGCGAGGACCTCGCCGCCGGCTCCGTCGCGATCGCGAAGGGCACGCGGCTCCGCCCGCCGCACCTCGCGCTCGCCGCCGCGCTCGACCTGTCCGAGCTCGCCGTCGCGAAGCGTCCCGAGGTCGCGATCCTCGCGACCGGCGACGAGCTCCGCCGGCCCGGGACCGATCCGGTGCCCGGGACGATCCCCGAGTCGAACACCGTCGTGCTGCGCGCGATGGCTCGGCGCGCCGGCGCGCGTGCGCGCGCGCTACCGTACGTGCGCGACGAGCGAAGCGCGACGGAGCGGGCGTTCGCCGCCGCGCTCGGCGAAGCCGACGTCGTCGTGACCATCGGCGGCGTGAGCGTCGGCGATCACGATCTGGTGCGTCCTGCGCTCGAGGCGATCGGCGTCACGCTCGACTTCTGGCGCGTGGCGATGAAGCCCGGCAAGCCGCTCGCGGTCGGGCGCTACGCGCGCCCCGGGCGGCGCGAGGCGATCGTGCTCGGTTTGCCCGGAAATCCCGCGAGCGCGATGGTCACGTTCGCGCTGTTCGGCGTCCCGCTGCTCCGCGCGATGCAAGGCGACCCCCGCCCCTTCCCCGCCACGCGCCGCGCCCGCATGACGCGCGCCTTCGCGCACGATCCCGGTCGGATGGAATTCGCGCGCGCCACGGTCGCGCAGGGCGACGGCGGGCAGCTCTCCGTGACCACGCTCGGCAACCAAGCGAGCGGCGCGGTCACCACGATGGCGCAGTGCGATGCGCTCGTCATCGTGCCCGCGGAGGCGAACGGGATCCCAGCCGGAGCCGAGGTCGACGTGCTCTTGATGAGCGATCTCTGCGCGTGAGCGCTCGGGACGAAGACGGAGCCAACCATGACGGACGAGGGCAAGGAGCTGACGCATCTCACCCGCGACGGCCACGCGCACATGGTCGACGTCGGGCAGAAGGAGGTCACCGCGCGGACCGCGACGGCGCGCGCGCGCGTGCGCATGAGCCACGAGACGTTCCTCCGTCTCGCGTCCGGCGACACGCCGAAGGGCGACGTCCTCGCGGCGGCGCGCATCGCCGGCATCCAAGCGGCGAAGCTGACGCCGAACCTCATCCCGCTCTGTCACAACGTGCACCTCACGCGCGTCGAGGTCTCGATCGAGCTCGACGCGGACATGGCGGTCATCACCGCCAAGGCGGAGGCCCGCGACCGAACCGGCGTGGAGATGGAGGCGATGGTCGCCGCGAGCACCGCGGCGCTGACGCTCTACGACATGCTCAAGGCGATCGATCGCGGCATGACCTTCGACGTCTTCCTCGTCGAGAAGGCCGGCGGCAGGAGCGGGCACTGGCAGCGCGAGGGCGGCTCCCCCGCCCTTCCGGACGCTCGGGGAGCGGCACGGTGAAGGTCGACATCCGCGAGTCCCCGCTCTCCATCGACGAGGCGCTGGCGAGCGTGCGACGTCCCGGCGCGGGCGGCATCGCGCTCTTCGTCGGCGTCGTGCGCGACGAGAATGCCGGACGCGCGGTCACGCGCCTCGAGTACTCCGCCTACGCCTCGATGGCGAAGCGCGAGATGGAGCGCATCGCAGAGGAGATCGAGCGCGAGATCGAAGGCGTGCGCCTGGCCGCCCTTCACCGCGTCGGATCGCTCGAGGTCGGCGAGGCGGCCGTCGTCTGCGCCGCGAGCGCGCCCCATCGCGGCGAGGCCTTCCGTGCGTGCCGCGAGCTCATCGATCGCATCAAGGCGCGCGTCCCGATCTGGAAGCGCGAGATCGGCCCCGACGGCGCCGCGTGGGTCGGCTGGGAGGACGCCCGGTGCGCGGGGGGCCATGGGGAGCATCGGCACGAGTAGTGATCAGGCTCCAGGCTCCAGGCTCCAGGCTCCAGGCTCCAGATTGCGCTCCAGGTCGTCAGGCTCCGGGCTCGAGCTCCGTCTCCAGTCGTCGGACCGAGCCCTGCTCGAGCCGAACGAACCGGGGACGGAGTCTGGAGCCTCCGGTCAGACCGAGCGCGGCGCGAGCCCGACGAGCTGGAGCCTGGAGCCTGAAGACTGACGTCTGGACCCTCACAACCTCGCGTGCGGCCCTCCGGTCGCCCCGATGTGTGATCGCGAGCCGTCCGGATTCTCGACCGACGGATCACCCGCGTTGAGGAGCGGGGAGCCGGGAGCCGGCCTCAGGTCCTCGCGCGACACGAGCTTCGGGTCGGAGCGGCGGTTCGTGGGGCCCCATTCGCGCGTGGGCACCGCGATGGAGCCGGACGGCTGCGTGTAGTCGCCTCCGAGGTTGCCGTAGAGGACGTTGTGCTGGATCGTGAAGGGACTCTTCGACGGGTGGATGCCGCGGATACCGCCTCGACCGAACGTCTGCGGCGTGTATCCACCCTTCTCGTTCCACCCGTTGTGGGCGACCACGTTGTTCACGAACACGCCGCGGCTCTGCGGCGAGCCGAGGTAGACCCCGAGCTGATCGTTGTAGGCGATCGTGTCGTTGATCGCGATGATCTCGGCGCGGTCGGCGGCCCAGACGCCCCAGCCCAGATGCTCGTGGACGAACGTGGAGTAGAGCTCCACCTTCGCGTCCACGAACGCGCCGACGCCCTTCCAGTACGACGACAGGTCGCTCCCGACGATGCGTGCGCGTCCGTTCCACGTCACGCCGACGGCCACGCCCTTGCCGCGAGTGATGCGCGAGTTCACGACGCGAGCCCGGCCGTCTCGGTAGACGGCGACGCCGTCCCAACTGTTGTCGACGATCTCGCTGTCGACGACGAGGACGTCCGATCCCTCGCGGCACATGACGCCGGCGATGCCCGGATAGGCTCCGCCGGGCCTCAGCTCCAAGTTCCGGTGGATGACGACGTCGGCGATCGTGGCGCGACTCCGCCGTACGACGACGGCGCCGTCGGCAGCGTCACCGTCCTCGTCGCGCTTGCCTCCGGTGATCGAGAGGCCCTCGAGGCGGACCTCGCACGCATCCTCGACGTAGAAACCGTAGCCGGCGTTGGTGACGAGCTCGGTCTTGGACGCGCCGGCGCCGCGAATGGCGATCGCTTTGCCGCGCAGGACGAAGCCGACCGTGGCCTTCGGCTGCTTCGGATCATCGGGCTGGCAGTTGCCGCAGGTCGGGTCGACGAACGGCTGGGCATGCGCGACGTAACGGCCAGGCGCGAGCTCGAGCACGGCGCCGTTCGGGGCGGCGTCGATCGCGGCCTGGAGGCTCGTACCGGCAGGCACCTGGACGACCGGTCCGACGAAGGAGAACGGCTCCCAATCCATCGTCGCGCCGCACGCCGGCGGCACGCTCGGCAGCGTGGGCTCGATCGCCTCCTCCTCGGGCGCCCGCGGCTCGGACGGGGCCGACACCCTGTCCGGCGAGCTTCCGACGAAATCGGGCACGGGCGGGCTGCACCCTGCAGCAGCCGACACCGCGAGGACGACGATCGACAGCGCGGTTCGCATGCCGCGAAGCAAAGCAAGGACCCGACCGTCACCGCGCCGCCGGTCAGGCCGCGAAAAACCGCCGTCACCCGAGGTGCACGCGCGATCCGTGGATCGACGCGCAGAGGACCGAAGCCACGTCGACGCGAGCGGCGAGGTCGTGTTCGACGCTCGCGAGCACGACCTCGGTCACCGCGAAGGGCAGGCTCGCCGCACGACGGAAGGCGCGTCATGCCGAGGGCTTGACGAAGCCCTCAGCGGGAACCATAACGTCCGCGACGCGCCTGCGCGGAGCGTCCCGTCGTTCGCCATCATGTCGCTTCATCGAGTGATCCTCGAGCTCTCGAACCGCGGAGCCGGTCGGTAGGCGGCGTTCGCTGGACAGCGACGAGGACGCGCCTGCCAGCCCGGCTCCGCTTCCGAGCGAGCCGATCTCGGTGCGACATCGCGGCGCTCCATCCCGCGCCCTGCCCGAGATCCTGTCCGTGACTCGATGACCGAACACGCGCCTCGGGCTGCGCGTGCGTTCGGACGGGGCTGGTCCATCCATGAAGCGCGACATTTCACGTGTACGAAACATCGGCGTCGTCGCCAGCGTCGACGCGGGGCCTTTCACATGCCGGCAGCGCATCGTCGAGCTCGCCGAGCGCCTGCACGCGAAGAGCGGCGAGCCCTCTACCGCAGTCGCGCGCTTCTCGCTCGCGACGGAGGTGACCTGGGTCCCACGATCGGGCCCCTTCGCGGACGAGCCGTTCCTGGTCTCGATCGACGGACGGCTCCGAGGCGTCAACAGCGGCGGGCTCGTGGTGCTCGACGCGGCGCGAGGCACGGCGGAGAGCGCCGAAGCGTCGCTGCGGGCCGTGCGTGCGCTCGGCGTCCCGTGCGTCGTCTTCCTCGACGACATCGGCGATCGAGCGGATCTGGAGTCGATGCTCACGTCGCTCGAAGAGGCCCTCGACGTCACGGCCGTGGCCATTCACGTGCCGTGGTTCGACGACGGCGCACACCTCCTCGACGTGATCGACCAGCGTCTCGTCGTCGAGCGAGGCGGCGAGCGCGAGCTACGCCCGTTGCCGCCGGCCGCCGCCGAATGGGTCGCGCGCATGCGGAGCCGCATCGTGGACGTCTGCGCCGACGCCGACGAGACCGTCCGCGGCGCGCATCTGATGGGGATCGAGCTCGGCGCCGACGAGATCGCGCGAGCGCTGCGCAAGGCGGTCCTCGCAGCGGGATCGCAGTTGCTCGTGGTGACGTGCGGCTCGCTCCGATCGAGCCGAGGTGTCTGCCTTCTGCTCGACGCGCTCGTCACGTACCTGCCCTCGCCCGCGGAGACGTCGAGGCCGTTGGGACGCGTGCGACCGCTCCGCCCGCGTGGATCGAGGCCGCCTCCCTCGAGCCCGCCTCCCGGGCCGTGCGCGGCGTAGCGGGCGCTCGCGGGCTCAGCCGCCCGCTACGGGCGGGATGAGCGCAACGACGTCGCCGTCGGCGAGCGTCTCGTCGTTGGTCGCGAAGGTCTCGTTGCGCGCGAAGCGCACGGACGCGAGGCGTCCCTCGAGCGCCGGGTGGCGCCTTTCGACGAACGCGGCGAGATCGCCGACGGTGACGACGTCCTCCTGCAGGTCGACGCGCTCTTCGTCGATGCCCACGAGCTCGCGCACGGCGGCGAAGTAGAGCAGCGCGATCCTCATGGCTGCCCCTTCGACGCGTGCTTGCCGTGATGCGTGCGGCCGTTCACGAGATCGACCGCGTGCGCGAGCACCGGCGCGATGAGCTCCTTCGCGCCGAGCCTCGCGGCCTTCTCGCTGCCGGGCAGCAAGAACACGATGCACGTGCCCACGGTCCCCGCCGTCGCCCGCGACAGGATCGCGCGTGGACCGATCTGTTCCCACGACAAGCGCCGGAACGCCTCGCCGAAGCCGTCGAGCTGTTTGTCGAGCATGGACGCGACCGCCTCGTAGGTGCGATCGCGCGGCGCGATGCCCGTCCCGCCGGTGAAGACGACGGCGTCCGCCTCGCGCGCCGCGACGACGTCGCGGAGGAGCGCGCCGATGCGGTCCGGATCGTCGGGCACGATGACGTGACGCACGTGCTCGAAGGCCGCGAGCTCTTCCACGAGCGCGCGCCCGGAGAGATCGTCGGCCTCGGTGCGGGTGTCGCTCACGGTGACCGTGATGACGCGCGGCTTGGTCGCGGAGGACTCCATCGAGGTTTCCAGGGCTTCGGGAAGGCGGGATGGTAGCGCGAAACCACCGCTTGCGGCCGCGCGTACGATGAGGGATAGGCTCGAAGCCGGGCGCGTGGCGCCATTTCGGCGTACGATTCTCCTTCCTCATGGTCGCCCTTCCGGTACTCCAGCCACGCCCGGCGCCGGCGACGCCGCCGCGCTCGGTGCGCCTTTCGTTGACGGATCGGTGCGACCTCGCGTGCATCTACTGCCGCCCGGACAAGCGCGACGGCTACCTCGAGGACCGGCTCGAGATCGAAGCCTGGAAGACGATGGCCCGAGGGCTCGTGCGCGCCGGCGTCCGCAGGGTGCGCCTCACCGGTGGCGAGCCGCTCTTGCACCCGGCCGTGGTCGAGGTGGTGTCCTTCCTCGGTACGCTCGGCCTCGACGACCTCGCGCTCACGACGAACGCGACCCGCCTCGAGCGCTACGCGCGCGCCCTCCGCGAGGCCGGGCTCATGCGCGTCAACGTCTCGCTCGATACGCTCGACCCCGATCGCTTCCGGCGCATGACCCGCGGAGGCAAGCTCGACGTCGTGCTCCGCGGGATCGACGCCGCGCTCGCGGCGGGGTTCGACGAGATCAAGCTGAACGCCGTCGTCGTGCGAGGCGAGAACGACGCGGAGATCGAGGACATCGTTCGCTGGTGCTGGGACCGTGGCATCGTCCCGCGCCTGCTCGAGGTCATGCACGTCGGCGAGGGGGCGAAGCTCAAGGACCGCGTGGTACGCGCGAGCGAGATGCGCGCACGTCTCGCGCATCTCCTCCAGAACGGCGAGCCCGCCCGCGAGCCGGATCGCGGCCCCGCCAAGTACCTGCGCGCACGCCACGATCCCACGAAGAAGGTCGGCTTCATCACGGGCACGAGCGACACCTACTGCAAAGGCTGCGACCGCCTCCGCGTCGCCGCGGACGGCACGCTCCGCCCGTGCCTTGCCACCAACGACGGCCTCGGCGCCGGCCACGTCGCGCGAAGCGGCGACGCGGACGCCGTGGCGACGGCCGTCCACGAGGCCTGGACGCTCAAGCCCGACGGCGACGTCTGGAAGGGCTGCACCGAGCCCGACGCCGCGTCGGTCTCGATGCGCGGGATCGGTGGGTGAGAGAGCGAACAGCTCCACTGCTCGCGAAGCGGTTCATCCACAACGGTCATGTCATCGTCGAGGACCGACGAGAGAGCAGGCTTAGTCGATGGCAAGTAGCGACGTTCGCGAAGTGCGCTCTGTCGTGCGCTCCAGGGACTCTCGTAGCTGGGCTTGGTAGTGCTTCTTCACGAAGTTCTCGAGCTGTTGGAGGCGAATCCGCTTCTTCTTCTTGTACGCGAATCCGCAGCTTCGAGGCAACGATAGAACTTCAGCCTCTCACGACAGATCCGATCGGGCAGAGCAGGGCTTGCGGTGTCGAACATTCCGGAGTGGATGCTCAAGAGAAGGTAGCCTAGCGCTCGGCTGGTCCTTCCATTGCCGTCGTCGAAGGGATGGATCCAGTTCAAGCGCCAGATGGCATACGACGCCACGTGGATTCCTCGGTCGAGTGCCTGCCTCAGCTCGGGGTCATCATCGCCTGGAAACGTTGGCGGCGACGCATTGATGTAGGCACACATCCCCCTCAGATGGTCTTCAACCTCCTTGTACGCAGGCGGCTGATGCTTCGACCCGAAGATCGGCTTCGGTCGATCTACCTTTCTGATCGAGCCCGCCGTCTCGATGACCTTGGTCATCGCTGTAAAGTGCATCCGGAGGATCAGGTCAGGCTCGAGAACGAACTTGCGAGCTTTGAGAGCGGCACGCGCTTCTCGCGCCACCAAGTCCGTTAGGCGGAGCGAGTTCTCGACTTCTTGCTCAGTCAACAAGCCCGGACTGTGATCCGAGCCCCCCCACCCTACCAAACGGTGACTCCTATTCGTCCGGTAGCGGCGCAGGGACGCGGATCGCGATCCTCTCGACCAGCTCCCGAGTGACCCTTGGGTTCTCGATGCTCAGGTTCCCGAACGCGAAGCTCCGCCGGTGTTCCTCCCGCTGCGAGGGGGTAACGTGGGCGGAGCGCGCGCGTGCGACGAGCGAAGCGAGATCTCGGTCGCTCATGCTTGAATGATACGTTCTACCCAAGTCGCTCGCCAACCGGCAACCGCCTGGGCTCTGCCCGATCCAGCTCGAGTAGTCAGGTGCGTCCGTGCTGGCCCTAGCCTGGTGGCAAGCCGCAGTACGAGGCCCCATGTTGCGGTGTTGTCGTGGGACGCTGACTTCTCGACGCGGTCTCGTGCTCATGCCTGTCGCAAGTTCGTTTGACGGTGCGGCCGCACGCGGCCGCGCCTCAAGCGAGATGTTGGACAAGACCACGAGGGCGAGCTCGAGTCGCTTCGCGACATCGACGCGCATCGTGGGGCCTGAGCTTCGGGCCCTAGTCGACCTGCATGACCTCGAGACCAGTCGCGGGACGCTGTCACGGGCCCACCGCCAGTGGACAATGTCCCCGATCTCGCTCGCTCGGCATCGTTCCTTCCGGGCACGGTGACGAATTCGCGCTTGATCTCGTGAACCCCGGTGATCTGCGCCAGGATGACACGCGCGAGATCGCCCACTCGTCGGGGTGGGCGACCTCGCCGCAACCCCCGTTCGCAGCATGCCAGAAGATGGCCGGTGAGCTCGCCTGCCCGTCCAGTAGCGGGGTTGTTACCGTGGCCTTCAGATTCGACTCTTGCGCCGGCCGCATCGAAGTTTGCGAGACGACCGCGGCAGCTTCTGCGTGCGATGGGGCGAAGCCTACGGCACCACGTCGAGGCCGACGATCTTCATCAGACGAAGCGCGTTCGAGCTCTGGACGATGCCCGGACGAAGCCGGTAGTCGAAGCTCATCACGTCGCCTTCGACCTGCTCCTCGAAGTGGACGTTCTTCACCTTGTCGGGCATCTCGTCCTCGAGGTCGCCGAGCCCGAGGTCGTGCGTCGAGACCGCGCCCATCGCACCGCACGCGAGCAGCTCCTTCAGGATCGCGCGCGCGCCGATGAGGCGCTCGCGCGTGTTCGTGCCGTGGAGGATCTCGTCGAGGAGGAAGAGCAAGGTGCCCTGCGAGGGATCCTTCGCGTGGGCGCGCGCGAGGTCGAGCACCAGCTTCAGCTTCTTCAGCTCCGCGTAGAAGCGGCTCGTCCCCTCCTCCAGCGAGTCGGACACGCGCATGCTCGTCGCGACGCGGAGCCGCCCGAGGCGGAGAACCCGCGCACAGACGGGAGCGCCCGCGTTCGCGAGCACGGTGTTGATGCCGATCGCGCGGAGCAGCGTGCTCTTGCCCGACATGTTCGAGCCGGTGACGACGAGCGCGTGTCCGGGCGCGGCGATGGTGACGTCGTTGGCCACGCGCTTGTCGTCGTCGATCAGCGGATGCCCGAGCGCCTCCGCCTCGAAGGTCGCGCGGCTCGTGATCTCCGGGAACGTGTAATCGGGGTTCTCGAACGCGAAGCCGGCGAGCGAGGCGAGCGCCTCGAGCTCGGCGAGGGCGCGGAACCAACCGAAGGCCGCCTTGCCCACGCGCTGCCGCCACTTCTCGAGCGCGAGCGCGCACCACAGATCCCACATGAGGACCGGGCCGATGAAGAAGCGGAAGACCTCGTTGTTCCGCGCATCGACGAAGCTGACGATGCGCGAGAGCGCGGCCATCTCGCGCGTCGCGGACGCGCCGCTCTCCTTCAGACGCTTCTGCAGGCCGACGAGCAGCGGGGCCTCGAGGTTCTCGTCCTCGAGCAGCTTCAGCATGGCGCCGTAGCGCGAGAGGGCGCTCTCCTTCGACGACGCAGCTTCGAGCGCGGGCTGGATCTTCGCCCGGAGCATTCCGAGCAGGACGACCGAGACGGCGAAGGGCGCGACGAACGCGAGCCACGGCACGCGCCCCATCCCCGCCGCGACCATCGTGCCGATCGTGAGCAGCGGGAGGACGACCGCGACCAGCCGCATCCCGCTCGGGAGCCGCCCGCCAGCGTTCGACCCGGACTGCCCCGCCCACATCACGAACGGACGCGGATCGGGTTTGTCGTCCGAGTCGTCGATGAGCGCGCCGAGCGCGGAGAGCTGCTCGCGCAGGACGACGCGCGGCGCGAGATCCCGCACCGCCGCCTGCCGTTGCTTCACGATCTCCGCGTGCTCGGCGCTCGACACGGGCCCCGGGTCGTCACCCGAGAGCCAGCGCGCGAGGACCTCCTCGCCGTAACGCGTCGACGTCGTGTCGAGCCTCTGGAAGAGCGATGCTCGACCGAAGACGTCGAGGTCGCCCGCGTACGGATGGGCCGAGTTGGCCCAGCGCTCGCCCGTCGAGGGGAACGAGCGCCACTTGCCGTCCATCCGTGCGAGCGCGCGCTCGTGGAAGCGCATGGCGAGCGCGGCGCGGTCCTTTCGTGCGTAGACGCGAGCGTGCACGACCACGAGGGCCACGAAGGCGACGACGCACGCCACGACACCGATCCAGGTCTCTTTCGGCGCGTGCGCGAACGCGATCGCTCCGACGAGCACGATGGCCGTGATCGCGACCAGAAAGCGTGCGTTGCCGATCGCGCGTGCGCGCGACTCGAGCTCGGCAGCGGTCTGCTTGCGGGCCGCGAGCGCAGCCTCGTGCGTTCCCCGAGGTCCTTCCACGAGGAGCGACCTTTATCACGCCTTCCGAGCTCGCACGCGGGCCCCTGGCCCGCGCACCGAGCCAGGCGACGGCTCGGGCTCACGCTGCGCGACGGCGCGGCCGTGCAGCGATCATCGGCACCACCTCGGACGCGGCCACCTTCTCGACCTCGTCCTTCTTCTTGCGCGAAGCCTTGCCCGAGGGCGCGCCCTTCGCGAACGCGACCGCGACGGCGAGACCGGGCAGGGTCAGGCGCATCCCCGCGGGCGTCCGCTGGATGAGGCCTTGGCGCGCGAGGGAGAACAGCGCGCGGCGAACGTCGGCCTCGTCGGCCGGGACCCGCTCGACCAGACGAGCGAGCGTGGGGGACGTGCGGCGACGGGCGAGACGGAGGAAGGCGCGGAGGACGTCGAACTCGAGGCTCATGCACTGATACTACGATCAGCACTGAACATCCGTCCAATCCGTGGCGCCGATTTTCTCCGTCGCGCTGATTTCCTCGGGCTTTTCGCGGGCCGAGGTCGAACGAAGACAAAAGGAGAAAGGCCGAGAAGGAGGCGAAAAGGGGGTCGCCTGCACCGGACCTACTCGGCAGAGACGGCTCTCGCCGGGCAACGAGAGTGCGCGCGAGGGTGACGCGCCTGGGCTGCCCTCGTGGACTCGCGTCCACCTGGATGCTGGGAGTCGCTGGGAAGGGACGAAACCTTTGCGATCCGAGGCAGACGGCCTTCACGAAAAGGCCCTCGCCCGGACCACGCCCTTCGCGAAGAGCAGGCGACATGCCAGCGCCGGGCGCCTACGCGTGCGCGAAATCACCCGGCTTCTTCGCGCCGCCTGGGCAAGCGGGGCGGATCGACTGGATCCCCCGGGTGGGCAGGATCAGCCTCCGGGCTCAGAGCTGGACGCCCAGCTCCGTGAGCATGAAGGACAGCTCGTCGGCGAGCTCGTCGGCGAGCTTCGTCACCGGCTTGCCTGCGCCATGACCGGCCTTGGTCTCGACGCGGATCAGCACCGGCCGATCGGGATCACCCTGCGCCTCCTGCATCCGCGCGGCCATCTTCCGCGCGTGCATCGGATCGACACGCGTGTCGCTCTCGGCGGTCGTGAAGAGGAGCGAGGGGTACCGCTTGCCGTTCTCCACGCGGTGGTACGGCGAGTACGCGTAGAGGAACTTGAAATGCTCCGGCTTGTCGGGGTCGCCGTACTCCGGGATCCAGAGCTTCGCGATCCGGAACTTGTGGTACCGGACCATGTCGGTCAGCGGCACGAGCGAGAGGCCCACCCGGAACATCTCCGGATGCTGCGTCACCGCGGCCGCGACGAGCAGGCCGCCGTTCGATCCGCCGATGATCCCGAGCTTTTCGGGCCGGGTGATCTTCTCGTCGAAGAGCGTCCGGGCGCACGCGAAGAGGTCGTCGAAGACGTTCTGCTTCTTCTCGAGCATCCCCGCCCGGTGCCACTCCTCGCCGAACTCGCCGCCGCCGCGGAGGATCGCGGTCACCCAGACGGCGCCCTTGTTCACGGTCGCGAGCGCCCGCGCCGAGAACGCCGGCGTCTGGTTCACGTTGAAGCCGCCGTAGCCGTACAGGACCGTCGGATTGTTCCCGTCGCGCTTCAGGCCCTTCTTCGAGATGACGAACATCGGCACGCGGGTGCCGTCCTTCGACGTCGCGAAGATCTGCTTCACCTCGAGGTTCACGGACGGGTCGCCCGACGACAGCTTCCCTCCCACGCGGTCCCACGGCTCGAGGCGCGAGCCCTGCTCGAGATCGAGCCGGTGCACCTGCGACGGCACGACGTACGAGGTGAAAGAGACGAAGACCTCCTTGCCGTCCGGCATCCCGGTGACGCCGGCGGAGCCGATCCCGGGCAGCTGGATCGGCCCCTTCGACTTGCCGTCGAGGCCGAAGCGTTCGACGCGCGTCGAAGCGTCGTGCATGTACGTCGCGACGATGTCGTTCTTCAGGACCTCGACGTCGTGGAGGACGTCCTCGTTCTGCGGAAGGATCTCCTTCCAGGCGCTCCGCTCCGGCCTCGTGTAGTCGACGGCGAACAGCCTGTAGCGGGGCGCGCCGTCGTTCGTCTGGATGTAGAGCCGATCGTTGCGCGGGATCGGATCGAAGAGCGCCGGCGTCTTCGCGGCGACCGCGACCCACGGCGCAGCGGCGCCCTTGGAGAGGTCCTTCACCCAGACCTCGCTCCGATCCCAGCCCATGTGCACGCGCACGACGAGCCAGCGGCCGTTCGGCGAGATCATCACCTGCGGCACGTCGGTCTTGTCGCGCCCCTCCCCGAACACGAGCTTGTCGTTCTTCGGGTCCTGGCCGACGAGGTGCAGGTAGATCTTCGAGTGATACCGCTCCTCGCCGGCGGGCACGGTGCCGGGCTCGGGATAACGCGAGTAGTAGAAGCCCTTGCCGTCCGGCAGCCACGCGACCGAGGCGTGCCTCGTGCGGTCGATCTTGTCGGGCAGATCCTTGCCCGTCTCGACGTCGCGGATCTGGAGGACGCTGTCCTCGCTCCCCGACTCGCTCGATCCCCACGCGACGAGCCGTCCGTCCCACGAGGGGAACCACCAGTCGAGGGCCGTCGTCCCGTCGTCCGAGAGCGTGGAGACGTCGATGAGCTCCCTGTCCTTCCCCGCGTGCCCGTCGCGCACGTAGAGCACGGGCTGGTTCTGCGCTCCCTCTCGCTTCGTGTGGAAGTAGCGGAGGCCCGTCTTGGTCGCACGGACGACGGGCGGCGAGACGAAGCCGATCTGGAGCAGCTCGGTGACCTCGTTCTTCAGCGTCTCCCGGCCGGGGATCGCGTCGATGATGCTGCGCGTGTACGCGTTCTGCGCCTCGGTCCACTGCCGGACCTCGGGCGAGTCACCGTCCTCGAGCCAGCGGTAGGGGTCGGACACTTGGACGCCGTGCAGGGTCTCGACGACGTCGGACTTGCGCGTCATGGGCTTGGTGGCGTTCTTCGAGCTCGAGGGCAGTTGCATGGTGAGCGGCGGCGTCGCCGTCGTGACCGGCGGGATGACTGGACGAGGCGGCTCCGCGCACGAGACGCCGAGGGCAGGCGCGAGGACCGCGATGGCGAAGGCGAACGACGACCGCTTCATGGGCGCGGCATCCTAGCGCGATCACGACGAACGGTGGCGACCTCGTGGACGGCCGGTCATCGCGCCCCGGAAGGTGCTAGGGTGCCGAGCCGTGGTCGAAGAAAAGCGTCCGCTCGTGCTCCTGTCGAACGACGACGGTTACGCCAGCCGTGGCATCCGCGCGCTCTTCGACGCGCTGTCGACCTGGGCCGACGTCGTCATCGTCGCGCCCGAGTCCGAGCAGAGCGCGTCGAGCCACGCGCTGAGCTTGCACCGCCCGCTCCGCGCGCGAGAGGTCGAGAAGAACATCTTCGCCGTCGACGGCACGCCGGCCGACTGCGTCTACGTCGCGCTCCATGCCGAAGGGCGCTTTCTGCCGCGCTGGCCCGACGTCGTGTGCTCCGGCATCAACCGAGGCCTGAACCTCGGCCAGGACGCGTTCTATTCGGGGACCGTCGCGGCGGCGCGCGAGGGCGCGCTCCGCGGGATCCCGGCCATCGCATCCAGCGCTCATCCGAAGGGCGACCTCGCGCGCTACGCCGAGCTCACCTCGAGGCTCGCACGCGAGCTCTTCGAGGCGACCAAGGACCATGTCCTCCCCCACCCCGGTCCGTCCGTCGCGCGGAACACGCCGCTGCTCAACCTGAACTTCCCCGAGCACTGGTCCGGCGAGGTCCGTCGCACGCGGCTCGGCGCACGCCTCTACGAAGAGATCATCGACTTCCGGCGCGATCCTCGGGGGCGCGAGTACATGTGGCTCGGCGGCCCGGGCGTGCGCCACGAGCGCGACCCCGGAACCGACACGGACGCGTACGACGACGGCGCCGCTTCGATCACGCCGCTGCTCCTCGATCTGACCCGCAACGACGACGGCGGCATCGCCGAGCACCTCGTCGAGCGGCTCCTGGGGCTCTGACCGGTTCTTTTTCGGGGCGGCAGCGACCCTCGCGGCTCGCCATCGGGCGAGCGATGCGCTACACGCGAATGCTGTCATGCTGTCCGCCGCGACGCTCGCCTACGCCAAATCGAAGATCCGCGACATCCCCGACTTTCCGACGAAAGGGATCGTCTTCAAGGACATCACGCCGCTGCTCGCCGATCCGCGCGCGTTCCACATCGTGCTCGACTCGATCGCCGAGCGGTTCATCGGCGCGCACATCGACGCGGTCGTCGGCGTCGAGGCCCGCGGGTTCATCTTCGGCGGCGCGCTCGCGGCGCGGCTGAACGCCAGCTTCGTCCCCGCCCGCAAGCCGGGCAAGCTCCCGGCGGCCGTCGACAAGGTCTCCTACAAGACGGAGTACTCGACCGCCGAGCTCGAGATGCACAAGGACTCGCTCAAGCGCGGGGCCCGCGTGGTCATCGTCGACGACGTGCTCGCCACCGGCGGCACGGCGAAGGCTGCGGCGAACCTCGTCACGACGCAGGGTGGCGAGGTCTTCGCTTACGCGTTCGTGATCGAGCTCGAGTTCCTGAAGGGACGGAGCGTGCTGTCCGGCGCGCGCGTGGAGTCGGTGATTACGTATTGAGGCCTCAGGTTTTTCAGTCCTCAGTCCTCCGTCCTCAGCGATTTCGGTCCTCAGCCTCGCGGTCACTTCGGTGACCGGCGGCGAAGGCGCGGGATCGAGGGAGGAGCGCGCGGCTCAACGGCCGCGCGGTTGGAGCTTGCGGAGCGGATGCGTCGCCGGGCACGCCACCGCGCCGATGGCGGGGCTGCCCACGATCGCGAGGACCACGAAGAGCGCGACGGCGGTGCCGACACCGCCGAGGGCCGGAAAGAGATTGTCCAGCATCATCGGGCACCTGGCCGTCGAAAGCAGCGGGCACCCCGCTGGCGCCCGAGCGATCGCAGACCGGCGGACGCCGGCGTTCCGTGCGACAAATTCCGACTGGCCGGCCAGTATCTTTTGGCCGGCGGGCCAGTTTGTCAAGAGCTCGACCGCTGTTCGAGCGCAAATGGCGAACGACGCCGCAGGCCCACCGATCGGGCCGCTGACGTCGGCTGTCCGCCCACGCGATCTCAGAGCTCGAAGAGCGCCATCGCCGAGTGCTCGATGGCCTGGAGGACGTGGTCCTCTTCTTCGGGCGAGACGGGATCGACCTCCTGGTGGAGGAGCAGCCCGTCGAGCGTCGCGAGGAGCAGCCGCGGGATGACGTCGATCGAGACCTTCGGCTTGAGACCCATCGCGAGCAGCTCCTCGAGCCCGATCTCCACGATCTGCCGGCGCGCACGTTGGAGCGCCTCCCCGCACGCCCGCCGGATCTCGCGGTTCTGGCGCGCGAGCAGGAACAGCTCGCTCAGGACGCGGAGCTCGCGGACGCCCTCACGGCGGATCTTCCACATCTCGCGCAAAGCGCGCTGCATGCGCTCGAGCGGCGGCCCCGGCTCGGCGAAGACCGCGCGCACGCGCTCCTCGATCACCTCGCAGCATCGATCGAGCACGCGCTCGAGCAGCTCGTCCTTGCTCTCGAAGTGGTAGTGGACGGCGCCTTTGCTCAGACCGGCGCCGTCCGCGATGTCCTGCACGCTCGTGCCCGTGACGCCTTTCTTCGCGAGCACCGCGATCGCCGCGTCGAGCACTTGTTGCTTGCTGACCTCGCTCTTCTTGTACCTGGTCCGCGGAAGGCGAATTCTGACCACGTGGTCGGAAACGTACGGGACGAAGGCCCGAGCTTCAAGCAGCCGCGACGCGCTCAGCCCTCCTTGGCCGGCTCGCCCCGCTTCGCCTCGCCGAGGCGCTTCGGCAAGAGACCGATCAAGGAGAGGAGCGCAGCGAGACGACCTCCGAGCGAGCTCGCTCCACCGCGCAGCGCGGCGAACGCGAGACCGAGGCGGCGCAGCGTCGGCGAGTACGGGTACCACCACGTCTCGCGCGGAGCGCGGTTGCGATCGACGAGGACGAGGCGCGGCCGCGTGAAGTGCTCGAGAGCGAGCGGCGATCCCGTCACCCCCCACCCGCTCTCGCCGACGCCGCCCCACGGGACGGAGGGGATCGCGCCGGTGAAGGAGTGGTTGTTGATCGTGACGACGCCCGCGCGAAGACGATGCGCGAGCCGCTCCGCCTTGCGGACGTCGGACGTCCAGAGGCTCGCGGTGAGGCCGTAGCGTGATGCGTTCGCACGCCGAATGGCCTCCTCGACGTCGGCGACCTCGAGGATCGGAAGGACGGGGCCGAAGGTCTCGTCCTCGACGAGCGGCCCTCCTTCGCCTTCGCCGGAGGCGCTCATCTTCACGACGGTGGGCAGGTACCCGAGCGACGTCTTGCCGAAAGCGGGCTCGCCGCCGACGAGCACGTCCGCGCCCGCCTCGCGTGCAGCGTTCACGTGTCGCTCGACGATCGCGCGCTGCGCCGCCGTCGTCAGCGGCCCGACGTCCTCTCCGAAACGAAGCGCCTTCGCCGCGGCGACGACCTTCTGCGTGAACGCCTCGGCGACGGCCTTCTCGACGTAGACGCGCTCGACGGCCCCGCAGTTCTGGCCGGCGTTCGTCATGGCGGCCCAGAGGATGCCGTTCGCGGCACGATCGAGGTCGGCGTCGGCGAGCACGATCGCGGCGTCCTTGCCGCCGAGCTCGAGTGCGCACGGGACGAGCCGATCGGCGCACGCATGCGCGATCTTGCGCCCGGTCGCGGGGCTGCCGGTGAACACGACGAAGTCGACGCCGGCGTCGATGACCGCGGCGCCCGCGTCACCGCCGCCCTGCACGAGGCCGACGAGGCCTGCCGGGACGATTCCGTCGAGCAGATCGACGACGAGCTTGCCCGTGCGCGGCGTGACCTCGCTCGGCTTGAACACGATCGCGTTGCCCGCCATGAGCGCGGGGATGATCGAGCGGAGCGGGAGCGCGAACGGGTAGTTCCACGGCATGACGATCGCGATGACGCCGCGCGGCTCGCGGTGCACCCAGCCCTGCTTCTTCGGATACGACAGGGCGTCGATCTCCGCTTCGAACGGCTCGAGCTCCTCGGCGATGATCTCGGCCCACCAGCCGACCGTGTCCGCGCTCGCGAGGACCTCGGCGAGGATCGCCTCGACGTCGGGCTTGCCCGTCTCTGCGTGGACGAGCTTCGCGATCTCCTCCGCGCGAGACAAAATCCTGCCCTTCAGCTTCGAGACGGCCTTCACGCGCTTCGCGATCGGCGTCGCCGCCCAGCTCGTTTGGGCCTCGCGGGCGCGCGCGACGATGCCGGCGATCTCCGAGTGCGGCGTCGCTTCGACCGGCTCGAGGTCCTCGCCCGTCAGCGGGTTCTTGGTCGAGAAGAGCGCAGCCGTCGGTCGATCGTCGGACGAGGGCGCTTCCGTTCGGGTCGATTGCTCGGACATCGGGCTCCTTTTCGCGGCGACTATAGCCGCAGATTTCCCTTCTTGGGCGGCGACGCCGAGGGCCGCCGGTCGGCTCGTGTACGTCGCGGCGAGACGGCGCAGCCGTGATACCCTCACTTGCGAGGGACGCGTCCCAAGTCGCGCGAGGAGCGCACCGGCTCGCTCGTCGAGCTCGGGACGGCGCTCGTGCCGTTCGCCTCGCCGGTCGGCCGTGAGGCGTTCGATGGTTTGAAGGCCACGGCGGAAGCACCGCGCCTTTCCTCGCCGTCGTGGACGTCCGGCAGCACGCCCGTCGTCGCGGGAGCAAGCGCAGCGCCCGTCTCCTCTCCACGACGCTCGATCCGGCGCAGGCGGCATGTGGCCGGCTGTTGTGAGTCGGAGCCGCCCCGAGCGCAGCGGGGCGGCCGCCCTGCCCTGGACTGCGGCTCGACCGCAAGAGCCGCGGATCGGGCGTTCTGCTCCCTCACCCGGGGTATGTCCCTGCCCGGGCACGTGTGCGCACGATCCCACGTCGACCAACCGCGATCAGAGGTCAGGCGCATGGGTGGAGCGCAGGCAATGTTTTCGGCAGTGTCGTTGGCATCCGCCTTCGCGCTGATGCCGCTCGTGACGGGGTGCAACACGAGCCCGCCCGTCGATGCAACGGGAAGCCCGGAGGTGCCCGGCGTGGACGCGAGCGACGACGCTTCGCCCGTGCAGCAAGAAGGCGGGGCCGTCGCAGACGCGGGCGGCGACGAGCGCGTCGATCCGAGCGGATGTGCGCCCGGCGCGTGGGACCACGACGGCGATCCGGAGACGGCATGCGTCGAGTGGTCGACGTGCCCCGCCGGGACGTACGTGACGAACACGCCGAGCAGCACCACGGACCGGACGTGCGCCGCGTGCCCGACGGGAAGCTTCAGCGCGACGGAGAACGCTCCGAGCTGTACGCCGTGGACGACGTGCGCGCCGGGCACGTACGTGAGCTCACCGGGCACGCCTTCGTCCGATCGCGCGTGTGCACCGTGCGCCGACGGGACGTACTCGTCGTCGCCGAACCAGGCATCGTGCGTTCCGGACGGAGCGTGCGCCGCGGGAACGGTGCAGACCGCGCCCGCGACGCCGACCTCTCCAGCGCAATGCACGGCGTGCGAGGTCGGAACGTATTGCGCCGGCAGCACCGCGCCGAAGGTCGCGTGCGCCGACGGCACGTGGGATCACGACGACGATCCCGCGACGCCGTGCGAGGCATGGACGAGCTGCGTGGCGGGGCAGTCGGTGGCCGCGAACGGGAGCCCGACGACGGACCGGACCTGCGCGCCGTGCGCGAGCGGCACCTTCAGCACGACGACGAACGCGACGAGCTGCACGCCGTGGAGCACGTGCGCTCCCGGCACGTACGTGAGCTCGCCCGGGAGCTCGACGAAGGACCGGCAGTGTGCGCCGTGCGCCGACGGGACGTTCTCGAGCGGATCCAACCAGACGACGTGCCTGCCCCAGGGCGCGTGCCCGGCCGGCACGGAGCAGACGACGCCGGCGACGCCGACCTCTCCGGCGCAATGCGCGCCGTGTGCAGCCGGAACGTACTGCGCCGGCGGTACGGCGCCGAAGATCGCATGCGGGAACGAGACCTGGGACCACGACGGCGACCCGGCGACGGCGTGCATCGCGTGGACGAGCTGCGCGCCGGGTCAGCACGTCGGTTCGCCAGGAAGCGCGACGGCAGACCGTACGTGCTCCTCGTGCGCGAGCGGGACGTTCAGCACGACGTCGAACGCGCCGAGCTGCACCCCATGGAGCACGTGCGCACCGGGCACGTTCGTGAGCAAGCCGGGGAGCACGGTGTCGGATCGGCAATGTGCGCCATGCGCGGAGGGAACGTACTCGTCGACGGCGAACCAATCCGAGTGTCTGCCGCAAGACGCATGCAAAGCGGGCACGGAGCAGACGGCGCCGCCGACGCCGACGTCCCCAGCGCAATGCGCGCCGTGCGAGGCGGGTACCTATTGTCCGGGCGGCGCGACGCCGAAGCAGCCCTGTGCAGACACTACCTGGGATCACGACGGTGACCCCGCGACGGCGTGCGTGGCGTGGACGAGCTGCGCAGCCGGCCAGCACGTCGCGGCCCCTGGCAGCGCAACCGTGGACCGAACCTGCACGGCGTGCCCGAGCGGCACCTTCAGCGTGACGGCGAACACGGCGAGCTGCACGCCTTGGACCGACTGCGCTCCTGGCACCTACGTGAGCGCGCTCGGAACGCCGACGGCCGATCGTCAGTGCACGCCGTGCGCGGAGGGAACGTACTCGTCGACGGCGAACCAATCGCAGTGCTTGCAGCAGCCGGCTTGCGAAGCGGGGACGGAGCAGACGGCACCGGGCACGGCCACCTCACCGCCGACCTGCACCCCGTGTCCTGCGGGAACGTACTGCGCAGGCGGCACGGCTCCGAGGGTCCCGTGCGAAGGCGAGACGTGGGATCACGACGGCAACCCGGCGACGGCGTGCACGCCGTGGACGAACTGCGTCTCGGGTCAGTACGTGGCAACGGAAGGCAACGCTACGACGGATCGGACGTGTGCAGCATGCACGAGCGGGACGTTCAGCTCGACGTCGAACGCCACGAGCTGCACGCCCTGGACGACGTGCGCACCCGGCACGTACGTGAGCGCGTCGGGCACGACGACCGCGGATCGCCAGTGCGCACCTTGCGCGGCTGGAGCGTTCAGCTCGACCTCGAACGCCACGAGCTGCACGCCGTGGACGGATTGCCACCCGGGCACCTACGTCACGGCACCCGGGACCGCCACCGCGGACCGGCAGTGCGCGGCCTGTCCGGACGGGCAGACGAGCACGACGACGAATGCGGAGCAGTGCTCCCCGATAGAAGCGAGGAAGGTCGTCGCGGGTACGTACCATACGTGTGCCCTCCTCGAGGATGGGACCGTGCTCTGTTGGGGAACGAACGGTTACGGGCAGCTCGGCGATGGCTCGACGACGCTCCGAAGATCGCCCGTAGCCGTGACCGGACTCACCAACGTCATCGACCTTGCGGCGGGCGCCGAACATGTCTGCGCGCTGCTGGTGGACGAGACCGTGCGCTGCTGGGGAAACAATGGTTCCGGGCAGCTCGGCGATGGCTCGACGACGAACCGATCGTCGCCTGTCGTCGTCAGCGGGCTCGGCGACGTCATCGACCTTGCCGCAGGCGCCGAACACACCTGTGCTCTCCTTCGAGACAGAACCGTGCGCTGCTGGGGGCAGAATGACTCCAGCCAGCTCGGCGATGGCTCGACGACGGACCGATCGTCGCCTGTCGTCGTCAGCGGGCTCGGCGATGTCGTCGACGTCGCCGCGGGGGGCAAACATACCTGCGCGCTTCTGACGACCGGGACGGTGCACTGTTGGGGTGACAACATCGACGGGCAGCTCGGGGACGGCTCGCGGACAAGCCGCTCCTACCCGGCGCCGGTCACCGACCTGTCCGACGCGGTCGGTGTCGTCGCAGGCGGGAATCACACATGCGCGTGGCTCGACGACACGACGGCTCGCTGCTGGGGAGACAACGGGTACGGCCAGCTCGGCAATGGCACGCGGACGGCCAGCCCCATCCCGAGCCCTGTTCAGGACCTTTCGGGAATCACCGCGATGACGACGAACCTCCTCCACACCTGCGCGTTGGCAGCCGACGGGTTGGCGCGCTGTTGGGGGCTGAATGCCTCGAGCCAGCTCGGCGGTGTCGCCACGGAGCCCCGCTCGATCCCTTCAATCGTGCCCTCCCTCGCGGGCGCAACGAACCTCGCCGCCGGCGGGTTTCACACCTGCGCCACCCTGGGTGATGGCACCGTCCGCTGCTGGGGGCAGAACAACCTCGGCCAGCTCGGTGACGGCACGAGCTCCTACCATGACACTCCGACGCTCGTCGTTTGGTGACGAGCCGTCTCGGTGCGTCACGATCCGTTCGTCACGCTCCCCTTCATCGCGATGACGCGTCGGCGCAGGGCATCGACGGTCATCTCGTCGTCTCCGGCCTCCGCGAAGACGCGTCCGAGCTCCGCCCGGCTTCCGATGCCGAGCAGCTCGTAGATCTGCTTGAGGTGAACGCGCACGGTCTCGCTCGAGACGCCGCGCATCGAGGCGATCTCCGACGTCGTCGCGCCCGCGGCCGCGAGGCGGGCGACCTCGCGTTGGGTGCGCGACAACACGAACCCAGGATGCACGCGGACGGGCTCGACCGGCTCGAGGTGGACGAGGTAGCGCGTCGCCCCGCGGCCCTGCATGCGCGTCCAGCGCGGGCGCATGCCGTCGATGCAGGCGGGCGCACGCTCGCCCCGATCGATCGCACGCGTCCAGACCCGGAGCGTGTCGCGGCCATGAGGACGGGACAGCCACCGCTCGCCCGCTTCGCTCGCGTAGACGACCACGCCGCGCGGCGTGACGAGGAGGTCACAACCGCGCTCGGCTTCACCATGCCGTTCGGCGTCTCTGGCTGCGACGAGGGCGTCCGCGAGCGCATCGGCGATCGGCGCAACCCGACGCACGTCCGCACGCGAAAAAGGGCGATCGCCTCGACATCTCAGGCCCCCGATCCAAGCCACGTGCTCGCCGCGATGGTAGACCTGCATCCGGAGCTGATCGACCAAGCCCACCGGCTCCCATACGCGCCGGTAGAGACGCGACGAGAAGAACTCCTCCCCGGCTCGGCTGGTCCGGAGGATCGACGGGAGGAGCACGAACGATCGGTTCCATTGCCGGGGAGGAAGACGCGGATCACCGGTCGGCCATGGGATCTCTTCCTCCGCCTGCCGGCGGAGGGGGAGCTCGAGCGGCACGATCGGCGTCGGCCATCGGCAGAGATAGCGGGCCGGATACGGCTCGCCTTTCACCATCCCGAGCTCGTACCAGAGCCCACCCGAAGCCTCCGTGACGTCGGCGACGAGCTCGAGCGCGTATCGGCGAAGCTCGTCGGGACGCCCCGCGAAGTCCGTCCTCAACGTGTCGATGGCACGTGCCAGGCGCCCCTGCATTCCCCCGAGTTCCTCAGCGTCCGATTCGCTCCTCGGATCGGATAACTCTGAGCTTCGTCCGCTCCCCAGTCAATCATCTCCGTCGTCCGCTCGCGAAGGAGCGCGCCCTCACCGATCGTGCTTCGCGATCGATGGCGATCTGCCTTCGAGCACCCACACGAGCTCGGCGCGGCTCGAGATCTGGAGGCGCTCGTAGACCGCCTTCAAATGGGAGCGCACCGTCAGCTCCTTCATGTCGAGGTTCGCACCGATCTCCGTCGCGCTGAGACCAGCGCATGCGAGCATGGCGACCTCGCGCTGCGTGGGCGTGAGCCTGGAGCTCGGGTCGAGACGCACGGGCCCGGCGGGCTCGAGATGGAGCAGATAACGCACACGCCCAGGCGCGTAGAGACGCGTCCACTTGATCAGCATGCCGGCGATCACGGGCAGGGCCGGCAGCCCGGCGTCGACGTCGCGGACCCAGCTCGTGAGCTCCCGCCGGATCTCCGGATTGCGCGCGAGGACGCGTCCGCCGCCGGACGCGAGCTCGATCCTGCCCGTCGGCGTGAGCACGAGGTCGGCCCCCTCCTCCGCGCTGCCGGCGCGGGTCGAGACGTAGACGCTCGTGAGCGCGTCGACCAGCGCCTGCCGGAGCGGGGCGACCCGCCTCTGATCGGCACGCTGGTGCTCGGGCTCGCCTTCGAGCCGAAAGCTGCCGATCCACGCGATGACCGTACCGCGATGCGCGACCAGCATCCGGAGCTGATCGCGTATCCGCGCTCGCGCGATCACCCGCTGGTAGAAGGGCGTCGGGTAGTAATCGCGCTCGAGGTTCGGGGTCCACTGGCGGGTCGTCCGGAAGCGACCGATCCATTGCGGCCTCGGCTTTCGCGGATCGGCATGAGTCCAGGTGATCCCCTCGGACACCCATCGACGCAAGGGCTCGTCCGACATCCCGTGGACGTGCCATCGCACCGGCAGGGCCTTGCCGCAGACCATCCCGAACTCGTACCAGAGCCCCACCTGCGCATCGGCGTGCTCGCAGACGGTCTCCACCGCGTAGCGGTACAAGCCTTCCGGGTCGTTGGTGAACCCCGTCCGAAGCGCGTCGATCGCCCGGGCCGTCGAAGCAGGCAGCTTGTTCACCGAGCCCGTCATCGCGTGATCGAGGGCGCGCAAACCCGAGCCTCGCGCGAACACCATTACCGATAGGCTAGAAGACCCTTTCCGCGCGAGCAACGCGACGAAGCCTCGTTCGATGGACTCGGGATAGGATGAGCGTCGCATGTCTCTCGACGCATCGCGCGCCGTGGTCGTGGCCGTACCCGGGCTGCCGGGTGATCGTCGCACGTGGCAGCTCGTGACGCCGCTCCTCCCGCAGACCGTCGACCTCCAACCCCTCGAGCTGCCCGAGGTCTCCGGCTTCGCCCACGGCACCGCATTCTTCCAGGAGTGCGAGACACGACTCCGGCGTGCCATCGAGCGGGCATCGGGCCAATGTGTCGTCGCCGGCCTCTCGATCGGAGCGCACCTCGTGGCGCGTGTCCTTGCCCGTTCCCCGGAGAACCTCGCGGCGGGCGTGCTCGTCTCCGGCTTCGCCCACCTCCCCGAGGACGCCATTCGCGCGCGGCTGGAGCTCGCCGCCGCCCTCGAGTCCGGCTCCATCACGCTCGCACAGGGCAGAGCCGCCATCGACCAGTTCTGGGGAGACCGCACGCCCGAGGCCGACGCGCTGATCTCCGCGATGCTCGACGTCTACACGGCCTCGGACTGGATCCGCATCGGACGGTTCTCCACGGCGCTCGGAGATGCTTCAGCCGTCGCACCGTACGCCACGCCGGTGACGATCCTCCACGCACGCGACGACCGCGCGGTGCCACTCGCGGCGGCGACGGAGCTCGCGTCGCGCGGGAGCGCGGCCGAGCTGAGCATCGTCGACGGAAGCTCGCACTTCCTCCCGCTCACCCATCCACGCCTCGTGGCGGACGCCATCACCAAGCACCTCGCATCCTGAAAGCGCGCCATCTCCGGTCGGCCCCTCGACGAGAGCGGGCGCTGCCGTTTACTCTGCGCCCGATGGCTCGTGCTCACAGGCATCTGGGTTGTCTCGCGTTCGTCTCCGTCGCACTGGTCCTCGTCGCAGCGCCCGCGTGCAGCTCTCTCCGCTCGCACTGCGGGGACTACTGCGAGCGCGTCCACGAATGCGTCGACAGCAAAGTCGACGTCACGAAGTGCGAGGACGCCTGCCACGCCTGGGCCGACGGGAACTCCGAGCGCGAGAACAAAGTCGACAAGTGCAGCGAGTGCGTCTCTCAACAAGACATCTGCAGTGACGCGATCAGCCGCTGCACCGCGGACTGCCTCGGCATCCCCGTGCGGTGACGGCCACGAACGAGGACGCGCAGCGACCCATCCTCCTACATGGGGACGAGGTCGGGAGCGCGGGCGCTCGGCCGGGGGTCGAGACCGGTCACGGCTGTGACCCGCCCGTCGGTCGAAAAAGAAAACCCTGTCGAATCGTGGCACTCCACATCGTCGCTCCGGCCGCCGCTCCGGCTGGAAGCGTCCGCCGACACGGCATCGTTCGTGCGTAGGGCCTCGTCGGGGATGGCGATCCCCGGAGCCGGCGGCAGGTCGTGCTCCGGGAGCCGACGGTCCGATGGGAGGAGTGATGATCACGAAACGCACGTGCAGCCTGCTCGCTCTTGCGCTCCCGGCGATGATGCTCGCCATCGCCTGCTCCGACGAGGAGCCCGCCCCCTCCGGCAAGAAGCCGACGATCGTCGCCGACGAAAGCGCCGAGAGCGAGAAGGCTCCTGCGCCCACGACGTCGACGAGCACGAGCACGCAAGAGACGTCGCCCGCCGACGACCCCGCGCCTGCGCCGACGCCGAACGAGAGCGACGCTGGCAACGCAGGCGGCGAGAACAACGGCGGCGGCGGCATCGACCCCACCGACTGCGCGTTGAAGCAGGGTCAGGAGTGCCTCGTCTGCTGCATCGAGAACAACGGCGGCGCGAACAACGACATCGTCAACTGCCTCCAGAACTGCGTGCAATGACGGGTCGGGCTCGCGGCGCGCGAGGCGTGGCGCTCAGTGCGCATCCTTCATCGCGCTGCAGAGCCCGATGAGGCTCTTCTTCGCGTCGCCGAGCACCATCATCGTGTTCGGCCGGTAGAAGAGCTCGTTGTCGACGCCGGAAAATCCGCTGTTCATGCTGCGCTTGAGCACGATGACGCTCCGCGAGGCCTCGACGTCGAAGACCGGCATCCCGTAGATGGGGCTCGACGTGTCGTTCTTCGCGGCGGGGTTCACGACGTCGTTGGCTCCGACGACGAGGACCGCGTCCGTGTGGGCGAAGTCGTCGTTGATCATGTCGAGGTCGTAGAGCGCGTCGTACGGGACGTTCGCCTCCGCGAGCAGCACGTTCATGTGCCCCGGCATGCGGCCCGCGACGGGGTGGATCGCGTACTTGACCTCGCACCCGCGCTTCTCGAGCACCGTCGCGAGGTCGCGCACCGCATGCTGCGCCTGCGAGACGGCCATGCCGTATCCGGGGACGACGATGACGGACTGCGCCGCCGCGAGGACGGCCGACGCGTCCTCGATCGTCGCCTCGTTGTAGCTCCTGATCGGCGCCTTCCCCGTCGCAGAGGCGCCCGCCGAGTCGCCCGTCCCGAACGCCCCGAAGAGGACGTTCGTGAACGAGCGGTTCATCGCCTTGCTCATCAGGATGCTGAGCAGGAAGCCCGACGAGCCGTCGAGCGCGCCGGAGATGATGAGGATGTTGCTGCCGAGGGCAAAGCCCGTCGCGCAGGCCGCGAGACCGGCGTACGAGTTGAGGAGCGAGATGACGACCGGCATGTCGGCGCCGCCGATGGGCAGGACGGCGAGGACGCCGAGCGCGAGCCCGGTCGCCGTCATCGTGTAGAAGGCCCACTCGGGCGCCTCGTGGGGAAGCGCGATCTGCCACGCGAGCAGCCCCAGCGCGCCGAAGAACGCGCCGATGTTCATCACGTTCTGGCCCTTGTACGTGACGGGCGCGCCGGGGACGATGCCCTGGAGCTTGCCGAACGCCATGATGCTGCCCGTGAACGTGAGCGAGCCGAGGAACACCTCGAACCCGAGCGCGCCCGTCACGAGGCGGCTCGGCTCGGCGCCGTGCGCCATCTCCTCGTGGACCCGGACGTGCTCGGCGATGCCGACGAGCGCCGTCGCGAGCCCGCCGAACGCGTGCGAGAAAGCGATGCGCTCCGGCATCTTCGTCATCGGCAGCCGCGCGCTGATGGCGACGCCGATGGTCGCCCCGATGAGCAAGCCGGCGACGATGAAGTCGTAGCGGACGACCTCCGTCTTGAAGAGCGTCGCCACGACCGCGACGAGCATTCCGAGCTCGCCGAGGAAGATCCCGCGCTTGCCCTTCTCCGGGGACGACAGCCCGCGGAGGCAGAGGATGAACAGGACGGACGCGACGAGATACGCGAGGTCGATGAGCGAATCGCGCATGGTCACGCCCTCCTCTCCCCGGGCGTGCCGTCGACGCCGTTCGCGCTCTTCGTGCGGGCGCCGTTCGTGCCGTTCGCACCGCTCCCATGCGCCGGCGCCTGGGCAGCGGCCGCCGCCGGTCGCCGTGCGTTGAACATCCGGAGCATGCGATCCGTGATCATGAAGCCGCCGACCACGTTGATCGTGGCCGCCGCCACGGCGATGCAGCCGAGCACGTTCGCGAGCAGCCCGTGCTGCGACCCCGCTGCGACGAGCGAGCCCACGAGCGAGATGCCGCTGATCGCGTTCGTGCCGCTCATGAGCGGCGTGTGGAGCAACGCCGGCACCCGCGAGATGACCTGATACCCGACGAAGGTCGCGAGCGCGAAGACGTAGAGACCGAAGACCAGATCGCTGCTCATGACGCCTGCACCTCCAGCGACGCGCTCGCCCGCCGCAATCTCGCTTCCTCGAACGCGGCCCTCGTCGCCTCGTGGACGATCTCCCCTCCCCTCGTGACCAGACACCCGCGGACGATCTCGTCGCGGGTGTCCAGGGCGAAGGCCCCGTCCTTCGACACGTGAGCGAGCAGCTTCTCCATGTTCCGCGACCACATCTGGCTCGCGTGCACGGCGACGTGGCTCGGCAGGTCGAGCGCGCCGATGATCGTCACGCCGTGCCGCACCACGGTCCTGCCCGCCTCCGTGAGCGCGCAGTTGCCGCCCTGCTCGGCGGCGAGATCGACGATGACCGAGCCGGGCTTCATGCTTTTGACCATCTCCTCGGTGACGAGCAACGGCGCTCGCCGGCCGGGGACGAGCGCCGTGCACACGATCGCGTCCGCCTTCCCGCAGTGCTTCGCGAGCGCCTCGGCCTGCCGCCTCTTGTACTCGTCCGAGACCTCACGGGCGTAGCCGCCGGTCGTCTGCGCGTCCTCGTCGGAGGCGACCTCGACGAACCTCGCGCCGAGGCTCTCGACCTGCTCCTTGACCACCTTGCGCACGTCGAACGCCTCGACGCGGGCACCGAGGCGCCGGGCAGCGCCGATCGCGGAGAGGCCTGCGACGCCGGCACCGAGGACGAGCAGCGTCGCTGGCGCGATCGTCCCCGCCGCCGTGATGAGCATCGGGAAGAACCGCGGGAGCGCCGCCGCGGCCATCACGACGGCGCAGTAGCCGGCGCAGGTCGCTTGCGACGAGAGCACGTCCATCATCTGCGCCACGGTCGTGCGCGGGATCGCGTCGAGCGCGATCGCCGTCACCCTGCGCGCCGCGAGCACGCGGACGTGCTCGAGGTTCACGAGCGGAAGGAGGGGCGCGACGAGCGTGCTGCCTTCCTTCGAGCGCGCGACCTCGTCGAGCGTCGGCACGCGCACGCGCAGCACGCAGTCCGCCTGCTCGATCGCCTCACGCGCCGTCGACACGATCTTCGCGCCCGCGCGCTCGTAGTCGGCGTCGAATGCGAGCGCGCGCTCTCCCGCGCCACGCTCCACCACGACGTCGATCTTCTTCTGCGCGAGTCGCCCGAGCGAGTCGGGCACGATCGGCACGCGCTTCTCCCAAGCGACGGACTCTTTGAGCACCGCGATTCTCATCGGAGCGGCGGACCCTACACCGAAACATCCGCGCTCCAGCACGAGCTTCTGCTGCGAAATCGGTGCTGACCCGATGGTCGAGGCTTCGCTCCGCACGCGTCGATCCGCCGCTGCGTCGACGTCGACCGCGGCGTCGAGCACGACGCGGAGAGCGATCCGACGAGGTCTCGAGAACGCCGTCGAAAACGATGCTCGTGCGGCGTCGTGCGACGAGTTGCGCTAGGGTGAGGTCGTGAACCTCCAGGCCATCGAAGCTCTCTACCCGGACCACGTCGCGCATCAGGAGCGCGTCTACTCGAAGGCCCTACGCGAGGCCGGCTACGACGCCGTCGTCATCCACTCCGGCACGGCGCAGAAGAAGACGTCGTACGACGACCAGTACTGGCCGCTCCGCCCGACGCCGTTCTTCCATCACTGGGTCGCGCTCTACGAGCCGAACTGCCTTCTGGTCGTCGCCCCCGAGCGCAAGCCGCGCCTCTACTGGCCCGAGTGCAAGGACTTCTGGGAGCGTCCGGCGCCGCCCGAGTCGCTCGCGTTCATGAACGTGCTCGAGGTGAAGCGCGAAGAGTTGCCCGAGCTGCCCCCGGGCAAGGTCGCCTTCATCAGCGACGACTCGGCACGCGGCGAGGCCCTCGGCATTCCGCGCGAGCATCACAACCCGCCTGCCCTGCTCGCCGCCCTCGATCGCCTGCGCACGACGAAGACGCCGTACGAGATCGCGTGCATCGCCGAGGCGAACCGGCGCGCCGCGCTCGGGCACGAGGCCGTGCGCCGCGCCTTCGCGGAGGGCGGCAAGTCGGAGCTCGAGCTCCACCTCCTCTACTTGAGGGCGACCAACCAGGACGATCCCGAGACGCCCTACAAGAACATCGTCGCGACCGGACGGAACGCGTCCATCCTCCACCACGTGAGCTACGGGCGCGACGCCACGCGTGCGGAGTCGCTCCTGCTCGACGCGGGCGCGACCTGCCTCGGCTACTGCTCGGACATCACGCGCACGTGGGTGAAGCCGGCGGGCGCCGCGAGCGCGACGTTCGTCGCGCTCGTCGAGGCGATGGAGGCCATGCAGAAGCGGCTCGTCGAGCGCGTCGCGATCGGCCTGCCCTACGAGGAGCTCCACGACGAGTCCCACCGCCAGGTGAGCGCGATCCTGAAGGAGGCCGGGATCGCGAAGGCATCCGCGGAGGAGATCGACGCGAAGGGCATCAGCCGCGTCTTCTACCCGCACGGCCTCGGCCACTCGCTCGGCCTGCAGACGCACGACGTCGGCTGCGCCGTCGTGAAGCCGCGTCCGGAGAACCCGTTCCTCCGGAACACGTCGACGATCGCCGAAGGTCAGGTCTTCACGATCGAGCCCGGCCTCTACTTCATCGACTCGCTCCTCGCGGAGCTCCGCGGCAAGCCCGAGGGGAAGCTCGTCGACTGGAACCTCGTCGAGGCGCTCGGTCCCTTCGGAGGCATCCGCATCGAGGACGACGTGCTCGTGACGGGCGGCGCCACGCGCAACTTCACGCGTGAGGTCCTCCCGGTCGGCGGGGCCAGCGTCGAGTAGCCCCCGACGAGGTCAGCGCCTTCGCAGATCGAGCGCCGCGGAGTTGATGCAGTAGCGCAGCCCGCCGCGCTCCGGAGGGCCGTCCGGGAAGACGTGGCCGAGGTGCGCGTCGCACTGCGAGCACGTGACCTCGGTCCGGATCATGAAGTGGGAGCGGTCCTCGTGGGTGGCGATGTTCTCGGGGACCGCCGGCTTCACGAAGCTGGGCCATCCGCTGCCCGAATCGTACTTGTCGTCGGAGCTGAACAGCGGCGCGCCGCAGCAGACGCAGTGGTACATGCCGGGGTCGTGGCAGTTCCAGTACTTGCCCGTGAACGCCCGCTCGGTGCCCTTCCGCCGCGTGACCTCGAACTGCTCGGGCGTGAGCATGGCCCTGTACTCTTCGTCGGTCTTCTTGATCGTCATGACACTTCCCAGGCGCGGTGCTCGTCTCACGGAGCATACTTCGAACGGACGCGCCACGAGAGGGCGACCGGAACGTCCGCCCGCGACCGGAGGTCGCGATGGTGCCGAAGGCGTGTGGGCCGTCAGGGAAGGATCGCGACCGGCGACACGCCCAGCTCGAGAGTGCTCCAGTTCGGATCCTCGTCCTTCTGCAGCTTCGTGACGATCGACGGCGCGACGGTGCGAAGCTCGTTCGAGAGCCTCTGAAGTTCTTCGATCAGCCTCTTGCAAGCGGCGAGATCGCCTGGCGAGCAGGACGTCGACGAGAGCAGGCTCTCGACCTCGGCGTTGCGCTTGTTCGCCGTCACGCGGACCTCCATCCTCGCGCCGTTCTCGACGAGGACCTTCTGCACGGCGGCCATCTTCGCGGGATCGAAGATCCCCTCGCCGGTGGTCACGCCCAGCAGGGAGGCACGCTCGCCGAGCACGTCGCCGAGCGCCCCGACGGCGCAGTCGTCCGGAAGCGAGAGCACGAGCTCGTAGCCGAAGAATCGGCCGGGGATCAGCGAGCGCACGAACAGTTCGGCCCCGTCCGAGCCCGTCGTCGCCGTCCGTTTCGGATCGGGGATGAGCCACCCGATCTCGGTTTGGTTCCACGCCTCGACGAACGTGAGGGTGGTCGACGACGGCGGCGTGTAGAACCGACGCGCTTGCTCTCCGTTTGCTCCGGCCGGACCGTTGAGCAACGCGTCGCTCGTGACTTCGTCGGGATCCTTGAGCCCGAGAGCGTCACGGACGGGCTCCACGGAGACGTCCTTACCCACGACGTAGTCGCCGTTCGGCGCCGTCGAGAGCCGCTTCGCGGTCCCCGTCGCCCAGATTTCGTCGGTGGCGACGTGCGCATCGCCCTGGCGCACGACGCGCGCACCGAGCTTGACCGCCTTGAAGCCGACCCACTGCGTGTACGTCGAGAGCGCGGTCGGCCTCGTGAGCGCCCTACCGCAATCGCGTACGGTCTCTCGAGGCTCGGGGCGAACGGGCGGCGTCTCCGACTCCCGCTCGGTCTTCGAGCCGGCTTCCGTCTCGTCCGAATCCTCGGCTCGTACTTCGTTCGAAGCCGCTTCCTCTTCTCCGTCCCGAGACGTCGGAGGCGATGAATGGCTTGGCTCGCTCGCCGCGGAGCAAGCGGTGACGGCGAAGAGAAGCGAACATCCGATGACGGTCAGCGAGCGAGTCATGCCGCTCGGCAGTGCAACGCGCGCACCAAGGCGCAGACACGCCCACCTCGTACGCAAGTGCAAAGGTTTGCTCGATTTGCGCAACCGCCCTTCGCCGGTGGATCGGCGAGAACCCAGGACGAACGACTCACCCTGCCGAGCCGCGCGTAGCGCCGTAGGGGAGCACGCCGGGCCGGTATCCCGGATAGATGTACGGCCTGCCGTAGATGAGCCCGAACCCGCCGCGCGCGCGGGCGTAGAAGACCGGGTCCTCCACGAGCGTGTACCGCTCGCGCACCCAATGGCTCCGCGGCGCGAGCCGCGCCGCCCAGTCCACCTGCCAGACGCCGTCGACGGGCGGCGGGACCTTCCGGAGGAAAGGCAGATCGACGAGGTAGATGCCGATGCCCGCGGCCTGCCATGCACGGAAGCTCGCGTGGAGATCGTCTTCCTCGACCTCGGCGTCGTCGAGGTCCTCGACGACGTAGACGACGCGCGAGATGCCTCGGGCGCGGAGCGTCGCGGCGTCGGGCAGATCCGAGGGCATCAGCATGTAGCGGTTGTCGAAGACGCCGTCGTCCGGCTCGTCGAAGCGATATGCGAGACGCCACGCGTCGAGGAGGAACACCGGATGTGCATCCTCGAGCGCCTTCTTCTCCGGCGGAGGAAGGCGCGGCGGGAACGCGAGCAGGCCTGCGAGCGTCTCGTCTGCAGGGACGAGGCCGTCGGCCGACGGCCAGTTGTTGAAGGTGAGGACCGGCGCAACCGGCTCCCGAGCGTCGCGGCTCAGACGCGACGCGAACGCGGCGGAAGCGGCGCCACGGAGATCGACGAGCCAGAGCGTTCCCTGCGGCAGCCCCACGCGGGCGACGTGCGCCGCGGCGGCCTCCGCCGTGGCCACGACCTCGAGCCGCCGGACGTCCGGCAAGCTCGCACGCCCGAGCATGGGATCGACGGCGGAGATGAGCGTGCCCTTCTGGTAGCGCGCCCACGGGCACTCCGGCGGCAGCGTCCAGCGCCTCGCGAGCTCGGCCGACGTCGGCAGCGCCATCTCGCGGCTCTCGGGGACGTCCTCCGCCCAGAACGCCACGCTCACGGAGGGCGTCCACGGCCGCAGGCTCGCGCAGCCGACGCCGAGCAGGGCGACGGGGACGACGCCGATGCGCGCCTTCACGCGGCCACCTCCCGAGCGCGCGCGCGCGCGCCGTCGGAGCGCGGCGCGTCTCCGGAGCGCTCGGCGTCGCGCAGGAAGACCGGCAGCACGAGCGCGTCGTGGGAGCAGAGCGAATCCGGCGAGAGCCGCGCGAAGTAGCCGGCGAACGCGCCGTCGACGAGGTACACGCCGAGCGTGAGGAGGCGCGGTCCCCACGGCGTCGCGATGGCGCGCTGCGGGACGTAGCGCTGCGCGATCCAGACTTGTGCGCACGGATCGTCGGGCGCAGCGTGCGCCTCCGCGGCGGCGATCTCCGCGAGCAGCTCGGCGAAGTCACCCGCCGTCATCATGCCGCCGACGAAGACGTGATCGCCGACCCGCGACAGGTCGCGCTTGACGACCCACTGCTCGCGCTCGGCCACGAGGCGCTCCCGCGGGAGATCCGCCAGCATGCACGTCTCGGGGAACGCCGCCGCCGCGCGCGCCGGATCGTGCAGCGTCGCGCGTGCCATCGCGAGCTTCGACTGGGCGTAGATCCACGCGAAGCTCGAGACGGACGACAAGCAGCCGGCGGCGGTCGCACGCGCGATCGCGTCGATGTTGCGCTGCCCCGCCATGTGCTCGAGCGGGTAGAAGCGATAGAGCACCGCGACCTTCTCGCCACGGATGCCCACGCCGCCGTCGAGCGGCTGGAGCGCCGTCGGCGCGGCGCGGACGGCGCGGCCGCCTCGCTCGCGCACGAGCCGCTCGACGAGCGCGCAGACCTGGAGGTCCTCCGCGTACGCCGTCGCGTAGAGGAGCGCGATGATCCCGCGCGGCGAGCCGGGCCCGCCCGAGCGCTCGACGAGGAGGTCCGCGAGGCGCGCGGCGACGTGCGTCGGATCGACGCCGCGGCGTAGCCCGGCCTCGCGCGCGAGGCGCGGCAGCGCGAGCGTCTCGTTGTAGCCGCCGGGGCAGTCCGCGTTCACCTCACACGCGACGAAGCGGCCGTCTTCGCGGAGCAGGAGATCGACGCGCGCGATCGCGCCGAGGTCGCCGGCCTCGCGCGCGGCGAACGCGAGACGCTCCACGTCACGGTGCAGCCGGTAACGCGCGCGCTCGGCCGGATCGGCGAAGGCCCGCTCGGCGGCTTCCGCCACGAGCGACCACGCCGCCGACGCGGTCCGCACGGCCGCCTCGTGCGCCTGCGACGAGAGGACGAGCGGATGGAGATCGACGCGCCGCTTGCCTCCGACCCATGCGTCCCAGACGAGCCACTCGTGCTGGAGCCGTAGCTCGAGCGACGGCAGCGAGAGCGGATCCTCGAAGGCGAGCGGCTCCACGGAGACCGCGCTCGCTGCGAGCGTCGCCGAGCTCTCGCCGCGCTCGATCGTCACGGCAGCCTCGTGCTCAGGCTCTCGAACAGCGCCGGGTCCTCGGCGCCGAGCCCGTAGAAGAGGATCCCGACGTCGGGCGGGAGCACGTCGTACGACCATGCGCCGAGCGCACGCGCCGTGGACTCGGCGTCGTCGAACCAGAGCTCGTGATGCTCCCCGCCGAAGGCGACGTACCGCACGAACGGCGCGCCCGTCGGCCCGCGCTCGATGGGCACGCCCGCGATGGCCGCGATCGCACGCGCCTCGTGGTACGTGACCGGGCGGCGTCCACGCGGCCCGAAGTCGGTACCGTAGAGCGGGTACGCGACGTCCACGTTGGGGAAATCGCCTTTCGCGAGACGGACGGCGTCGACCGCCCAGCCCGGATCGATCGTCGGCCCCGCAGCGGTCTCGGAGAAGTCGAGCGTCATGATGCGCATGCGGTCGACGTGCGGGGCGAGATCGACGCGCGAGATCGCGTCACCGCCCGGCAAGTCGCTCGGGACCGTGACCGACGGCGGCACGAAGACGGCGAGCTGCTTGCCCGGACGAACGACGGGCGCGATCTCGGCGACGAGCGCCGTGACGGACGGCCGGGCCTCGTTCGGGAGCTTTTGCAGATCGATCTCGACGCCGTCCGCCGGCCCGACGACCTCCGGCAGCGTCTCCACGAAGCGCCGGCGCCACGCCGGATTCGCGATCCATTCGCTCGTCTGCTTGCCGTCGTAGCGCTGACCGCTCTCGTCCGTGAACGCGACGCCGAAGTGGACGCGGTAGCCCTCGCTCTTGAGGTCCGCCGCCAGCGCAGCGAGCGCGGCGCGCGCGCTCTCGTCGCGCGGACCGACGGTCCCGTCCTCTCGGGGCACGAGACAGAGCATGATGACGGTGCGGAGCACGCGCTTCGTCGCCGGGCTCGCGAGCGTCGCGCGCGTCCATGTATCTTGCACACACCCGTCGACGACGACGGATCCCTCGCGCGCGGGGAGCGCCGTGTCGGCGCGGAGACCGACTCTGCCCGTCTCGTTCCCCGAGTCGAAGCCGCAGGCAGCGGCCACGCTCGCGAGGATGGCGACCGCGATCGTGCGCCAGAATCCGGCGCTTCGCTTCTCGAGGTACCTCATGGCCCCCACTCCATTCGAAGACCGAAGACGACTCCGTTCAAGAGCTCGTGGTCGTAGATGCGCGGCACCACTTGGAGGCAGACACGCGTGGTCGGATCGAGCCGCCGGCACGCCTCGACCTCTGCCTGGAGGAGGAACGTCGTGGACCGGAGCGTGAGCGGCGCCCAATCGGTGGCCGCGGCGACGGAGCCGCCCATGCCGACGAAGCTGACGCCGGTGCGCAGGGCGACGGCCACCATGTTCCGGCGGTGCTTCCAGCGGCGGCCCACGCCCGGAAGCAGGACGTCGCCGCGAAGCGCCGTCCACGGACGCACACGCGCGATCGAGCCGTCGACGCTGGTGACGACCGCGTCGTAGGACCCGACCGCCCAGAACAGCGCGCCGCCGAAGAGCGGCACCTTCCATCGATCGTCGATCGTGAGGTCCACGTCGCCCGAGAAGCCGAACAGCGCGAGGCCCCCTCCGACCGCGAGCTCCCCTTCCCTCATCTCGCGCGCGGCCGTCGTGACCGGCTTCGAGGTCAGCGCCGGCGTCTGCCGGAGCCACGCGCCTCCCACGCCGACGCCGGTCTGGAACTCGTAGTCCGCGCGCGCGTCGTGCGCGCCGGCGGCGAGGCACACCGCACCGACGACGCCGGCCACGATCCGCGGGCGTACGGACGAGCGGGCCTCGCCCGGGATCCCGAAAGCCCGGTGGACGCCTCTGCTCTCGAGCTTTCTCGCGCGCAAGCAAGCCCAGCGTAATCTCCGCTTCGGCGTCGCGCTCGTGGAAAGACACGCGCTTCGTTCGATCGTTGCTCGATGCAACGAGCTCGTGTCCTCGCTTTTACACTCGGCCGCCCCTCAGCCCTCGGCCGCGGCGCTCCCCGGCTCGGGATCGGCGTGCTCGGCCGTTGGTCCTCCCTTGGTGAAGAGGCCGGAGCGACGGACCGCCGAGCACGTCCCGGTCGTGCATGCGCCCTCGTCGAACGTGACGATCCTGCAGCGCGGACAGACGTGGAGGGACGCGTACGCCTGCGGGTCGTTCAAGAAGTCGGCGACGAAGAGCGAGCCGACGCGCTCCTCGAGGCGCATGCGCGCGGCGTCGACGGGGACCCAGACCTCGAAGCCGTCCGCGTCGACGGCGGGCCGGACGAAGCCCTTGTCCATGGCCGCGTCGGCGAAGTCGAGCACGCCGCCGGACGCGACGGCATCCTCGAGCGCAGCGACGAGACGCGCGTGCGCGGTACGGAGGATGAGCTCGATCGTCTCGGCGGACACCGTGCGCCCCGACACGTCGGTGCGCTCGCCGTGCTTCGTGTGTCGGGTCGCATGGGCGTACGGTCCCAAGAGCCACATCGCGAGATCGCGCTTCGACCATCCCGCCGCGACGCCCGCGACGAAGTCGAGCGCCGCCGCGCGCGCCTCGGCGGACACCGACGCGCGCGTGACGCCTTCCTCGAGCACGGGCGGCTCGCGTGTATTCGCCGCGAAGACGACCAGGTACTTCACGGTGCCCGCTCCACGGGTCGGAGAGGTAGGCAAGAGCCCTACCAGACGGACGAGTCGCGCGACCGCCGTGCGCGGCACGTTTCGCGAGCAGGAGCGCGCATCTCGACGAGGCGTCCGGCCGGCTCGGAGCCTCTACCGGTGTACGCCCGTCGGGCGCATTCGCGGCGCGCCCGAACTCTGTACTATGCGCCGCGTGAAACGACCGCGCGGCGCGCTGCCTCTGTTCATCGTGCTCATCGGCCTCGCGTGCCTCCTCGCATGTGGCAGAACGCCAAAGGCCGCGCCATCGGGCCTCGAACGCATCCGTGCCGCCGGCGTGCTTCGGTGGGGCGGAGACATCCAGGGCGGAGAGCCGTACGTCTACGACGATCCCGACAATCCCGGGCACCTCGTCGGCTTCGAGGTCGACATCGCCGACGCGCTCGCGAGAGAGCTCGGCGTGCGCGCCGAGTTCGTCCAGAACGACTGGTCCAACCTCGTGCCGTCGCTCGAGCGCGAGACGTTCGACATCGCCCTGAACGGGCTCGAGGTCACCTCGGCACGCGTCGGGCGGGTCCTCTTCACGCGCCCTTACTACATCTTCGCCGAGCGGCTCATGGCGCGGAAAGACGACGCCTCGATACGGCCGGATCTGACCGCGCTGAAGAGGACGAAGGTCGGGACGCTCGCCAACAGCCTCGCGTTCGACATGCTCCGCGACGCGCCCGATCTCGTCGTCTACGAGGGCGTCGACGAGCCGTACGCGGATCTCGTGAGCGGCCGCATCGACGCCGTGCTCCTCGACGACATCATCGCGGCCCGCTACGGCGAACCGAAGCCGGAGCTGCGCGTCGTCGGCGATCTCGGCGAGGGCTACTACTCGATCGCCGTCCGTCCTTCCGAGCCCGACCTGCGAGACGCCGTCGACGCGGCGCTCGAGAAGCTCGCCACGAGCGGCGAGCTCCGCCGCATCCTCGAGAAGCACCGCCTCTGGAACGAGCGGCAGGACAAGCTCGCCCGCTGGACGGACGAGGATCAACGGAAGATGCTCGGCGGCGAGACCGGGACGTCCACTCCGCCCGCGCCGCCCGAGTTCGGGACCGGACACGTCGTCCTCTTCCTCCGAGGCGCGGGCGTGACGCTCGTCGTCTCGACGCTCGCGATGGCGATCGCGATCCCGCTCGGGCTGCTCCTCGCGGTCGCCCGCATGTTCGGCGGCCCGTGGGTCGCGCGCGTCGCGTCCGCCTACGTGGAGCTCTACCGCGGCACGCCCGTGCTGCTACAGCTCTACCTCCTCTATTTCGGGCTCGCGCCGATCGTGAAGCTCGACGCGATGTCTGCCGCGGTGATCGGGCTCGGCATGAACTACGCCGCCTACGAGGCCGAGGTGTACCGCGCCGGGCTGCAGGCCGTCCCGAAGACGCAGCTCGAGGCGGCGCTCGCGCTCGGGATGTCGACGCGCCTCGCGCTCCGCCGCGTGGTCCTCCCGCAGGCGCTCCGGCACGCGATCCCGAACGTGACGAACGACTTCATCGCCCTCCTCAAGGACAGCTCCCTCGTGAGCGTCATCACCGTCGTGGAGCTCACGAAGCAGATGACGATCACGGCGGTCGACGTCCGGAGCTGGGTCGGCCCCGGCATCCTCTGCGCCGCGCTCTACTTCGCGATGAGCTACCCGCTGGGCATCGTCGCGCGGCGCCTCGAGAAGAAGCTCGAAGGCGAGAGGGAGGCTCGCGCGACATGATCCGCGTACATGCCGTCGAGAAACGCTTCGAGGGGCGGACCGTGCTCGCGGGCGTCACGGTGCACTTCGAGCGCGGGAAGGTGACGACCATCGTCGGGCCGTCCGGCGGCGGCAAGTCCACCTTGCTACGCTGCATCAACGGCCTCGAGCGCTTCGACGCCGGGCGCATCGAGATCGGCGGCCTCACCCTCGGCCCGAGCACGAAGGCACGCCCGACCCGCGCCGAGCAGGCGACGCTCCGCTCGATCCGGCAGAAGGTCGGCATGGTCTTCCAGCACTACGGCCTCTTCTCGCACATGACGGCGCTCGAGAACGTGATGGAGGCCCCCGTCCACGTGCGCGGCATCCCCGAGGCCGAGGCGCGCGAGCGGGCGAAGGCGCTCCTCGACCAGGTCGGCCTCTCGCACCGGCGAGACGCTTTCCCGCGCGAGCTCTCCGGCGGCGAGCAGCAGCGCGTCGCGATCGCCCGCGCGCTCGCCATGGAGCCCGAGGCGCTCTTGCTCGACGAGCCCACGAGCGCGCTCGATCCCGAGCGCAAGGCCGAGGTGGTGCGCGTGCTCCGCGACCTCGCCGAGGCGGGGACGACGATGATCATCGTGACGCACGAGGCGGCGGTCCTACGCGACGTCGCCGAGCGCGCGGTCGTCCTGCGCGAGGGACGCGTCGTCGACGAGGGCGCGCCGTCGGAGGTGCTCCGCTGAGCGCACGGCGTGCCCGTCGGCGCCCGCCACCGACGAGCTCGTCCCTGGATGGCGCAACGCGGCGTGCGTTGACGTCATCCATTGGGAGCAGTAATCCACGGTGCGCTAGACGCACTCTATCCGGTCGACGAGCTCGACAACGGGAGGCTTCATGTCACTTCGGATCAACGACACGGCTCCGAACTTCACCGCCAAGACGACCAAGGGCGAGATCGACTTCCACCAGTGGATCGGCGACTCGTGGGCGATCCTCTTCTCGCACCCCAAGGACTTCACGCCGGTGTGTACGACGGAGCTCGGTTACATGGCGAAGATCGAGCCCGAGTTCACCAAGCGCAACACCAAGCTCATCGGGCTCTCCGTCGACTCGGTCGAGGACCACGAGAAGTGGATCAAGGACATCGAGGAGGTCTCGGGCGCGAAGGTCAACTACCCGCTCATCGGTGACTCGGACCTCGCGGTCGCCAAGCTGTACAACATGCTTCCCGCCGACGAGCAGGGCAGCGCGTCCGGCCGCACGGCGGCGAACAACGCGACCGTCCGCTCCGTCTTCATCATCGGGCCCGACAAGAAGATCAAGTTGATGCTCACCTACCCGATGACGACGGGCCGGAACTTCGACGAGATCCTGCGCGCCCTCGACTCGATCCAGCTCACGTCGAAGCACAAGGTCGCGACGCCGGCGAACTGGAAGAGCGGTGAGGACGTCATCATCGCCCCCGCCGTCAGCGACGACGAGGCGAAGAAGCTCCATCCCGAGGGCTGGAAGGCGCCGAAGCCGTACCTCCGCTTCACGAAGCAGCCGAGCTGATCGCGTCCGCGACGGCGGTCACTCTCCGAGCCCCGTTTCTCGTGCTAACGAGCGACGGGGCTCGATCGTTTCGGTGGAAACCATCGCTCCGCGCCCTGGTTCACACCCGACCGAGCGGGCGTGCGCGCGCATCGGGCCTGCAAGGCGTTCCCGCACCGTGACCGACCGAATGCCGCTATGATCCCTCACGGGTGGAGCAGGGGTCCGTCGTCGCGGGGCGATTCCAGATCGAACAGCGCGTCAGCGCCGGCGGGATGTCGGCGGTATACCGCGCGAAGGACCTCCTTCTGGGCGGCACCGTCGCGATCAAGATCCTCTACGGACGGGACGCCGGAGAGCACCGCGAGCGCCTCTATCGCGAAGCTCGCATCCTCGAGAAGCTGAGCCACCCGGGCATCGTACGCTACGTTGCGCACGGCGAGATCGACTCGGACAAGCCGTATCTCGCCATGGAGTGGGTCAAGGGAGAGACGCTGAGCAAGCGGCTCGCCCGGACGGGCCTGACCATGGGCGAGAGCGTGCGGATGGTCACGCGCGTCGCCGAGACGCTCGCCGTCGCGCACGCGAAGGGGATCATCCACCGCGACATCAAGCCGGGAAACCTCATCCTCCGTGACGGGAACGTCGAGGACCCGACGCTCATCGACTTCGGCATCGCGCGCATGGGGCTGGGCGCGAGCTCGATCACGCATACCGGCGTCATGCTCGGCACGCTCGGTTACATGGCGCCGGAGCAGGCGCGCGGGACGAAGCAGCTCGACGCGCGCGCGGACGTCTTCGCGCTCGGCGCCGTGCTGTTCAAGTGCCTGACGGGCCTGCCCGCGTTCGCCGGCGACGACGAGATCGCCATTTTGGCCAAGATGCTCTTCGAGGCGCCGCCGCGCGTGCGCGACTTCCGCAAGGACGTGCCCCCGGCCCTCGACGACCTGCTCGCGCGGATGCTCTCGCGCGATCCGCTCCAGCGACCGGCGGACGGCGGCATCGTCGCCGCCGAGCTCGCGGCCATCGGACCGCTCGACGTGGCCGGCGTCCCGACGATGCGCGAGGCGAGCTCCCACGGCGACGTCCTCACGCGCGGCGAGCAGCGGCTCGTCAGCGTCGTCGCCGTCGCGTCGCACGCGCACGCCGAGAACGAGGAGTCGACCATCGTCGACGGCAAGTGGCAGGGCGTGAGGTCCCTCTCGAGCAAGCTGCGCGCGGCGATCCAGCCGTTCGGCGCGCACCTCGAGACGCTCGCCAACGGGATGATCGTCGTCACCCTCCCCGGCCGCCACAGCGCGACCGACCAGGCCACGCGCGCGGCGCGATGCGTGCTCGCGATGCGCGCCGCGGCGCCGGACGTCCCGATGGTCCTCGCGACGGGACGCGCCGTCCTCGAGGAGCGCATGCCGACGGGCGACGCCGTCGATCGCGCCCTCCGCATGCTCCAGCAGCATCTGGACGGCGACCTCGCCAACGCCGCTCCGGGCAGGAAGCTGCCCATCCACATCGACGAGGTGACCGCGGGACTGCTCGATCCGCGCTTCACCGTGAAAGGCGACGGCGTCGGCCTCGAGCTCGTGGGCGAGCAAGCGTCGGTCGACGCGGGCCGCATGCTCCTCGGCAAGCCGACACCGTGCGTCGGCCGCGAGCGCGAGCTCGTCATGCTCGAGAGCGTCTTCGCGGAGTGCGTCGCGGACGACGTCGCGCGCGCGGTCCTCGTGACCGCACCGGCAGGCTACGGGAAATCCCGCCTGCGCTACGAGCTGCTCCGGACGCTCCGCCATCGCGGCGTCCCGCACGAGGTCTGGATCAGCCGCGGCGATCCGATGCGCGCGGGCTCGCCGTTCGGGATGCTCTCGCAGATCATCCGCGCCGCCGCCGACGTACAGGACGGAGAGCCGCCGCGCGTGCAGCGCGAGAAGATCCGAGCGCGCGTGAGCCGCACGGTCCCGCAACGGGACCTCGTGCGCGTGACGCAGTTCCTCGCCGAGACGCTCGGCGTCTCCATGCCGGAGGAGGACGACGTGCAGCTCCGAGCGGCGCGTCACGACCCGATCCTCATGGGCGACCAGATGCGTCGCGCGTTCGAGGACTGGCTCGCGGCCGAGTGCAAGGAGCAGCCGGTCGTCCTCGTGTTCGAGGACCTGCAGTGGGGCGATCTGCCGAGCGTCAAGTTCGTCGACTCGGCGCTCCGCGCGCTGCACGACCGACCGCTCATGGTCCTCGCGCTCGCGCGGCCCGAGGTGAAGGACCTCTTCCCCGACCTCTTCGCCGAGCGCGGCGTCCAGGAGCTGCGGCTCAAGGAGCTCTCGCGGAAAGCGAGCGAGAAGCTCGTGCGACAGGTGCTCGGCGAGCACGTCGACGATCAGCTCGTCGCCCAGATCGTCCAGACGGCGGGCGGCAACGCCTTCTACCTCGAGGAGCTGATCCGCTCGGTGGCGGTCTCGCGGAACGCGTCGGCGAGCTCCGAGCCCGGACGCGCGAGCGACGGCTCGGCCGGGACCGTCTCGGCGAGCCGCCGGACGAACGCGCAGGTCGTCCTCCCGGAGACGGTGCTCACGATGGTGCAGGCCCGCCTCGAGGCGCTCGAGCCCGAGGCGCGCCGCGTGCTTCGCGCCGCGAGCGTCTTCGGCCAGACCTTCTGGCGCGGCGGGGTGGTGGCGCTCCTCACGGGCGCGGGCGCGAGCGACGTCCCCGCCGGAGCGCGCCCGAGCGGCGCCGAGAACGTCGCGGCGCAGGTCACGGCCTGGCTCGACGAGCTCGCCGTGCGCGAGCTCGTCACGCGACGCGATCAGCCGAAGTTCCGGAGCGAGGTCGAGTACGTCTTCCGCCACGCGTTCATCGCCGAGGCGGCGTACAACATGCTCACGGACAAGGACCGCGTTCTCGGCCACAAGCTCGCCGCCCAGTGGCTCGAGAAGATGGGCGAGAGCGAAGCCGTCGTGCTCGCCGAGCACCTCGAGCGCGGCGGCGAGCCGAAGCGCGCGATCACGTTCTATCGCCGCGCCGCCGCGCAAGCGCTCGAGGGCAACGATCTCGAGGCGTGCCTCGCCCGCGCCGATCGCGGCATCGCGTGCGGCGCCGAGGGCGAGGTGCTCGGCCGCCTGCTCCTCCGCAAGGCCGAGGCCCATCGCTGGCGCGGCGAGAACCAGCAAGCGAAGGAGTGCGCGCAGGCCGCGGTGAAGCTCCTGCCGCGGACGGGCCGTCGCTGGTTCCTCGCGGCGGGCGAGGCCGTCGAGGCGTGCGCACGGCTCGGCGACGAGAGCCAGCTCCACAGCGCGGTCGACGAGCTCTGCGACGTGAGCTCGGCGGGGACGTTGACGGCGCCTCACCTCGTGGCGCTGACGCGCGCCGCTTGCGTCCTCATGGCGGCGGGCAACTACCCGTCGGCGGACGATCTGCTTCGCACGATCGACGCCGCCTACGAGCACTCCCGGCGCGCGGAGGAGGACCCGCTCGCGGCCGCGCACGTGTACCGGACGCGCGCGTACCGCGCGCTCGTGGCGGGAGACACGGGCTCGGCGCTCTCGATGTACAACGTCGCCATCTCGCATTTCGAGGCGGCGGGAGACATGCGCGCGGCCTGCCGCCACCTGATGAACGTCGCCGCCGCGTGCATCGAGCTCGGCTCGTACACGGAGGCCGAGCGCGCGCTCGACGACGCGTTCACGTCCGCGCAGCACATGGGCCTCACCGGCGTGAGCGCCATCGCGTGGCACCATCGCGGGATGCTCCTCGCCCGCAAGGGCGATCCGCGCTCGGCCCTCGAGCATGCCGACCGCGCCATCGAGGCCTTCGTCAAACAGGGCGACAAGCGCATGGAGGCCGCCGCCCGCCTCTATCGCGGCTTCTTCCTCGCGCTCGCCGGCGATCTCGAAGGCGCCGAGCGCGAGGTCTCGCACGTCCTCGACCACTCCTCGCCTCCCCCGCCGCTGCGCGCCTACGGCCTCGCCCTCCTCGCAGGCACCCGCCTGCAACAGGGCCGCCCCGACCGCGCCGAGCCGTGCGCGCGCGAGGCGATGCATCTGCTCGAGACCCTCGGCGGCGTCGAAGAAGGAGAGGCTTACATTCGCCTCACGTACGCCGAAGCGCTCGAGGCGGTCGGCGATCACGAAGGCGCCCGCGAGGCGATCGCGACCGCGCGCGTGCGCATCCTCGAGCGCATCGCGATGATCCAGGACCCGACGTGGAAGGACACGTTCCTGAAGAACGTGCCCGAGAGCTCGCGGACCCTGGAGCTCGCGCGCGCTTGGCGCGTGGTGTGAGGGCTCGCCGAGACCGAGCCCTCACCGAAGCGCCGTGGCGGACCTCAGCCGCCGAGGCAGCCGAGGAGCACGCGGATCTTCGCGTTCGCGTCGGCCTGCACGACCGTGCACTGATCCGGGCAGAGCCGGATCGTCGTCGGGTTCGCGTTGTCGTCGTAGTACCAGCCGTTCGTGACGCACGCAGCGGCGTTCTGCACCCTCTGAAGCTGGAGCGCGGGCGGAGCGCCATTCTGCTCGTACTCCACCGAGACCTTGTTCGGGTCGATGATGCCCGCGTCGGTGGTCGGCATCTGGTAGGTACAAGCGACCGCCGAGCCCTGGATGAGCTTCATCGCCTCGGCGAGGGCGTTGTTGTTGCCGTCGCCGACGTTCCAGTGGCGGCACGTGTTCTGGTCATTTCCGCACGCGTTCGTGATGCCGCCGACGTTTCGGTTGTGCAGCGGAGCGTTGCCGCCCTGCGCGAGCGTCTCGAGGTGCGTGAACGAAGCGCCCGTCATCCCGACGACGTACGTACGGATGCCCGTCGCCTCGAAATGCGCCTGGAGCAAATCGCGTAGACGAGCGATGTTCTGATTGACGGTCTCGCCGCCCGTCCGGCACTGCAGCGTGCCCGTGTCGGCGTCCGTGATGAGGACGCCGATCGTCTGCCTGCCCGGACGCCGGTTCGCCGGACGCGCCGTGAACTGGATGAGGCCGCGGACGGCGCCTTCGAGCGGCGTGTACTGGTCAGGAGCCGCGTTGTTGAGCGCCGTGTCGAAGCTGGTCGACGGCAGGTCCCGGTACCCCGTGTCGCCGCCCGGAACGACGGATTGATCGTAGTAGTCTCCGTTGCACTGGTTGTTCGGCCCGAAGAACTGGAGCGCGGCGGCGTTGCCCGCCGCTTCGGGCGAGTTGAAGTAGGCCCTCAGCGCCCGGATCGAGCGGCACCACCGAGAGCTGTTCGCGGTACCGGTGACGTTGCAGTCACCATTGCCCGAACCACCGCTTTGCATGCTGATCGACCGATCGACCATCACGAACATGTCGAGCGGCTGCAGCGTGGCCTCGGCCGAAGCTTGCGCGCATGCCGAGTCGGGCGTGAGCGACGCGTCGCGCGGCGGCGGGTCGTAGACGAACTGCACGTCGGGCAAGTCGCCGCTCGTGCCGCTCGAGCCCGAGGAGGTGCCGCCGCTCGCGCCGCTCGAGCCCGAAGAGGTGCCGCCGCTCGCGCCGCTCGACCCCGACGCGCCGCCGGAGGTTCCATCTCCGCCGCCGCTGGTGCCGTCGCCGCCGCTGGTGCCGTCACCGCCGGACGTTCCGCTCGTCCCGCCGCTCGACGCGCCGTCGTCTGCGCCGGTCTCGCTCCCGCATCCACCGGCGAGGACGGTCACGCCGACGCCGAGCATCGAGACGACGGCGATGAGACGAAAGACGTGCGATCCAGAACGCGGAACAGAGCTAGGCCGAGGCATCGCCTTATTCAACATCGGCTCGCGTTCGAACGCGAGACTCCAATCGACGTACGGGGCGTCAGTTATCGAAGTACGCGGTCGAGGTGAGCGCGTGGCATCTTCGTTCGCGCCGACGCACACGCGAGCAGTCTCTGTAGGCAAACCGCACCACGATTCGTCCTCGAAACAGACGACCGATCCATCACGATCATCATGGTAGGCTCAGCGCGTGACCGGGCTCGTCGTACGGCCTGGTCGCCGACGCGGGAGCAAGGATGAAGCGTGACACTCGTTGGGCCCGTCCGCTGGTTCTCACCGGTGGTGTCTTGTTCATCGCCGTAGCCGTCGCTTGCGGTGACGAAGCTGGCGCCGGCGACGGCCAGGGGAGCAGCGGTACCAGCGGAGCGTCGAGCGGCGACATGACGAGCTCCGGCGGCTTCGCGTCGAGCGGCGCGAGCGGCGCCTCGGGTGGGACGAGCGGCGCTTCGAGCGGCACCGCGAGCCAGTTCGACCCGGACGCCGCGTGCGCGGCGACGACGGTCGACGCGGAGAAGACACCGGCGAACATCCTGTTCATCGTCGACCGGAGCCGCAGCATGCGCTGCGCGGCGACGACGCCGACCGCGACGTGCGAGGCCATCCCGGAATGGCCGGGTGGCAATGCGAACAGCCCCACGGCGAAGTGGAACATCACGCGCGAGGCGCTCAAGAGCGTCATCGCGGCGATGCCGTCGACGCACTGGGCCGGCATCACGTACTTCAACACCGGCAACAGCCCCGAGACGGAGTGCGACGTGACCGACACGCCCAACGTCCCGGTGGCGCCGATCACGGACGACCAGCTCACGCTGGTGAACGCCAGCCTCGACTCCCCGGCGACGCAGCCCGACGGGCTCACGCCGCTCGTGGGCGGCGTGACGCTCGGCTACCATCACCTGCACACGACGCCGAGCTTCACGGGCAAGAAGGTCCTCGTCCTCATCACCGACGGAGCCGAGACCTGCGCGCCGAGCCTCCAGGAGGAGTTCGTCACGAAGACCGTCGTCGACGCCCGATCCGTCGGCATCACGACCTTCGTCATCGGCGCGCCCGGCAGCGAGGGCAACCGCGCGTTCCTCTCCCGGATCGCGTACAACGGCGGCAGCGCGCGAACGCCCGACTGCAAGCACGACACGACGCCGGCCGACGAGGGCGACTGCCACTTCGACCTCACCGAGGCCGGCGCCGATCTCGCCAACCAGCTCAACGCTGCGCTCGACACGATCACGAAGAAGGCGCTCGATTGCGACTTCGAGGTTCCGACCGGCAGCGGCCCGATCGACTACGGCAAGGTCAACGTCATCTACACGCCGAGCGACGGCAGCGGCCCGCAGACCATCGTCCAGGACACGAAGGACTGCAGCGAGGCCAACGGCTGGCAGTACTCGCCCGATCGAAAGCGCATCACGCTCTGCGGGCAGGTGTGTGAGACGGTCAAGGCGGACGTGAATGGGTCGGTGTCGATCCAGCTCGGCTGCGTGACCCAGACCGGCCCGAAGTAGTCGAATTGCGCAACCCGTCGATTCTTCACGGAGTCCTTGCACCACCCGTGAGGGAACGGTTGCTCATCTCGCAACACCACGGATCGCCGACGAGCCTGTGGAGGGCGCGCAAATACCGACGGATCCTCGTCATGTAACCCATCGGCCGGCGTGGCCTTCCCCTTGCTTGTTCGGGTCGACGGACGGGTGATTGGGTCAGGGCGCGGGCGTCGTTCGGGCTTCGCCGGCCAGCGAGCGCCGTTCGCCTCGCCGACGAGGGCTTGCCGACGTGAAGCGTGATCTTCTCGGGACCGCGGACGATCCGAAGGGAACGCGTGGCGCCGTGCTCGCGGAGTTCGCGATCGCGATGGTGCCGCTGTTCATGATGTTCTTCACGTTCACGCAGGCCGCCTTCGCGTACACGGCGAACATCATGCTGCAGCACGCCGCGTTCATGGGCGCGCGCGCGGCGGCCGTCATCCTGCCGCCGAACCCCGGCGACGTCGGCGGCCCGGAGGACGTCGACGCTGCCGTGCATGCCTCGCTCGGGCGCTGGGACAAGTCCTTCGTGAAGCTCGAGGTGATCAAGACGCCCGCGTCGAAGCCTTACGAGCTCGTCACGGTCGAGGTCCGCGGAACGTACAGGTGCGGAGTGCCGCTCGGCGGGCGCATCATGTGCGGAGCGGACGGCCTGCTCGAGATGAAGCCGATCATCGCCCAGTATCCGAACCAGGGCGCGGAGTACAAATGAGCACGGCAGCGAGGCTCGACTCGGCGACCGCGACGCCACGGCGACAGGACCTCGCCCGCGACGAGCGCGGCGCGGTGATGCTCACCGGCGTCTTCATGGGGTGCTTCCTCATCGGCGCCACGTGGTTCATCTTCGGCATCGCGCGTGCGGCCATCTTCCGCGAGCGCGTCCAGGAAGCGGCCGACGCCGCGGCCTTCTCCTCCGCGGCGATCCACGCCAAGGGGATGAACCTGATCGCGGCGATCAACCTCGTCTTCTTCGCCGTCACGTCGATCTGGCTCGTGCTGCGCGTGTTCGAGCACGTGATGGCAGGCGTCCAGACCGTGCTCGGCAACTCGTCGAACTGCCACGGCTTCCTCTGCCATCTCCGCAACCCGTGCGAGGCGCGCGCTGCGGCCCTCGCCGCGACGGGCATCGGCGCCGCCGCGGGCGCGTCGGTGTGCCGGATGGCCTACATCCTCCAGGAGGTGCGCGACGTAAACAAGGAGATGCGGCAGCGCATCGGCGACCAGATGGATCGCTTCTTCCCGAAGCTGAGCCGCGTACAGGACGTGACGGCGCGCCTCGCGCCCGCGGCAGGCGCCGCGACGGGCGTGGCGCTCGGAGCGAAGTTCGGCCACCTGACGTTCGCGATCAGCCCGTCGGCGATCCCCGTCGACGACCTCGTCAACCTCGCGAACCGCGCGCGCGGCGCCAACAAGAACGATCCCGCGTTCACCACGCGACCGCTCGGGCTACCGGTCGTCCCGAAGAAGTTCGGCTCGCTCTGCGGCCGCGCCGCGAACATCGTCGTGACGAAGGTGGTGGACGCCTTCAAGGCCATCCCGATCATCGGCACCGTCGCCGACTTCCCGGTGATCAAGGAAGTGATCAGCGCCGTCACCGGCGCGACCGTGGGGTGGATCGAGAACGAGTTCTGCAGCGACAACGACTGGGCTGGTCACAACAAGAGCATCAAGATCTTCAAGGAGAAGGGCCCCAAGGGCATCTTCGGTCACGCCGAGAACGGGAACGACCTCATGCAAGTGTGGGCGTTCACGAACGGCATCATCGACGATCGCGACGCGCCGAAGGTCGCCATCGCCGGCAGGAAGTTCGGGCAGGGCGCTCCGAGCCAGGGCCACTGGTACATCGCTCAGGCCGAGTTCTATTACGACTGCAACGGGGCCTGGGGTGACGCCCAGTGCAACGGCTCGTTCGAGAACGTCATGTACAACATGAAGTGGCGTGCCCGCCTGCGTCGCCTCCGCACGCCGGACCTCGGCGCCGAGCTCGGACGCTACCTCCGCGACGCGCTGTTCAGCGGTCCCGTGAAGGACGCGATCAAGGAGGCCCTCAAGATCAAGCCGCCCCAGGACCCGCTGAATCCGGGGCAGAACGCGCCGCCCGACTTCGAGCAGCGCGTGCGCGACGGCATCTTCGACCAAGGATGGGGTTGGTTGAACGGCAAGGTCACCGAGGCCACCGGCGTCGGCAACTCGAAGACCGGATCGATCCCAGGAGGCTCGTACCACTGATGCGGCCCGCTCGTACGATCTCCCCGAAGCTCCGTCGCCGCGGTCGGCAGCGCGGCGCAGCGATGACCGAAGCCGCCGTCGTCGCGACCACGATCGTCGTCATGTGGGGCGCGATGGCGATCGCGTTCACGAACGGCTCGGCGAGGCTGTCGGCGCAGTGGACCGCCCGCGCCGGCGTCATGTATCACGCCTCGCACGAGTGCAAGAAGCAGATGCCCGGTGTGTCGGCCGGCGGCCGCGAGACGGTCGGCCAGTTCGACACGAAGTCCGGCGACGCCCAAGGCGATCGCGCGACGGGCAACGCTCCGCTCGGAGAGTCGTTCGACGCTCGCTCCACGTTCTTCGTCGCCGCCAGCTCCGCGACGAAATCGAGGCAGCTCGCGCGTTGGGCAGCGACCAAGTCGAGCTCGTCGTGGGCGGTGTGCAACGAGGGCAAGTACGACGGCAACCCCTTGGGCCTCCTCGCCTACGGCGCCGACTTCTTCAGGGACCTCCTTCCCGGCCCCATCAAGGCCATCTTCTGAGGATCGCTCATGCTCGGACTCGCGCTCTATCTCAGGATGTGGCGGCGCTCGAAGCCGTACGATCCGCGCACGGGCAAGCGGGCGGGCGGCGTGCTCCGCGTGATGGCGTACGGCCTCTTCGTGAGCCTCGTCGTGGGCGTGATCGCCGGCAAGAAGGCGCAGGCCGACACGACCGAGGCGATGCGTGGCCTCTCCCGCGACCTCATGGCGCTGGCGGACGTCCTCGGCGACGGGAGCTCGCTCAGGATCAACGGTGAGACCATCCACGTCGCCGTGACGTCCACGAGCAAGTCGGTCGAAGAGACGCTCGATCGGTTCCAGAAGCACTGCGAGGAGAACCCCAGCGTCCTCGGCCAGGAGTGGACGAAGCTCACCGGCGCGGTCTCGACCGCGATCCCCGCCAAGATGGAGGATCTGCCCGCAGGTGCTCCGTCGTCGCTCACGAAGGGCGTGGTCAAGATGGGCACGTTCCGCTCGGGCGACGAGAACGAGGGCATCGTGGTCTGCCTCGTCCGGTCCGAGAGCAGCGCGAGCGACCTCGTCACCGCGCTCCAGGAGTTCTCGCGCACGCAAGACCTCGGGGCGCTCGGCAAGATGCGCTACGCCTACGCGAAGCGCGCTCGGAACGGTACGCAGGTCATGACGGCCTGGACCGACGACCACTTCTCCTTCACCTCCCTCGCTCCGGCCAGCGCAGGCGGCGACGCACCGGGCTCCGACTCGGCGATCGTCCCGCGCCTGCCCGACAGCCAGCGGCTCCTCACCGCCGAGGTCGTCGGCACGAGCTACGCCGTGCGCGTCTACGCGGCGCCGGGCAACGTCGCGCAAGCCATCGCGACCTACGACACCTTGATGCGCGAGCGCGGTTTCATCCCGATCCGCGACGAGGCGCGCCCCAACGAGCGCGGCTATCTCCAGGGCGGACTGTTCATCACGATGGTCGCCGAGCCCTCCGACAAGGGCGTGACGGTCTCGTTCGCGGAGCTCGGCTCGAACGTCGGCACGCCGACCGCGATGCGGTGATCACCTCACCCCCGCTCGACGATCGCCAACAGCGCCTTCCCGTACTTGTCGACGAGCTTCGTCCCCATCCCCGTGACCCCGAGGAGCTGTGCTTCGCTCGTCGGCCGCGCTTCGGCGATGGCGCGCAGCGTGCGGTCGTTCATGATCAGGAACGCCGGGACGCCGCGCCGCTTCGCCTCCGCGGAGCGCCAGGCTCGGAGGGCCTTCTCGAGCGCCTGCGCCGGCGCCGCGATCACGCGGCGGCCCGCGCTCCCCTTCCCCGACCGCCCGTTCTTCGCGCCCGCGCTCTTCGTGCTCGATGCGAAGCTCGCCTCCTGACGCTTGCCAGGCCCCCGCTTCCCTCGTCCGCGGCCCCGGCCGCGCCGGCTCGGCGGCGGGGAAGCGACGACGGCGAACGAAGCCGGCGCTTCAGCCTCCTCGCCCGAGGGACGCGACAGCCACACGCGCTGGAACACGATCGTCTCTCCGTCGCGCTCGAACTCGTCCTCCACGATCCGAACCGCGCGCGCACGTGCCAGCGCGCCCAGGACGTGATCGAGCTTCTTGCGGTCGAGCGATCCGTCGGCGAAGACCTCGCGGTGGAGCTGCCCGACCGAGCGACCGTCCTTCTCCGCGAGCGCTTCCAGGATGCGCCGAGCGGCGTTCTTCTCGGCGGCGCTCGGCGTGCGGAACGTCAGCGCGATGGACGTCTCGGGCGCGCACACGTCGCACGTCCCGCACGGCGTCCCCGGATCGTTCTGGTCGCCGAAGTACCGGACGAGCTGGAGCATCCTGCACGACGCCGTCTCGGCGAAGCGGCGCATGCGCGCGATCTGATCGCGCTTGTGCGCGCGCTGGCGCTCGTATGCCTTTCGCCAATCGCCGTCGCCTCTCCGGACCATCTCGTCGGCGTCGACGAGCGCGCCGCCGTGGATCCAGAGCTTCTCGATCGCCTTCTCGAACGTCTCGGGATCGAGACGCGTCTCCTCGGCGAGCGCGGAGAGCGGGATGCCTCGAGGAGGGATCGCCTTTCGCACGCGGGCGAGGACGTCCGGCTCGGGGTAGCCGCGCTCGAGGAAGAACTCGTGCGTCTTCGTGTCGACGAACGAGTAGAACAGCACGGCGCGCGAAGGTCCGCCGTCGCGGCCGGCTCGGCCGATCTCCTGGTAGTAACCCTCGATCGAGCCCGGGAGCGCCGTGTGGATCACGGTGCGCACGTCCGGCTTGTCGATGCCCATGCCGAAGGCGATGGTCGCGATGACGACGTCGATCTCGCCCGCCAGGAACGCCGACTGGACGGCCTCCCTCGTGCTCGTCGGCATCCCGGCGTTGTACGCGGCGGCGCGGAGCTTCGGAGCGAGCATGTCCGCGAGCTCCTCCGACTCGCGACGCCTCGGTGCATAGACGATCGCCGGACGCCGCGCGGGATCGGCGAGCAGCCGAGCCACGACGTCGGCCCGGTCGCTCGGGCTACGTTCGACGACCTCGATGGCGATGTTCGTGCGGCGGAAGCCGTGGATGAACCTGGCCGGCGAGTCGAGCCGCAGCTCCCCGACGATGTCGTCCTGGACGGCGGGCGTCGCCGTCGCGGTGAGGGCGATGACCGGTGCGGGTCGCAGCAGCGGCAGGCGCTCGCCGAGCATCCGGTAGTCGGGACGGAAGTCGTGGCCCCACTGCGAGATGCAGTGCGCCTCGTCGACCGCCACGAGCACCGGCTTCCGCCGCGCGAGCATCTCCGGGAAGCCCGGCACCTTGAGCCGCTCCGGCGCGATGAACAAGAAGTCGAGCTCGCCGCTCAGATAGGCACGGCACACGGCGCGGGCATCGGCGCGCGTGCGGCCCGAGTGGATGCGATCGGCCGCGAAGCCTCGGCGCACGAGCTGCGCCACTTGGTCTTCCATGAGCGCGATGAGCGGGCTCACGACGAGCGTCGTCCCCCCTCGCGCGATCCCGGGGAGCTGGTAGCAGAGCGATTTGCCCGCGCCCGTCGGCATGACGAGGAGGACGTCGCGCCCCGAGGCCACGGCCCGGCAGACCTCCTCCTGATAGGGCCGGAACGACGAGAAGCCGAACGCGGACGAGAGCAGCTCGGCGAGGTCGGACGAGCGCTGCGGACGCTTCGTGCTGGCGGACGAGGCGCGCGTCGCCCCCGCGGGCGCCGGCGAAGAAGCCGGCGCTGCAGAGACCCGAGATCCCCCCGCAGCCGCGACGTTCCCGACGACCTCACGCACCCACTCCTCGATCGCGCGCATGAAGTCCGCGAGCCCCAGCTCGCCGCGCTCGATGCGCCCGAGCTTCGCCTCCCACTCGCCCGTCATCGCCGGGCTCTTCACGTGAGGGTGGACGCGCTCGACGAGGGCGATGCCCTTGTCCGTCGCGACGAAGCTCTTGCCGTCACGGACGATGTACTCGCGGCGGAGGAGCGTCTCGATGATCGCCGCGCGCGTCGCCGGCGTGCCGAGGCCGCGCGCACGCATGGCCTCCGAGATCTCCTTGTCGTCGAGCGTGCGGCCCGCGGTCTCCATCGCGGTGAGGAGCGTCGCGTCGGTGAAGCGCGGAGGCGGCCGCGTCCGCTTCTTCACCGCTCTGGCGTCGAGCACGCTCCGCGCCATCCCGGCGACGAGCCCGGGAGGCAGCAAAGGCTCGGCGCCCTCCCCACGCGCGCCGGCGCGACGCGCAGGCTCGAGATCGAGCACCTTCCACCCGACGACCTCGACGCTCGTCCCTCGTGTCACCCATCGATCGCGGACGCCGTCCGTGACGACGTCGGTCGTCAACGTGGTCACGGCGTAGACGTGGTCACCGTGCCAAGCGGCCAGGAGGCGACGGCAGACGAGGTCGTAGATCTTGCGCTCCGCCTCCGGCAGGTCGGCCGGCGGGGATCGGTCCGTCGGGATGATCGCGTGGTGATCGGTGACGCGCGCATCGTCGACGAACCGCGAGCCGAGCGGTCGCGTCCCCGTGTCCGGCGCGACGAGCCCTTCGTAGGCGGGCGCGATCGCCTCCACGATCGACGGCAGCGTCTCCGCGACGGCGGTCGAGAGATGGCGGCAGTCGGTGCGCGGATAGCTGAGGAGCTTCCGCTCCTCGTAGAGGCGCTGCGCGAGCTCGAGCGTGCGCTGGGCGGTGAAGCCGAAGAGGCGATTGGCGTGCCGTTGAAGCTCCGTCAGGTCGTAGAGCTGCGGAGGAGGCACACGTCGCGTCTCGCGCTCCACGGACGCGACGTGAGCGCGGCCGCGTCGTGCCCGCTCGATGACCGCGTTCGCCTCCGCGCCGTCGGGCGGCAGCCGCTTCGGCTCACGCGTCGCCTTCGACTTCGACGCGCCGTCGCCCGGAGCCTCCTCTCCGCCGACCGTCCCCACCCACGCGCCGTCGTATCGGTCGTGCCCTCCACTGCTCTGCGCGCCCTCCGGCCCGAAGGTCGCGACGACCTCGAGGTAGTCCTCCGGCACGAACGAGCGGATCTCGAGCTCGCGCGCGACGACCATCGCGAGCGTCGGCGTCTGCACGCGACCGACGGAGAGGTTGTCGTCGTGGAGCAGGCTGTAGAGCCGGGAGAGGTTCATCCCGACGAGCCAGTCCGCGCGGCTGCGAGCGCGCGCGGCGTCGGCGAGATCGTCGAACGCGTCGCCGTCCTTCAGCGACGCGAAGCCCTTCGCGATGGCCTCCGGCGTGAGCGACGAGATCCACAGCCGCTTGACCGGCTTCTTCGAGCCCGACGCCTCGTAGACGTAGCGGAAGATGAGCTCGCCTTCGCGCCCCGCGTCGGTCGCGCAGACCACGCCGCGCACGCGAGGATGGACGAGCAGGCGCCGGACGACCTCGTACTGCTCCCGCGTCTTTTCGACGACGACGAGCGGCCACGACGAAGGAAGGAGCGGCAGGTCCTCGAGACGCCAGCGCTTCCACTCGGGGTTGATCTCGTGGGGCTCGGCGAGCGCGACGAGATGACCGATCGCCCACGTGACGATCCAGCCGTTGCCGTGGAGGTAGCCTTCCCCGCGGCTCTTTGCCCCGAGCACCTGCGCGAGGTCGCGCGCGACGCTCGGCTTCTCGGCGACGACCAGAACTCTCGTGTCCTCGATGCCTCGGACACTAGCAGCGACCGCCGCCGAGCACCACGGCCCGCACGGTCACTTCGAGACGACGTACTCGCCGCCGCAGGGGATCTCGACCTCTTGCGCGTTCGCCCTGTCGTTCACGGCGATCGTGTGCTTGCCGCAGAAGACCAGGAACGAGCGCTGGCCGTGGCCGAGCATGCGCTTGTTGTCGAAGTACACGTTCTTGTGCTTCGCCTCGCCCTTGATGGTGAGCTTGCCGAACGCGCTCTTCTTCTTCTCCGGCTTCGCCGGCTGCGCCTCTTCCGCGGTCGCGGCGGGCGCCGGCGTCGGAGGCGCGAGCTGATCGAGGTCCACCGCCGGGGCCGGCGGATCGACGACCGGCGCAGCGGGCTCGACGACCGCAGCCTGCGCGGCCGGCGACGCGGAGGGCGTCTCCGTCCGTCCACGACCGAGCGCGAAGACCGCCAGCCCGGCGAGCGCGAAGACGCCCGCGCACGCGCCGGCCACGAACGCGAACCGCTTCCGGCTCGTGCTGCTGCGAAGCCCGGGGAGCTCGCTCTCGGCGCCCGTCTCGTCCGACGACGCGTTCTTCTCCGCGATCACGTCCGCCGCGACGACGAGGTTGCTCGGCTCCACGGCGGCGTCGGGAGCGCCGGTCGAGGGCGGGAACACGCCGGTGCTCGGCAGGACCGAGCTCATCGCATGCTGGAGCACCGCGCCGTTGGCGAAGGCGTCGGGCTTCGGAGCGACGGCGGCAGGCGGCACGGACGGCACGCCGGGATCGATGGTCGGCGGCGGCAACGGAGGCGCGTCGGAGCGCGTCTCGGCCTTGGGCGGCGGACTGGTGATGGGCCGATCGAGCGGCACCGAGCTCACGACGTCGCCCGAGGAGTAGTCGTCGTCGAAGCCCGGGGAGCTGGCGAAGACCTTGCCGAGGCGGAGCGCACGCTTGGCGAAGTCGTCGACACGGCTGTCGCGGTCGAAGACGATCCAGGGGCTCGACGCCGGACGGAGGAAGGCTCGCACATCGCTGTCGATGCGCTCTCGATCCGGGTAGGACGGATCACGATTCACCGCGAACGGTGACTCGGGCTTGTTTTCCAGCCCATCGGACGAGGACTCGAAGCGCATGCCCGTCACCTAGCAAATGGTGAACCGACGGCGTTTCACGACGGTCGAACGTTTTCCAGGGGCGTGAATCGCCGTCTCGATGCGGGTTTGGGTGCGGCCGGCTCCCACTGGGATGCCTGCCATGGGGCTCGTGCCTCGCGTCCGCCGGACGAACCGGTCACGCGCGTGAGGACGGGGTGGATCGTCGATGACACAGGTGCGGGGACCCGCCCTCGTCGGCCCGCGGGCCCGGCTGCGCGATCAGCGCGACGCCCCGAACGTCCCGTCCGGGTCGAAGCCGTGCGAGGTCGCCTTCAGCTTGGCGAAGATCTCGTCGGCGCGCTGCGCGAACTGCTCCGCCTCCGCGGCGGCCGTGGGATCGGTCTCGAAGTCGGGCGAGCTGCGCAGGAGCGTGGCGTAGACGCGGCAGCTCCGCGCGAGCTCCACGTCGTTGCCGATCTCTTCGAAGATCCAGATCGACTGCAGGACGTGCGTGCGCGCGTTGACGAGGCCCTCGCCTCCGGCGCTCCCGGCCGCCATCACCTCGCCGAGCGCGCGGAGCGCGACGCCGAGCTGCACCTTGCTCTGGATCTCGCGGAACAGCTCGACGGCGCGCGCGGTGCACTCGCGTGCCTTCGTGTATTCGCGCTGCGCGAGATACGCCTTTCCGAGACCGCGCGCGGCCTCGGCGAGACCGAGCTTGTCGCCGAGGTCGTCGGCGATGTCCTCGGCTTGCTTCAGGTAGTGGATCGCCTTCTGCGGATCGCCGAGGCGGTTGTACGTCTCGCCGAGGTTCGTGAGGATGAGGGCGATTCGATTCCTGTCGCCGGTCTCCTTCGCGACCTCGTACGCCTCGAGGAAGAGCTGGAGCGCGCGCCGATCGTCGCGCTGGTCCTGCGCGACGGTGCCGAGGTTGTTGAGCGAGATCGACACGCCGACGAGGTCGCCGATCTCGCGCCGGATCCTGAGGGCCTGCTCGAAGGCGTCGAGGGCCAGCTTGAACTGCCCCGAGTCCTGGTAGACGAGCCCGAGGTTGTTGAGGCTCAGCGCGATCGAGCGGCGATCGCCGATCTTGCGGCGGAGGACGAGCGCGCGCTGCGTCGACTCGAGCGCCTTCTCGTAGTCGCCGCGCAGCCAGTGCAGCTTGCCGAGGTCGTCGACCGTGCTGGCGATGCCGCGATCGTCGCCGGCGTCCTCGAACAGCGCGAGCGCCGCCTCGAGGTGCACCTGCGCCTCGTCGAGCCGCCCCGTGTCGCGGAAGAGGCGGCCGATCCTTCCATGCGCCGCGCCGCCCTTCGCGCGGAGGTTCAGGCGGTACGCGCGCACGAGCATCTCGTTGAAGCAGTCGAGCGCCTCGTCGTTCCTTCCGAGCACCTGGAGGACGTCGCCGTAGTGGTGGAGCGCGCGGAGCTGCTGCTCCGTGGAGCCCTCGGCGCCGTCGCGGAGGAGCGTCAGCCCCTTCACGTAGTACTCGGCGGCCTTCGTGTTCGAGTAGCGCTCGCGCGCGAGGTGGGCGGCGTCGAGGTACGTGGCCGCGGCCTGCACCACGAGGCCTGCCTCCTCCTGGTGCTTGGCGAGCATGCCCATGTACTCCTCGTGCGTGCGCACCTGCGGCTTGAACGCGAGCCAGTCGGCGATCGCCTTGTGGAAGCGACGCGCCTGCCCGCGCGGCAGGAGGCGGAACAGGGTCTCGCGCTCGAGGTTGTGCTTGAACGCGTACTCCTCGTCGTCCGAAAACGTGCTGTCCGGCAGCCGGAGGATGTAGTCGCGCTCGGTGAGGTCCCTCAGCGTCTCGCGGATCTGCTCGATGTCGGTGACGGCGTCGCGAGACCACACGTCGGGCGCCTTGACGTCGAGACGCGCCATCGCGACCAGGCCGCCGAGCCAGAAGACGCTCCCCATCATCGACGCGCGCTCGAGCAGATCGCGCTCGTGCGGGGCGAGCGCTCCGATGCGCGCCTGGATGGCGTCCTCCACCGTCAGCGGGAGCTTCACCTCGGAGAGGCGCTCGAGGTGGATGGTCCACGACTCGACCTCGGTGAACTCGTTCTTCACCTCGATCACGCCCATGTCGTGGAAGATCTGGACCATCCGCTCGAGCAGCGCAGGGTTGCCGCCGGCGAGCATGCATCCGGCCTCCACGAGCTCCTCGACGCCCTCGGAGTTGCCGGCGGGCAAGAGCAGCTCCTCCATCACGCGCGACGCGTCCGTCTCGGAGAGCGGCGAGAGCTCGATCACCTTGTGGCGTGCGCCGCCGTGCTTCGCCCAGTCGTCGCGACGAGCGATCATCTCGGGCCGCGCGAGGCAGAGCACGAGGACCGGTGCGTCGAGCGTGTCGTTCAGGTGGGCGAGGAGATCGAGCGACTCGTCGTGCGCGTGGTGAAGATCGTCGAACACGAGCACGCAAGGGCCGCGCGGCTCGTCCTTCTTCGCCGGCTCGAGCGCGCTCGCGGCGAGGTCGGGATCGGTGTCGCGCGGCTCGGGCGGAACGTGCCACGCGTCCGCCTCGATGAAGCGCTTGATGACCGCACGCCGGAGCATCCGCATCTGCTGCGCGTCGTTGCGGACGGCCTGGATGAGCGGCGAGTCGAGGAACTCGAGATCGAGGAGCTGCCCGAGGAAGAAGCAGACGTCGCCGACCTTCCGATCCTCGAGGACCGCGGCCACCTGCGCGCGCACCTGCGCCTTGGCGGCCTCCGCGTCCATCCCCTCCACGATCCCGAAGCGGGCACGGAGGACGCGAGCGAAGACGTCGTAGGCGCCGCCTCCCTCGCGCGCCGAGCCCCGGAACACGCGCGGCGCTCCGCTCTCCGTCGTGCGCTGCTTGGAGAGGAAGTCGCGGACGAGGCGCGTCTTGCCGATGCCGGCCGCCCCGATCAAGGTCACGATGCGCGCACGCCGTTCTTCGCGCACCTTCTTGAGGGCGACGTCCAGCTCGCGTAGCTCGGCCGCGCGACCGACGAGCACCGCGCGACGCTCGATCGTTCCGAATCCGGGGGGGACGAAGCTCAGGCTTTCAGCCATGATCGAGCGCCTGCGTGGCCGCCGGGCTTCTAGCATAGGCTCGAGCCCGGCGAGCGCGAAACGCCGCCCGACACGCGTGAAAGGGCGCCCTCACGTCGTCCGGTGCGATCTCGATGCGCGCTCGCGCGTCAGCGCCTGTCGAGCACGCCGTCTGGGTCCTCGATGGGAGCCGGATCGGGCGGAGCCGGCTTGCTCCCGTCGGCCTTGCCCGAGCGTGGCCCGCCGAGCGGCGCCGGGATGACGACGGAGTCGAGGCCCGGGACGATCGGCGCGAGGCTCGGCACGATCGGCTCGCTCCTGCGCGCCTCGACCTCCTCCATGTCGTCGTCCGGCTCGACGGGCTTCGGCGGCGGCGGCGCGGGGCGCGGAGACGGCGGCGGCGCCGAGGAGCCGCCGTGCCCGGGGCGCGTCGCGCGGGCTCGAGGCTTTTCGCGACCCTTGCCCTTCTCGGAGGAGCCGGGCTGAGCTCGGGCGACCGCGCTCGGACGCTTTCGCGGGGCCGGGTACTCGATGCACTTGTCCATCCCCGGCGGACACCCGATCCGGATGTGGAAGTGGTCGTCGTGCGGGGACGAGCCTCGCGGCTGCATCATCAGCTCGGCCGCACGCGCGCGGACGGCCGCCGGAGCGCCGATCTTCTCCGCATAGCGCAACAGGCGCTGGCGCAGCGGCGTCGCGACGAAGATGTGGGTGACGCGTGCGCGCGTACTGGAAGCCACGGACGCCACGAACGCCCAGTTGCGCGCGTCGTCGAAGTACGCGCCGGGCCACGAAGGCGCGGTCCCGTCTCCCTTGAAGGAGACGAAGTGGTCCGCATAGACGAGCTTGCCCCGGTAGTCCTTGATGTAGAAGCCGATGTCGGCGTCGCGACCGCTCTCGTGCGACGCGTGGCGCTCGATGTTGCCTCCGCCCGGCCGCGAAAGGTGGCCGACGGACAGGATCGAGCCAGGGAACTGCTTGCGGACCGCCCGCGCCGCGTCGTCGATCAGCTTCACGAGCGGCTCGAGCCCCCAGCGCGCGTCCCCCGCGGCGTACACCGGGACGATGCGGATGTACGGGGCGTCCGCGAGGCGCGCGCCACCGATGAGACGGCCGTCCGTCGGCGAGCCGATGCTCCGCCCCGGGCTCGAGCGACGCGCGGGCGCTTCGAGCTTCGCGGTCTTCGATCGGGACTGCCTGGTCTCCTTCTGGTTCTGGACCTGCTGCGCGCGCGGGGCCTTCGGCGGCGGCCCCGCGACGGCGACCGGAGCAGCGAGAAAAACGGCCAGGGCGACGAGGCGAGCGCGGAGGAGGGCCACGGTGGATCGAACCCATCACACTCCGAGCGCTCGGGCCAAGTTCGCGCCGAGAATTCAGGCCGATCGTCCCCTGCCCCCTTCCCCCACCCGACGCCACGTCACGCGACGCGCGGGCAGCCCTCGGCGTGGCCCTCCCATGGATCGAGGAACTCGAGCGCCAGCTCGTGCACCACCCGCAAGAGCGGCCCGGGCTCGTCCTCCGGGATCGGGTGCCGGCGCAGCCGCGTCCTGCCGCTGGCGGCGAGCGCGTCGAGCCGCCTGACGAGCCCCTCGCCTCGGACGAGCGCCCGGAGCGGCACCGCCCCGCCGAGGTGCTCCATGAGCAGGCGCACACGGATGCGGCGGATCGCGTTGCGCAGCGCACGGTCTTCGGGACGCGCGTCGTAGGCAGCGACGATCTCGGAGTCGATCGTCATGCTCCGGTTCGTCAGGTTCGCCGACCCGACGATGAACGCGCGGTCGTCCACGATCATGAGCTTCGAGTGGATGTAGACCCACACCGGCTCGCCGTCCGCGCCCCTCCCCGCGCAGACGTTGTACACGCCGAGCGCATGGCCGTGCTCCTCCGCCGCGCGCCGGAGCGTCTGGAGCAGCGCCGCCTGCGGCACGCCGACGGTGACCTCCTCCTTGAACCTCTCCGGCTTGTGCGGGAGGACGATGACGACGTCGAGCTTCGGACGCGAGGCGTCGCGCATGCGCTCGACGAGCGCGTCGCGCAACAGGCACGACGTCACGTACTGCGACTCGATGTAGACGAGCCGCTCCGCGCTCTCGATCGCGCGAACGTACAGCTTGGCGACCTCGTCGATCTGCGCGCGTCCGATCACCTCGGGGATCGTCCGGGAGAGGCCGACGGTGGACGGCGGCATCGGCAGCGTGACGGGGACGTCGAGCCCACGCGAGGCCGCACGTTCGCCGTCGTCGACGAGCTCGCGCGGATCGAGCTGCTCGCCCGTCGCCCCGTACCAGCGCCAAACGAACAGCTCGACGAGCGAGCGCACCGGCTCGCCGGCCAGCGCGATCTGCACCTCGTGGTACGGCTGGTGATGGACACCGCCACGCGACGTCCGGAGCGGGTTCACGGCGAGGTGGGCGGAGTCGTCCCACCGCATCTGGCAGATGTCCTGGCTCCCGAAGAACGCGACGTTGCCGTCGACGATGGCGATCTTCTGATGGTGCGAGCCGCCGAGCGGCACGGTGTTGTCCCAGCGGAAGTCGAAGCGCTCGCACGTGATCGCGTCGAAGTAGAGCTTCTGGAGCAGCTCGCGCTCGAGCGCGAAGAACACGCTGTGGTCCCACGCGAGGATCCGGACCTGTAGCCCCGGCCGCTCGCGACAGAGCCGATCGAGCACGGCGAGGAGCTGCACGTCCTCTTCGGCGGCTCCCTCGGGCAGGTCCTCGCCACGGAGGAGCTGGACGTCGCTGTCGAACTGCCAGCCGAGGAGGAGGATGCTCTTCTTCGCCCTCGTCGCGGCGGCGTAGAACGCTCGGTAGTAGTCGCGACCGTCGATCAGCAGAGCTGTCTCGGCGCGTTCGTGGATGCGCCAGGTCGTCTGCGGAGTGACGATGCTCACGTCGATCTGAAGAATTGCGAGAACCAGGCCGGGCAGCCGCCCGCGCGCGTACGCGCCCTCGCCCCCGCGCAAAGCCTGTGGCGGTCGGCCACGGATGGCGCTCGCGCACGCGGCGCGTCGTCCGCTTCGCGACGCGTCAGGCGGCGGCGTGCGCGACGACGGGCGACGCGTCACGTTGGACGCCTGCCCGAGCCTGGCCGGCGGCGCCTCGACGGCCGGCGCGGGGGCCGTGGGTGCTATTGATGCACGGTCGGGTTCCGACTACCGTTCGCGGCGCCATGAACAAGGTGATGAAGAGCGCCCGCGAGGCGGTCGCCGACATCCCGAGCGGCGCGACGATCCTCGCCGGCGGCTTCGGCCTCTGCGGGATCCCGGAGAACTGCATCCGCGCCCTCGCAGAGCTCGGCGTCAAGGACCTCACGTTCGTCTCCAACAACTGCGGCGTCGACGACTTCGGCCTCGGGATCCTCCTGCGGAACAAGCAGATCAAGAAGATGATCTCGAGCTACGTCGGCGAGAACAAGGAGTTCGAGCGGCAGTACCTCTCGGGCGAGCTCGAGGTGGAGCTCTGCCCGCAGGGCACGCTCGCCGAACGGCTCCGCGCGGGCGGCGCCGGCATCCCTGCGTTCTACACGCCGACGGGCGCGGGCACCGCGGTGAGCGAGGGCGGCCTTCCGCTCCGCTACGCGCCCGACGGGAGCATCGCCAAGGCGAGCCCGAAGAAGGAGACGCGCGAGTTCAACGGGCGCCTCTACGTCCTCGAGGAGGCGATCACGGGCGACTTCGCGATCGTCAAAGCCTGGAAGGGCGATCGCTACGGCAACCTCGTCTACCGGCACACGGCGATGAACTTCAATCCGCTGTGCGCGGCTGCGGCCAAGATCACGATCGCCGAGGTCGAGGAGCTCGTCGAGGTCGGTGAGCTCGATCCCGACCACGTGCACACGCCCGGGATCTACGTTCAGCGGATCTTCAAGGGAGAGCGCTTCGAGAAGCGCATCGAGCGCAGGACGGTGTCCAAATGAGCGAGCCCAAGCCCGCCCTGAAGGGCCTCACCCGCGAGCAGATCGCACAGCGCGCCGCCAAGGAGCTCCGCGACGGCTACTACGTCAACCTCGGCATCGGGATGCCGACGCTCGTCGCGAACTACATCCCACCGGGCATCGAGGTCATCCTCCAGAGCGAAAATGGCCTCCTCGGCATCGGGCCGTATCCGAAGGAGAACGAGGTCGACCCCGACGTCATCAACGCGGGCAAGGAGACCGTGACGATGATCCCGGGCTCGGCGACGTTCTCGAGCGCCGAGAGCTTCGCGATGATCCGCGGCGGGCACATCGACCTCGCCATCCTCGGCGCGATGCAGGTCTCCGAGCACGGCGACCTCGCCAACTGGATGATCCCCGGCAAGATGGTCAAGGGCATGGGCGGCGCGATGGACCTCGTCGCCAGCGCCCGCCGCGTCGTCGTGATCATGGAGCACGCGGCGAAGGACGGCTCGCCCAAGATCCTGAAGGAGTGCAAGCTCCCCTTGACCGGACGCCGCGTCGTGCACCGCATCATCACCGATCTGGCGTGCATCGACGTGACGCCCGACGGCCTCGTGCTCCGCGAGCTCGCGCCCGGCGTGAGCGCGCGCGAGGTGCAGGAGCGCACGGAGCCCACGCTCAAGGTGCCCTCCGACGTCACCGAGATGAAGCTCTAGGCCCCATCCCGCCGCCCGTCACACGGCGAACGGATACGTCTGCGGCAACTCCCCGTGCGGCTGCTCGACGGGCGCCGCCGGCTCGAGCGGCTCGAGGGCCGTCGTTCGATCGAGGTGGACGACGGCGTCGAGCTGGTCGGCGAGGCGCGCCCGGAGCCAGCCGGTCCGCTCCGAGGCGTCCGGGCGGTACACGACGCCGATCGCGCGCTCGAGCCGCTCGTGGACGAGCGCGTGATGCAGTCGTCCGTTCTCGTCGGGCAAGAGGACGAAGTCGCCGGCCCCGATCCGTTCGCCGGTCTCGTGCAGGAGCCGCTCGTGGCTGCCGGCGACGGCCGGGAAGAGCGGGATGCAGGCCGGCTCCTCGCCCCACTCCGTCGCCGCCGTCACCGTGCCCTCGTAGGTCGTGAGGCCGATCGCGAACGCGTCGCGGTCGTACCGCTCGCGCAGGAGCTGTCCGAAGCTGATGCGCCGGGCCTTGCCGAGCTCCGTCGCGCGCGCGTCGCCCGCGTGGAGCAGGTGCGTCCAGACGACGATCTTGGACAGGCGCCCGAGCCGGTGGTTCAGGTGCTGGACGATGGACGCGAGCATGTCGGCCATGTGCCGTTCGCGCAGGTTCCACGCGACGACCGGATCGCCGAGCATGCTCCGGTAGTACCGCTCGGCGTGACGGACGAGCCGAGCGTTCATGTCGATCTGGAACGAGGTCTCGAGCTCCGACGCGTCGACCGCCTCGCCCTCGCGGTGGCTCCGCTCCGCGGCCTCGAGCCTGCGCTGCATCTCGAGGACCTGCTGCGTGACCGCGTCGGCGCACGACGGCGCACCGGCCGCGGAGGCGAGCGCATACGTGCTCGCGTCCGGACCGAAGCGCTCGAAGCACGCGTACCGCGACCGCGCGCGGGCGGCCGCGTCGGGATCCAGCGGCTCGAGGGAGCGGAGCACCGCTTCGATCGACGCGTGCATGCCGTAGAGATCGAGGCCGTAGAAGCCGATGCGCGGCACAGTCCGCCGCGCCCAAGCGACGAAGTCGCGCACGACCGTGCTCTGGCAGAGCCACCGCGGGAAGCGCGCGAAGCTCGCGAGCGCCTCCTCCGGCGTGCGATCCGAGCCCACTCCCTGGATGAAGCGCTGCACGCGATGCGCCTCCGGCCAGCCGCCCTCGACGGCGACCGCGTCGAAGCCCTTCTCGACGAGGAGCCGCCGAGTGATGCGCGCGCGCTCTTCGGCGAGCTGCTGCGTTCCGTGCGTCGCCGTCCCGAGGAGCACGAAGCGCGTGCCTCCGATGCGCTCGAGCAGCCGCGTGTACGCCGCCTCGCCGTCCGCGAGCGGGACCGCCGCGCTCGCGAGAGCGATCTCCTCGGCGCGCGCTCCGGCCATCGCTGCGGTCTGGTGCAACGCACGTACCGGACGCGAGCAAGGTCCGGGCTCGAGGGCTCGCAGTAGCGCCCGGCGCCGCGTCGGCTAGGATGTCCCTTGGCTCGTCCATGTCGCTCCGCTTCGCTTCCTCTCGCGCGCGCATCGGGTCGCGCCTCGCGTTCGCGTTGGTCGCGGCCGGTACGGTCGCAGGCGCAGTCGCGTGCGGATCGCGCACGGGGCTCTTCGGCCCCGACCTGGAGGGGATCGCCTCGACGGACGCCGGCCGCGACGCCGACGTCGATCTCGACGGCGCCGTCCCGTGCATCCCCGGTCGCTTCGACTTCGAGCTGGCGGTCCCGCAGCTCATGTTCGTCATCGACCGCTCGAGGTCGATGCGGTTCACGCTCGACGGTCGTGAGACGATCGACGGCCGCGACGTACCGCCCTCGCAACGGAGGTGGAGGATCCTCCAGGAGGCGCTGAGACAGACGCTCCCGCCCTTCGACCAGCAGATCGCGATGGGCGCCACGTTCTTCCCCCAGGAGCTCTCGGACAGCACGCCTCCCATCTCGCGCGCATGTCGGACGGACCCGGGCGCCGCCATCCCTCCGAGGCGCGGCAACGCGGACGTGATCATCGACACGTTCGACCTGAGCGAGCCCAACGGCGGCACGCCGACGTCCGAGGCCCTCCGCACCGCCGCGCAGGCCCTGTCCCAGAGCCGCAGCGTGGCGCGAACCATCGTCCTCGCCACCGACGGCGCGCCGAACTGCAACTCCGCCCTCGACGGGCGCACCTGCGTCTGCACATCTACGTTCGGGTGCCGCGGAGCAGGCGGGGACTACAACTGCCTCGACGACGAGCGCACCATCGCCACCATCCGATCCATCGCCGAAGACCAGAAGATCCCCGTCTACGTCATCGGCATCGGCGGCACCGAGAGCCCCGAGTTCTTGCGCGTGCTCGACGAGATGGCCATCGCCGGCGGCCGTCCGCGTTCCACGACGCCGCGTCACTACAACGTGCAGTCGCCGGCCGATCTCACGAACGCCCTCACGACGATCCGCGACAGCGTCGCGAAGTGCACCTTCCTCACGCCGTCCGCCCCGGTCGATCCGGACCGGATCAGCGTGGAGATCGACGGCAGGACGATCCCGCGCGATCCGACGAGGACGAACGGCTGGGACTGGATCGATCAGACCTTCGGCTGGCTCGCCTTCTTCGGCGAGGCGTGCACGGCCGCGCAGCAGGCCACGAGCACGAGGGCGGGAGTCGCCGGCACCGTGAGCTGCGAGGAGTGATCCGGCGGAGCGCTCATGCGGCCCGTCGCTGAGGCGCTCTTGGCGGTCGAAGGCACGCGCGCGAAGACCGCGAAGGTCGCGGCGCTCGCCGCGGCCCTCGCCGACGTCGCGAGCCGCGATCCCTCGCGCCTCGCCTTCGTCGCGCGGCTCTTCACGGGATCGCTCCTGCCCACCGACGACGAGCGCACGCTCGGGACCGGCGGCGCGCTCGTCTTCGAGGCGGCGTGCGCCGTGACGGGCACGCCTCCCGCCGAGCTCGGCGCGATGACGCGGCGGGCGGGCGACCTCGGCACGGCCGTCGGCGAGGCCATGGCGGCGCGCATCGAGCGCGACGAGGCGGCGGGCACGCCCGTGGTCCCGGCGGGGCTGCGCCTCGAAGACGCCGAACGCGTCGCGCTCACGCTCGCGGAGACCGGCGCTCGCGCGAAGAAGCTCGAGGCGCTCTCTTCCGCGCTCGCCGCCTGCTCGCCCGTCGAAGCGCGCTACCTCGTCCGCGCGATCCTCGGGGAGATGCGCATCGGCGCGAGGGAGGGGATCGTGGAGGAGGCCGTCGCGAAGGCGTTCGGACGTCCCCTCGCCGACGTCCGTGCGGCGGCGAGCGTCGTCGCGGACGTCGGGGTGCTCGCGGTCCTCGCGCACGAGGATCGCCTCGCAGAGGCGCGTGTGGCGCTCGGGCGGCCGCTCGGCTTCATGCTGGCGACGCCGATCGAGACGGCGCGCGGCGCGGACCTCGGCGAGCCGCACGCGGTCGAGGACAAGATCGACGGCATCCGTGCGCAGGCGCACGTCTCCGCGGACGGCGTGCGCCTCTTCGCTCGCGGCAAGGGCTCCGTCACGACGGCGTTCCCGGACGTGACGCGGCCGCTCGAGGAGGCCGCGCGCGCGGGCACGTTGCCGCCCGCGATCGTCGACGGCGAGCTCGTCGTCGTGACGCCCGAGGGTCGTCCGCGCCCCTTCTCCGCGATCCAGCCGCGCCTGAAGAAGACGACGCCGGACGACGATCTCTTGCGCGACCATCCGGTCCGCTACCTCGTCTACGACATCATGTGGGAGGACGGCGAATCGCTGATGGGGCTGCCGTTCTCCGATCGGCGCGCCCGCCTCGAGCGATGGGCCGCGAACGCACCGCCGCCGGTCGTGGTGCACGAGTCACGTCCGCTGGTCGCACCGCCGGCGGGCGACGATCCGAAGGAGCACCGGCGCGCGATCGATGCCGTGCTGGACGCCGAGTTCGCGGGCGCGCGCGCACGCGGCTTCGAGGGGCTCGTCCTCAAGCGGCTCGACGCCCCGTACGCGGCAGGCGTGCGCGGCTTCGCGTGGCTGAAGGTGAAGAAGGCCTACGCGACGCTCGACGTCGTCGTGGTCGCCGCCGAGCGCGGACACGGCAAGCGCGCCGGAGTCCTCAGCGACTACACGTTCGCGGTCCGTGACGGCGACGAGCTCAAGACGATCGGCAAAGCGTACAGCGGCCTCACGGACGCCGAGATCGCGACGATGACCGAGCGCCTCCAGGCGCTCGCCCTCGCCGAGGAGCGTCGGGGGTTCATCCCGGTCCGCCCCGAGATCGTGCTCGAGGTCGCGTTCGACGGCCTGTCGCGATCCGACCGTCACTCGAGCGGGTTCGCGCTCCGCTTCCCTCGGATCGCACGCATCCGCGACGACAAGCGTCCCGAGGACGCCGACACCCTCGACGCGGTCCGAGCGCTCTGGGAGGCCCAGCTCGCGAGCGGGCACCGCGAGGACCTCACGGCCCGAGACCGCAAGAAGCCCCGCGGCCGGAAATCGGGGCGCCGCCCCGACGTGCGCCAGGCCTCGAAGCAGCTCAAATTGTTCGACGACTGACGCCCGTCCCCCGAGGGCGGGCCTCGCCGACCTCGCGATCGGCTAGGATGCCGCGCCATGCGAAAGGTCCTCGTAACGCTCCTGGTTGGTTGCTTCGTCGGTCTCGTCGCCTGCGGGGGCGGTAAGGGCGACTCCTGCGACGAGGAGGGCAAGGTCATCGGCGAGTGCGACGAAGGGTTCGTCTGCGGCCGCGAGAACAACGATCAGACCGGTAAGCTCGTCTGCCTGACGCAGTGCCAGACCCAGCTCCAGTGCGAGGTCGACGAGGACTGCTACCCGGTCGCCAACACGAACCTCCGCGGCTGCCGCAAGAAGTGACCCCCCGGGGTGGTAGGATCCGAGCATGCGCCGCGTCCTGGCGTCCACGTGCGGGCTCGCCGCCAGCATGCTCATCGCGCTCGCGGCGGGGTGCACGTTCCTCGTCCCCTTCGAGGACGCCCCCGCCGAGGCGGGCGTGGACGACGTCCGCTCGCCGCGGCCCCGTGACGCGGGCACGCTCGAGCCCGTGGACGCCGGCACCGGAGGGGACACGACGCCCCCTCCGCCCACGGGCAACTGCGACCCGTTCCCGGACATCGCGGAGATCCAGGGCTGCGCGCGCATCGTCGAGAACGGCCAGATTTGTGGCGACAGCACGCCGATCAAGTTCCCGTCCGGCTACGACGCCGCCGCCTACGTCGTCACGTGCTCGAAGGTGAACGGCGCGATCTGCGTGAAGGAGTGCACGGGCGCCGGCAAGTGCGCCCACCTGCCGAGCGGATTCCCGGACGTCTGCGATCAGTGCGAAGGCAAGGAGGGCCACTACTGCGGGCGCGACATGCCCGGCTGGCCTCCGGCCAACTTCGGCCTGCTCGTCGAATGCAGGAACGATCGCGTCGCGGGCATCGTGGTCTGCGACGCGGGGTGCACGACCTCCGCCGTGCCCGGCGAAGCGCAGTGCACGCCGGCCAAATAGCCCGGCGTCATCGCCTCTCCGAGCGCCCGCCGTCCCCCATTTGAGCGAGGCCCGCGCGCTCGCACGCATGTAACGTGGCCCCGAACGTCCATTCTCCGAGGTGGAGGCAACAATGAAGAAGATCCTGGCTTGTGGAACGGTCGTGGGCTGCATGGCGATGGCGTCCGTCGCGAGCGCCAACGTGAAGAGCGTCGAGCTCTTCGCGGGACGCATGTCGATGCCCTCCTCCTGCTTCGTTCAGGTCGACCTCGTGACCGTCGAAGAGAACATGTTCAACGGTCAGGAGAAGCTCCGCTTCGGAGATCAGGAGGTCGGGACGTTCCAGCCGCTCTTGCAGAAGAACGTGACGCTCAGCCCCGGCAAGAGCGTGCTCTTCGGCAGCCAGGCGTTCGCGCAAGAGGTGGGGCTCCAGCCGGACATCACGCTCGCCGACGGCGTGTGCGAGACGCTGGGGCCCAATCTCGAGCTCTCGCTCTTCGGCAGCTTCGGAGATCTCGCTGCCGCCCTGACCACCCCGAACGACTTCCCTGCCCTCACGGTCGTCGGCGCACTGCTGCGTATCGACCTCGAGCTTCAGTCCTACAAGGTCAAGTCGCTCACCGGCGAGAAGGAGATCGGCAACACGAGCGGATCGTCCTCGGGCGGATCGTCCTCCGGTGAATCTTCCTCGGGCGGCGGGTCGTCCTCCTCGTCCGGCGGCGCCTCGGGCGGCACGAGCTCGGGCGAGAGCGCGTCGGGCGGAACGACGGCGCCGGCCGCGGAGGACGACGGCGGATGCAGCGTGACGGCGGGCGCGACGGGCGCGACGGCGCCGGGCACGTTCGCGGTCGGCGGCATCGCGCTCGCCGCGGCCGCGCTGCGCCGCCGCCGCTCGAAGCACTGATCCGCGGAGGGGGCTCAGCTCCCGTCGCCGAAGCGCTCGGCGAGGAAGCGCCGCCCCACCTTCTCGGGGCTCTCGTGGTCGCGATCGACGGCCATGTTCATCGCACGCATCGCGTCGCCGTCGATCGCGCCACACAGCTCCCGGAGCGCCTCGATCGCCTCGGGATGACGCGCCGCGAGGCGCGCGCTCGCCAGGATGATCGCGTCGTACGGCGGGATCGCGCCCTTGTCGTCGTCGAGCACGACGAGGTCCAGCGCGGCGATGCGCCCGTCCGTCGAGAACGCGCTGATGACGTCGACCTCGCCGGCGGCCACGGCCTGGTACATGAGCGACGCGTCCATGCTCCGTCGCGAGGCAGGCTCGAGGCCGTAGACCGACTCGAGCGCCGCCCACTCCGGGCGTCCGAAGAACTCGTAGTCGCCGCCGATCGAGAGGGTCGACGCCGCACGCGCGAGGTCCGACACCGTCCGCACGCGGAGCTCCGCGGCACGCGCGCGGCGCATCGCGAGCGCGTAGGTGTTCTCGAACCCGAGCGCGCAGACGAGCACGATCCCGTGCGTCTCGCGCAGGTACGTACCGACCTCGTCGAGCACCTTCGAGCGATCGATCCCGACCGAGTCGCGATGCATGACCGTCGCCCAGATGGTCCCCGAGTAGTCGACGTACGCGTCGATCTCGCCGGAGCGGAGCGCATCGAACACGACGCTCGAGCCGAGCGACTGCGCCGCCGTCGGACGGATGCCGGTCCGCGCCTCGATCCGCCCTGAGAGGATCTCCGCGAGGATGTACTGCTCGGTGAAGGTCTTCGATCCGACGACGATCCGGTCGGCCGATCCCGAGCTCACCGCCGCGACCGCCGGCCATGCCGCGAGCGCGCAGAGCGTCCCGCCCGCGACGACGACGCGTGACCAGCGACGCCGCTCGACGCTCCCCGCGAGCACGCGGACGAGCCCGTCGAGCGCGAGCGCGAGGGCGGCGGCGGCGGCGCAGCCGACGAAGACGGCGTCGAAGTTGCGCGTCTGCAGCCCGCTGAAGATGTAGTTGCCGAGGCTCGTGGCGCCGACCGGCGTGGACAGCGTCGCGGCGCCGACGGTCCAGACCGTCGCCGTCCGCACGCCGGCGATGATGACGGGCATCGCGAGCGGCAGCTCCACGCGCAAGAGCTGCTGGCGCGGCGTCATCCCGACGCCACGCGCCGCCTCGACGTAGGCGGGATCGACCCCGCGTATCCCCGTCACGGTGTTCCGCAGGATCGGCAAGAGGCTGTAAAGCACGAGCCCGAGGAACGCCGGCAGAAAGCCGATGCTGCGCAGCCGGAGGGCGGCGAGCAGCGGCACCATGACCGCGAGCAACGCGAGGCTCGGGATCGTCTGCACGACGCTCGCCACCGCGAGCACGGGCCGCTCGAGCCACGCGACGCGCGTGACGAGCACGCCGAGCGGGATGCTGATCGCGAGCCCGACGAACAGCGCGGCGAGCGTGAGCTGGAGGTGCGCCGCGAGGTACTCGGGCAAGAGCGCGAGCTGCTCCCTCACGACGCCGCTCCGGCTCCGGGCGCACGCCCCTCGCCTGCCCCGCCCACGAGACGAGCGACGACGTGCGCCTGTCGCCGCGGCATCTCGAACAACTGCTCGACGTACGGATCCTTGGGCGCCTCGAGGAGCTCGCGCGGCGTGCCGATCTGGAGGATCTCGCCGTCCCGCATGACGCAGATCCGGTCCGCGATCAGCAGCGCCTCGATCATGTCGTGCGTGACGAAGATCGCCGTCAGGCCGAGCTTGCGGCGGATCGCGAGGAACGACTGCTGGAGCTTGTCGCGCGTGACGGGATCGAGCGCGCCGAACGGCTCGTCGAGCAGCATCAGCCGGGGCTCCGCCGCGAGGGCGCGCGCGAAGCCGACGCGCTGCTGCTGACCACCGGACAGCTCGCGCGGGGAGCGGGTCCCGATCGACGGATCGAGATCGACGAGCTCCAGCATCTCGGCCACGCGCGCGTCGATGCGCTCCTTCTCCCATCCCGCGAGGACGAGCGGGGTCGCCACGTTGTCGGCGACGCTCATGTGCGGGAAGAGGCCGATCTTCTGGAAGACGTACCCGATCTTGCGCCGCAGCACGTGACCGGGCACGACCGTCGTGGGCTCGCCGTCGATGAGCACCTCCCCCGACGTGGGCTCGACGAGGCGGTTGATCATCTTGAGCGTCGTCGTCTTGCCGGAGCCGGAGCCTCCGACGAGGACGACGAGCTCGCCTTTGTCGACCGTGAGCGACACGTCGCGCACGACGGCCGTGCCGCCGTAGCGCTTCGTGAGCCCACGGAGCTCGATCATGCCTTCGGGGCGTGCCCGTTCTCGCGGCGCGACGCAAGCGACTCGCCGACCTGGAGGACGCCGACGAGCCCGTGGCCGCAGCCGCGGCCTTCCTGCAGCTTGTGGAGCATCCGCCGCAGGACGTACGCGAGCTGCGGCTCGATGACGTTCGCGCGCACGTCGCCGACGTCGATCCACGCGACGCCGTCGATGATGCGATCGATCGTCATCAGCGCCATCTGCAGCTCGGGCCGATAGTCGCGCCATCCGTCGAGATCGACCAGGTTGAGACGTGCGCCGCGCAGCCGCTCGATCGTGAAGTCGACGAGCACGTTCCAGCACATGGCGAGCTGGCGGAAGAAGCGATTGAGCTCCTCGGCCCCCGGCACGTCGCGGAAGGTGACCCGGAGCGTCTCGAGGTTCGTGCGCAGGTTCTGCTCGTAGAGCTGGTTCACCTGGCTCCGGAGCGGCGGCAGCGTCGAGCCGTACTCGCGCGTGTCGACGTGACGGCCGACGAAGATCGAGCGATCGAGCAGCTCCAGCACGCGGACCTCGACGCCGGCCGCCTCGGCGACCTCGACGGCGAGCTCGCGCACCTCGCTGCCGGTCCAGAACCGCAGCGGGAACTTCTCCACCTTCCCGCTCTGCCGCTCCGCGGGCGGGTAGAGGTAGCTCATCGAGTACGGCCGGACCTTCTCCTCCTCCGTGCTCGCGTTCCAGTAGCCCGGCCACTCGAGGGAGTACCGGCCGAGCAGATCGAGGACGATGAGCGCGCCGGGCCTCGCCGTCCGAGCGATCTCCTCGAGCAAGGACCGGAGCGCCTTCGCCTCGAGGTGCGAGAGCGCGCCGTACGAGGAGAAGTAGATGTCGAACGGCTCGCAGGAGCGCGCCGGGCCGAGCCCCTCGCGGAGATCGGCGACGTCGAACTTCACGTTCGACTGGCCGACGTAGTTCTCCCGGCCCTTCTCCACCATCGCCTCGCTCAGGTCGAGGCCGTAGTAGAGCTCGATCTGCTCGGGGCGGAGGACGTACTTGTGCTCGTCCGCGAGATCGAGGTCGCGCTGGTCGATGCGGATGAGCTGCTCGTAGCCCTGGCCGGCGCCGCAGCCGAGGTCGAGGATGCGAACGCCGCGGCCGGCTCTGACGCACTGGGCGACGCAATCGCGGACGAACGGGCGCAGCGCCACGCGCGTCATCGCGTCCTCCCAGTGCGCGCGGACGTTGTCGTACTTGCCGAACAGGCCGCCGACGTTCTTGCCGTAGAAGCCGCGCGCGACCGTCTCGGCGTACGTCCGCAATCCCATGTTGCTGCTGCTCACGACTGCATCCTGCATGGCTGCTCCTCTTGCCCTGCGGAGGGTTCTTTCGACGTGGGGACGCGGCCGTGCCATCGCCCCACGGTCTTGCGACGCGCCTCGCCGGGGAACATCTCGTCGAAGATCCTCCGGTAGGCGAAGCCGGCCTTGGTGGTCGGTGTATCGACGGGATAGAGCACGGCGCGACGGGCGAAGTCGGCGTCGCTGACGCTCGCTTCGCCGTGCGCGGAGAGAATGCCCGCCGAGCCGCTGCCGTGTGCGAACTCCTGCTTCTTCCTCCAGACGATCTCGGACGGGAGCAAATCGGCGACCGCGCGGCGCAGCATGTGCTTCTCCGGCCGATCGGCGGTCGTCAGCTTCAGCGCGGGATCGCGACGCATGCCGAGCGCGACGAAGTCGCGATCGAGGAAGGGGACGCGCCCCTCGAGCGCGTGCGCCATCGTCATGCGGTCGACGCGCTGGAGATTCATGTTGTGCAGCCCGAAGAGCAGGCGGACGCACTCGCGATGCAGCGTGACGGGATCGCGGACGCTCGCGAAGTAGCCGTAACCGGCGAAGACCTCGTCGGCGCCCTCGCCGCTCAGGACGACCTTCACGTGCTCGGCGGCGAGCTTCGAGACGAACCAGCACGGCACCGCGCTCTCGATGAGGGCCGGGTCGTACGACTCGAGATGCTCGATGACACGGGGGATGACGGCCTCGGCCTCCGCGGCCGTGTAGACGTACTCGTGATGGCGTGTCCCGAGGTGCTCGGCCACGCGACGCGCCGCGACGAGATCCGGCGAGCCTTCGAGCCCGACGGCGAAGCTGTGGAGCCCGTCGATGTGCTTTCGCACGATCGCGGCGACGACGCTCGAGTCGAGCCCGCCGGAGAGGAAGACGCCGAGCGGGACGTCGCTCATGAGGCGCTTCTCGACGGCGCGCTCGAGCGCTCGGCGGAGCGCGACGGGATCGTCGGCGTCCGGGACCGCCGGCGGCTCGACCCAGTCGGGCTCGAACCAGCGGGTCACGCCCGCTTCCGTCATGTAGCTCCCCGCAGGAAGCTCCGAGATGTCGTCGCAGTCGGCGGGCAGCGCCTTCAGCTCCGACGCGAACCAGAGGCCCGTCCCCTTCCGCCCGACGTAGAGCGGCTTGATCCCGAACGGGTCGCGCGCCGCGAGGAAGCGGTCGCCGTCCGCGAGCACGAACGCGAACATCCCGTCGAGCTCCCGAACGCAGTCGGGACCCAGCTCCTCGTACAGATGGAGAATGACCTCGGAGTCGCTCCCCGTCTTGAACCGGTGCGCCCCCGCGAGCCGCGAGCGTAGCTCGCGATGGTTGTAGATTTCACCGTTGCAAATCAGCGCAACGCGGCCGTCTTCGTTCGTGAGCGGTTGCCTTCCGCCCTCGAGGTCGATGATCGAGAGCCGGCGGTGTGCGAGCGCCATTCGATCGCAGAGGTGCGATCCGTTGTCGTCCGGACCGCGATGCCGAAGGCGCTCTGCGAGCCGCCGCGTCTCGTCGATACGTGCGCGGGCATCGTCGCCCACGTACGCCGTGATTCCACACATTCCTCGTTCGCCTCTTGGACTTCGAGCGGGTTCGGCTGCGCAAAGGCACAGCACGACGTTCCGTGCCGAAGCACGCTGGCGAGGACGAAGACGCCCTCCTGTGAGTGAACGCAGCGCTCATCCCGCGACGGCCACCCGGACCTAGGAATGAGAACCAACGTTCGTTGGACTTCCAACTATATCACGCCGCGCGAAATCTTGAACCCCTGAAAGACACAGCAGTCGCACGCGCGAGCTCGTTCGCGCGCGTCAGCTCGAGCGTGAGCCCTCGCTCGACACGCTGCGGCGAACGCCGGGCGCCGATCGCCGATGATCGTGCATCGCGACGCTCGCGCTCGAGCGGCAACGCTCGCGCTCGACGTCCCGTCGTCGTGGATGGCATCGCGGCGCGTTCGCCGCGGGCGGAGCGCAGGCCTAGCATCCGCCCCCGAGGCTCGTGATGGAGGTCTACGCGAAATCGTTCCTGCTGCTCTTCGCGCTGCTCAACCCGTTCCTGATGAGCATCTACCTCCTCGACCTCATTCACGACCTCGAGACCACGGTCTTCGTGCGCGTCCTCGCGCGCGGCTCGGCCATCGCGTTCGTCGCGTTCGCCCTCTTCGCGTGGAGCGGCGACAAGCTGTTCTCGCACTACCTCCAGGTGCGCTTCGCGTCGTTCCAGGTCTTCGGCGGCGTCATCTTCCTCATGATCGGCGTCCGCTTCGTGTTCGAAGGCGTGAACGCCATCCGGAAGCTCCGCGGGACGCCGGAGCACGTCGCAGGCTCGATCGCGATGCCGTTCATGATCGGCCCCGGAACGATCGGCGCGAGCGTGGTCATCGGCGCACGCCTGCCGCTCGCCGGGGCGATCGCGGTCATCGCGACGACGATGCTCGCGACCGCCAGCGTCGTCGTCGCCCTGAAGCTCGCGCACGATCGCCTCAAGGAGAAGCACGCGCGCCTGACCGATCGCTACATCGAGGTCGTCGGTCGGATCTCGGCCCTGCTCATCGGGACGTTCTCCGTCGAGATGATCATGGAGGGCGTCACCACCTGGCTGCGGGTGGCGCGCCCCGGCTGAGGCGCGCCGATCAGAGCCGCGGCGTGACGCCCATCTCCTTCAGGAGATGATCGCCGCCGAACGGACCGTCGAGGAGCCAGAGCACGTAGCGCATGTCGACGTGGATGCTCCGCGAGATCGGCGGCATGAACACCCAGTCCGACGCCATCGCCTCGTAGTTGCCGTCGAACGCGAGGCCGACGATCTCGCCCTTCGCGTTGAGCGTCGCCGAGCCCGAGTTGCCGCCGGTGATGTGCAGGTCGGCGAGGAAGTCGACCGGCACCTCGCCGAGCGTCTCGTCGACGTACGGGCCGAACTTCTTCGCATTGATCGCGTCGAGGACCGGCTGCGGGACGTCGAACGGCTCCGCGCCCTTGTTCTTCGCGACCATCTCGGAGAGCACGGTGAACGGCCGGTACGGAGGCGCCTCGGGCGTCGGCTTGTAGCCGCGCACGGTGCCGTACGTGATGCGGAGGGTGCTGTTGGCGTCGGGCGCGAAGGGCTCCTTCTTGAAGGCCTTGAGCGCCTCGATGTACTTCGGCTTGAGGAGCGCCATCTTGCCGGCGAACCGCTCGTTGCGGTCCTCCATCTGCTTCTGGAGCGGACGGAGCTTCACCGCGAGCTGGATGAGCGGATCCTTGCTCGCCGCGAGCGACGCCGGCGTGCCCTTCTTCAGGAGCTCGAGCCGCGTATTTTCGTCACCGAGCTTCGTCGACGCGTACAGGTCGGCGACGACCTTCTCGATCGAAGCCGCCGACGTGTCCTTCGTCTTGCCCATCACGATGGCGAACGCCGGCGTGCGCTCCTTCTCCGGCGACCGGGCGATCCGCTCGAGCGCCAGCGTGAGCACGGCCTGATCGACCTTCGGGTGGTAGCTGGTCGACAGGGCCTTGAGGCTCTGCTCGATGCGCGGCCAGTTGCGCTCCTGGTAGGCCGGATCGCGCTGCGCGTCCGGCTTCGCGCGCTCCTCGGCCATGCGCACGATCGTCATCGCGGCGCCGACGAGGCGCGGCATCTCGATCTCGCCGAACTGCGCGTCCTTCTCGCGATCCGCCGCGCGCTTGCTCATCTCGGCGGCGATGTCGTCGAGCGCCTTGCCCCACTCCTTCTGCCGCGTCGGGTCGGCGGCGACGAACTCGCGGAGCGCCTTCTCGGACTTCTCGCGCTCCTCGGCGAGCCCGCCCTTCACGAGACCCTCGAGCTGCCCCTTCGTGTTCGTGAGCGCGTTGGCCCAGCGACGGACGTACGAGGTCGCGCGGATCTGCGCCTCCTTGTCGTCCTTCGTGACCTGTTCCATCCGCGCCAGGTACTCCTCGAACATCTGCTGGCGGCGCGGGTAGGACCACTTCACGGCCTCGTCGACCTCGGCCTTCGTCTTCAGCGAGTACGTGCGCCCCGGGTAGCCGGCGACGAAGACGAGGTCGCCCTCGCGCAGCGGATCGGTCGCGACCTTGAGCCACGACGACGGCTTGTACGGCACGTTGTCCGTCGAGTAGTCGGCCGGCTTGCCGTCCTTGCCGACGTACGCGCGGAAGAAGCTCACGTCGCCCGTGTGGCGAGGCCAGCGCCAGTTGTCGATCTCGCCGCCGTAGTTGCCGACGCCCGCGGGCGGCGCCCAGACGAGGCGCACGTCGCGGATCTCGAGCTGCTCGACGAGGAACCACTGCGCCTGCTCGTAGAACGAGACCGCCGAGCAACGCATCTCCGGCCGCCCCTTCTCGCACTCGGCGACGACGGCCTTCTGGCGCTTCTCGATCTCCTTGAAGCGCGCCTTGTCGTCCGCGATCTTCTCGAGGCCGTCGCGCATCTTCGACGTGATGTCCGTCACGGCGCGCGTGACGTACACGCGAGCGGTCGGCCCGTTGTTCTTCTCCTCGGCACGCGTCTTCGCGAGGAACCCGTCCTTGAGCAGGTTCTGCTGCGGCGTCGAGTTGTGCTGGAGAGCACCCGTCGCGCAGTGGTGGTTCGTGACGATGAGCCCGTCGGGCGACACGAACGACGCCGAGCAGCCGCCCAGGCTGACGATCGCGCTGAGCACGCCCGACGTCGGATCGGACAGCGCCGCGGGATCGATCGCGAGGCCGAGCTCCTTGAGCTTCGCCGCGTGATCCTTGATCTGGTGCGGCATCCACATGCCGCCCGGGTTCTCGAACCGCGGCTCGAGCGGCACGTACGCAGCCTTCGCCGGCTCGGGCGCCGGGGCAGGCGCCGTCGCCGCGGCCGGAGTGGCGGGCGACTGCGCCGGGGGCGGCGGCTCGCCCCCGCACGAGAGGACACCGAGGATCGGCAAGGCCGAGAGCGAGGAGATCGAGATACGGGCGCGCATGGCGCCCGTCCTTAGCATCGACCTCGGGCCGGGCGGAAGCGTGGAGCGAGCACGGGCCGGGCGCCGAGAAATTCCTCTCGCCGACCGCGACTCGGTGAAGCTACCTTCGGCATGATTGGGGGTTAGCGTGCTCGAGGCCTGGGACGGGAGGTCTTTCGCTCACGCGGTAGCGCTTCTCCTTCACGAGCGCGAGCAGCTCGGCCTGCGCGACCCTTGGACGATCGCCGAGCTGTGGCTGACGGACGACGACTTCGAAAAGCTGCTCGCGTGGGCGCGTCAGGCGGACGCCGCGAACCTGGCGGCTCTCATCGCCCGAACGGATCGCATGGGCCTGCCCCCGCCCGCTGCACACCTGCGTCCCTCGTACGACGCGGGCATCGGGCTGCTCTTGTTGGCGTTGTGCAGCGAGATCGTCCGTCGATACGGCTCGACGGACGCCGCGTGGCCGGCCATCGGTGAACGACTGGCCGTCATGCGCAACGCGGCGGCGCTCATCACGCCGGACGGCAACGCGAGTGCCGCATTGAAGAGCGCGCTTCAAGCCGCCGCGCAGCGCTTCGGGATGCTGGGAGGAGATTTCACCGATCAGCGAACGAATCGGTGGTACCGCCTGCTCTTGCTCCAAGGAGGCGTCCCCGACCAGGAAATCGCGCGCCTGCCCCGGTGGCTCGACTTCCCGAGCACGACATTCCTCACGGACGTGCTTCGGCGAGAGAACCCCGGTTTCGCCAAGGCGTGGACGACGCTCGGACGCTATCGCCGTCGCAGCGTGACGCGGGACGCTGCGCGCCGCGATCTGTCCGCGTGCCCGTTCTTCCGGCACGCGTCGATCGACGCCGTCCTCGACGCCGCCATCGCGGCTGCTCCGCCTCCAGAGCCTCGCGACGTCGATGGCGAGACGCTCGCGGTCGCTGCGCGACTCGCGTGGCCCGATCGCGGCGAGCCCCGCATGCTCCTCACGCCGAGCCTGCGAGACGCTCCGTCGCTCGGGCGACGCGTCCGACTCTGGATCAACGGCGAGCTCCGAGGGACGTACCGCAAGACGGCCGACGGCGTGTACATCCGACCGAACGGGGAGACGATCGAGTGCGCGATCGTCGATCGTTGGTCGCTCGAAGCCGAAGGCATGGACGATCGACGGCTCACGGCGACCGTGAACCTCTTCGAGGACGACGCGGACGCGATCGTTTGCTTCGAGGCATCCGGAGCACGCTGCACCGCTACGGCCGCCTCCGTGCGCTACGTCCTGTCGCGCGCTCCCATCCAGAGCGAGCGCGTGATGCGTTCGTTCTGGCTCGACTCCGTGGGAGCGACGCTCGCCGAGGTCGACGCCACGTCCCGCGTCGTGAGCGCCGACGGCGTGCAGCTCTGGCCGCCTCCCGGCAAGGAGCCGTTCGTCGACGCCGAGGTGTTGGCGCACCTACGGCTCCGCGAGGTCGTGCCGGGAGAGCACGCGGGAGAGATCACGGTGAAGCTCGAGGTCCCGCCCTCCCTCGCACTCCGAGCGGCGCGCGTCGGCGGCGCGGCGTTCACCGTCTCGCAGCGGTCGTCCGACGGCGTCGTCACGCTGAGGGGCGTCGTACCGGGCGCGGCGGCTCGAGCACAGCTCCGGCTCAAGCTCGCGATCGCCCACGGCGCGCGCGTCGTGCATCGGACCCTTCGCATGCGCGCGTTCACCGCCGCGAGCCTCGACGGAGAGTGGCTGTCACCTCGTAGCACGCTCGAAGCATCACTGCTTCGCGGCGGAGCGCTACGCCTGACGCTCGGCCCCGAGCTCGCGGGCCGAGACGCGCGGCTCCGCTCGCTCGGGACGACGACGCTCTTGGCGGGAGACTTCCCCGGCCGCGTCGACGTCGCAGGCTACGGCGAGCCGCTCATCTTGCACGGCCAGTTGCCGTGGGAGGAAGGACCGAGCCAAGAGATCGCGCGGTCCGTCGTCGACCATGGAGAGGTCCGTGGCCACGAGGTTCGCGACGGCACGTTGTTCGTCGCACTGCGGAGCGCCACGTCCCCCGGCGACAATGGCTGGCTCCTGGTCTGGCCTCGCCACGGCGCGCCGCAGGCGTTGCCCCTCGCCGATCCCCACGTCGAGACCGAAACGCTGCGCACGGCGTATGAGGGCTCGGCTCCTCGCGCCGTCGCCTGGTGTCATGGCGACGCATGCCTCGGTACCAGCTGGGCCGGAGACTGGTCCGAGGGGCTCGAGTCGAGCGACCTGCCGGCAGAGACGATCGTTGCCCTGATCCGCATCCTCGTCCTGCCGGTGCTCGCCGAGCCGCACGTGTCACGCGTCGCGCGCGCACTGCGAACCCTCGACTTCGGCGCGAGCCTGAGCGCGGCCGTCCACACGCGAGAGATCGCCATCGGCACGGGTGCGACGGGACGGCGCCTCGTGGCCCCCGCGGCAGGTTCCGATCGCGGGCACTGGCCGTCGGTGGCGCGGGCTCTGCTGCTGAAGATGCGAATCCTGTCGAAGTCCGATCGTGAGGCGCTCGCAGACTACGGGCGGCGGCTATACGGACCGCCGGCGTCGACGCACGGGCGTCCCGCGACGGAGGATGATCGCGCGAGCGTCGCACTGGCAAGAGCCCACTATTTTTCCGTCTTGCGCGAGGCGGGCGCGCTCCACCCGCGCGACGCGCTTCGTTCCATGTCACTCGTGGAACGCCCGGCGGCGGTCGCCAAGCGCATGGCGTACGAGTTCCGCGACCTCGACGAGGACGTGCTCGCGCAACGACGCGTCGCAACGCGCCTCCGCAACGAAGCCACCACGCGACTCTTGCGCTGCCTCGGCGCGACGACATCCTCCCGACGCAACGAAATCATCGCATTTGCCCGCCAGGCGGCGGCCGTCCCCGACCGAGACATCGAGGACGGGCACCTGCTCGCGGCGCTGCTCGACGAAGCCTTCCTGCGGGTCATTCAGCTCACGCTGATCGACGAGATCGCCTTTCCCTGACGAGAGAACCGACTGCCATGCCCCAACTCGACGCCCTCGAGCTCTCCGAGACCCTCCGTCGCCGCTTGGCCGATCTCGCGGTGTCCGACTGTGGCTTGCGCGATCCGACACTCGCTCGTGCTCTGCGCAACGTCTGGACCGGTCCGGCGGAGCACGGTGGCCTCGTCGGCGATCTCTGGGTCGAAGGGATGTTCGGCGCGCAATCGAGTGGTGACTCGCTCGCGTCGCTCGCCGAAAGGTCCCTCTTCGACCGGTGGCTCGTCGATCACCTTGACCGAGTCGGCGCCGTTCCACGTGATCGCCCGCTCTACACGCATCAGCGCGATGCCATCTTGGCTGCAGGCGAGGCGTCGAACGAGGGCTGGCCGGCGATCTTGGTGACGGCGCCGACGGGCGCCGGGAAGACGGAGAGCTTCCTGCTTCCGATGCTCGATCGGCTCGCTCGGCGCAAACGCAGCGGTAGCGGAATGCGCGCGCTGCTGCTCTATCCGATGAACGCCCTCGTGAACGATCAGGTGGCTCGGCTCGCCACGTGGCTCGACCGCCAGGACCGGCTCACCTTCTTCCACTTCACGAGCGAGACGCCGGAGACGCCTGCGGAGGCGGCGAGAGACGGCATCGCGCCTCGTTGTTCGGCCCACGTCCTCACGCGATCGGTCGCACGAACCGGCAACCCGCGCCCGGACATCGTCGTCACGAACTACTCGATGCTCGAGTACATGCTCTGCCGGCCGCAGGATGCGTGCTTCTTCGACGAGGCGCTCGACATCGTCATCCTCGACGAAGCGCACCTCTACCAAGGCACGCTCGCCGCGGAGATCGCGCTCTTGCTTCGCCGGGTCTTCCAACGATGCCGCAAGCGCCCCGAGGACGTGCTCGTCCTCGGCACGTCGGCCACGATCGGACAAGGCACGCCCGAGCAGATTGCCGAACAGCTCCGCGAGTTCGGCGCGCAGCTCACCTCGCGACCACGTTCGCTGGTCCGAGCAATCCAAGGCGTTCCAGGCCGGCGCGCCTTCACCCCGCAGTCGCCGGCCGCCGACGAGCACGAGGTCTTCCTGCACGAGGATCTCGCCTCGCTGACCACGCTCTCGCAGACGCTCGACGGACAAACGGTGCTCGTCCGCGACGCACGGCAAGCGGCACGCATCGCCGAGCTGCTCGCCCCACTCGCCGGCGAGCTGCACCCCATTCCCGAGGAACCGGCAAGAGCGCTGATGGCACTCCTTCCGCGCGTCGACGCGGCGCGGAGGCTGTACGAGAGCCTCACGAAGGGCCCATCGACGCTCGACGCGCTCTCGGTCGAGCTCTGGGGGAGCGAGTGCCCGCCACAGGAACGCCTCGAGGCGACCCGTACGCTCCTGAACCTCGCGGCGTCCGCACGCGAGCACGTGAAGGCACCTCCGCTCATCCCTCATCGGATCCACGTGCTCGTTCGTGGTGCGGAGACGATGGCGCTCTGTCTCCACCCCGAGTGCCCGGCCCCCGACGATCGGAAGCTGCCCGGACGAGGCCCGGTCGTTTCCTCCCCGACGTCGAGGTGTCCTTTTTGTAGGTCGGTCGCCTATCCGATCGTGCTCTGCGAGCATTGCGGGCACGCAATGCTCGCCGCGGCCTGGGTCGAGGACGACCGAGGCGAGGCGTTCGTTCATCCGTGGGTCGGGCCCATCCCCCCGAAGCTTCCGGACACGTTCCAGCGACTGACGCTGACCGTTCCCGACGACGCACCGCCGGACACCGTGCAGTGGGTCGAGCTGACCAACGGGCGCGTGCACGACGAAGCCGCGACCGGACGCGCCCGCGTCCACTTGGTCAGAAGATGCGACGCGTGCGCCGCTGCAAGGCGTGTCGAGATCGAGGAGGAGAGACCGGAGCAGGACGACGGCGAGGACGAAGGAACGCGCGCGACCAGAGACGAGCGCCAACGGACGAACGGCCCGCCCCTGTCGCTGGTCCGCACCGCGATCAGGCCCCTCACGAGCGTGTGTGCCGAGTCCGTTCTGTATGCGATGCCGGAACACGCGTCACCGCACAGACCCTATCTCCCGGCACGCGGCCGCCGTCTGCTCGCGTTCAGCGACAGTCGGCGTGAGGCCGCGACGCTCGGTCCGATCCTCGGCGAGCTACACGAGCGGCGCATGGTGCGAGCGATTCTTTCGGACTTCCTCGCCCGGAATCGCCCCGACGTGGAAAAGCTGTCCAAGCAGCTAGAGAAGCTCCGCGCGGATCCCGAGCTCTTCGAAGTACAGATTCGTCAGGTCGAGGAGGCACTCGCGCGAGCGAGGGCCGGATTCACCTTCGACGAGCTTCCCGACGTCATGGCGCGCGACGCCGAGACGGCCGTGTGGCTACGCGAGCTCTCCGACGTACGCGGCGACCAGGAACACACCCGCGAGGATTGGAGCGAGGAGACGTGGACGCGCCGCATCGCAGGGGTCGCAGCGGGCCTTCCGCTCCGGTTCGGCCGCGAGCTCGCGCATCGGCCTGCCCGTGCAACGACACTCGAGACACTCGGCGTCGTGGAGATCGTCTATCCGACGATCGAACGCATCCCCGCGCCCGACGAGCTTCTCGGTCGACTTCCCAACGATACCGTGCGCGCACGGGCCGCACGCGAGTGGCCGACGTTTCTTGCGCTCGTCTGTGACACGCTCCGCATCGACGGCGTCATCTCCCTCGGCAACGAAGAGCTCGACGAGCAAATCGAGCTCATCGGACGCTGGGCCACCGCCGACAACGACGCATACGGCAATGTCCGCTTCGTCGGAGCCACGAACCGTTCGCGCCGCGCGCGCTTGTCCCAACGGTGGCTGACGGCCCTCCTCGGTCAGCCACCGGACGAGAGCCTCGTCCGCGACCTGCAACGTCAGGCGTTCGTCGCGCTCTCGGAGAGCTCGCTGCCTTGGCTCGAGAAAAGCAATCGCCGTATCGACGATTCCGTCGTGCAAGGCATCCGCCTCCGGTTCGGGCAGCTCGCCATCCGTTCCGCCGCGAACTGCGTACGCGACAAAGTCACGGGCCTGGCGTGGGCCCGCTGGCTCACCGACGAGCGCGGAGCGCCGTTCGTGCCGGGCAACGGCGAAGCCGAAGCCATCGCCTCTCGTGAGGACCTCGAGACGCATCCGCGATTCGGTCGCGACGTGCGCGAGCTCACGGACCGCAGCTTCCGCCTCGCGCTCTGGGCGAACGAGCACAGCGCGCAAATCGGCGCGCAAGAGAATCGACGCCTGCAGGAGCTCTTCGAGTCGGGCATCCGCAACGTCCTCAGTGCGACGACGACGATGGAGCTCGGTATCGACATCGGGGGGTTGACGGGGGTTCTGCTCGGGAACGTTCCTCCAGGACGAGCCAGCTACGTCCAGCGGGCCGGTCGAGCAGGACGACGCGCCGACGGCTCGTCCGTCGTCGTCGCGGTCTGTCGTGAGCGTCCGTACGACCGTGAGGTCTTCCGCCGGTTCGGCGACTTCCTGACGCGCCCGATGCGTCGTCCGCACGTGCTGCTCGAGCGCAAGCGGATCGCGCAACGACACGCCCACGCATGGCTCCTCGGCGCATACTTCGCAGAACAGCACGCCGCAGGCGAAGCCACAGGCGCGATGAACGCCTTCTCCCGCTTCGGTGAGTTCGTGGGTCTGCACACCCCGACGCTCTGGACCAAGGACATGGTCGAGCGTCCGACGGTGCCGCCGGCACGCCAGGACTGCCACCTGCGCCGGTTCCTGGAGTGGCTCGATGCAACCGAGCCCGGTGGGAACGTCCACGAGCAGGTCGCGCGCCTCGTGAAGGGCACGCCGCTCGATCCCATCGACGATTGGCGCCTCTTCGTGGCGAACGTCAAGGACGCACTCGAGAAGGCAATCGCCGACCCACGCGAAGACCTTTTGAACCTGCGGGAGCTCTATTCCAAGCTTCCCGAGACTCCACCGGCGAACGAGCTCGCTCGCACGCGCGCGCGAGCGAACCAGCTCCGCTTTCAGCTCGTGGAGCTCGGGACGGAGCGTACGGTCATCGAAGTGCTCGCCGACCGGCAGTTCCTGCCTCGGTACGGGTTCCCCATCGGGCTACAGCCTCTCCGCGTGCTCAAGGAGGGCGATGGTGACCGCGCCAAGTACGCCGAAGAGGACCCGTCGTTCCGCTTCGAGCGACCTGGGCTCCTTGCCGTGCTGGAGTACGTCCCGGGCTCGGTCGTGATGGCTCGCGCCCTCCGCGTCAGGTCCCGCGGCCTCCTCAAGCACTACACCGGAGTGCAGGGCGCGGGAGAGGTATTCGGACTCCAGGGATGGCTCGGGGTCTGTGACAACGGGCACATCTCGTACGTGCTCGAGCGGCGCGATGCTCCGAACGCGTGCACGCTGTGCAGAGGTCCAATCCCCAAGGCGTCACTGTCGCCCATGCTGATTCCGAGGCATGGATACGCGACGGCCGCATACGAGAAACCGCGGACGTATGGACAGTGGAAGCAGGTGGGTCGCCCCGAGACTGCGACGGTCGCCTTCGCCGATCGCGACCCGACGCAAGATGGTTCGGCCCCCGAGACCTTCGAGCTCGGCGGCGTGCACCGCCTTCTCGCGCGCTACCTCGAGCAAGGCGAGATCTTGGCCTTCAATCGGGGCGACGAGGAGCACGGGCTCGGATTCGCCATCTGCACGCGATGCGGACACGCCGAATCCGAACGTGTGCCTCCGGGCCCCAAGGCGACGGGGCTCTTGGGGCTCCCGCAAGGGTTCGAGCGACATCCGCGACTCGACGATCCCGAGGGACACCGCTGCTGGCACGGCAAGGATCCGCAGGTCGTCACGCTCCGCCACCACGTCCTCGCCGCCCGGCAACTCACGGACGTGCTCCTCGTCGATCTGTCCGCATTCGATGCGGCGCGAGCGAACCGGACCCTCGCCCCGACGCTCGGCCACGCGTTGCGCATCGCGGGCGCCAAGATCCTCGAGGTCGACAGCCGTGAGCTCGGCGTCCTCGAGACCTTCACCGGACGTCCTTCGACGCCGAGCCCCGTCCTCTACGATGCCGTCCCGGGCGGCGTCGGTCACGTGCTCGAGCTCGCGCGCGACGGCCGTGCATGGCTCGAAGCCACGCGCGCTCTCCTGCGAGGCACGCCGGAGCACGACGCGACCTGTCAGGGGGCTTGCCTCGACTGCATCCTGACTTTCGACTCGCAGCACGACGTCGCGCGAGGCCGACTCGATCGGCGCTTCGCGCTACGAATGCTCGACACTTGGCTCGACGGGGCGGCGACATGACCTTGCTTCGCGTGCTCGATGTGCACGAGGTGCGTGAACCGCGCGAGGTCTCGAGCGTCGCCGTCGCGCGCTTCCTTGCGCTCTTCGGAATCGAGCATCCGACTTCGCCGTCACTCGGCGCGGCGGCGCCGGTGCCGCTCGGTGACGCCATCGCGGTCTGCAGCCGGTCGCTCGAGCTCGCGGTTCGCGTTCCGACGCTCGCGAGCGGGCGCGTCGCAGATCGCGACGATCCTTCCCAGAGCGCCGGCGACGTCCTCGAAGACGGCGATCTCGAGAACGTCATCGGCTGGACACGTGACCACGCCGACGGAGTCGTGCTCGTCGCCGACATTGGGCGCTCGCCTCGCGACTCCATGGCCGAGCGCCTGCGCCTCCGCCTCGCTGGGAGCCGAGCCGCGACGATTCGCGGAGTGTCCACGCTGGCCGATGCGATGGACGTGCTCTTTCATCTCGGCCCGAGCGCACGCGCCGGAACGCTCGTTCCACGAGCGCGCCACACCGCCGCGCGCGCGAACCTGTTCGAGGCAACCCTCCAGACGCGGATCGCATACCCGTGGCCGCTCGTCCGCGACCTCGCCATCGGCCTCCTGCGCCTCCTGCCCGACGCCGAGACCGGACCCGACGCCGAACAAGCGCGTTTCGAGCTCGAGCTCGTGCGCGACATCGCCTCGCGCCACCTCGGTTTCACGGCGCCCATCCCGTGGCCCGAGGAGCACGTCTTGGCGAACTACGATCGAAGCCGCCAGCTCTCGATCGTCGCGCACGTGGTCCAATCTGCCGCCGATGGATCGCTCGACCGTGTCCCCGAATACGTGGAGAGCGCACGCCGGATCCTGGCCAAGGACACGACGGCGCCAGAGTCAGAAGCCCTCGTCGTCCTCGGCGCGCTCGGTCGGGCCCTCGCCGCGACGGGACACTACGACGACGCGCGACGTGTGCTCTCCGAGGCCGTCGAAGGCTGGCTCGCGACGGACCCCTCACGCGCCTCCCACGCGCTCTGCGAGCTCTTGCGCCTCGAGGGCATCCGCGGGGCGAAGGACGACGTCTGCCGCCTCCGCGATCGAGAGGTGCGTCTCGTCCTCGCGGCGCTGACCGACGCGAGCTCGAAGTCCTACGTGACGCTCGCCCTGGGCCGCGCGCTCGCCCAGTGCGGGTGCGCGACCGAGGCCCTGGCCGTCCTCGAAAGCGACAACCTCGGGGACCGCGCGCCCTTCCACGTGCAGACTGCAACACACCGTTGGCGGGCCGTCGCGGCCCGAGCCGCCGGCGACGAGCGCGCCCTTCGAGTAGCCCTCGAGGCACTCGATGCCCTCGGCCCCTCGGACCAGCGCGAGCTCGCCCGCCTCGACGGCGAGGACCTCGACGCGCAAGCAACCGTGCAGTGCCTCGAGACGCTCCTCGCGCTACCTGGCGAGGGCGACGAGGCGGCCCGCCTCCTTGCCAGGCTCGCACCCGGCTTGTCGCTGCATGCGATCGCCGAGCGACCGGACGTCATCCGGCGGCTTCGTGCGGAGTACCGGTATTGACCTCCATCCCTTTCGCGCGGGCTCGGCACGCCGGATCGCGGATGCAGACGATCGCCTGCCGGAAGGTGACACTTCTTCGTCGTGCTTCGCACTCGCGAGCGGCTCGATCCCGAGGAGCTCGAGCTGCCCCTCGGGCGCCTGACGGTCCCGCCGCCTCTTGCTGCGGAACAACAGTCGGCTGCGACCTGACCGCGTCTCCACGCCCGCGAGCTTGCGTCACACACCGACGCCCCTCGAGTACGGGGTCAAGACAGTGCGTACCGGCGTTCCGCGTGCGACACGAACCGTCGCATCGACGTGCGACGATGACTCGCCGGCACCTCGATTTCGAGCCATGCGGTCATCGACGCAGATCTCGAGAGACTCGGAACGCTTCTCGCGTTCGGCCAACGCGTACAAATCGGCAAGGCCACGAGCTTCGGCTTTGGCCGGTACCTCGTCCGCCCCTGCGAACCCTCGTAGCCACCTCGGCAGGAGGCAGCCATGAGTGCTGCTTCTGTCGCGCAGGCGCAGTCGCCCCAACAGCTCGCCGCGCGGCTCGACGCGCTGAAGCAGCAGAACGACTGGCGCGCAGCGGCGGCGTACGCGAAGCAGCTCCCGTCTCCGTTGACCCACGAGTGGGTCGGCGTCGCCGCTCGCGTCGCCTTCGCGCTCGGTCAGCTCGGAGAGCATGCGGGGGCATTGGCGCTCTTCGAGAAGTGCTACGAGCTCGAGCCGAGTGCCCGGTACGCGGCCGCGGCTGCGTACCAGTGCTACTGCCAGCTACTGCGGCAGGCGCGCACCGCTGCGCGCCGGCGAGGGGGGCATGGCGGCAAGTCCGATGCACTTCAGGACGAGCGGTCCGAGGCGGATCGTCAGGAGTTGCGCGAGAAGTTTCGCGCCTGGACCGAGCGGGCGCTTCGACACCGGCCCGACGACATCAAAGTGCTCTATCGGCTGGGGCTCTTCGAAGCGCAGGTCGAAGCGGCGCACGACAAGGTCGCCCTTCGCGCCTTCGCACGGGCGATTCGCTTGTACGGCGACCTGTCGGAGGAGCAACGCCGGAAGCGGGGCGACCTTCGAAAGTATGCGCACAAGGCGCTGTACGCGGCCGCGCGCTCGGCGTTTCGCCTCGGGCGTCTCGCGCTGGCTCGACGGCTCGTGTTCCGCTGCCTTCGGGAGGACGAGTCGACGAACGACATCGAGCCTGTCCACAAGCTCACGCTCGCCGGCAAGGTGCTCTTGGCGCAGGGCGAGCATGATCACGCCGAGCGCGCGTTCCGCAAGGCGCTCGACGCCAAGGGGCCACCGAAGCGCGAGTACGTTTTCGTTCTGCTGGCGAAGGTGGACGCTGCGCGCGGCAACATCGACTCGGCGATCCGATGGATCGAAGAGAACATTCGTCCGCAACGTCGAACGCCGCCCGTGTGGCGGCTTCTCGGCGAGCTCGAGCTGCGCCGTGGAGATGACGGTGCCTCGCACACGGCACTTCGGAACGCGCTGGCGGGCGATCGGTCTGGTCGGCACCTGACTCTGCGCCTGATCGGAGAGCTCGAAGAGCGCCGAGGCAATCTGCAGGCCGCCGAGCGCGCATACGAGGAAGCGCTCGCGTTCCGTGCGCGCGCCTTCTTGCGAGAAGATCCGGAGGTCCGCGCGAAGCTGGATGCCGTGCGTCGAGCACGCGCCACGAGGAAGGAACGTGATCGTCCCGGTCTGGCGAAGGCATCGGCACCGCCTGCCGTTTCGCAGGAGGTCCCGCAGAGGAGGAGGGCGCGGTGACCGGGGAGTCGTTGGAAGCGCGCGTTCGCGAGGCGCTCGAGCGTGGCGATGACGCAGCTCTCGCAGCGATCATCGACGAGTCTGTCGAAGATCGGGAGCGGCTCGAGCTGTCACTCCTGCTCGCCGAGCACGGTCGTGTGGATCTGGCTCAGGTGACCGCGGCGCGCATTGCGGACGAGTCCTACTCGGCGCTCGTGCGACGGGTCCTTTCTGGTGACGAGACCGATGCGGTCGACGAGGTCGGCCCAAGCACCGACGGAGGTGACGGTGGTGGCGGCGAGGAGGACGAGGATGACGAACTGCTTGCGCGTCCCACGCGCGCATCCGACGAGCGGACGGTGTCGCTCTTCTTGGAGTGGTTCGGGGGACGTCGTGACATCTATGCACAACAATGGTTCGACGAGAGGCGGCGCCGGAGCGGGTATCGACCCGTACGTGAGCCGCTGACGCCGGGCGTGGCACGACGTCACCTCGAAGGTCGCATCACCCTCGGGCAGTACGTTCTCTGGCCCGACGAGAGCGTGTCCTTCGGTGTCATCGACCTCGACCTCACGGCAGACGCACTCCACGAATGGCGAGCCGAGCGTGGAGCGGACGCGCCGGCTCACGAGCATCCGGTCCTCCGCTCGTACTCTCGCAGTCTGCGTGAGGCCGCGGCGCGGCTCGGGCTCCCGCTGTTCGCGTTCGACAGTGGCTCGAAGGGGCTACATCTGTGGCTGTTCTTCAGACCGCGAAAGCCTGCCCGTGTCGCCCGTGTCGTCCTATCGCAGATCGTCGGGGCTGCAGGGCCGCAGCCGGCGTCCATCGGGATCGAGCTCTTCCCGAAGCAGGACAAGCCGGGACCTCGAGGTCTGTCGAGCCTGGTGAAGCTGCCGCTGGGCATCCATCAGGTGACGTTGCGCTCCGCCCGCATGCTCGATACCTCGGGTGCTCCGATCGACGATCCACTGGCAGCCCTCGAAGCCCTCCAAGGTTGTCCAGATGACGTCGTCGCGGACATCGTCGGGCGCCGGCTCATCGCGTTGCCATCTCCGGAGGTCGATGCGCCTGAGCCACTCCCCGCGCTGCCGGCGCGTCCGACACCCAAGACGCTGGCCTCTGCGCTGCGCGCGATCGAGACGGGGCGCGCCGAGCGGGATGCGTGCGAGCGTATGCTCTCGGGCTGCGAGGCGCTCCGTAGCCTCGTCGACCGCGCGTACCGTACGAGAAGGCTCGAACCTGACGCCGCACGGGCGATCGCGTACACGCTCGGCTTGGTGAGCTCCGTTCCGCAGACGGCCCGTGACGTGTTCGCCGTGGCCGGCGCGTCTTTCCGCGAGCTCGATCGATTGCAGAGGGGCCTGCCCTCACCGCTCGGTTGCAAGAAGCTTCGGGAGATCTCGGGAACGCCATGCACGAGCTGCATGACGGATGCGTCTCCCTACCCGAGCCCGACGCTGTTCGCGGTGGGCTTGCAGCCGCTTGGCGAGCCGGATCACCGGCGGTTCGCTGAACACCTCGACGAACCACTCGTCCAATCACCGTTGGACGCACTCGCCGCCGGGCTGCGGCGGATCGAGGAGCGCCTCGATCGACTGGAACGCAAGTGAGGACCGTGTACGTCACCGAGCCCGGGGCGACGCTCGCGCGCGACGGTCAAACCCTTCAACTGCGGGTGAAACGCGAGGTACGAGCGACGATGCCGGTGTTCGAGCTCGAGCAACTCGTGCTCGTGGGGAACATCGTGCTCACGCCCGGCGCGATCGATCTCCTGCTGGGCCGTGGTGTCGACACGGTGTTCGTCTCTCGCTATGGCCGATACCGCGGGCGGCTGGTTGCGGGCGATAGCTGGCGCAACGTGGGCCTCCGGTTCGCACAGTACGAACGGCTCGGGGACGCCGCCGGTGCGCTCGCGCTCGCACGTGCGGTAGTGCAAGGCAAGATTCGAAACCAGCGCACGCTCTTGCTCCGGCACGGACGGCGTCACGGGCGAAGCCCCGAGCTCGAACGAGCTGACATCGCGCTCCGCGCAGCGCTGGCGCACCTCGAGCTGGCGACGACGATGGACACGGTGCGCGGCTGCGAGGGAGCGGCCGCCGCGGCGTACTTCGGCGCTTTCGGAAAACTGCTGAGAAACTCGAGCCTCCGCTTCGAAGGTCGTACGCGGCGGCCTCCGCGCGATCCGGTGAACGCGCTTCTGTCGTTCGGATACACGCTGCTGTCGAACGTGGTCGAAGCGGCAGTGCACACGGTGGGGCTCGACCCGTACGTCGGGGCTCTTCATGCGGTGTCGGCCGGGCGTCCGTCACTGGTGTGCGATCTGGTCGAGGAGTTCCGGCCGTGCGTGGTGGACTCGCTGGTGCTCGCGATGGTGAACCAGTCGGTGCTCGGGCCGGAGGACTTCGTCGATGAGGACGAAACGGAAGGTGTGACGATGAAGCGCGATGCGTTGCGGTACTTCCTGGAGCTTTTCGAGCGCCGCATGGACAAGATGACAGCGTACGCACCACAAGGTCGGTCGCTGCCTTGGCGACAGGTCATCGTCGAACAGGTCCGTCGTCTGGCGCGCGATTTCCTTGGCGGGGAGACGTACGAAGCCTTCGTGACCCGCTGAAGCCGAAGGCCGAGGCCCGCACTTCGAAGGAGGTGGGATGCGCACAGTGATCGTCTTCGACGTTACCGATGACCGACGGCGGACTGCGCTCGTCAAGCGGCTCAGCGCTTTCGGCCAGCGCGTGCAGTTCTCGGTGTTCGAAGCGGCCGACCTGAGCCCGAGCGCGTACCTACGCATGCGGAGCGAAGCAGAGGGCGCGATTGATCTCCATCGGGACAGCCTCAGGTACTATCGTCTATGTGCGGCGTGTGTCGGCCGCATCGAGACGTCGGGCGTGTCCCGGTATCCGGAGCCCGATCCGACGCCGTACCGCATCTTCGCTTCCTTCCGGCCCTCGTTCCGCGCTTCGAGCGCCGCCCGTCCGATGGTAGTGGAACAACGGCCGCTCCCGATCTTTGACATCTCGAGCCATCGCTCCGGCACGCTGGTGTTCGACCTCGCGCCGGAGCCGCGACATGGCTCCTTCCCTCGCGCGTGAGCGGTAGTTTAGCGAGATCATGGGGCTTTTCGTCACGGGTCGAACGACGTGCGCTCGATGCCCGTGGTCTAAGTGCCTAGAACGCTTTGGGAAAAGTGCGGACGCTCGCTCCATGGGCGCGAAGCATCGGACCACGGGGACCGTCGCAGACGGTAGATGCCCGATGTCACAAGGCTTTTTGGCGGGCTTCGGACGTTCTCGGCAGGCAAGGGCCCCCCACCGCTGGGGAGCGGCGCAGACCGGCTTCCATCGTCGCGAGAACGTGGCACTTTCTGAGCGGCTCTC
>CALFEQ010000083.1 GCA_937949945.1 uncultured Myxococcales bacterium
ACGTCGCCACGCAGCGCGGCACGCTCGAGAACGTGAAGGACGACACCGGCGAGAGAGAAGGCCCCATCTCGGCCGACGACGATCTCGGCCGAGAGAGACTTTGCCGCTACGGCCTTCGTCCGGCCTTCTCGCTCTCGCGCTTCGGCGTCCTGCGAGATGGCCGCATGTCCTATCGGGTGAAGAGGTCATCGCGTCGCACGTCGCGGTGCCGAATCATGACGCCCGTGGAGTGCATTGCGAGGCTTTGCGCGCTCGTACCGCCGCCGCGTTACCCGTTGACGAGATCGGCAGGCTCGAGGTGCGCGCCGTCGTGACGGACCACGACATCGCCAGGCGGATTCGACGCCATCCCGACCGCCGCTCGCGCTCCGCCGCCCGGCGATTCGACCGTCGCATACGAACCTGCGTTCGCGTGACAGACCGCGAGCCGAGGGCTTCGTCCGTCCTTCGGGACCCCTTCGCCCCGAATTTCAGCCCGGCCGACCTCACGAAACCCGAAGCCACCGTCCCGGATGGGCGTCCGGCGCTCCGCCTTCATGTCACAGCTTGCTAGCACCGCCTACGCGCCCCGCCAGCGCATGCGGGCCGACGTCGAGCAGAGGCGCGCCGACCTCCTCGAGGCCGTGCGCGCGCAGGCCGCCACGCTGACGGCCGAGGACCAGAGCGCCGTCGCGCGCGTGGAGCCATGGCTCGTGCGCCTCTCCGGCGCGTACGAGGGCGACGTCGTCGCCGACCAGGTCCGATCACGAAAGGCGCTCGAGAGCACCCTCGGCCGGCCTGCAATCTACGTGAGGGGATCCATCGACTCGCTGCGGACCTCGGAGGGGATCGCTGCCGCCGCCGCGACGTCGGCCAAGGACGCGCTCCTCCTCTGCCTGTTGGATCCGCCCGCGAAGCGCACGGAGGCGGCGCTCCTCGAGCGCGTGCGCAGGGCGTACGCGGGCGGGATGGTCGCCGAGGAGCGCTCCGCGAACGTACGCCGGCTCGACGACGCGATCGTGGGCCTGCCGCTTTTGCTCCCGCCGTGGTCCGACCGCGTGCGCGCGGCCGAGGACGCGAAGGAGCTCGCGCGGCTGAAGCGAGATTTCGAGCGAGCCCCGATCGAGCGCGCGAAGCAGGCCGCGCGCGCCGAGATCCTCGTCGCCGCCGCCGACGAGCCCGGCGACGGCGGCGGGCCGACGGAGCTCGACGGCGAGCGCCCGCACGACGTCCGGCTGGCGATCGTCGACCTCCGGAGCGGCGAGGTCCTCCTCCGCATGCGCCGGCACGTCGACCCGAGCTGGATCTCCACGGAGCGGCGGCCGATGTACGCGACCGGCCTCGACGGCTGCGCGTTCGCCTTCGACGTACACGAAGCGCTCGATCGCCGACGTCGCTAGGGCTTTCCATAGTTCCGTGCCACCCCGGCGGGTGCGACCGTCGAAGTATGCGCCGCATCCTCGCCACCGTCGCGTTCGCCGTCCTTTTGCCGATGTGCACCTCGTCCGGATCGGACCAGGGTGCGCCGCTCACGATCACGCCGGGCGCGGGCACCGTCGTCGGAGCGCAGGGTGGAACCGTCTCGAGCGCCAGCGGCGCACGCCTCGTCGTGCCAGAGGGGGCGCTCGATCACGACGTTTCGATCGAGATCACGGTCCCGGCCGAAGCGACGGCGCCGAGCGGGTACGCGGCGCGCTCGCCGATCTACGTGTTCTCACCCGACGGGCTCGTCTTCAAGAAGCCCGTCACCGTCGAGCTCCCGCTCCCGGCGATCGCGCAGGCGGACGACCGCATCGTCTGGTCGAGCAAGCTTCGAGGCGTCGAGATCCTCGCGTCGAGCATCGCGGGCCCGACGATCACGGCACAGGTCACGCACTTCAGCGAAGGGTTCGTCGGTCAGCCGCTCGGAGCCGGCAGCGAACAGCACGGCGGCGCGGAAGACGGCGGCGGGCCGACCGCGTGCGAGGACGGCACGTGGGACTCCGACCACGACCCGAGCACGCCGTGCGTCCCGTGGACGACGTGCCCGCCCGGCACGCACGTGACGAACACGCCGAGCGCGACCAGCGATCGGATCTGCGCCGGCTGCTCGAGCGGTACTTTCAGCACGACGTCGAACGCGACGAGCTGCACGCCATGGACCACGTGCGCCCCGGGGACGTTCGTGAGCACGCCGGGGACCGCCTCCTCCGATCGTCAGTGCAGCCCGTGCCCGGCCGGCACCAACACGTCGTCGCCGAACCAGTCGAGCTGCGTCCCGAACGGGAGCTGCCCCGCGGGCACGGTGCAGATCGCGTCCGGCGCGCCGCCGACGTGCGCCCCGTGCACGGCCGGCAGCTACTGCGCGGGCGGCACGGCCCCGAGCGAGCCTTGCGCTGGAGGCACCTGGGACGATGACGCCAACCCCGCGACCGCGTGCATCGCGTGGTCGTCGTGCGTCGCCGGCCAGCACGTCGCGACGGAGGGCACGGCCACGACGGACCGCTCCTGCGTGAGCTGTACGAGCGGGACCTTCAGCACGACGACGAACGCCTCGACCTGTTCCCCGTGGAGCACGTGCGCGCCGGGCACCTACGTGAGCGCGCCCGGGAGCACCACCTCCGATCGCCAATGCGCGACGTGCCCCGCGGGGACGACGACCACGAGCGCGAACCAGTCGAGCTGCGTCCCGACCGGAGGCTGCCCGGCCGGAACGGAACAAACGGCGCCCGCAGTCTGCACGCCATGCGCGGCCGGAGGCCATTGCCCCGGCGGTGAGGCGCCGAGGCAGCCTTGCGCGCCCGGCACGTGGGACCACGACGCGAACGCAGCCACCGCCTGCGTGGCCTGGACGGATTGCGCGCCCGGCACCCGCGTCACCTCGAGCGGCAGCGCGACGACCGACCGGACCTGCACCGCGTGCGCGAGCGGGACGTTCAGCACGACGTCGAATGCGACGAGCTGCACGCCCTGGACCGATTGCCAGCCCGGCACGTTCGTGAGCTCCGCCGGCACGACGGTCGCCGATCGCCAGTGCACCGCCTGCGCGCCGGGCACCTATTCGGCGACCATCAACCAATCGAGCTGCCTCCCCGCCGATGCATGTCCCGCCGGCACGGAGCAAATCGCGCCGGGCACCGCCACCGCCCCGCCGCAATGCGAGGCCTGCCCGGCCGGACACTACTGCGCGGGCGGCACGACCCCGAAGCAGCCGTGCGCGAGCGGCACCTGGGATCACGACGCGAACCCCGCGACCACGTGCGTCGCGTGGTCGATCTGCGACGCGGGCAAGCACGTCTCGACCGAGGGCACCGCCACCGCCGATCGCACGTGCAGCGACTGCGCGCCGGGCACCTTCACCGCCACCGAGAACCAGACGAGCTGCACGGCCTGGAGCGACTGCGCCGCAGGCACCTACGTGAGCGTCCCCGGCAGCGCCGTCGCGGATCGGCAGTGCGCCGCCTGCCCGGACGGACACTTCAGCACGATGATGAATGCAGTGGGCTGCACGCCGTGGACGACCTGCCCTCCCGGCACGTTCGAGAGCGTGCCGGGGACCACCACCTCCGACCGGCAGTGCGCTCCGTGCCCGGGCGAAGTCGTCGTTCAGTACCCGGACGTCGACGGCGACGGCTTCGGCGACGACTCGCTCCCGAGGTCCGATTGCAATTTGCTGCCCGGCTACGTCACGCAGGGGGGAGACTGCAACGACGGCGATCCGAGCATCCACCCGGACGCCGTCGAGGTCTGCGGCAACGCCGTCGACGAGAACTGCGACGGTATCGCGATGACGGCAGCAGGCTCTCTGGTCAGGATCGGGAGCGGGATCGCGAGCGCCGTGAGCGCCGACGGCGACACCGTCGTCGGTCGTACTCTGGCCAACGGCTCCTACTTCTGGACGCCATCGTCTGCCGGCAGCCTCGGCTTCGCCGATGCGACGCTCCCGTTCTCCGGCACTCCGTACGGCGTGAGCGCGAACGGCGCCGTGATCGCAGGAGGGCAGGGCTCGTCGGTCGGTGCTTGCACGTACTCCTCGCAGTTCGGCATCACGGCCGCCGCTCGCGGCTCCGTCTGGAACGGCACGACGCCGACGGCGCTGCCGAACGACGTCTTCCTGTCCTCCACCGCGGTGGCGACGTCTCCCGATGGCACGCTCGTCGTCGGCTTCGGCAGGACGGTGAACCCCCAGATCCTGCCCTTCGTCTGGTCGTCGGGTGGGGGCATGACCGCGCTCGCGGCGCCGGGGCACTGCTGCGCCTACGGCGCAACGACGAGCGTCGTCGTCGGCGAGTGCGACGGCGCCGGCATGCGCTGGAACCCGCAGACGCCGAGCGCACAGCCGGTCTCGTTGCCCATCGCCGGCAACGGCGCCGCGCGCGCGATCAGCGCCGACGGGTCGACCATCGTCGGCATCCGACGCCTGGGTATCACGAGCAACTTCGTCGGCATTCGCGTCGTCGGGTCGACCGTCACGGACCTCGCTCCTCTCGCAGGAAACGTCACCGCAATCGCGACGGCGGTGAGCGCCGACGGCGGTACGATCGTCGGCTTCAGCCGCACGGGCGGCGTGGGCAGCGCGTCGACCGCGACGCTGTGGTCGGGGTCGCTCGCTCCCGTGTCGGTCGAGCGCGCGCTCCGAGCCGCGTGCGTCGACGCGACCGGATGGGCCTTCGCGATGGCGTACGGGGTCAGCGCCGACGGGAAGACGATCGTCGGCTGGGGCACCGACCCGGACGGGACGATGTCCGCCTTCCGCGCGCGCCTCCCTTGAGGGAGCTGCCTTCGAGACGCCGCCCAGTCACACGTCGGCGCCGGCTCGCTTAGGATGGCGTCATGGACTGGGGTGAAGGCGAGTACGAGATCGCGGCGCGCACTCTCGAGCCGGCGGCCACGCGCGCCGTGGAGGCGGCGAGGGTGAAAGCAGGAATGCGCGTGCTCGACCTCGGCGAGGGGACCGGGAACGCGGCGCTCGAGGCCGCGCGCCGCGGCGCCGAGGTCGTCGCCGTCGATCCGGCCGAGCGGCTGCTCGAGGTCTGCCGCGCTCGCGCGGCGGAGCAAGGCTTGTCCGTCACCGTGGAGCGCGGCGGCGCCGAGCGCATTCCTGCAAGCGACGCGAGCTTCGACGCGCTCGTGTCCGTGTTCGGGGTGATCTTCGCGCCCGACGCCGAGATCGCGACGGCGGAGATGCTCCGCGTGGTGCGCCCGGGAGGCACCATCGTCGTGACGTCGTGCGTGCCGACGGGCCCGATCGCGAAGGCCGGCTCGGTCCTGCGCGAGGCGATGGCGCGCGTCGCGCCTGCGCCGGCGGAGCGGCCCGCCCCGGCCTGGGGCGACCCGGCGTTCGTGCGCGACTTGTTCGGGTCGCGGGGAGCCGCCGTGAGCGTCGAGGAGGACACGCTCGCGTTCGAAGCCGCCTCCCCCGGAGGCGTGGTTCGAAGATCAGGAACGGGCTCACCCGGCGTGGCGCCGCGCCAAGCAGCAGCTCGGCCAGGTGCCCGGCGAGTGGGAGCGCACGCGCGAGCGCAGCATCGAGGCGCTCCGGGCCGAGAACGAGGAGCCCTCGCGCTTCCGTGCGACGAGCCGCTACCTCGTGATCGTCGCGACCTGGCCGGCGTGAGCCATCGGCGGCCGGATCAGAGCGTCCGGATGATCACGTTGTCGAGTTGGATGCTCGCGCTCGTCCCGGTGACGGAGACGCCCAGGAAGACGGAGCACGAAATCGGACCGTTCACCACGAGGGCTAGCGGGTCCGACGCTGGGATGAGATCGATGGTCGGGTCGTCCAACGCGAGGAACGGCTTCCTCGGCTCCGTCACTCCGAGCCGGAGGAAGACGCGCCTCCAAGACCTCAGCGAGGGCTTGTTCGAAAACACCGGGAAGTAGAAAGTAGTCGCCGTCTGCGAAGTGCATGCCGAACTCGCTCGCAGACGGGCTCGCCACGGTGACGAAGAGCGCGTATATGCGCTCTTCCGAAGGTCCCGCGCACTTGATCCCGAGCGGGGCCGCACCCCCAGCACCCACGTGGACGACGTACATGTCGAAGGCGACTTCGATCGCCTTCGTGGGCGCCACGGTCTTCACGAGCCGCGCGACAGCCAGCCCGCCGTCCTCCGGCGACGTCGCCTCCATCCGGACGCTGAAGGGGAAAGATCGCCACGTGCGGTCGTCGCGCTCGACGACTCCACCGTCGATGGTGAGCTCGACCTCGTGCCAGTGCGACTCGAACGACGCGTCGAGCTCGTCGAAGTCGTCGCAGAACGTCGCGTCCTGATCCGCGCACCATCGACGCGGCGGGACGTCCACGCCTCCGTCCTGGGCCGGAGCCACGTCCGTCGCGTCGGGGCCGTGCGTCGCCTCGGTCCCGCCGTCCGGCGGCACTTCGCTCGCCTCGAACGAGGAGCATGCGAACGCGATGGCAGCCGCGAGCGCGAAAGAGAACGAGATCGCGAGGCCCGAGCGCAGGCGCATCGTGACGAGATTATCAGACCGACCCGCCTCGGATGCACCGCGCTCGAGCTCAGAGCGTACGGACGACGACGTTGTCGAAGCGGAAGCTCGCGCTCGTCTCCGCGCCGACGGTGGCGCCCAGCAGGACGGCGCACGAGACGGGATCTCTCGCGACGGGGAAGGGCTCGCCGGGCGGGACGAAGTCGAAGCTCGGATCGTCCACGGCGACGAAAGGCTTCATCGGCTGCTTCACGCCGAAGCGGACGAAGAGACGCCTCCAGGTCTCGCGCTGGGGCCGGTTCGCGAGCGACACCCTCCCGCCGAGCGCCACGATGCCGTCCGCTTTGTCGCCGAGCGCCTCCTCGAGCTCGGGTCGCTGCCGTTTGCCAGGTGTCAGCTCACGCTGGCGTGTACGCGACGGCGTGGAGGTGGCCCGCCTCGCGCCGAACTACCTACCGCGCGAGCCGCACGCAACGGTGCTCTATCGACTCGTGAAGGAGCACGGCGCGGAGTTTCTACGTCACGCACGTGAGTCGTACGACGGACCGCTTCCTCGGTATGTGGAGGACGAGCTTCGCGGGTATCTCCGTTGCGGCGACTTTTCTCGAGGCTTCGTCCACCTCCGATGCCCGCGGTGTCAGCACGACTTGCTTGTGCCCTTCTCGTGTAAAAATCGCGGCCTGGGATTGCCCCGGTTTTGTGGACACCACGCGTAACCCGCGATGGGCTACGAAGAGAGGTGATCCATGGGGAAGCGAAAGCGCAGGTACTTCACGCCCGAGTACAAGGCGGAGGTGGTCCGGCTCGCGCAGACGTCGGGGAAGACGGCAGGGCAGCTCGCACGCGAGCTTGACCTGACCGAAACGGCCGTGAGGTCGTGGATCAAACAAGCGGAGATCGATGCCGGCAGGGGCCCGAGCGGAGCGCTGACGACCGCTGAGCGCGAGGAGCTCGCGGCCCTGCGGCGCGAGGTGAAGTCGCTGAGGATGGAGCGCGAGATCCTAAAAAAAGCGACGGCCTTCTTCGCCAAGGAGACGACGTGAAGTTTGCGTTCATCGCGGTGGAGAAGGCCAACTTCCCCGTTGCTGCATTGTGCAAGCACCTTGATGTCTCCCGGAGCGGGTTCTACGCCTGGGAGCGTCGCGTACCATCCCCGCGGTCGCAGCAGGACGCCAAGCTCCGGGTCCACGTCGCGGCGATCCACGAGCGGAGTCGGGGCCTCTACGGCGCGCCCAGGATCCACGCCGAACTCCGTGCTGCGGGGTTCCGGGTGAGCCGCAAGCGTGTCGCGAGGCTGATGACCGAGCTCGGGCTCGCGAGTCGCCGCAAGCGCCGCTACA
>CALFEQ010000084.1 GCA_937949945.1 uncultured Myxococcales bacterium
CACCTCGACCTGCCCATGCGTGTCGTGCGCGTGCGCGTGCTCGTACTCGTACTCGCCCTCCTGCAGAGCGGAGAGGCCTGACGCCCCACACCACCGCGGCCACCGCTGCGGCGCACGCTCTCCCGGCTCCGCCGTGCGCGCACGCTCCTCCTCACGAGAGGCCCCAGCGGAGCTGGCCCGGTAGCGGAGGGGCAGCATCGTTGCGCGCAGACGTCGGACGATCCTGGCGTCTGCCAGCGCGACGACGGCCGAGCAACTTGCTTGCATTCTACACATAAAAGGAAGCGGCGTCCATTTCATTGCATCCTACACACATATTCACCCGAGAGCGGGTGCGCGGACGCGATGGGCTGTCTCGAGCTGCGCGTGTCCGGAGCCGCGCAGGCAGACAGGCCGTCCGCCGTCACCCAGGCGGTATCCGCCACGCCCCGCCGAGGGCTGAGGACTCGCGATTGAGCCTCGGCTCAATCGCGAAGCCGCACCCCGGCCGAGGCCTCCTTCACCTTGCCGCCCTCCAGCACGAGGCGCTCGTCCCCGACCTCCTTGGCGAAGGCCTCGTCGTGCGTGACGACGATGACGACGGCGCCGCGCCGGGCCTCCTCGCGGATGACCTCGGCGAGCGTCGAGACGCCGGAACGGTCGAGCCCCGTCGTGGGCTCGTCGAGAAGGAGGAGCATGGGCTCGTGCACGAGCGCGCGGGCGAGCGCGATGCGCTGGCGCTGGCCACGGGAGTACGTCCGGAACGGTCGACCTGCGAAGCTCGTCAGGGAGAAGCGCTCGCGCGCGACCTCGTAGGCCCGGTCGGGCGAGACCCCGTACAGGCGAGCGGCGAGCTCGATGTTCTCGCGGCCGGTGAGGTCGCCATAGCAAAGGGCATCGTGCCCGACCCAGCCGAGCACACGGCGGACGGCTTCGCGCGTCCTGCCGAGCTTGCCGTGAGACACCCTGCCCGAGGTCGGACGCCCGAGCGTCCCGACGATGGAGAGCAGGGTCGACTTGCCCGAGCCGTTCGCCCCGAGGACCACGGAGACGCGACCGCCCGAGAAGGCCGCGCTCACTCCGCGGAGCGCACGGACCGCCGGCGGGTACGTCTTCGTGACGCCCTCGAGCTCGACCCGCAGCGTGGAGCTGGCCTCGGCCACGCGCGGAGCGTGCCGCGCATTTCGCCAAAGCGGAAGCCCCGCGCCGAGGATTCGTCCTGCGCGCCCGCGAGACCCTGACGCCCCGAAAAGCGGCCGGTCCAGGCCGGGCACACCTTCTCCCACGAGACGGGCCCGAACGGCCTGACCGCACCAGCCGGACGAGCCCGGCCGCCGCGGCCGGCAAGCCCATCCGCCTCGCCGAGCCCGAACGGCGCGGCACCGGGCCCGCGCGGAGCCGCCCGATGAGCCCACGCCGATGAGCCCACCAAGGCAGACGATTGGACGGCGGAACTCCGTGCTATCCTGAGCCGCATGACTGCTGCTGCGGCTCTGCTCGGTGAGGAGCTCCCGCTGATTCAGAAGCTGCGGCAGGCCGTAGAGACCGCCCTCGAAGGGAAACCGGAGGTCGTCGAGCTCGCGCTCGTCGCGCTGCTCGCCCGCGGGCACCTCCTCATCGAGGACGTCCCCGGCGTCGGGAAGACCACGCTGGCGCGCGCGCTCGCCCGTGCGGTGGGAGGCGAGCTGCGACGCATCCAGTTCACGAGCGACCTTCTCCCGAGCGACGTCGTCGGTGTCTCCGTCTACGACCAACGCAACGGAGAGTTCACGTTCCGGCAGGGACCGATCTTCGCGAACGTGCTCCTCGCCGACGAGATCAACCGCGCGAGCCCGCGTACGCAGTCGGCGCTGCTCGAGGCGATGAACGAGCAGCAGGTCTCCATCGACGGGCAGACCAACCCGCTGCCGGAGCCCTTCTTCGTCATCGCCACGCAGAACCCGCAGGACTTCGCCGGAACGTTCCCGCTTCCCGAGTCGCAGCTCGATCGCTTCCTCCTGCGGCTGCGCATCGGCTACCCGCCGCCGCAGGTCGAGATGAGGCTCCTGCTCGAGGGCAACTCCGACACGGTGCGCGACGTCCCCGTCGTCCTCGACCCGGCCCGCCTCGTGGCCCTCCAGCGCCAGGTCGACCGCGTGACGATCGACAGCGCGCTGCTCAGCTATCTCCAGGCGCTCGTCCAGGCGACGCGAACGGCGCCGGCGCTGTCGCTCGGGACGTCCACGCGCGGGGCGATGGCGCTCGCCAAGGCCGCACGTGCTCGCGCTCTGCTCCGCGGGCGCAGCTACTGCATCGCCGACGACATCCACGATCTCGCCGTCCCCGTGCTCGCACATCGCGTGCGGCTCTCGACGCACGCGGACGGCTTCGTGCCGTCGCGCGACGAAGCCGAGAGCGCCGTTCGCGACATCGTCGCGCGCGTCCCCGTTCCGCTGTGACCCCTCTCCTCTGACACGTCTCCGCACGCCCTGGGGGCGACATGACCACGCAGCCCGAGCCAAGCAATCCTGCGCTCGCCGGGGCCCCACGCCGGAAACCAGGGTCGGCGGCGCCGAACGTCGGCGCGGCATCCGGGACGCCGCGGCGCCGGCCTTGGCCGTGGTCTCGCAGCTCGACGTCGCGAAAGCTCAAGTTCACGCGCGAAGGGAAGTTCTTCGTCGGCATCACCCTCGGAGTCGGCTTCGCCGCCATCAACACGGGGAACAACCTCCTCTACCTGCTGCTCGGCATGCTGCTCGCGCTCATCATCGTGAGCGGCATCATGAGCGAGCTCAGCCTGCGCGATCTCACCGTCGTTCGACGACTGCCGCTCCGGGCGCAGGTGGGCCGACCGCACCTCGTGGAGATCGAGGTCTTCAACCACAAGGCGCGCGTCCCTTCGTACGCGATCGAGGTCGAAGACCTGCGCGAGGGACAGCCCGCGGACAAGCGCTGCTTCTTCTTGAAGATCAGCCCGAAGAGCGCGCAGGTCGCCGCCTACCGGCGAACGCCCGCGAAGCGCGGACGCGATCGCCACGTCGGGTTCCGGATCGCGACACGCTTCCCGTTCGGGCTCTTCGAGAAGTCACGCGAGGTGCCCGCCGAAGGCGAGCTCATCATCTATCCCGCCGTCGACCCGGTCCAGCTCCCCGCGCTCCCGCCCGGACGCCACGTCGGCGGCGAAGCTTCGTTCGGGCGCGGGCACGGAGACGACTATCTCGGCCTCAAGCTCTTGCGCGACGGAGAGGATCCTCGCGACGTCCACTGGCGCAAGAGCGCCTCCGTCGGACAGCTCGTCATGCGCGAGCGCGCCCGCGAAGCACGGCCCGACGTCGTCCTTCCGCTCGACAACGTCCGCCGGGACGACGCGAAAGAGGATTGGTTCAACGCGTTCGAGCGGAAAATCCGCGACGTCGCCTCTCGCGCCGTGGCGCACATCAAGAGAGGAGACAGCGTCACGGTGAAGACGACCGCCGGCGAGATGGTCCGGAGCGATCGTTCCACGGGCGCCGACCGCATCTTGCGCTTCCTCGCGCTCGTCGAGTCGATCACCGCTTCGGAGCTCGCGGCGAAGACCCCCGCCCATAAGGCAGCGCCGACGATCGCGCCCGCGCCGGCGTCCGCCCCCGCCGTCGAGTCGGAGAAGGCAGCCGAATGATCGCGAAGGGACCGACCATCACCGTCGCCCGATCGCTCGCAGCGGAGGACGTCCGATGAGGTTCGGCCTCGTCCACCGCATCATGACGGACGCCCTCGCTGCCCTCGGCGTCCTCGCGGTCGTGAACACCGCGACGATGTCGGCGTGGACGACGGGCTTCGTCATCGCCGGGCTCGTCCTCGCGCTCGCGGTGCCCGAGTCCTGGCAGAACAAGCCGGCGCTCCGACACCTGGCGACGATCGGCCCGGTGACGCTCTTCGCGGTGCAGGGCATCCGCCTCCTCGCCGGGCGTCCGGCGCTCGACGTCGCCGTCGAGTTCGCCGCCATCCTGCAGATCATCCGCCTGGCGACCCGTCGCGGGGCGGCGCACGACCAGCAGATCATCGTCCTCGCGCTCCTCCACTTCGTCGCGGGCACCGTGCTCGGAGGAGGGCTCTCCTACGGCCTCTGCTTCATCGGCTTCTTGATCGTCGCGCCAGGCGCGCTCGTGCTCAGCCATCTTCGGCGAGAGGTCGAAGGCAACTACCGCCAAGGCGCGCGTGACCGCACGGGCCTGCCGGTCGACGTACCGCGCATCCTGCGCAGCCGTCGCGTCGTCGGCCGCGGGTTCCTCGCGACGACGTGCCTGCTCTCGATCCCGATCTTCATCTTCACCGCCGCGCTCTTCATCGCCTTCCCGCGCGTCGGCCTGTCGCTGCTCCTCCTCAACCACCGGAACGGCGACCGGATGATCGGCTTCTCGGACAAGGTCGACCTCGGCGAAGTGGGCGCGATCCGCGACGTCCCCGCGCTCGCGTTGCGCTTCGACGTGGCGGATCTCCCCGAGCCTCGACCGCAGAAGCTCACGCTTCGCCTCCGCGGGACCGCGTTCGATCGCTACGACGGCCGTCGCTGGGAGCGCACGCAGTCGAAGACCCATACGGGCGGAGCGAAGAGCACGGACATCCTCCCCATCGCGAGGATGCCCGATCCGACGCGCGATCGCCGCGTATCCATCGAGCTCGAGCCGATCGACCCCACCGTCGTCTTCTTGCCCGTCCGCACCGTCGCCTTGCAGCTGCGCACGCAGCAGCATGCGATCGTGGGCGATCCGATCGAGCTCACCCGCGGTCCGGAAGGCGAGGTGCGTTACACGGGCGAGGGCGCGCACGGACTCCGTTACGACGCGTACCTCGCGACGGATCGCGAGCCGATCACCGAGCCGCTCCCGCCGCACGATCGCGCGCGATACCTCGAGCTGCCGCCCGAGACGCCCGAGCGCATCGCCCAGCTCGCGCGCGAATGGACGGAAGGCCAGCCCACCGCCTACCTGAAGGCGAAGGCGATCGAGGAGCGGCTCAAGAACGAATACAAGTACCAGCTCGGATCGCCGTCCGGCGGCAAGCCCCAGCCCGTCGACCATTTCCTGTTCGAGTCGAAGCGCGGGCACTGCGAGTTCTTCTCGACCGCCATGGCGATCATGCTCCGCACGCTCGACATCCCGTCGCGCAACGTGACGGGGTTCGTCGGTGGAACGTACAACCGCTTCGGGAGGTACTACGCGGTCCGCCAGGGCGACGCGCACTCGTGGGTCGAGGCCTACATCGACGAGAGCCACGCGTGGGTGACCTTCGATCCCACGCCGACGTCGGGCGCGCAGCCTCTCCAGGACACGTCGGGCGTCTGGGTCTATCTCCGCGACCTCGTCGAAGCCCTGTCCCAACGGTGGAACCGATACGTCATCGGTTACGACCTCAAGACGCAGGTCCGCCTCCTCGAGAACCTGAACCGTCGTTACGAGCGCTTCCGTCAGCGGGCGGGCGTCAACACCGGCGCCGCGGAGCGACTCACGCGACCGTCGGTCGTCGCGGGAGCCATCGTCGTCCTCGGCCTCGGCGCCTACATGCTCTGGACGAGGCGTCGCCCACGGAAGGACGGCGAGCAGAACGGCGCCGAGAAGCCGAAGCCGAACCCGCAGGTCGAAACCGCGACGGCGCTCTACAAGTCGCTCGAGAACGCGCTCGCCTTGCAAGGCATCCCGCGCCCGCCGTCACTGCCTCCGCTCCGCCATGCGGAGGAGCTCGTCGCGCGCCAGCACCCGCTCGCCCAACCGATCCTCGAGCTCACGAACCTCTACATCGAAGCTCGCTTCGGCGGCCTCACGATCGACGAGAACGCCCAGCGCGACTACGAACGGCGCGTCAAAGAGATCCGCACGTACAAGCCCCCGGCACCTGCTGCGGAGAGCTCTCCTTGACGTGAGGTGACGAGAAGGAGAGGGGAGACAGGGGGACTTCACAGGAAGAAGGGAAACCCTGTCTCCCCCGATCGCCCCGTCTCCTCCGGAGATCAGTTCGGCATCTGCGGCGTGAACGACAGCTCGCCGTCCGGCCCGCGATCGACCAAGAGCTGGGTGCCCGGCGGGAAGTCGCCCGCGATGATGTGCTTCGCGAGCGGGTCCTCGAGGTAGCGCTGGATCGCACGCTTCAGCGGACGGGCGCCGTACTGGGGATCCCAGCCGACCTCGGCGAGCAGGTCCTTCGCCGCGGGCGTGAGCTCGACGCGGATCTCTCGCGCGGCGAGCCGCTCGGCGAACCGGCGGAGCTGGATGTCGATGATCGCGTGGATGTCCTTCCGGCTGAGGAGGTTGAACACGACGATCTCGTCGAGGCGGTTCAAGAACTCCGGCCGGAACGCCTTCCGGACGTCCTCCATCACCGCGTGCCGGATGAGCTCCTTCTTGTCCTCCTCCGGCAGCGGCCGCTCGTTGATCGCTTGGATGTGCGGCGAGCCGATGTTGCTCGTCAGGATGATGACCGTGTTCTTGAAGTTCACGGTCCGCCCCTGGCCGTCCGTGAGGCGCCCGTCGTCGAGCACCTGCAACAGCACGTTGTAGACGTCGGGGTGGGCCTTCTCGACCTCGTCGAAGAGGATGACCGAGTACGGACGGCGCCGCACCGGCTCGGTGAGCTGTCCGCCCTCCTCGTAACCGACGTACCCCGGCGGCGCGCCGATGAGACGGCTCACCGTGTACTTGTCGTGGAACTCGCTCATGTCGAGGCGCACCATCGCGCGCTCGTCGTCGAACAAGAACTCGGCGAGCGCACGCGCGAGCTCCGTCTTGCCGACGCCGGTGGGCCCGAGGAACAGGAAGCTCCCGATGGGGCGGTTCGGATCGCCGAGGCCTGCGCGAGACCGGCGGACCGCGTTCGCCACCGCGAGGAGCGCCTCCTCCTGACCGACCACGCGCTTGCGGAGCTGCTCCTCGAGCCGGAGGAGCTTCTGCATCTCCCCCTCGAGCATCTTGCTCACGGGGATGCCCGTCCACTTCGAGACGATCGCCGCGATGTCCTGATCGGTGACCTCCTCCTTCAGGTAGGAGCCCTTGGCCTGGACCTTCGCGAGCTCTTTCCGCAGCTCGTCGATGCGCTTCTCCGTCTCCGGGATCTTCCCGTAACGAATCTCGGCCGCCTTGCCGAGATCGCCGCGCCGCTGCGCCTGCTCGGCCTCCGCGCGGAGATCCTCGAGCGTCGAGGTCAGCTTCCGGACCTGCTCGATGATCTCCTTCTCCTTCATCCACTGCGCCTTCATGGCGCCGATCTGCGTCTCGAGCTCGGCGATCTCGCGCTTGATGTCGTCGAGACGCGCCTTGCTCGCCGGGTCGCGCTCCTTCTTCAGCGCCTCCTGCTCGATCTGCAGCTGGAGAAGCCGACGCTGCACGGCGTCGATCTCCGCCGGCATGCTGTCGACCTCCATCTTGATCTTCGACGCCGCCTCGTCGACGAGGTCGATCGCCTTGTCGGGCAGGAAGCGGTCCGAGATGTAGCGATCCGACAGCGTCGCGGCGGCGACGAGCGCCGAGTCCTGGATGCGGATTCCGTGGTGGACCTCGTAGCGCTCCTTCAATCCGCGCAGGATCGCGATCGTGTCTTCGACCGTCGGCGGCGCCACGAAGACCGGCTGGAAGCGCCGCTCGAGCGCGGCGTCCTTCTCGATGCGCTTCTTGTACTCGTCGAGCGTCGTCGCGCCGATGCACCGGAGCTCGCCGCGAGCGAGCGCGGGCTTGAGCAGGTTGGCGGCGTCCATCGCGCCCTCCGCCGCGCCGGCACCGACGATCGTGTGAATCTCGTCGATGAAGAGGATGATCTGTCCCTGCGCCGCCTCGACCTCCTTCAAGACGGCCTTGAGGCGATCCTCGAACTCGCCGCGGTACTTCGCGCCCGCGACGAGCGCGCCCATGTCCAGCGCGACGAGCCGCTTGTTCTTGAGCGACTCGGGGACGTCGCCTCGGACGATCCGCTGCGCGATGCCCTCGACGATGGCGGTCTTGCCGACGCCCGGCTCACCGATGAGCACCGGGTTGTTCTTCGTCCGGCGCGACAAGACCTGCATCACGCGGCGAATCTCCTCGTCACGCCCGATGACGGGGTCGACCTTTCCCTTGCGGGCCGCGTCCGTCAGATCGCGACAATACCTCTCGAGCGCGAGGAACTTCCCTTCGGGATCGCGATCCGTGACGCGCTGAGCCCCGCGGACCGCCGCGAGCGCCTGGAGGAGCTTGTCGTATCGAACGCCGGCGGCGTCGAGCTCCGACTGCGCCTCGCGATCGTGCTTCGCCAGCGCGAGCAGGAAGTGCTCGACGGAGACGAAATCGTCCTTGAGCGTCTTCGCCTCGTCCTCGGCGCGGCGGAGCAGCTCCATCGTCCGGCGGGACAAGGTCGGCTCCGCTCCGCCGCTCACGCGCGGGAGCTTGTCGAGGTACGCCTCGACCTTGCGCACGAGCGTCTCGGGATCCCCTCCCGCCTTCTGGAGCAACGGGAGAGCGATGCCTCCTTCTTGTTCGAGCATCGCGAGCACGAGGTGCTCGGGAACGATCTCCGGGTTGCCGCGACGGCTCGCGAGATCCGCAGCGGAGCGGATCGCCTCCTGGCTCTTGGTCGTCATCCGATCGGGACGCATGCACTCTCTCCCTTCTCAGCCGCTGCAAGCGCGAGCAAACGCGCGCGCATCCGGCTCTCGCGGCGGCGACGGGTCAGGCGTCGCCAAAGCGCACGTTAATCACGGGCACAAGGGCTGCAACGGCCCAAGCTCCCCGTTCCGATCGGAACGCCCCGCCGCGAATCGCGAGCGCGACGGGGCCCGGCCCACCGAAGAGGCGCGGCCCCCGAGACGAGCGGGACGAGCCTCGCGTGAGGCTCCCGTCAGATGTCGAGATTGCGCACGTTGAGCGCGTTCTTCTCGATGAACTCGCGACGCGGCTCGACCTGATCACCCATGAGGATGGTGAAGACCTGGTCGGTCTGGACGGCGTCGTCGAGGCGCACCTGCAGCATGACGCGGGCGTTCGGGTCGAGCGTCGTCTCCCAGAGCTGCTCCGGGTTCATCTCGCCGAGACCCTTGTAGCGCTGGATGTTCCACCCCTTGCGCCCGCGGGTCTCGATGAAGTCCCACAGAGCGTCGGCGTCCTCGATCTCCGTCTCCTTCGCCTCCTTCGCCTCCTCGCCGGACTCGGCCGAGCCCTTCAGCGTCGAGGCGAAGTAGGGCGCAGGTCCCATCGATCGGACGTCGAGCTCGATCGAGTAGAGCTCCTCGTACTCGGCCGACTCGACCAAGTTCCAGTCGATCGTCACCTCGCGCGCGGCCGAGCCCGGGCGAGGACGCACCGTGATCGTCGCCGAGCCGTGCTCCGTCTCCCACCCGATGTCGATCGTGAGCGGGAAGATGTCCGGGTACTTCCTCTCGAGGAGCGCCCGAATCGCCGGGACGGCCTGCTCCACCTTCTTGCGATCGCGGATTTCGTTCTTGCCGATGCAGCTCGCGCGGAGGACCGCCGAGACGATCTTCGCATCGGCCCGCCGATCGATCTTGGCGAGCGCCTTGCGGAACATCCGGAGGCGCTCGGCGAGGTGGAAGAGCGGCTTGCCCGACAGCGGCGGGCCCTTCGAGGCGCGCACGACGAGGCCTTCCACGCCTTGCTCGAGGAAGAAGCGATCGAGAGCGGCCTGGTCCTTCATGTAGAGGGACTTCTTGCCCTTCCACACGCGGTAGAGCGGGGGCTGGGCGATGTAGAGGTAGCCCTTCTCCACCAGCTCCGGCATCTGCCGATAGAAGAACGTCAGGAGCAGCGTGCGAATGTGGCTGCCGTCGACGTCGGCGTCGGTCATCAGGACGATGTGGTGGTAGCGGAGCTTCGAGATGTCGAAGCTGCCGCCCTGCTCGGGATTGCCGATGCCACACCCGAGCGCCGTGATGAGCGTGCCGATCTCCGCCGAGGACAGCATCTTGTCGAGGCGTGCACGCTCGACGTTCAGGATCTTTCCGCGGAGCGGGAGGATCGCCTGGAACTTGCGGTCGCGCCCCTGCTTCGCCGAGCCGCCCGCGCTGTCTCCCTCGACGATGTAGATCTCGCTCGTCGCGGGGTCACGGCTCTGGCAGTCGGCGAGCTTGCCCGAAAGGCTCGTGTAATCCATCGAGCCCTTGCGCACGACCTCGCGCGCCTTCCTCGCGGCCTCACGAGCCTTCGCGGCGAGGATCGCTTTTTCGACGATCTTGCGCGCGGTCGACGGGTTCTCCTCGAAGAACTGACCGAGCTTGTCGACGACGACGTTCTCCACGACCGTCTTCGCCTCGCTCGTGACGAGCTTGTCCTTCGTCTGCGAAGAGAACGACGGATCCGGCAGCTTGACGCTGACGACCGCGGTGAGGCCCTCGCGGATGTCCTCTCCCGAGAGCCCGTTCTTGACGTCCTTGAAGAGGTTCGCGCTCGTTCCGTAGTTGTTGAAGACGCGGGTGAGGGCCGCCTTGAACCCCGTGAGGTGCGTGCCGCCGTCCTTGTTGTGGATGTTGTTCGTGTACGCGAAGATCTGCTCCACGTAGGTCGAGTTCCACTGGAGCGCGACCTCGACGACGATCGGTGAGCCCGACTCGGACGGCACCTCCGACATGATGTGCACGACCTTGTCGTGCACGGGCTCCTTCGTCTTGTTGAGGTGCTCGACGAACTCGCGAATGCCGCCCTTGTACTCGAAGACCTCCTTGCGGCCCTCGCCACGCTCGTCCGTGAGCGTGATGACGAAGCCGGCGTTCAAGAACGACAGCTCTCGCAGGCGGCTCGCCAGGATGTCGTAGCTGTACTCGCAAACCGTGAAGATCTGCGGGTCCGGCTTGAACGAGACCTTCGTGCCCGTCTTGTCGGTGTCGCCGATGACGGCGAGCGGCGCGACCGGCACTCCGCGCCGGTACTCCTGGAAGTAGACGTGGCCCTCCCGCTTGATCTCGACCTTGAGCCACTCGCTCACGGCGTTCACCGCGCTCACGCCGACGCCGTGGAGCCCGGCCGAGACCTTGTAGCTCGAGTGATCGAACTTTCCGCCGGCGTGGAGGACCGTCATGACGACCTCCGCCGCGCTGATCTCCTTCCCGAGCTTCTTGCTCATCTCGGCGTGGATGCCGACGGGGATGCCGCGACCGTTGTCCTCGACCGTGATCGAGCCGTCGAAGTGGATCGTGACATCCATGCGGGTGCAGTACCCGCCGAGATGCTCGTCGACCGCGTTGTCGACGACCTCCCAGACCAAGTGATGCAAGCCGGAGCCGTCATGGACGTCTCCGATGTACATGCCGGGGCGCTTGCGTACGGCTTCGAGGCCCTCGAGGACGGTGATGCTCTCGCTGCCGTAGTTGGACGGGGGCTGCGACTCGCGCGGGACGCTAACGTCGGTCGTCATGGTGGGTCGATGCGTCTTTCGTGGTCGCGAGACGGAAGATCTCCGTTTGTTTCGCGACGAAGAATCGGGATTGAGCGGACGGTAGAGAGACTCTCCGGAAGTGACCGGGCTCGATGGGCCGAATCCGCACGAAACCCGAGAGCCAGAGTATACGTTCGGGGCCGTCGAACCGCAAGCTCAAACGCGAGCGTTTGCCGCCAAATATCAGGCACTTAGACGATCTGTCGAACCGCCGGGCCGCACGAAATTTCGCCCGCCCGAGCAGCCTCATCCATGGCCTGCGATCCGGCCGAAATGAGGCACGGGATCGAGCCTCGCGGAGGACGTGATCCTGCCCCTCATTCTCGTCGAGAAACTCGCGACACTTCGCCGCCGCGGATCTCGAAATCGACACGCGAAGCGACCTCGCCCGTGTCGATCAGCTCCGGGCGCGTCGTGGTGAGAAGGACCTGCCCTTCCTGCGCCCGAAGGAACGAAAAGAGTGCCGCCGTTCGCTCGCGATCGAGCTCACTCGATACGTCGTCGAGGAGCAGGATCGGACGAACCCCTCGGGCCGAGCCGATGACGTCGATCTCCGCAGACTTCAACGACAGCGTCACAGCGCGATGCTGTCCCTGCGAAGCGAAGCCTCGCACCGGGCGACCGGAGATCTTGATGACGAGATCGTCTCGATGAGGACCTACGGTCGCGCTTCCTCTCCGGAGGTCGGCCGCCCTGCAACGCTCGAGCTCTCTCGAGAACGTGTCCTCGTCTCGAGGCGCGCCTGCGACGTACTCGATCTCGAGTCGAAGATCCGGAGCAGCGATCTTCTGGAACGCGTCCTTGGCTCCGGCGGCGAGCAGAGCTCCGGCGCGAGCGCGAGACTCCATCACGGCGAGACCGTGCCGGACACAGAGCATCTCCCAATCGGAGAGCTCGGGAGCCGAGACGCCTCGAGCCTCGAGCGTCCGCTGACGCGAGCGAAGCGCCTTCGTGTAGCTCTCGAGCTCTGCCATGGACGAAGGCTCGAGGTAGAGCGCCGTACGGTCGAGCAAACGCCTGCGCTCGGAGCTCGCGCCCATCGACAGAGCGATCTCTCCCGGATGAAAGACGACCATCGGGCACTTCACGGCGTAGGCCGAGAGCGTCGGAGGGCGCTTCTCGTCGATGCGAACGATCCTCGCCCCGGAGCGAAGCCCGACGGATTGCACGCGCGACGATCCGTCCTCGACTACGCGAGCGCGGACGCTCGCGAGCTCCCCGCCGAACGTCACGAGGTCGTCCAGCTTCGAGGGACGAAAGCTCTTCGACGTTCCGACGACGTAGATCGCCTCGAGCAGGTTCGTCTTTCCCTGCCCGTTGTCACCCGAGATGACGTTGAATCGCTCTCCGAGGTCGATGTCGACGTGCAGGAGGTTGCGGAAACCTCGAACCTGCACGTTCTCCACTCGAAGAGGACTCACCGGTCCTTCCTAGCGCGCGGAGACAGGCTCGCCCTGCGCGAACGACGAAGGCATCCGTGGACGAGGCATGCGCTCAGATGCGCATCGGCATGATGACCGCGAGGAAATCGCTCGACGACGCCGACGCACATGCCGGACGGAGAACGGCGGGATCGAGCTCACCAGAGAGCCCGATCGAGACCTCGTCGGTCGAGATCGCGCCGAGGACGTCGAGGAAGTACTTCGCGTTGAATCCGATGCTCATGTCCGGCCCCGAGTACTCGACCGGGACCTCGTCGAAGCCGTCGCCGCTCTCCGGGGACTCGCTCGTGATGCGCATCGAGCCCTTCGTCAGAGAGAGCTTCACCCCACCGGTGCGCTCGCTCGCGGCCACGGACACGGCCTTGAGCGCATCCGAGAGCGAGACACGAGGCGCTCGGACCTGCTTCTCGGTCGATTGCGGGATGACCTGCGCGTAGGGGGGAAACTGCGCGTCGACGAGCTTCACGCTGAACGTCGTGCCTGCTCCCTGGAAGAATGCGCTCGAGCCGCTCTGCGTGATGAGGAGCTCCGGCTTCTTGTCGCCCGACGCATCCGCGAGCATCTCGTCGCAAAGGCGGCGAAGCTCGTGGATGGCCTTCAGCGGAATGAGCATCGTCGCCGAAGCCTGGCGGCCGGTCACCTTCACGTCGATCTTCGAGAGCCGGTGACCGTCGGTCGTGACCATCCGAACGACGTCGCCCTCCCACTCGAAGAGGGCGCTGTTCAGGTGCGCGCGCGTTTCGTCCGTCGAGATCGAAAAATGCGTCTTCGCGATCAGCTCGGAGAGCACGTCGACGGCAAGCGCGAGAGTGGGAGCCCCTTCCGCAGGCTGAGGCAGGGGAGGGAAGTCGTCCCCCGGCATGCCGCGCAACGTGTAACGGCGAGCAGTGCCGCTGGCCTTGATCGTCGTCGTCGCGTTGTCTTGCGACGAGATGACCACCGGGCCGTCCGGCATCATCTTCACGCGCTCGAAGAGGTCCTTCGCCGACACCGCTACGCTGCCCGGCTTCTTGATGTCGGCCGAAATTCGGCCCATCAGCGCGAGGTACAGGTCCGTTGCGGCGAGGCGCAGCGAGTTGGACCCGTCGACGGCGAGGAGCACGTTCGCGAGGACCGGCATCGTGCTCTTTCGTTCGGCGACCCCCTGCATGCGAGCGACGATCTTCAGAAGGTCCTTCTTCGCGACGGTGAGCTCCATCTCGTGACTATCGCCTCAGGGGGTAAGGGGGCACCCGCCAAGTGCCGTGAATCTCTGATGTCGTCAAGGGTGCCCGGACGGCCTGTCACTCGACGCCTTGCGGTTCGCGAGCCTGCTGTCTCGATGTCGGAGAGGGAAGGAGAAAGTAAAAGATTAACTTACCGTAGAGCTAGAGCCTGTGGATACCGGGGATAGACGCGGATCCTTAGCAATTCCGAAGATGTAGCTCTCCTTGGGGATGGGGATGATGGAGGGAGGAAGCTCCGGCGGGACCGTGGACGAATTTGTCCCGAACGATTTCCTCACCCAATCCCACCCTCTTCCCCCAGGGCTCTCCGGCGGGTTCTTCACAGTCCCGATAGAGATGGTGTCCGGAGCTCGAGGGCTCAGCTCCGCTTTGCCTTTCTCGGACGGAGCCGCGTCTCGGACCAGAACGTCCGCGCGAGCTCGTCGATGAGCTCTCTACGGGCGCGCTCGTAGGTCTTGGGGCCGACGTCCCCGGCGCGATGCGCCCGCTCGAGCTCCTCCAGCTCTTCCAAGAGCTTCGTGCGCTCAGCCTTCCGGTCTCGCTTCGCGGGCTTCCTCGTGCCGAGGACGAGCCCGATGAGCACGCCCCCCGCCGAGAGGATCGTCGCGACGACCTTCCCCGGACCCTCGGTCGGCAAGCCTCTGATGATGACGGTCACTTTGTTCAGGGCCGGCTCTTCCCTCCGGAACGTTCGCTCGGTGACGAGCGCTCTCTGTCCTTGCCCGTCGTTCGTCGATTGGGGGGCAGGGAAGCCCGGAACGTCCAGCGTCATGCCTTTCGACGCAGGAGCAATCACGCGTGACGTGGCCATCCGCGGCGGCATCCCGACGTCGAACTGGACCTCGTCCTCTCCCGAATAAGGTAGCTGCCAGCGGAACTCGACCACGTGCTGTCCCGGGCCGAACGTGCCTCGGACGCGGGCTCCCTTCTTGGGGACGGCATCGACGCCGACGTCGCTCATCCCTTGCTGGGAAGTGAACGCACTGAAGTCTTCCGGGAGCGGAATGACGAAGTCCTTCGGGACCCAGGCGTTCCTCCCGACGTTGTAGAGCTTGAACGCCTGATGCACCTGGATGCGGTCGTCCTTCACCTCCGCGTAGACGACCGACTGCGTGACGACGAGGGCCGACTCGATGTCTTCGACGACCGGATAGACGTGGAGGAGCGCCTTCATCCCCGCGTTCTCGGGGAGTCGGAACGGCATCATCGAGAACGTCGCGCCGCCGGTGACGACCATCGGCCGATACGCGACGCTGCTTCCGGTATCGAGGTGCTCGACCCTCGCCACCCCCTTTTCGTTCGTGGTGACCGTGACCCTCTTTCGGCTCTCTCCTTTGGCCACGGAGTTGTAGAGGATCCCGAGCGTCACCGGCGTCTGCGGCAGCGGATTTCCGGACGGATCGGCCACGTGGATTTCGAGCGTTCCTGCCGGGAGCGACGCGTCTTCGACGGCGCCGTCTTCGGGGACCTGGAACAGCCCGTCGCCTCCGTGTGCACCCGTCCCGTGCGGATCGTGTCGATGCGGATCGACGGCATGCGGATCCTCGTGAGGATTCGTGCTCGCTCCGGCGTCCCCCTCGTCGTTCGTTCGGACCGTCGTTCCCGCATCGATGGCCGGAGCCATCGTCGACGTCTCGCGTGCTCGAGCCCTTCCGTCCGTCGTGCTGTTTTGTCCGTCGGCGCTCTCCGTCGCGGAGACCGGCGTGTTCGGCGGAGAGATCGCGCCTGCATCCTCCGCCGAGGCGGGGGCTGATCCGAATGCGAGCGTGATGGCGAGCGCCGCGCCTCCGAGCCACGGCTCACTTCTCATTCGAGCCCTCCGCACGTTCGCTCTCCTCGGCCGGCGCCTGCTCGGGCTCGGCCGTACGAGGCTCCTCGGGGACGAGCCTCTCCGCGCACTCCTTGCAGAACTTCGCGTCGGATTCGTTCGATGCCTTGCACTTCGGACAGGTGATTCTCTCCGGTTTCCGTTCGACCGAAGGCTCCTTCTCCGTCGTCGACCCCGTCGGCTCGGGCGGGACGTACCCTCGATAGCCGAGATCGACGAGCCCTGCCTTCATGAGATGCGCCAGTGCGAGCTCCTCGGCTCGCACCCGGTGCGGCGCGAGCTCGTCGTCGATTCGCTTCAGCACGGTCTTCAGCTCGGCCCGGTAGGTCGCCGCGATTTGCTCGAAGTCCTCGTCGTCGAGCTTGCCGAGGCTCCGCTCGTTCTCGAGGTCCTTCAGCGCACGGAGGAGCATCTTCTTCCGCGCGGCGAGCGCATCCACGCCCTGCGCTGCCATGTCGAGCGCTTCGAGCTCCGGAGGCAATGGCGCGTCTCCGGTGAGCACGCGCAGGCTCGCCCAGAGCAGCGCGATGACGCCGAGAAGAACGCCCGCCGCGACGACGAGGATGCTCGTCGCCGGACCGACGAGGATCGCGACGACGGCTGCGATCGTGACGGTGACGATCGGCAGCCCGATCGCGAAGCCTTTCGCGAGGCGCTGCTCCTCGCTCGACGTGGGAGGCGTGATCGCCGGATCAGTCATCGAGGTCCCTCAGCTCGTCGTCGATGCGATCGTCGTAGGCATCGCGATCGTTCGGCGCCCCGTCGTCCTTCTCCTTCGCCCCCTTCTTCTTCTCTGCCGCCGTCGATTCGTTCGCGCGCCATCGTCGAAGCACGAACGCCAAACCCACGCCCGCGCCGGCGATCGCCACGAGCGGCGCGACGTAGATGGCCTTCATCCCTCCCTTGTCGGGCGGAATGGCCAGCGCCGCGGTGCCGTACTCGGCGGTGTAGTCGTCGATGATCTGCTGCGGGGTGTCCCCTCTCGCGAGCCGCATGCGTAGCCGTTCGCGCGTCTGGTCGGCCGTCGAGCACGCGCACGTGGAGAGAAGCTCGCGCGGGCACGTCCCGCACATGCAGCGGAGCGCGTTGAAGACCGCTTTCTCCTTGGGATCGTCGACCTGTACGCTCCCGGCGTGTTGCGTGGCCGTGGCCTGCGCGAAGGCGGGGACCGGGAGCAGCGCGAGGACGACGCCGATCGTGACGCTGGTGGCGACGGCGGCCGTGCCGCGAGCGTATCGCCAAGCTCTCGATTCCTTCGGATCGAGCTCCGGCCACATGCAGACGAAGCTCCCGAAGACGAGGATGAGCGCCCCGAACCATATCCACCCGACGAGCGGGTTGAGGTGGATCTGCAGTGACGCGGACTTCGTCTCCGGGTTGATGTTGCCGACGACCAGATAGAGGTCGTCTCGGATCGAGTGGAGCATCGCCACCTCGGTGGTCGGCGACTCCGGCATCTTCTTGTAGATGAACTTCGCCGGAGAGAGACGGCCGATCTCCTTGCCGTTCTCGTGCACCTTCACGTCCGCGAAGATCATGCGCTTGTTGTTGTCGACCTCCATGCGCGGACCGACGTACTCGAGGGTCAGTCGCTCGACGGTGTACGTCTGACCGGGCATGAGCGTCGTCTCGCGATCCACCGTCCAGGACTTCCCGGTGAATCCGAGGAACATGAGCGCGATCCCCAGATGGACGATGTATCCGCCGTACCGGCGACGTCCCGTCGGCGGGAGCGTGACCATCCAGACGGGGAAGAGCCCGAGGGCCGCGAACGGCTTGGCACCGCGCGGGATGCTCGAGAAAAAGCCCTTTCCTGCCGAGCCCGCACGGGTCTGCGCGCGATAGAGGTAGACGAACTCCTGGACGATGACCGCGACGTTGAAGACGACGAGCGAGAACCCGAGGACGGGCGTGTACGCGTTGAACGCGCGGAGCACGGCCCCGAGGACGCCTCCGTAGATGGGCTCGCTCCAGACGACCGCGGGGAACCCGAGCTTCTTGCCGAACGCGAAATGCGCGGCGACGGCGAGCAAGGCGGCGGTCGTGGGCGCGACGAACGCTCGCTTGAGCGCCTCGGGGCTCGTCTTCTTCCAACCGAAGAGCGTGCCGACGCCCATGAGGAAGAACACCGCGAGCCCGAGCGGCTGCATCCACGCGTTGTAGTAGGGCGGACCGACCGTGACCTTCTCGTCCCACAACGCCTCGCTGACCATCGGGAACGTCGTCGCCACGAGGACGAAGAGCATGATCCCGAGCAGCCCGTAGTTGTTGATGAGGAAGGTGAACTCGCGCGAGAAGATCGACTCCATGCGCGGTCGGTTCGCCGGCAGGCGGAGACCTCGGGTCATCCGGCGGAAGACGAGCTCGATGGCGGCATAGACCGCGACGCCGACGACGACCGAGAAGATCGCCACGCGCACGCTGGCGCTCATCGGGCCGACCTTGCCGGAGAGCACCCACGCGCCTGGTGCGAGCCCGGCGGTGACCACCCATCCCGCCGAGATCGCCGCGCCGCGCAGGACGTTCACGTGGGACTCCGTCCAAGCCTCGATCGGCTTTCGCACGACCACGAAGGCGGCTCCGCCGGCGAGCGCGCCGATGGCCCAGACGAGCGCGGCCGCGTCCGCGAGCTGCTTCTGGAAGCTCGCGCCCACCACGAGCGCCACGAGCCCGCACGTGCCCAAGCCGATCAGCACGGAGAGCGCCGTCGTGACCGCGCTCCGGGCTCCGGCGAGCCGCTCCTCGTTCGCGACCGAGGGCTCGAGGCTCCGGAGCTCGGGCCACCGGTAGAGGATGAGCGTCATGCAGAAGGCCGCCACCCCCGCGAGGAACCACAGGAAGTAGGCGCCGATCGACGACTGCGCGAAGGAGTGGACGCTCGCGATCGCTCCGGAGCGCGTCAGGAACGTGCCGAAGATCGTCATGAAGAACGTCAGGCAGATGAGGAAGACGTTCCAGACCTTCAGCATGCCGCGGCGCTCCTGGATCATGACCGAGTGCACGTAGGCCGCGAGCGTGAGCATCGGCATGAACGCCGCGTTCTCGACGGGATCCCACGCCCAGTAGCCGCCCCAGCCGAGCTCCTCGTAGGCCCAGAGCATCCCGAGCGTGTTGCCGATCGCGAGGAAGAGGAGCGCGAAGATCGAGAACTTCCGGGACGCCTGGATCCACTCGACGTCGAGTCGTCCCGTCGCGAGAGCCGCGACGGCGTAGGCGAACGGGATCGAGCACCCGACGAAGCCGACATAGAGGCTCGGCGGGTGGATGATCATGTAGAAGTTCTGCAAGAGCGGGTTGAGCCCCTCGCCGTCGGGGCGTGCACCCGAGATGCTCGTCGAGAACGGGTTCGCGGCGAACACCATCAGGATGCAGAAGAAGATCACGATCCCCATCAACGTCGCGATGATGTACGGCTGGAGATCGAGGAGCTTCTTGCCCATCGAGTAGACGCACGTCCCGATGTACGCGCTCAGCAAGAAGAGCCACCACAGGAGCGATCCGTCCTGCCCTCCCCAGAGCGCCGTGAGCAGGAAGATCGTCGGCATGCTCCGGTCGGAGTAGTGCGCTACGTATCGGAGCCGGAAGTCGTGGCTGACGAACGCGTACGCGAGGCAGAGGACCGCAACGGAGATCAGCGCGACGGTGCCGTAGGCTCCGAGTCGCGCGGCCTGGAGGGTCTTGATCCTCCCCGTGGCTCCCGCCGAGAGCGAGACGGCGAACGTGTAACTTGCAACCACCATGATGGCGAGAAGCAAGGTGCTTCCGAAGAGCGGGAACGTGGACCACATCGGGGGACTCGTTTCGCGGACGGTGGAGGGGAGCGGGAGCGCCGGCCGTCATGACCGTCGCGTTCGGCGAGGAATCCGGGACCGCGAAGTCTAGCCGAGGTCCCTCTACGTGGGCCACCCACGCAGCGCTTCTTCTCGTGCAAGTTGCGTTCGCATCTCAGGCGGTCGAAGCGAAGCTGGCGATGCTTCCTCGCGCTCAGGGCGGAGAGGAAATCCGTCCCGAGACGGTCGCCATGGTTCGAATGATCGGCGGGGCGCTCTTCTTCCAGGCGGCCGCGCTTTTCTCGCGAGCGGGAGCTTCTCGCGGGAATACCGAGCCGGACGGCACCGCCGCAGCGGCGGAGCCGTCGCGGCCGAGGCGGCACGCGAGGCTCGTTTTGCTCGCCGCGCTCGGCGTCGCCCTGAACCAAGCCCTCTTCCTCGCTGGGCTGCGCGCATCGACTCCGTTCGTAGTGTCGATCCTCGGCGCGACAATCCCCGTCATGACCGCGGCCTTGGCGGTCCTCTTCCGGAAGGAGAAGGCTTCGTGGCGCACCGGCGTGGGCTTGCTGCTCGCGCTGTCGGGAGTCCTCTGGCTGATCGGCGTCGGATCGGTCGTGTCCCACGGAGCGGTGGCCGATTACGGCGCGCTGCTCGTCGCCCTCAACAGCCTCAGCTACTCGGCTTACGTCGTCTTCTCCCGAGACGTCGTCATCGAGCTCGGCTCGCTCCGGTTCATGGCGTGGATCTTCACGTATGGCGCCCTCCTGTTCGCGCCGCTGGGGCTGCCTCCGCTCGTGACGGACTGGACCTCGATCTCGGGGCGTGGCTGGGCGCTGCTCGCGTACATCGTCGTGGTCCCGACGATCCTCGCCTACGGGCTCAACGCCTGGGCTCTGGCTCGCACGACCGCGTCGGTCGTCACCATCTACATCTACCTGCAGCCGCTCATCGCCGCGCTTCTCGCGCGTATCCAGCTCGGAGACGGGATCTCGTCCCGCGCCGGCCTCGCGGCGCTTCTCATCCTCTCCGGTGTCGCCGTCACGACGCTCCGGCCGCGAGCGACGCCGCGAGGAGCTTCGGCGAGCGACGATACGCGAGAGCCCGCGAACGACGGATGAGGCTGCGCCGACCGATCACTTCGCCGCGATGGGGGTCAGGCGGTCGAGCCCTTCGGCGAGCTGCTCCGGCGTGCAGCTCGCCCACGAGATGCGGAACGACTCCGGGGCGCCGAAGAACGTGCCTGCGGCGACGAGGACGCCGGCGTCTCGGGCTCGAGCTTCGATCCGCTCGAGGAGGTCGCCTCGTCCGGGCAGGGTGACGAGCCCGAAGAGGCCTTCGCGCGGAGAGCTCCACCGAGCGTCGGGGAGCGAGCTCACCCAGCGCTCCACGATGTCGCGCTTGCCGGCGATGCGGTCTTTCGCGCGACGCGAGAGCTTTCCGATGGCCGCGAAGGCCGCGATCCCGTGGCAGGCATGGTGGAGCGGCAGGCGCACGACCGTGGCGATCGAGGCGGCCTCCGCTCCCGCGACGATCTCCTCCGGTCCGAGCACCCAGCCGAGCCGGTACATGTCGAGGCCGTAGCACTTCGTCAGGCTCGACACCGCGACGACGTTGCGTGCGAGACGACGCGCGCTCCGGCCGAAGACGCCGTCGTCGGCGAGGTCGTCGAACGCTCCGTAGACCTCGTCCACGAGCAGGTAGGCGCCGCGCGCTTCGGCGATCGCCGCGAGCTCGCGGAGGGTCGTCTCGTCGGTGCGCACGCCCGTGGGGTTGTGCAGCGTGCTCACGACGATGGCGCGCGTCCGCGGACCGACGGCGGCGGCGACGCGCTCGGGCACGACGCGGAAGCCGTCCTCCTCGCGACGCTCGAACGTACGCACGGTCGCGCCGAGTCCTTCGGCTGCGCGCGTCAGCGGCTCGTAGCCCGGCCGCTCCACGAGCACCTCGTCGCCCGGCGAGAGCATGGCCGCGTAGGCGAGGAAGATCGCGTGGGACGTCCCGAGCGCCGGCGTCACCTCCTCCGGAGCGACGGCGTTGTATCGCGCGATCGCGCGGCGGAGCTCCGGATAGGCGCCCGGATCGTCGAAGTCGATCGTGGGCTCGCCGACCTCGTCGTGCTTCACGCGCGGCACGCCGCTCGTCGCGAGATCGTAGGGGACCTTGCCGTAGAACCTCATCGCCCACGAGATGTAGCGGGTCGGGGCGAACATGCGCGGCTCCTTTCCGGTCGTGGCTCGGTCGACGCCCGGTCTATTTCTTCTCGAGCGAGAGCTTCCCTTCGCGGACCACCGCGGCCCGCGCTTCTGCGAGCGAGAGGGTTCCTTCTGCGCCGTTGCCGGAGATCTTCGCGACGAGGGTCCCCGTCAGCCCGTCGTCCGAGGGATCCTTGCGGCGGACGTTCCCGCGGATCTCTCCCTCGATGACCATGCCGTCGACGATGGCGGGCGACGCGGGCCCGGTGTCGATGGTGCCCGAGACGCGGCCGGTCTCGTCGACGGAGATCTTGAGGGTGCCCTCGCCGACGTGCTGGGTCGGGTCGTCCTTGGCTTGCCTGACCGAGGCGTAGTCCTTCGTGCTCGGGATGTAGTACGTCGCAGGCACGAGCTTGTACGTCCCTTCGTAGGAAGCCGCCTTTTGCTCGGACGCGCCGGCGTCGGCCGTGGCTGCGCTCGCCGCGGCGTCGGTCGTCGCCGAGGTGGTGGCCGCGTCCCCCGCGGGCGGGGGCGGCGCGTTCTTGTCACCCTCGCTGGACTTGGGGCAGCCCGCGAGGAAGAGCGCGCAGCCGAGCGTCATGCTCGCGATCCAGAGATCCCTCGTCATCGTCATCGTCATTCCACGTCCTTCGACCGGGACGGTCGCGCGAGGATGCGAACCGCGTATTGTCCCTCGACCTGCACGAGCTCTCCGCGTGCGATCTCGACCCCTCCGACGCGGAGGATGGCGGGATCGCCGAGCTTGCGGCCGAGCGTGATCACGTCTCCTGGAGAGAGGGCGGCCCATTGTCGCGCCTTCATCTCGACGGCGCCGAGCTCGACGCGGACGACGACGGGCGCGTCTTCGAGGACTTCGAGCGTGGGGTTGGGCTCTCCGGACATCGGCGGCTCCGTACTCGCTCCCGCGTGGGGATCGTCCGGCGCGGCCGCTCGATCCCACGGAAGAGCCTCGACGGCCCCGGTTCGTAGCACGCTCCCTTCGGAGAGAACACCGGAGAGTCCGCGCTCCGCCGTCGGCGCGACGAGCCACACGGGCCCCAGGAGCTCGCCGCTTCGGACCTCGAGCCGGACCGCGGATCGAGGAAGCACGAGCGCATCGCCGACCCGTAGGGAGCCGAGCTCGTTCCTGCCGACCTCGCACGTCGCGACGACGAGGGGAAGCGCGAGCGGAGCGTCGCCCATCGCCAGCAGCGCCTCGGTGGTCAGTCCGCTCGTGCCGCCCGTCGTCGAGAGCTCGCTCCTCGGCGCCGTCACGCGTGCGTCGTAGGCGTCCGCTCCGATCGACACGGCGAGCCACGCCGTCGCCACGCGGTGGTGGACGCCGGCGAGGTCGCGGACGAGCGCGGCGCCCGGGCCAGCCGCGACGACGCGGAGCGGGACGCCGGCATGTGCCCTTCGCAGCGCCGCGTGGAGCACCGCCGCCAGCGCGCCGGCGATCTCCGGTGGTGCGGGGCGTGACGTGTCGGTCACGCGTGGAGCGCGCTGCCGGAGGGCGCGCGCGACGAGCCCGCTCGCGAGCGCGGGCTCGACGTCGACGACGACCGCGCGGCTCATCGCCGGTGCGTCGGCGGGCGCGACGGCCACACCGATCGAGTCTCCTGGGATGCGCTCGATCTGGAGCGGAGCCACGCGAACGACGCGGATCCCGACGTCCTCGCCCACGAGCTCGGACAACGCGCCGGCGATCCGCTCGGTGTTCACCAGCGTGCGCGCGGTCTCTCGCATCTGCGCCATGCACGCGATCTCGTCACGCGAGAAGGCGGGCAGCGCAGCGTACGGAAACGGCTGCGGATGGCTCATCGAGGCTTGCGGAACGACAGCGTCCAGTGGCGATCGCTCGTCATGCTCACGCAGCCCGGCATTCCCAGCTCCGTCGCGATCGCGCCGATTTCCTCGAGCGTCAGGGCGGCCTTGAGCGAGGCGCGGAAGAGGGCGCGCTGGTGCTCCCACGACGGCCGCGCTTTCGGATCCGCCGGCTCCTGTCCGCCGTAGAGCTCCACGAGCCGGTCGACGTCGGCGTCGGTTCGAGGCCGGGCGAGGTCCCGGACGAAGACGAGCCCTCCGGGGGCGGTCACGCGCAACATCTCCGCGATCGCGCCTTTGGGCTCCGGGATGTGGTGGATGATCGAGTTCGACACCGTCGTCGCGAACGCGCCGTCGGGGTACGGCATCGCCTTCGCGTCGACCTTCTCGATCATCACGCGATTCTGGAGCTGCGCGCGAACGAGGTTCTCCTTCGCGCGCTCCAGCATGTGCTCGGCGAGGTCGATGGCGACGACGTGCACGTGCGGGGCGCGCCCGCAGAGCTCGATCGGGATGAGCGCGGTCCCCGTGCCGACGTCGAGCACGGACGGTCCGATCGGGCCCGCTGCGAGCAGGTCCTCGCAGAAGCGGGCATTCACTTCGCGATGATCCATCGCGTCGTAGTCGCGCGCCTCTTCGGGCGTATCCATGATCTCGGGCTCGAGGACTCGCTCGATCTGCTGGCTCATCGGACCGACACGATCGCCCGTTCGGCGAGCCCTTCGCAAGACAAACGCCGAGGGCGGAGTCGGCGGGGATCTGGTATTTTGCGCGGGATGAGTCGCGGTCGTTCCCATTTCCTGTCGCTCCTCCTCGCGATCGCCGTCCCCGCGGTCGCGCTCGCGCCCGTCGTCGCGGCGGGCGAGACCGCGAAGAAGCCTGCGGACGAAGGCGGAGAGAAGACCGACCGGTACGACCCCGACAACATCATCGCGATCAGCCAGTACATGGAGACGGTCGTGAAGGGGACCGAGCGCTTCGCGGCCAAGGACTACACGGGAGCGATCGACACCTTCAGGAAGGCCGTTCAGCTCGGGCCGAAGAAGGCCCTCGCCCACTACATGCTCGCGGAGGTGTACCTCCAGCAGAACAACCTCGGCGAGGCCGAGGCGGCGATCACGGCGGCGCTCGAGGCCACCGACACCAAGAAGGATCCGGCGATGCGCTCGCGCATCCTGTTCCTCGCGGCCGACATCCACGAGCGCCAGAAGCATTGGGACAAGGCGAAGGCCGCCTGGCAGGCCTACGCCGAGCACAACGCGAAGTTCGCCGACGCCGGGCATCCGCAGACGAGCGTGGAGCGGCTGAAGGTGATCCAGAGGATGATCGAGCTCGAGAAGGCGTACGCCGGCGTGCGGGAGCGGATCGCGGCGGAGAAGACGAAGGACGCGGGGAAGAGCACGCCGAAGAAGTAGGCGCTCGCTCGGGCACGCGGACGCGTCGCTTCCGCGCTAGACGAGCGCGCGTGCGTGCCGCGGTCGCTCGTGCCGCTGTCGCGTACGTGCGGGACGTCCGCCGCGCGGCGTGACGCATGCGCGCTCGTGGTTTGCGCATTGCTTCGACCTCCCCGTCGGAGGTGGAGCCATGCACGCGTGCAAGCACGCGAGGCGAGCCATCGGCGCGATCCTCGTCGGAGCCCTCGGCGTGACCGCCTGTGCGCACGACACTTCCGACACACGGCGCGAGCGCACGGCGTCGCGCGCCGAGCCGATCATCGGCGGCGCAGTGTCCGGTGCGGAGCAGGACGCCGTGGTCCTCCTGACCATGTACGCCGGCGATCACCTCAGCCAGCGCTGCACGGGGACGCTCGTCGCTCCGAACCTCGTGCTCACGGCGCGGCATTGCACGACGTTCAGCGAGGACACGAGCATCCAGTGCAACTCGGACGGCACGTCGAACGCGGGCGGGCTCTTCAAGGAGGACCGCGATCCGACGCAGATGTTCGTCTACACGGGCGCGGACGCCGCTGCGAGGGCGGACGTCCGCGGGCCGGCCGCCGCTCGCGGCACGCGGCTCGTCTACGACGAGAACGCGAAGACCATGTGCGGCGGCGACGTCGCGTTCATCGTCCTGGATCGCCGCATCGCGAACGCGAAGACCGCTCCGATCCGGCTCGACCGCAATGCGCGCGTCGGAGAGACGCTCACGCTCGTCGGCTACGGCGTGACGGAAGAGGGCAAGGTCCCGGACGTCCGCCTCGTCCGCGACTCGACGGTCACGGACGTCGGACCGAGCGCGCGCTACGGTCTGACCGTCAGCGAGTACACGATCGGAGAGGGACACTGCCGCGGCGACAGCGGCGGTCCCGCGTTCGATGCCAGCGGCGCCGTCATCGGCGTTCTGTCGCGTGGCGGCGGCGGCTCGACACCCACGCCCGAGCTCGCGCAGGGCTGCGTGGGCCCCGACGCGGTCAGCATCCACACGAACCTGCACACGATGCGCGCGCTCGTCGCTCGGGCCTTCGAGCTCTCGGGCAACCGGCTCGACGCCCCGCCACCCGTGCCGAGCGATACCGTGGTCGCTCCGAGCGCGCACGAGGACTACGAGCCTCCGAAGGAGCGGGGCGGCGACGTCGAGGAGGAGGAGCACGTCGAGCCTCCGGCCGGGCAGGAACGCCATCCGGTCGACTCCGGGTGCCACTCGTCGTCTCGGTCCGAGCTGCCCGACGAGGCCATCCTTGCGCTCGTGGCCCTGGTCTTCCTCTCGGCCCGAGCACGTCGCCACTCCTGAGCAGCCCGACGAGCCAGATTCGAATCGCCCGGCACGCACGTCTCCGGGCTCGCCGGCGTCGGAGACCGCGCACATCCCGCTGAACTGTGCGAGCACGTAGCGGGTCGGCCCACGACGAGGGCCTCCGAATTTTGCGCAGATTGCGCAACGTTACGGACGCCTACATTGCCCTCGATGGATCGCTCGTTCCGGCGAACCACCCCTGCGGGAGCACGGAAATCCACTCCAGCCGCAAAATTACGCTCTGGTAGAACGCTTGCAGTGGCCCGCGGTCGTGGGTCGCTATCAACTCCTCGGGGCTCTCTCTCTCCTCTCCATCTCCTCGCTGGTCGTGGCGTGCGATTCGATCGAGCTCGATTCGTCGCGGCTTCGGCCTCGCTACTCGAGCGCCGTCGTCGATCAAGCGCGAGCCGACGACGAGTGTGCGCCTGGCAATGCACCGAACGCCGACGACGATCCGAACGCGGCGTGCGCCGAGCTCGTCGCGCCGGTTCTTCCCGATCTCACCGGCGGCGAGAACGTCGGCACGTCGTCGATGCCGACCGTGACGTTCGGGACGAGCACGCAGAACTTGAAGGGTGTCGTCGCCGACGACGGTGCCGATCGCCCGAGCTGTCGCGGGAGGACCGGACCGGGGATCACGACGTGTGGTCCGAACCAGGACGAGAACTGCTGTCGCTCGGCCGTGGTGCCTGGCGGCAAGGCCGGTGGAATCGAGGTGAGCACGTACGATCTCGGCGTCTACGAGGTCACCGTCGGTCGCTTCGAGGTCTTCGTCGAGACCTTCGGTGGCAATCTGCGTGGCGCTGCCGAGAGCGGTGCCATCCCGGGCATCTCGCCGAAGCACGCGGCGCAGCTTCCCGCGGATCGCGCCACCCTCGACGACGTGATGGGCCCGTCGTGCAAAGCACGGAGCGACATCGAGAACTACGGCGCGCGTACGTGGCCGTCGCCTCAGATCACCGAGGTCGTCGACCGCCTGATGTCCGACGACAACGAGCGGGCCGCGGACATCCGCGCCGACGCACGACCGGACCGGCTCCGCATGAAGCCCGTCAACTGCGTCACGTATTACATGGCCGAGGCGTTCTGCAAATGGGACGGCGGCCGCCTTCCCACGAACGACGAGTGGCTGTGGGCCGCGATGGGCGGTGACGAGCTTCGCCCTTATCCCTGGAAGGGCGAGCGGACGCCCGACAAGCTCGTGACCGACTTCAACAAGGACACGATGTCGTTCACGTACCCGGAGGACTTCCCGTGGTTCGGCAACGGGATGAACGCGTACCACATCGCGCCGCCGGGGCAGAAGCCTGCGGGCGCGGCGCGCTGGGGCCACATGGACATGGCGGGCAACGTGCTCGAGTTCATGGCCGACGAGACGGCCGAAGGACGAGGGATCGTTCGCGGCGGCTCGTGGGAAGGGCACGGGGACAGGAACGATCGGGCGCACTTGAACTACCGCTTCGATCGCACCTACGGAGCGCTGGGTTTCCGCTGTGCGTACGGCGCAGCGCCGGAGGCGCCTCCGAAGCTGTTCCCCACGGTCCCCGTGTTCCGCGCGTACAACGCGAAGAAGGGGGATTACATGATGGGAACGGATCGCAACGACATCGGAAAGAACTACGTCGACGAGGGCCGCCAGTTCTTCATCCTCGAATACGCTCCTCCGTCGGACGGTGCCCCGCTCGTTCGCTGCGCGAAGGACGGCTACAACTACCTGTCGAACGATCCGAAGTGCGGCGGGGACAAGTCGAAGGGGCAGATCGGCTGGGTGTCGAAGAAGCCGTTCGACGGCAGCCATCGGCTCTACCGTTGCCGTGACCCGAAAGGCAACGCGCGGCTCGCGACGACGAAGTGGACCGAATGCGAGAAGCGTGGCTTCGTCGGAGACGGTCACCTCGGATACGTCTCACGGGAGAAGCTCAAGTGAGCGCTTTCGCTCGCGACCTCGTCGGAAACGCGTGATCGATGGCGGCACGACGGCAGTTCCCCTCCGTCGTGCCGCCGTCGCGCTGGAGGCGCCAGCCGCATGCACCTCGCCTCACCTTCCGAGCGGTCGCCCCACCCATCTCGGTGCCGAATCGATCGAACCGACGTCGTTCATCTAAACTGAGAGGCGTCCGGTCGTGCGGACGGAAGGGGCGCGCTCATGTCGATTCGTCGCGCTTGTGGCGTTGCGGTCTCGTCCGCTCTCGTGGCTTGTGGATTGACGGTCGCGCACGTCGAGTCGGATCCCGAGCCGGTTTCGAGTCGAGATGGCGGCCCGTCGACCGACGTGCCGGCACCGGACTCGGAAGGCGGCGCTTCGGGTGACGGCGGAAGCGGAACGGGTGTCGACGGCGGCGTGTCGGGCGTCGACGGCGGTACACCGATCGTCGACAGTGGAGTGACCGATGGGCCGCCCATCACCAAGGACGCGAACGGCTGCCCGAGCGGACGCGGGCCGGCCATGGTCAAAGTCGGAAGCGTCTGCATCGACACGACGGCGGTGACGGTCGCGCAGTACACCGTCTTCCTGGAGCGCAACCCGAGCAACGCGACGAGCGTGCCGCAATGCGAGAGCGACGCCACGCACCAGCCCGGCGTGTGGCCACAGAGCGGTGCCGACAAACCCGTGGTCTGGGTCGACTGGTGCGACGCAGATGCGTTCTGCAGGTGGGCGGGCAAGCAGCTCTGCGGGAACGCCACGGGCGGCGTGCTCCGGGAAGACGAATGGAAGAGCCCCGACGCGAACCCGTGGTACGCAGCCTGTTCCAACTTCGGCGAGCGCGCGTTCCCCTATGGGAACAGTCACGACTCCACCGCCTGTAACGTCAACACCAACGGCGCGAGCCTCGCCGACGTGCATGCGTTCCCGAGCTGCAGGGGCGGGGCGCATCCGAGCCTCGCCCAGATGCTCGGAAACGTCCACGAGCACGTGAACGCTTGCAGCGGGAACGACTGCATCGCAGCGGGATCGTCGTTCAAGAGCAGGAGCACTCCTCCCCCGGATTGTTCCTTCGTCCTCGACGTGAGTCGGACGTCCCGCTTCGACGACATGGGCATCCGCTGCTGCGCCTACGTGCAGTGACGGCGCGAGCGATGTCCTTCCCTCGCAGCTCGCGCACTCAGTTCCCGATCGCGATCTCGCGCGCGAGGAGCTGATCGGCGGACTGCGTGAAGGCGACGAAGCGCGCGTACTCGGCGCCCGGCTGCACGCGGCCGGCCGGGATGTCGATGACGCGCCGGAGCTTGATCGCGTTTCCTTCGACGGTGTCCTTCACGACGACGGAGCGATCGCCGTCGCGGAGCTCTCCGCCCGGGAGGGACGCCGGCAGGCGCATCGTCGAAGGGGTGATGATCTGGAACGAGACCTCCACGTGCGACGAGGCGCCGAGCAAGAGCGGCGTCTGTCGCTGCGGAAGCGACGCGACCTGCGCGATGTCGACCGCGAAGAGCCGCTTGATGAGCAGCTTGCCGCCGACGTTGCGCGCGAGCTGCGGCACCTCGGCCTTCATCTTGAGGACGAGCGGCGCGGCGAGGTCGTCCTTGTTCTCCATCCGGAGCTCCTTGAGCCGCGCGCCCGGGAGGTGGTTCGCGAGCAGGCGTGTCTCGACGAACTCGCTGCGCTTGCTCTCCGCGACGCGGTCGAACAGCGCGCGCAGGCCGATGCCCATGCGGCCGTCGTACGACTGCTGGAGCTCCACGGTCGCGGAGCCGTCCTCCTTGAGGAATGCCTTGCCCTCGATGAGGACGCCGTCGGCGGCGCCGAGCGTCGGCGTCGTCGTGCGCGGCGTGCCCGGGACGAGGCGGATGGCGGGCTGTCCGCGGAGCTCGGCGGGGACGTAGCCGAACGGCGCGAACTTGTCGCGCACCGTGAGCCAGCGCTCCTTGCCGTCGTCGATCTCGATGCGCGCCACGACGTTGTCGTAGTTCTCGACCTCGCTCATCTTGCCTGCGGGCGGCATCGCGATGCGGCTCTTCACGAGGGCGAGCTCGGCCTTCATGTCGAGCAGGCGCATCAAGTAGAAGAACGCCGCCTGCCGCGAGCCGGCCCGACCGGTAATGACGCGACGGCCGTCCGTCTCGGGGCCGTCCTGCACGGTGTCGCCGACGAACTTGTAGATGGCGCGCGCGCGATCGTCCTTCCTCGGCGGCACGTCCTTGACGATCTCGCGAGCGACCTTGACGAGCCGCGGATCGAGCGGCGTCTCCTCGCTCGCCGCGTCGACGTAACGGAGGAGCGTGTCCTCGAGCGTGATGCCCCAGCCGACGCGCACGCTCGGGAGGAACTCGCGCGGGTTCGGCGCGTCCGGCTCCTGCGGAGCGGGCGGGCTCTCGTCGACGCGCCAGCGGCGCTCGACGAAGGGGCCCTTCTCCGTGATCTTCGGCTCCGGCACCTGGCCGACCGTCTCGATCTCCACCGGTCGGTCCTTCGGCGTGATGACGATGAACTCGGAGCGCCAGTAGCCCTTGTCCGCCTCGCGGAAGAACCAGTGCGGTCCGCGGTAACGCTTTCCCTTCGAGCCGTCGCTCGGGAACGCGGTGATGTGCTCCATCTCGAAGTAGTCGCCGACTTCGAGGTGCGGCATCGTCAGAGTCGGCTTTCCGGCCACCGGCTCGGGCTCGAGGATCGTCCCGTCCGGCTTGATGACGCGGAAGCGGAGCACGAGGCCGTCCGGCATCTTCTGCTCGGCCTCCTTGTCGACGGCTTCCTGCGACTGCATGCGGATGATCTCGTGCTCGAGCATCTCGCTCGAGCCGTCCGAGTGGACCCACACCGCCGCGTAATCGAGGATGCGGGCGGCGTTGCCGTCCATGTGCTTGCCGGACTTCTCCCACGCCTCGAACTCGCGAATGACCTTCAGGCCGTCGACGCGGTACGGCTCGAGCAGGCTCGCGCCTTCGAGGAGCTCGACCGCCTCGCGGATCTCGATGCCCTTCGCGCCCGCCTGGAGCGCCGCGGCGAGCGCGCGGCGGAGCGCTGTCGTGTCGCCTTGCGCATAGGCGTGGTCCGCGAGCCGGAATCGCGCCTGCACGTCCGCCGGGTTCTTCGCGAGCGCCTTCTCGAGCTGCTCGGCGGCGGCGCTCGGATCGCCCGCGCGCATGAGGACGTCGGCGATCCGAGCGGCGATCTCCTTTCGATCGGGACGGCGCTTCTCGAGGCGCCTGAGCTCGGCGATCGCGGCCTTCCAGTCGCGACGCGCGAGCGCGCGATCGAGATCGACCTCGGCGTCCGGATCGAGCTGCTTGATGCGCGCGGCGACCTTGTCCGCCTCCTCGAGCGCGCCGTCGTCCTCGAGCGCGCCGAGGTAGAGCGCGAGCGCGTCGCGATCGTCCGGGAACCTCTCCGCCAGCGCCTTCGCGGCGCGCATCCGCTCGGCGCGCCAGCCGAGGCGCCCGTAGAGGCGCGTGAGCTGCTCGGCGATCTGCGGCACGCCGGGGAGATCGGCGGCGAGCTCCTTCAGCGGCTCCACCGCCTCGACGAGGCCTCGCTGCTCGGCGTCGTCGAGGAGCAGCCAGGCGCGCGCGTACCAGAGGCCGGGGTCCGCGGCGTACGCGCGCGAGTAGAGCTCCTTCTCGTTGATGCGCCGGACCTGCTCGGGGAACGCCACGTCACCGCGGGCGTACTGCGCGGCGAGCAGCAGCGCGACGGGGGCGGCCTCCTTCGGCTCGACGAGATCCTGCATGAGCGTCGAGGCGACGTCCGAGAGACCGTCGACCCACGCGGCGTGCGCGGCGAGCGCCTTGACGAGCGCGCTCTCGTCGAGCGGACGACCCGCGGCGGCGTCCGCGACGATGCGCGAGATCGGGTTCGGATCGGGGAGGATCTCGGGGCGGCCGATGCCGTACGGCTTCGACGCGTCGGTGTCCGTCGGGAGGTTCGCGGCGGTGCCGTCGAGGTTCATCAGGCGCACCGAGGCGGCGTCGCTCATGAGCCGCGCGAGGACGCGGTGCCGCCCCTTCGGTACGCGGATCGCGCCTCCGAAGCGCTGCCAGACGCCCCACTCGCGGAGATCGCGTTCGACCACGAGGACGTCGTCGACCCAGACCGCGACCGCGCCCTGAACCGCGACGAGGAGGTCGCGATCGGCCGGCGCCTCGAAGAACGTCTCGGCGTAGAAGATGCCCTCGGCCGTCTTCTCGGTGCTCGCCGTGAGGCAGCGATGACGCTCCGTCTCGAGCACGTGCGGGACGGTCCCGCGCAACGGGTCCTCCGGCCACGACGGCGGCCACGGTGCGCGCTCGGCGGGGAAGGACCGCCGGCGATCGGGCGCCGTCCCTCGTCCGAACGGGCCGGCGAGGCGCAGGTTCTTCGCGCAGCCCATTCGGCTCGTCACGAGGTTGTCGTATTCGTCGCCCGTCACCTGCGCGCGATCGAACGCCTCCGCCGTGGACCACTCGTGCAGCTGGGCGAGCGCGCGCCAGCCGATGTTTCCCGGCGACGCGATGATCGCCTCGAGCGCCGCCGCGTTGTCCTTCCAGAGGTTCGCCACGCTTCCGCGCAGGCCGACGAGGTGGTGCGTCGCGAGCCACGCCGCGAGCGGCGTCGCGGGATCCGCGCTGCTCTTCGCATGGGTGAGCGCCGCGACGTAGCCGGCGGCCGCGCGCTTCGGATTCCCGTGGGTCTCGTCCCAGAGGGCGGCGCCGAGGTTCGCCCACAGCCCGTTCCCGGTCGTCTTCTGCGCGAGGAGGCGCTCGCGGGCCTCCTTCGCGCCCGCCGCGGTGCCGCCGGGCGCGAGCATCTCGTCGAGCAGCCAGCGCCCGACGACCTCGCCGTCGGTCGACGTCCGCGCCTTGTTCCGCAGCTTGGCGAGCTCCGCGGGCGTGTTCGGTCCCGGAGGCCCGCCGCAGGCGCCCGCCGCGAGGGCGACGACGAAGACCAAGAAGAGCGCCCGGAGCATCGCGAGCGTGCGCTTGCCGATGGAGCGCGAGGCGTGGAGCTCTCGCCGAGGTGCTGCGAGAGGAGCCAGGGCTGGATGCGATCTCACTTCGCTACCGTATAGGTGAGGGTCTGGCCGAGCGCGCGATCGACCTGCTCGCAGAACGCTCGGAAGGCGGCGTATTCGCTCGCCGGGATGCGCGACTTCGTGATCGCGACCGTCGTCTTCACGCGCACGGTGGTGCCGGAGACGTCGACCTCGACCTTGAAGCTGCCGTAGGGGCTCGTCCCTTCGGCGGCATGCGGCGCGCCGAGGATCTTCGCGCCCTGGGGCAGCTTGACGATCGTCTCGTTCTCGTTCGTCACGAGCGCCGGGATGCGGACGTCGGTTCGGCGGGTCGAGAGCGGCGCGTAGCTACGGACCATGTGCTCGCGCGCGCCCATGCCCACGGTGCGCGTCTCGCCGTCCTTGCGCGCGAAGCTCGGTGTCTTCGCCTTCGCGTGGATCTCGACGTCGCGCTCGATGTCGTCGAGGTCGTTGGCCGTGACCGTGAGCACCTCGAGCCCGGGCAGCTCGTTCGCGAGGTCCTCCTGGACGCGCTGCTTCTGCGTCGACTTCGCGTGATAGCGCTGCCGCCACGACGGCGCGTTCACGCCCGACACGGTGACGCGCCAGTCGATCTGCGCCGAGCCGTCGGCGTTCACGACGGCCTCGACGCGCTTGCTCGTCACGCTCTCGGAGGCCGGCGGGTGGGGGAGGTGGACGAGCTTCGGTTTGCCCTCGTTGATCTGGATGGCGAGCGCGCCGCGGTCCATCGCCGGCAGCTCGCGCGAGCCGGTGAACTCGGCGGTCCCGTCGAGGTACCAGTCGAGCGACGGGACGTACGCGATCGCGTGATCGAACGGCGCGAGGCTCGCGGGCTCGGTCTCGAAGTCTCCTTTGAGCCCGGTGCGGAGGATCACGATCGTCGCCGGGATCCCGAGCTCCTTGAGCATCGTGACGATGAGCGTCGCCTTGTCTTTGCAGTCGCCGAATCCGCGCGCGAAGATCTGCGCGCATCGATACGGCTTGTAGCCGTGGATGCCGAACTCGAGCGCGACGTACCGCGTCTTCTGGACGACCCAGTCGTAGATCGCGCGGACCTTCGCCTTCTCGTCCGTCAGACCCTTCGTGATCTCCGCGGCGCGCTGGCGGACCTCGTCGTCGGCGATGAACTGGTCCTTCACGAGGCCCCAGTACCAGCGGCCCATCTCGTCCCAGCTCTTGTACGTGGAGACGTGGACGTGCCCGAGCAGCTCGGCGAGCGGAGGCATCCCCGGCTCCACGTCGAGCGGGGCGACGTCCTGGGCGACGAAGTGCCAGATCCGCGTGTCGCCCTTCTCTTCCACCTTCTGCCGGAGGCCCGGGACCTTCGGCTTGTTGAAGTAGAACGTGCGCGACTTCGGCGTGATGAGGACGTACTCGCTCCGAGCGATCGGCTCGGTCGACTGCATGTAGACGATCTCGCCGAAGTAGTCGGCGAACGCGTTGCGGTGCGCGACGTCCTCCACGCGGTACTGGAGCTCGACGACGTCGCCCGGATCGAGCCGCGGGAACTGCACGTAGAACGCGCGCTGGCTCGAGTACATCGCGAGCGCCGGGTTGTCCGTCGGGCCCTCGCCGCTCTCGATCGCCTCGTCGACCTGCCCGTTCTTCCGGTAGATGCGCGCGCCGCGGAGCTGCACCGTCTCGGAGTCGGCCTGGAACACGAAGGCGTACTGGCGCGCCTCGGCCGCCGCCGCGTCCGTGAGCGGCTGGAAGACGACCTGGTGGAAGCGGCTCGCGAGCCCGTTCGGGAAGACCGTGGTGACCTGGAGGTCGACCAGCGTGCGCCGCGTGCGTCCCTGGGCCGGCTTGTTGCGGAGCGCGAGGAACTCGGAGGCCGGCCGCGCGTACGCCTCGTCGGCTCGCGGCTTGGCGGGCTCGGTGTGCGCGACGTACTCGCGCACGTCCTTGTCCTGCGGGCGGAGCTCGAGGACCTTCCGCAGGAGGCGGAGCTGCTCGTCCGTTCGTCCGCCGACGGCGTAGACGTCGGCGAGCGTCCGCAGCGTCGCCACGTCCTCGGGCGCGAGATCGAGCGCACGCCGGTGCATCGCGATCGCCTTCGCGCGATCGCCGAGCGCGACGTAGGCCCGCGCCGCCGTCGCGAGCGATCGCGCGCTGTCGGGGTTCGTCTCGACAAGCCGCTCGATCCATCGCTCCGCGAGCACGGGATCGCGGCGCGCGAGCGCGAGCTCGATGCGGTCGCTCAGGATGCTCGTGTCGTCGTAACGGAGCATCGCGTAGCGCTCGCTGACCTCTTCCATCTCGGTCGTGCGATCGAGGTCCCGGAGCGCCGCCGTCGTCGCGCGGAGGAGCGCGACGGAGCGGGGACGCCGCTCGAGGGCGCGATGGAGCATCGCGAGCGCGGTCTCGCGGAGGCCCGCCTCGGCGTAGAGCTCGACGTGCGCCAGGTTCGCCGTGACGTTCTCGGGATCGAGCGCGAGGACCTTCTCGTAGAACGGGATCGCATCGCGCCAGTTCGCGCCGCCGCGCGCGTGTGCGGCGCGAGCGAGGAGCGTCGCGATCCTGTCTTCGAGGCTCGCCGCCTTGCCGGCGCGGCGCACGAGGTCCTCGGCCTTGTCGATCCAGATGGCGCGCTGGTTGCGGTTCTCGGCCAGCTCTCCGGCCAAGAGACAGCGCTGCACCGTGGGGGCCTTCTCCGCGGCGCGTCGTGCGAGATCGCGCGCGCGGTGCTCGGTCGGGTCGTCGGAGCTCGTCAGGACGAGCCAGCGCGCGTACGCCTCGAGCGTCGCGGGGTCGTCGTTCTTGACGAGCTTCTCGAAGGCGGGGACCGGTCCCGCGACGACGGGCGGCGGAAGCGGATCGCCCTTGCGGAAGCGGACGGCGGCCGCCTCCTTCGCGTGCGTCGGATCGGGGTCGGCCTCGAGCTCGGGATCCGGCGCGCCCGTCGGGTCGGCGAGGCGCAGCGCGAACATCGGCGGGTCCTCGTCGCCGCAGACCTTCACCGTGAGGCGATGCCAGCCTTCGCGCATCGAGAGCGTGACGCCGAAGCGATCGCTGTCGAGGTCGCGGTACTTCGAGTCTTCGAGGACGACGGCCCCGTCGAAGAACACCTTCGCCGCGCCGCTCGCTCCGAACCAGATCGAGAATCGCCGCGCGCCCGTCTGCGCTCCGGCGCGCTTGCCTTCGCTCGGCTTGTACCGAACGAACGTCGTCGCGTAGCCGCAGACGTGCTCGTTCGGCCGCAGCATCGCGCCGAGATCGACCCAGCCGTACGGGAACACGTCGGGCGCGATGCGGTTGCCGACCTGACGCTCCTTCCCGTCGTAGGTGCGGGTCATGCTGAGCGGGTCGGCGATCTCCTCCTCGGGGCCGAACCGCCGATCGAGCCCGGTCTTGCCTTCGTTGTCGAACGGGCCGGTGACGATCCAGCGTCCGACGAAGCCGAGGTCGCGGATCCGTTGCTTCGCCCCCGCGAGGTCGCCGCGGCGGCGCCGCGCGTACGCCTCGAGCAGGCCGGCGTAGACGCGAAGCGGCGGGGCGACCTGCTTGTCCGTCGCCAGCGCGCGGAGCGACTCCTCCACCTCCGTCGGGTCGCCCTGATCCCAGTCCGCCCAGATCTGCCGGAGCGGCACGTAGCCGAAGGGGACGCCGCCACGGACGACCGCTTCGGAGAGCTTCGCCAGCCGCGGGAGGCGCTGCCCGACGTCGGCCGAGGCGAGCCCCGGAACGATCATCGAGAGCAGCACGAGCACGACGACCGAGAGCCGAAGGCGCGCGGCGAACCGAGTTGTCGAGGGGCGCGGCACGGCGGGGTTTTCCGCCGCGTGCGAGCCCGCGTCAAGCCGTGCGTCCCGACCGTGGACGCGCCCGTCGGGAGACCCTAGGTCGACCTTGGCGGCGTCCTTGCAAGCTTGTGGTCGTGCGATCGCAAGCCATGTGGTGTAAGAACGGGGAGGTGACGACGGCCTTGGAATCGGAGCGTCCTCCCCCGATTCACGCCCAGGAGCGGCGCTCCGTGGTCAAGGGTCTCATCAAGACCATCCGGCCACACCAGTGGGTGAAGAACCTGTTCGTGATGGCGCCGGTCGTCTTCCACAAGGATCTCCTGGGAACGACGGCCGCGGGCGATCCGACGCTGAACCTGAAGGTCGCCGGCAAGGCGTTCCTCGCCACCGCCATCTTCTCCCTCCTCGCCGGGGCGGTCTACACGATCAACGATCTCGTCGACGTCGAGGCCGATCGCATCCACCCCGTGAAGCGCCATCGGCCGATCGCGAGCGGCGCGGTGCCCGAGGGGCTGGCGAAAATCTTCGCCGTCTTCCTCGTCGTCGCATCGCTGGGCGTGGCAGTGCTCGAGCTGAACCTCGCGTTCGCCGGCATCGCGGCGCTCTACCTGGTCGAGAACCTCGCCTACTCGTTCAAGCTCAAGAAGATCGCGTTCCTCGACGTCGGTCTCATCGCGTTCGGCTTCGTGCTCCGCGTCATCGCGGGCGGCCTCGCGACGGACACGAAGGTGAGCCTGTACATGCTCGCCTGCACCGCGCTGCTCGCGCTCTTCCTCGGCTTCGGCAAGCGTCGCCACGAGCTCGAAGGCGAGCACGCCAGCAAGCAGCGCGCGGCCCTCGAGGCTTACTCGAAGGGGTCGCTCACCGCGGCCCTCGCCGTGACGGGCGTGGCCACCGCGGGGACGTACATCGCGTACACGCTCGACAAGGACACCCAGGCGTTCTTCCAGACCGACAAGCTCTGGCTCACGGTGCCGTTCACCCTCTTCGGCATCGTCCGCTTCCTGTTCCTCGTCTCGGGTCGCGCCGGCGCCGGCCGCAAGGCCGAGAGCCCCACGCAGGAGATGCTGAGCGACGTGCCGTTCGTCCTCAATCTCGTCCTGTGGGTCGTGGCGGTGCTCGCCATCGTCTATCGGCTGCGTCCGGCCTGATTCGGAGACGGGGACATTCGGGGGAGACAGGGGGCGACAGGGAGCCCGCAGGAAATGCTTCGCATTTCCCGCGGAAAAGGGAGTCTCCCTCGCGGGCTGCAACGCCTCGCGCAACGGCTCGCGGCTTCCCTCCGGCCGACACCGATCGAGAGACGTGGGGGCGATCACTCCGCTGCGTCTCGCTTGCTCGCTGCGACGCCCTCCGGCTTCGACGTGCGCGCAGCCGCACCGGGTGCGACGACGAGCACGACCGTTCGTCGAGCGACCGTCACGGAATGGGCCCTTCCGAGTCCAGGTTGGTAGGCTGACGGCCGGAGTCCATGACGACAGCTCAGCCACTCGGCACCGAGCGCTTGAGCGATCGACCAGGGGCCTGGGTGGACCTCGGGCTCACGCTCCCGATTTTCCTCGTCTACCACCTGACCGTCGTCTTCCTCGGCGTGCAGAACGCGACCGACGTGGTCACCGGGGCGCTCTTGTCCCTGAGCGAAGGCGACAAGACGAAGTACCTGCTCGCGACGCTCGCCATCGGCGTCATCTTCGCCGGGACGTTCGCGCTCCTCGGGCGAGGGCAGGCGTTTCGCCCGCGAAAGTTCCTGCAGATCATGATCGAAGGCACCGTCTACGCCTTCGTGATGGCGGCCGCCGCGAACTACGTCGTCGGCAGCATCCTCGGGCGTCTGCCCCAACCGTTGACCGACGCGGCCCACGGCGTTCTGTCGGAGGCGTTTCGTGGAGGGCTCGTCCCCGGCTCCGAGCCGAGCATCGCGAGCGGGATCCGCGAAGAGGGACGCTTCGTCGGCTTCGTCATGTCGCTGGGCGCCGGCTTCTACGAGGAGCTGACGTTCCGCGTGCTCCTCTTCGGGCTCGGCGCCAAGCTCCTCGTCTGGCTCTTCGGCAAGCAGCGCGTGGATCTCTCCGGCACGGCCGCGGCGCGCGGCTTCTCGCTTCGCTCGCTCCTCGTCATGGCGGGTTGGGGCGTCGTCTGCGCGCTGATCTTCAGCGGCGTGCACTACGTCGGTCCGATGGCCGACGACTTCCGGCTGGCGTCGTTCCTCTTCCGCGCCGTGCTCGGCCTCGCGCTGACGCTCATCTACGTCACGCGAGGCTTCGCCGCCGCCGTGTGGACCCACGCGATCTACGACGTATGGGTCCTCGTGCTCCGCTGAGCCTGTGAGTCGACGGAAGTGCGGCGATCGAGGCCGAACGAGACGAGCATGGCGAGCGCGAACCCGATCGCGCCGACGACGTACGGCGAGCGCGGGCCGAACGTACCGTAGAGCCAGCCGCCGAGGCCGGGTCCGAACATGCGGGCGAGGCTCGCGGCCGACTGGTTCGTCCCGAGGGTCGCGCCTTGCTCGCGCGGGTCGGCGCGCTTCGAGATGAATGCGCCGACGCTCGGCTGCGTCATCCCGTTGCCGAGCGCGAGGAGCGCGCCCGACGCGTAGAGCATCCCGCGCCCGAAGCTCGGCGCGGCCGCGATGCCTGCGAACGCGACCGACTGGAGCGCCGTGCCGACCCGAATGAGCGAGCTCTCGTCGAAGCGCTTCGAGAGGGGACGGATGAGCCCGCCTTGCACGAGCGCCGCCACGACGCCGATGAACGCGAGCGCGAGCCCCGTGTCGAGCGGCGTCATGCCGAACTGGTCCTTGTTGTAGAAGCGGAACGTCTGATCGAGGACCGTGAACGAGAGCGTGATCGCGAAGTTCACGAGGATCGCGATCGCGACCCCGGGACGGGCGAACGCCTCGCGCGCCGCGGCGAGGTTCAGCGGCGAGAGGCTTCGCTTCTGGCTCGACCGTCGCTCCGGCGGGAGCGACTCGCGCAGCGCGATCCAGGCCCAAGCGAGGTTCACGAGAGACAGCCCCGCCGCGACGAAGCACGGCACCGCGCCGGTCCGTCCGCCGATCGGGATCGCCGAGAGCGCCCCTCCGATCCCGGGCCCGAGGATGAACCCCAGCCCGAACGCCATGCCGATGAGGCCCATCCCCTTCGATCGGTCCTCGGGTTTCGTGACGTCCGCGATGTACGCGCTCGCGGTCCCCAGGTTCGCGGTCGCGATCCCGCTCGCCGCCCGTGCGACGAAGAGCCAGAAGACGTGGTCCGCGCGGAGGAGCGCGAGGCCGAGCCCGGCCATGCCGAGCGACGTCGCGCCGACGCTCCAGAGCAGGACCGGCCGCCGACCGACGCGGTCCGAGACACGGCCCCAGACCGGCACGAACACGAACTGCATGAACGAGTAGACCGAGGCGAGCAACGTCCCGGTGAGCTCGCTCGTGCCGAAGGTCGACCGTGCCTCTTCCGCGAGGAAGGGCAAGACCAGGCTGAAGCCCAGGATGTCGAGGAAGACGATGAGGAAAATGGCGCCGAGCCCCGGCGTCTTCGCCTGCGAAGCGGCGGCTTCGGGAGCTGAAGAAGTGGCGCGGCCCATCGGGAGGCGTCCGCTTAGCACAGAGGCCGTCGGTCGGGATGGGCGGGGAGGCCGCCGCAGGGTAGCCTCCCGCTCATGCGCTCCGGACGTGGACCCGTGAAATTCGCCGCTTTCGTCGTGAGCGGCGCCGTCGTGCTCGCCGCCTGCGGCGGCTCCAAGGACGGGAGGACGCCGAGCGGAGCCCGGGCGTCGTGCTCCGAGGACGCGGATTGCATGGTGACGAACGAGGGCTCGGGGTGCTGCCCCGCGTGCCCGGACGTCCCGCGCGCGATCCCGAAGTTCGCCTACGAGCAGAGGAAGAACCGCTGCGCCGCGGTCGACTGTCCCCCTGCGTCGGACCGGATCGAATGCTCGCAGGTCGAGCCGGTCGAGGCGTACGTCGCTCGATGCAAGAAGGGCGTGTGCATCGCGGAGAAGCGGTGACGCCCGCCGTGGGACGCGCGGCGCCCGATCCGTGAATGGAGGCGCCGCATCAGCCCGACGGCGTCGAGCGCCGCGCGTGGACGAAGGCCTCGAGGTTTCCCTTCGGTCCCTCGATCACGCAGTCGGCGACGCCGAGCACCTCGAAGCCGGCGGAGCGGACCTCGTTCGTCGCGGCATCGATGGCCTTCTGCCGTACCGCCGGGTCGCGGATCACGCCGCGCGCCTTCGTGGCCTCCTCGCGGCCGACCTCGAACTGCGGCTTCACGAGGGCGACGAGCTCGCCGCCGGAGCGGAGGCATCGCGCGATCGCGTCGAGCAGCTTGCCGAGGCCGATGAAGGACGCATCGACGACGACGAGATCGACCGGGCCTCCGATCTGCTCGGGCTGGAGCGTGCGCGCGTTCGTCCGCTCGAGGACGAGGACGCGCGGGTCGATGCGGAGCGAGTGCGCGAGCTGTCCGTAACCGACGTCGACCGCGGCGACCGACCGCGCGCCACGCTGGAGCAGGCAATCGGTGAAGCCGCCCGTCGAGGCGCCGAGATCGAGGCACCGCTTGCCCGTCGGGTCGACGCCGAACGCGTCGAGCGCGCCCGCGAGCTTCACGCCGCCTCGCGACACGTATGGATGATCGGCGCCGCGCACCACGATGGGCGCGTCCTCCGCGAGCATCGTGCCCGCCTTCTCGACGCGCGTGTCGCCGACGTACACCTTGCCGGCGAGGATGAGCGCCTGCGCCCGCGCGCGCGACGGCGCGAGATCGCGCGCGACGAGGAGCTGATCCGCTCGCACCTTCATGGCGTGCCTCCGTCGAACGACGGGATCGCCGCCTCCGGGTGGAGCGCCCGCGCGAGCACCGCGAGGCCTTCGGCGATGCGCGGCCCGGGGCGCAACACGGCCTCGCTCTCGATCGACACCACGCGCCCGTTCCGTACGGCGCGGACGTTCGCCCACTCGGGCGCGTCCTTGCGGAGCCGCTCCTGCGCGCGCTCCTCCATCATGGCCGCGTTCACGACGACGTCCGGATCGAGCGCGAGCACGCGCTCCGCGCCGAGCGTCGGATAGGCGCCGCCTTCGGTGACGACGTTCGCCCCGCCCGCGCGGCGGATCATCTCGTCGGCGAAGCTTCCCGGTCCCGCGACGGAGAGCGGCGCGAGCCCGAACACGAGCAGCACGCGCGTCTTCGGGAGCGGCGCGACCGCCTTCTCGACGGCCTCGATCCGCGCGTGCATCGCGTCGACGACGGCCCGCGCCGCGGCGGCATTGCCGGTGCGCTCGCCGAGGCCGAGGAGCATCTCGTCGATCCCGGCGAACGACTCGGTCGGCGGGAAGTACGTCGCGATCCCCCGCTGCTCGAGCTTGTCGGCGATGGCTCTACCCGCCGGTCCGCGTGCGCCGACGACCAGATCGGGCCGGAGCGCGAGGATGGCCTCGAAGCTGGGATCGACGAAGCCTCCGACCTGCGGGAGCTTCGCGACCTCGGGGGGATGGTCGCAGTAGCGCGAGCGCCCGACGAGCTTCGAGCCGGCGCCGACCGCGAAGAGCGCCTCCGTCGTCGAGGGCGAGAGCGACACGATGCGCTCGACCTTCGACGATCGCGCGACGCGCTCGTCCTTCTTGCACGCGATCACGAGCGACAGCGCGACGAAGAGGACGAGCTGGAGGAGCCGACGGCGATGCATGGTCTCACGCGGACGCTGGCGAGCTCCGAAAGGCCGAACGCATGGCCGCCGATCTAGCACGCGGGCGGGCCCGCGGCGCTGCCCACGCCGCCGGGCTGGTATCATCGGCGTGCACGTGGCGGCCCCCGTCCTCATCGATCATCAGGCGATCTTCGACGACGTCGTCGCGGTCGCGAGGAAGGCCCATGCGGCGACCGCCGGCTGGCGCGCCATCTGCGTGCGCGTGACGAGGACGATCGGCAAGAAGGTCGTTCAGCCGCTCTCGATGCTCGACCTCGACGAAGAGATCCCGGCGCTCTCCGATCGCGTGCGCTCGATCGTGCGCCTCGCGCCGCGCGAGATCGACACGCTCGTCTTCGGGATCTTCGACGGCGTCGACGACGGCGACGGCCTCTACACCGGGTTCCACGTGGGAGGCAGCGAAGGGTTCGATCCCGGCTCGCGCTGGCTCTCGAAGGCGCCGACGTGGCTGCCCGAGGATCGCTTCCTGAAGAGCCCGTCGCTCGACGCGCTCGCACGCGCCGCGGCGTCCGCGCGCGGCGAGGCGAAGCGTGCCGTTTCGCACTCGCTCCGCTTCGGCGCGGCCGCGCTCCTCGCGCGTTTCGCGTCGGCGGGCCTGCCCCATCGCGTCGTCGTCGCGTTCGACGACGGCGACTTCGCAGAGATCACGGGTCACGAGACGGCGCCGGAGGAAGCGACCGACCGACAGCCCTCGGCCGTCGTGGCGGCCGGCTCCGACGTCACCCGCGGGCGATGAGCCCGTACTTGTGCAGCTTCTCGATCAACGCCGGCCGCGAGACGCCGAGGCGCCGCGCGGTCTCGCTCTGGTTCCGGTTCGCCGACTCGAACTCGGCGCGGATGATGGCGCGCTCGAACGCCTCGACGCGCGCGCGGAGCGGGAATCCCGGCCCGGGATCGCCGGGCGCCGCTCCGCCGCTGCTCGGCGCGACGGACGCCGCCTTTCCGGCTTCGTCGGCGAGCGAGCGCCAGAGGGTGAGCGTCAGCCGATCGTCTGCCGTGAGCGCGAGCAGGCGGGCGACCGTGTTCTCGAGCTCGCGCACGTTCCCCGGCCAGGAATGTGCCTTGAACGCTTCGACGAGCGCCGGCTCGATCTGGACCGGGTCCATGCCGTACCGCTCCGAGTACGTGCGCACGAACGCGTGCACGAGCGGCTCGATGTCCTCGGGGCGCTCGCGGAGCGGCGGGACGCGGATGGGGACGACGTTGAGCCGGTAGAACAGGTCCTCGCGGAAGCGCCCCGCCTTGACCTCCGCGGCGAGGTCGCGATTCGTCGCCGCGACGAGGCGCACGTCGACGTGCTCGGCCCGGCCGCCCACGGGCTGGACCTCGCCGGACTGGAGCGCGCGGAGCACCTTCGCCTGGATCGGGAGCGCGAGCTCGCCGACCTCGTCGATGAAGAGCGTCCCTTTGTCGGCCTGCTGGAAGTAGCCCGTGCGCGCCTGCGTCGCTCCGGTGAACGCTCCTTTCACGTGGCCGAAGAGCTCGGCTTCGGCGAGCTCGCCCGGGATCGCCGCCGCGTTGAAGCGTACGAGCGGGCGGTCTGCGCGCTTCGAGTGGGCGTGCAGCGCCGCCGCCAGCACGTCCTTGCCGGTGCCGCTCTCGCCGGTGAGCAGCACGGTCACGTCCTTCGGCGCGACGCGCGCGACGAGCTCGAGCACGCGACGCGTGGCGGGGCTCTCCGCGACGATGGGCCGTCCGAGCGAAGCCTCCGTGCGCAGGCGCGCATTCTCCAGCCGCAGGCGCCGGGTGTCGGCGGCGCGCGTGACGGCGAGGAGGATCTCGTCGGGGTCGAACGGCTTCGGGACGTAATCGAACGCGCCTGCCTTCATGGCCGCGACGGCCACGCGCTCGGATCCGTGCGCGGTCAGCATGATCACCGGTACCCCGGGATCCTGCACGCGCATGGTCGCGAGGACCTTCATGCCGTCGACCTCGGGCATCGCGAGGTCCGTGATCACGACGTCGGCGCCACGCGCCTCGAACGCCGCGAGCCCTGCGGCCCCACCGTCGGCCGTCTCGACGTCGTGCCCGGCGTCACCGAGCACGGCTTCGAGCGTGAAGCGCATCGAGGCTTCGTCGTCGATGACGAGGATGCGGGCCATTTCAGGCTCCGGGCTCCGGGCTCCAGGCTCCAGGGGACGTCAGTGTCCAGGCTCCAGGAGACATCACGCCTTCTCGACTTGCGCGAACGCCGGCGTCGGCTCCGGCTTTCCGTCGCTGGACTGGGCCGCGCCCTTGCGCGCGGCCATCACCGCCTCGAACGCCTTCGCGCACGGGTTCGGCAGCTTCTCCCGGACCTTCGCGCCGGGGTGCGGCGGGAGAAAGATCGTCGCCGTGGTGCCGCGACCCGCCGCGCTCTCGAAGTGGAGCGTGCCGCCGTGCTGCTCGACGATGCCCCGTGCGATCGCGATGCCGAGCCCGGAGCCGCCGTCCTTCGTCGTGTAGTAGGGCTTGCGGATGCGCTCGAGGATCTCGGGCGTCATGCCGACGCCGCGGTCGATGACGCGGATGACGCCGGCGCCGTCTCCGCAGCTCTTCGCGATCTCGATCGTGACCGCGCCCCCCTTCGGGGACGCCTGCATCGCGTTCAACACGAGGTTGAGCAGCGCCTGCCGCAGCTTCTTCGGATCGGCGTCGAGCGACAGCTCGCGGCTGCCGCGAACCTCGATCGAAACGCCGGCGTCGGCGGCGCGCGTCTCGAGCAGCAGCGAGAGCTCGCGCGCGATGTCGTACGGCTTCGTCGGCGCGATGTCGAGGTCGTCGAGCCCGCGCGAGAAGGAGAGGAACCCGTCGACGATCTCCTGCAGCCGCTCGGCTTCGGCGGCGACGATCGCGAGGCGCTCCTTCATCTTCGCGACGTCCATCTCGGCGGGGTTGCGCTCGAGGCTCCGCGCCATGTGCGTCGATAGGCCTTTGATGGCGGCTAGGGGATTCTTCACCTCGTGCGCGAGCCGTGCGGCGATGCCCTCGAGGGCGCGCGTGCGCCCCGCGTTCTCGTCGCAGAGCTCTTCGCGCCGTTCCGCGAGCTCGAGCGCGATCCGCTCGTAGCCCGCCGTCATCGCCTTGCCCATCGAGTAGACGGCCACGAGCGAGAGGAACGCGCTCGCGAACGCGATCGCGACGTACTCCGCGGTGGCGAACTCCATCGTCGTCGTCGCGAGCGGCGCGGGCAGCGTGTAGCTCCGCGAGAACCACGCCATCAGCCCGAACACGACGAGGAACTTCACGACGAAGTGCCGGCGCGCGAGGTTCGGGTTCATCGCGATGCCGACGAAGAACGGCACGAGGCTCAGGATGAGCGGGCTCGCCAGCCCGCCCGTGTTGGCGATGCCGACGAGGATCGCCAGCCCCGAAAGGAAGAGCAGGGCGCGGCTCTTACGGCCCTGGATTCGGTCGGCGAAGGCGAGGCCGGAGAGAAGCGTGAGCGAGCACGCGATCTGGATGGCGAGCCGCTCCTTCGGAAAGCCGCGGGCCGCCAAGATGCCGATGACGAGGACGTGGAACGGAACGACGAGAACCAGGCGCCAGCGTGACGCCATGTCGTGCATCTCGCAGAAGACACGGCGCCGCACCGCCTCGAAGCGCGCCCGACGGGCTCTCTCCTGGGGGCTCTCCGGCGCTCGAGACCGCTCGGCGGTATCGCCTTCGGCGCGGCCCAGGACCGAGTCTTCGAGGTCCACGTGCATGCTGTTCATCGAGAGCATAGCGCGAGCCCTCGGCTCCGTTTGGATCCGATGCTCCGACGCGGTGCTCCGTTGCGTCCGCGGAGGACCCCTCGACGGATGATCAGGCCCGGCGGCGTCGCAGCGCGGCGGAGGCGGCCACGGCCAAGGCCGCGCCGACGCCGGCCCACCCGTTCACGGTCGAGGTTCGGCCGACCGAGCAGCTCGACGTCGTCCGGGTGATCGTCGTGGGGGCGGCGGCGGGCTCTGCCGGTGCATCGAGGACCGGCAGGCACATCGACTCGCGACACTCGAAGCCCTCGGGGCACGTCGTCGAGCTGACGCAGAGCCTCGTGCAGATCATCGTGCCGTCGCCGGTGTCCGCGCACTTGTTCGTTCGACACTCCGAGCTCTCCGTGCACTCTTCGCCGATCTCGCGGCTCGGCTGCTTCGGGGCGGGCTTGCCGGCGTCGGGCTTCTCCGCCGACTTCTTCTCCGGCGGCGGCTTCAGATCCGTCCAGTGCGGCTCCGGGTAGAGCGTCCAGTTCTGCGAGGCCTTCTTGGCGACCTCGACGACCCAGTCGCGATGCAGGTCGAAGCGCGTGTACACGGAGCCCACGCACCTGTCGTCCTGCTGGCCGCCGCGGGACAGCACGCCGAAGGAGACCGGCTCGCCCGCCTCGTAGGACCTGGTCTCGTACGCGCTCGAGCCGCTGTCGCCCGAGCAGATGCCGTCGCTCCCCACGAACTCCTTCTCGGGGAGATTGAGCTGGGCGGGACAATCGCGCTTGTCGGAGCCGGGAATGCAGAGAACGCTCATCAGCTCGCGGCGGTAGCGTTTGCCGCTCGGGCCCGTGGGCGAGGTCTGTCCGTAGCCGATGGCGGTGAACAGCATCGAGTACTTCGCGGCCGGATCCCACATGATGTACTGCACACCGGGAGTGACCGGCTTCGCCTCCGACGCGGGGACCATCTTGTTCAGGACGAGCATCGCGATGTCGTTCCCGCACAGATGATCGTCGGGCGGGACCTCGATGGCGCCGACGCTGTACCAGCCGCTCCCGTCCGCGTCGGTCACGCCGGTGTCGGCCATGTCCGCGTTCGTCGTGATCGTGAAGATGCCCGGCTTGCGGTCTCCGAACGTCGGGTTCTCCGTCGAGCAGTCGATCCTCTCCGGCGAGTCGTCGACGCAGTGTCGCGCCGTCGCGACGACGTTGGGCAGGATGAGCGCGCCGGAGCATCGGCCGATGCATCGCTGGCGCGTTCCGCCGCGGCAGACCCCGACGGCGTAGCGGTGCGTCGTGTCGAAGATGCCGTCCTGGATGGCTTGCGTGAGGCCTTCGGTCGGCGGCTCCGTGCTGGAGGACGAGCAGGCGCTCGCCGTGAAGATCACACCGATCACCGCTCCCCCACACAGCCAAGCCAACCGCATCGTGGACTGCCTCCTCCGTTCCCACGCCCGTCGTCCGAGCGAGGGACATCCCGTTCGTCATGACACGAAAGGGAGGGAGAGTGTACGAGGGGCGGGCGATCTCGCAAGGAGATCGCCGTGATTCCGCGCCGTTCTCGTTCCGACGGGTGCGTGCAGGAGCGGTACCGGCGACGCTTTCGAGGGCCCATACGTCGCTCCGCGTCATCCGGGTTTCGCCCGGCGAGACCGCAGCAATGTTGGCCCTGTCCGCCGATGCGTGGCCTCCTCGCGGTGTGCGGGAGGCTTCGATGAAGAACGTTCTTCGTTTCGTCGTGGGGTGTGGGGTGCTCTTGGCCACGTCGATCCAGTCGACGCTGGCGTTCGCGCAGCCGGTCGAGCCGCAGCCGGCGCCTCCTGCGCCGGCGCCCGAGACGCCGGCGGAGCCCGCGCCGCCGCCACCGCCACCGCCGCCCCCCGAGCCTCCGCCGCCCGCTCCTCCGCCTCCTACGGTCGGCGGGGCACCGGCACCCGAGGTACCGAAAGCGGACGACGGCATCACCGACCACGAGAAGGTCGTCGGCAAGTTCGGTGTCATGTACTTCGGCTTCTCCCAACAGCCGATCGGCCAGGGCCCGCCGAACATCGGTGCGAACGCCGCTGCGAACGTCGGGCGAGGCACCGTCAGCATGCCCGTGATCGGCGTCCGCTACTGGCTCCAGGAGCGGCTCGGCCTCGATCTCGGTCTCGGATTCAACTTCTTCTCGTCGGGAAGCTCGCGGCAGGCGGCTGGCCAGCCCGAGGTGGACACCGACGGACCGGCGGTCCTCGCGTTGGGCATCCACGGCGGCGTGCCCATCGCGTTCGCCTATGGCAAGCACTACAAGTTCCTGCTCGTCCCCGAGCTGAACTTCGGCTACGCGACCCAAACGGCGGCCGCGCAGAACGTGCCGCCCGGTTCTCCGGCGATCGCGGATCTCCATCTCTCGGGCATCCGACTCGACGTCGGCGCGCGCATCGGGAGCGAGATCCAGTTCGGCTTCATCGGCATCCCCGAGCTCGCGCTCCAGGCGTCGGTCGGTCTCAACTTCCGTCACCAGCGCTGGAGCGCGAGCCAGGACGCTTCGCCTCCGGGCGTGCCGGCTCCGTCGTCGTCTTCGATCACGGAGAGCACCCTCGGCACCACCGTCCAGGCGGATCCGTGGGCGCTGTTCGTGAACAACATCTCGGCCATCTACTACTTCCCGTGATCCTCCGCGCCGCGCGGCTAATCTGAGGAGACGGGGAGCATGATGGGTCACCGACGAAGCATTTGGGCGCTCGTGGGGTTCGCCGTCGTCGGCGGCGCCTACGCGTGCGCGGGCGGACCCGGCGGACCGTCCGACGCCCTCGAGGTCTGGGATCCCGCCGGCTCGACGCACGACCGCGCGCCGAACAGCACCGAGCGCGCGGTCACCTCGCTCGAGTCCGCCCCGCCGTTCCACGACCCGGCCAATCCGAGCGCCGAGCCCCCGCCCGGCAGGCGGGGAGGCGGCCCTCCCGGCGGCCCCGCCGGAGGCGGGCTCGACTGCTCCGGGACGTGGGAATGCCGGGAGCCCGACGGCGACGTCGAAAGGGTCACGCTCTCGATGCGCGACGGCCAGTGCTCGTTGGGGGGCGTCGCGACCCTCCATCCCGACGGCCGAGTGTCGTTCGGCGGACAGCAGATCGCCACGTGGACGACGACGGGTTCGACCCTCGTGGTGTCGACCGATGACGGCGCCGTCGTGTGCACTCGCATCGGCGCGGGCGCGCCGAGCGGCGGGAGCAGCGAGCCGCCGGCGCCGATGCCGGATCCGACCGTCGAGCCGCCGCCGGCTCCACCGCCGGGCGGGCCCGGGGACGTCCCGGTCCCGGAGATTCCGGACGCCGGCTGATCAGGGCGCGAGCTCGGCGCGCGCGTCGCTCGGCAAGAGGCCGGCGGCGCGCCCGCGCTCGAAGAGCACGTCGATCGCTCGGCGCACGTCCTCGGGAGCGTCGAGCGTGTCCGCGTTCGCGTACATCGCGAGGTAGCGATCGAGCGAGGCGCGATCGAGCCCGACGTCCGGTCGCGTCTCCGCGGCGAGCAGCGCACGCGCGACCTCGTCGGCGTGATCGACGGCCCATCGAATGGACGCGCGGCACACCCTCGAGACGCGTGCGACGAGCTCGGGGCCGAGGTCTCTCCGGATCGCGTTGCCTCCGAGCGGCAGCGGGAGCCCGCCGGTCTCTGCTGCCCACGCTTCGCCGATGTCGACGACCTTCGCCATGCCCTCTCGCTCGTAGAAGAGCCGGCCTTCGTGGATCAACAGCGCCGCGTCGATCGTGCCGGCGCGGAGCTCCTCGAACGCGCGCGCGTACGGCGCGATGGGCACGACCACCGGCTCGAAGTCGGGCAAGAGCAGGCGCAGCACGAGGTACGCGGTCGTCCGCAGTCCCGGGACGCCGATGCGCTTTCCGGCGAACGCCGCGAGCGGGCTCGTCACGGAGCTCGTGGCGGCGACGCGATCCGGAGGGGCGACGACGACGGGACCGTAGCCGCGTCCGACGGACATGCCGTGCGGCAACAGCAGCCAATCGCGCGCGATGCGTGCGTAATGGGCGATCGACACCGCGACGACGTCGGCGCGCTCGCCCTGGCCTTCCGCTCGCGCATTGAGCGTCTCGGTGTCGGCGCGCTCCGCGTCGAACGACAGCCCCTCCGTGTCGACCTTGCCGTTCAGCAAGGCCCAGAACATGAAGATGTCGTCGCTGTCCGGCGAGAACGCGAGACGGATCCGCCGGTCCTTCGTTTCGGAGCCGGTCACTGGCATTCGAGCGCGCGAAGGGCGTCGATCTCGGCGAGGAGCTCGGGGTCGTTCACGAGCGCCTCGAGCGCCGCGTCGTCCAGGCCGAGCGACTCCTTGCCGGCGGTGGCCGAGAGATAGAACCAAGCGCGATCCCAGACCGTCAGCGTCGCCTTTCGCCAGCACGGATCTTCGCTGATGAGCTCGTACGCATCGGGGAACTCGGTCCGCGCCATCGCGAGGTAGCGCTCGATGTACCAGAGGAACGTGAGGATCCCGTCGCGCTCGCTCACGCGCTGATCTCGGTAGTAGTCCTCGAAGGCGAGGGCGGTCGCGAGCGAGTTGACGTACTGCACGGCCTCTTCGAGCAGCAGGTTGTAGCCTTGATCGCCGCTCTCGAAGGTCGCGTTCGTCGGGTCGCCGTCGAGGTACGTGTCCGCGTAGAAGTCACACCCGATGGCGCTCTTCCCGTTGCAGGCCTTTCGCTTGGCGTAGTGCGCATCCTTCTTGATGAGGCTGCGCGCGAACGTCTTGCCACGGCGATCCGTCGTGTCGCCGTCCTCGCAAGTGAACGTGAGATCCCCGGACGCGATCACGAACGTGCTCGTGCTTCCTCGGCTCGCACCGAGATCGAGGAAGTGCCCGCACTCGTGGACCACGGTCGCTGCCTGACGGAGAACGGCCTTCGCGCTCGACCTGTCGTCGAGGTAGCGGTCGATGCAGCTCCCTTGCGACTTCGACAGCGAGCTCTCGAGGCCCGATCGGACGATCTCCGCACCGAGCGGGTATCGGAGGTCGAGGGCCGCGAGCAGGTAGTCGCCCGCGTTCGCGGAAGAGAACTCGAGGCCCGAGAGGCTCTCCTTCGTCGGGAGCTCTTCGACGTACTTGCTCTCTCCGCAGGTCCCCGTCTCTTCCTCGGACTCGCCGGCTTCCTTCTCCGCCGGATCGGTCGGCGAGGTCTCGAACCCCGGACGCTCCGCCGCGGTCATGCAGCCGACCGTACCGGTGGAGCAAGCAAGGACCCCCGCCGCGAAGAGGCCGAGGAGAGCACTTCGGTTCCGCATGGCCGAGCCTTCATGGCACGGCCGGGGGGAAAAGCAAGAGAGAGGTTCCAGGCTCCGGGCTCCGGGCTCCAGGGATGAGGGGCGCCTTCCGAGTCTGCGACCCGGAGTCGACGTGCTATTCCCTCGCGGACCTCCGCGCCCAGTCTGCACTCCCTGGAGCCTGGAGCCTGGAGCCCGGAGCCTGGAGCCTGATTTCATGCGCGTCGCGGTGCTGGAGAAGAACGGACAACGGTCATGGTTCGCGCTCGATGGCGACGCGAACGGCGGGCGGGCGCGTCGGTTCGACGGCGTGCCGTTCGACGGCGCACCGCTCGGGGCCACCGAGGTCGAGTGGTCGGCGGCGGAGCTTCGCGCGCCCGTGCGGCCGTCGAAGATCGTCTGCATCGGGCGGAACTACGCGGCGCACGCGAGGGAGCTCGGCAACGAGCCGCCGAAGGAGCCGCTCGTCTTCTTGAAGCCTCCGTCCGCCGTCATCGGCCCCGGCGAGTCGATCGTGCTGCCCGAGGAGAGCGCGCGCGTCGAGCACGAGGCCGAGCTCGGCGTCGTGATCGGCCGGCGCACGCGGAGAGCGTCGCCCGAGGAGGCGCTCGCGTCCGTGTTCGGCTACACCTGCGCGTGCGACGTCACCGCGCGCGACCTCCAGAAGAAGGACGGTCAGTGGACGCGCGCGAAGGGCTTCGACACGTTCTGTCCCGTCGGGCCGTGGATCGAGACCGAGCTCGACGTCTCCGATCGAGCGGTGCGATGCCTCGTCGGCGGCGTCGAGCGGCAGTCGGGTCGGACGTCGCAGATGATCTTCGACATCGGCACGCTGATCGCGTACGTGAGCCGCGTGATGACGCTCGAGCCGGGCGATCTCCTCCTCACCGGCACCCCCGAGGGCGTGGGGCCGCTCCAGCCGGGCGATCGCGTCGTCGTCGCCATCGACGGCATCGGCGAGCTCGCGATCGGCGTCACGAAGAGCCCGTGAAGCGGGGACCTGCGCTCGTCGCGGTCGTGCTGGCGGTGACGGTGAGCGCCGCCGCCGTGCTCTCTCGTCGGTGCGAGAGCCCCGCGAGCGCGTGCGGTCCGGGCTTCACGCGTTCAGGACCTCGATGTTGTCCGACGCCGGGCACGCATCGCGACGGTGTCTGCGTCTCCGACGCGACCGCGTCGTGTCCCTCGCCCTTGGTCCGGACGGATCGCGGCTGCGATGCCCCCGAGCGCGACGTCGTCGAGGTCCCGGCGACCCGCCTCGTCGTCGGTCCGTCCGACTGGGAGGCAGAGGGAAGGGTCACGTCGCGCATCGTCGACGTGAAGCCGTTCGCGATCGACAGGCTCGAGGTCACGGCAGGGCGCGCTTGCGCCTCGCGCCACTTCGCCGGCGCGAGCTTCTGCAAGGACGGCGACCCCGCACGCGCCGCCTTCGGCGTCTCGCTCGGCGCCGCCCGTGCGTACTGCGAAGAGCGCGGCGGCAGGCTTCCGACGGAGGACGAGTGGCTCGCTGCCGCCGCAGGCGATCGATCGCGGCGCTATCCATGGGGAGACACGGGCGCGGTCTGTCGCCGGGCGGCCTGGGGGCTCGAATCCGGACCGTGCGGCCGAGGAGCCGTCGGCCCCGACACGGTGGGCGCGCATCCCGACGGTGCGACTCCGCTCGGCATCCACGATCTCGCGGGCAACGTGGCCGAGTGGGTCGAGACGGCCTCGTGCACGGATCCGGCCGGATGTCTTCCGATCGTCAGGGGCGGTTCGTGGAAGAGCGCGCTCGCGACCGAGCTGCGCACGTGGCTCCGTCGCGAGGTGCCCTTGGCGTCCGCGATGGCCGGCGGAGACCCAACGATCGGCTTCCGCTGCGCCTACGACCGGGTACGCTGATCCTTCCCATGACATGCGCCGTCCTCAGCATCGGCACCGAGCTCACGCGCGGAGAGCTCGTCAATACCAACGCCGCTTGGCTCTCGGCAGGGCTCACCGATCTCGGCTTCGAAGTGATCGAGCAGTGCGTCGTCGACGACGACAAGGGACGGATCGTCGCCACGCTCGATCGGCTCGCGCGGGCCGTGAAGGTCATCGTCTGCACCGGCGGGCTGGGTCCGACGACGGACGATCTGACGAGCGAAGCCGTGGCCGCCGCTCTGGGGGTGCCCCTCGAGCGTGACGCGGTCGCCCTCGAGCACATTCGCCGACGCTTCGAGAAGCTCGGGCGCACGATGAGCGAGACGAACGCGAAGCAAGCCGACTTCCCGAAGGGCGCGACGGTGCTCCCGAATGCCATCGGGACCGCGCCGGGCTTCATGGTGGAGCTCCACGGCGCGCGAGCGTTCTTCATGCCGGGCGTGCCGGCCGAGATGCATCGGATGTTCGACGATCACGTCGTCCCGCGCATCCGCGAGCTCGCCCCGAACGACCATCACCAGATCCGCTTCCGGACGTTCGGTCTGCCCGAGAGCGTCGTCGGAGAGAAGCTCGCGGGCATCGAGGCCGCCTTCCCCGGCGTCACGATCGGCTACCGTGCGCACTTCCCGGAGATCGAGGTGAAGGTCCTGGCGCGCGCGAAAGATCGCGACGCCGCGACCGCGCTCGCCGAGCGTGCCGCGACGGAGGTGCGCAACCGCCTCGGCGACGTCATCTACGGCACGGGCGAAGACACGTTCGCCGGCGTCGTCGGTCGCGCGCTCCGCACGCGGGGCTGGACGCTCGCCATCGCCGAGTCGTGCACGGGCGGGCTCGTCGGCCACCTCCTCACGAAGGAGCCGGGCGCGAGCGATTTCCTCCTGCTCGACGCGGTCACGTACGCGAACTCGGCGAAGCAGAAGGTGCTCGGTATCGACGAAGAAGTGCTGCGCGGCCACGGCGCGGTGAGCGCCGAGGTCGCCACGCGCATGGCCGAGGGCGCGCGTCGCGTCTCCGGCGCCGACGTCGCGCTGTCCATCACCGGCATCGCCGGTCCGACCGGCGGCACGGAGACGAAGCCCGTCGGGCTCGTGTACATCGCCGTCGCCACCGCGAAGGGGACGGTCGTGAAGGAGCATCGCTTCCCCGGTGACCGGCGATGGATTCAGACGCTCGCCGCGTACGCGGGGCTCGCGATGGTGCGCGCGGCGTGCTCGAACGGGGGATAGGCGCACGCACCCTCTTCGCGGTCGGGCGTTCGTGCGAGAACGAGCACGAGCACGACAGGGCGGCTCTCTCGGGCGTCGAGGTAAACGGCTTTCAGCGAGGGGACGACGCGAAGACCTCGTCGCTCCACTTCTTCGACTGCGCGCAGGTCGACGTCGACGTCCACGTGCCGCTCGCGTTGCGGGCGGGGCCGGCGGCGATGACGAGGTCGCGGCCGCGGCGGGCGAAGAGGAGCGGGCCGAGGTCGCTGCGCTCGAAGCAGAGGGCGTCGGCCGTGTCGATCGAGGGGAGGCCCAGCCTCTTCTTCAGGCCGGGGACGAGCTTCGCGAACGCGCGCGCGGCGTGGGCGTCGGGGCGCTTCGGCGCGGCGTCGTAGCGTGAGTGGACGATGAAGGCGAGCTCGTCGCCCTTCCTGTAGACCGCGGAGCGGTCGCCGCCCCAGTCGGCCGCGGCGGCGCGAGCGTCCATCGGGTCGACCCATTCCTCGAACACGAGCGCGAGGCCGAGCTCGCCGAACGTGTCCTCGTCGTCGAGCTTCCAGTCCGGACCGAGCGCCTTCGACGTGGGCGCCGCGACCTCGATCGCCGGCTCGTTGCGTTCCCACTTCTCGAGGTGGAGCACCTGCTCCGTCGTCGTCGGCGGCCTCTCCCAGACGCGATTGACCATCGGCCACCCGCCCTTTCGTCGCAGCGTGTGGACGAAGCCGAGCCCTTCGACGTACGGCGCGATCAGCGTCGTGCGGAGGATGCGCGGGACGGTGCCGATGTTCGCGGCGCTCATGCTCCGTTGCATCACCTCGCGGAGCATCTCGTCGTTCACGTCGAGGGCCGACTTGCCCTGCTCGGCCATGACGAAGTCCATCATCAGGCTGGTGGCGTCGCCTTCGGCGAGGCACGCGAGGGCGAGCGTCTCGTCGCCTTTGCCGGGCCGGTACGTCGAGCGCTTCTTGAGGTCCCAGTTCTGATCCTGGAGGGCATGCACGAGCTCGTGCGCGAGGGTGGCTCGTGCCTCCACCCCTCGGAGATCGGCCGCGAGGTACATCGTGCCGTTGTTCGGCTCGTAGAAGCCCTCGAGCTGGGCCTCGAGGAGCTTCATCATCTCGTTCATGTAGTCGAACGAGGGCGGCGCGAAGCCGAAGAGCTGGAGGATCTGCCCCTCCCGCTGGATCGCCTCGGCCGGATACTCGCGGAGCGCCTTCTCACGCACGCGGGCGACCAGGCGATCGCGAGGGAGCTTCACTCCGGGCACCGGTCGCGACGCGGTCACGCCGCGGAGGGCGCTCACCTTCGCCAGCGTGCGTGCGACGAGCTTCGACTCCTGCGACGAGAGCGAGCCTTCTTCTTCCGCTTCCGCCGCGCCTTGCGGAGCGGGCGTCATCGGGGCGGGCTGTTCGCTCGCCGGCCGTCGCGGGTCCGGGACCGGCACGGGCTGGGGGCTGCTGCTCGAGCACGCCGCGATCGCGATCGCGACGACTCCGGCCATCAGCGCACGGACGCCTCTCATCGCGCGCTCCGGATCGCTTCGATCGCCGCGCGGTAGTCGCCACCGTTGAAGACGGCGTTGCCGGCGACGAGGACGTTCGCGCCTGCGGCGACCGCGTCCTTCGCCGTCTCCGGCGTGATGCCGCCGTCGATCTCGAGATCGATCGGCGGTCGGTCCGGATGCTTTCGATGGTGCTCGTCGATCATGCGCCGGATCGCGGTGACCTTCGGGAGCACCTCCGGGATCATCGTCTGCCCGCCGAAGCCCGGGTTGACGCTCATCACGAGGATCTGATCGCACACGTCGAGCACGTAGCGCACGCTCTCCTCCGACGTCGAAGGATTCATCGTGACGCCGGCGCGCTTGCCGAGCGATCGGATGAACGTGAGCGTACGGTGGAGGTGCACGCACGCCTCGACGTGGATCGTGATCGTGTCGGCACCCGCCTCGGCGAACGCCTCCACGTAACGCTCGGGCTCGACGATCATGAGGTGGACGTCGAGGGGCAGCTTGGTGACCTTGCGGAGCGCCTTCACGACGGGCGGTCCGATCGTGATGTTCGGCACGAAGCGGCCGTCCATCACGTCGACGTGCAGCCAGTCGGCGCCTGCGGCTTCGACCGCGGCGACCTCCTCGCCGAGACGAGCGAAGTCAGCCGAGAGGATCGACGGTGCGACGAGGATGCGATCGGTCATGTTCTCGAGGCGACGTGTCCGGGAGACGAGCTCGGCCCGAACCGTTGCCTCTTACCACACCTCTCGCGCGGTCTTGCACTCGGCGCGTCCTTGCGAAACTCTAAGCGCGGCATGCAAGCGCGAAAGATCACCAAGGCTGACTTCGACCAGATCGTCGAAGTCATCGACCGTTGGTGGGGTGGACCGATCAGCACCTTCGCCCACCCGATCTTCTTCTACGAGCTCGGTGACAACGCGCTGATCGTCGAGAAAGACGGACGCCTCATCGGTTTTCTCCTCGGCTTCATCGTCTTCAAGCAACCGAAGACCGGCTACGTGCACCTCGTCGGGATCCATCCCGACTTCCGCCGCCAGGGCGTCGGCCGCTTCCTCTACGAGAACTTCACCGAGCACTGTCGCGAGCTCGGCTGCATGCGCATGAAGGCGATCACCACGGTCGGCAACGAGGGCTCGATCCGCTTCCACGAGGCCCTGGGCTGGAAGGCCGAAGAGATCGAGGACTACGCCGGTCCCGGTCGGAAGCGCATCGTATTCACGAAGGAGCTCGTGGCGCCGGGGGCGAACTGAGGTCAGTCCTCAGTCCTCAGTCCTCAGCTTTTCAAAGGCCTCGGGCTTCAGGCCTCGGGCCTCAGCGTTCAGGGCCTCAGGAGACCCCGGGCTCCAGGCTCCAGGTTCCAGGCTCCAGGGAGTTCAGACCGCAGTCCTCAGCGGATGTGAGACTGCGACTCGCTTGGAGCTCCGCGCGCGCATCTTCTTCCGCGCCGGCTTCGCTACCGATTTCCTTCTCGTTCAGGCTCGCCGAGCTCAGGCCCAGCCGTCCACGAAAGCCGCGCAGCACATGCGCGTTGGAAGAGAACGACGTCCGTCACGTGTGCGCTGCCGTTCGCGTGAAGCCTCTTTTCTCTGGAGCCTGGAGCCTGGAGCCTGGAGCCTCGAGAGGCTCGAGCCTGCGGTCTCCGAGAGCCTGAAGCTGAGGACTGAGGTCCGAGGTCTGAGGTTTGGCGAAGCCTTTACACCGGCAACAAAGCGCGCGAAGGTCTCTACCGATGTCTTCCGCGAAGCCGCCCCCCGCAAAACGGTCCGAGCCTTCGGTGACGGTCGCGCAGCTCCGAGAGGTCGGTTTGTTCGGGGCGCTCTCGGACGAATTCCTCGAGCACCTCGCTTCGACCCTCACGGTGCAGCGCGTGGCCCCCGGTGAAACGGTCTTCCGCGAAGGAGACCCCGCGCGCGAGATGTACGTCGTCCTCGACGGCGAGATGGAGGTCCTGAAGAAGAGTCGGCGGGGCCGCGAGACGCGCGTCGCGATCCTCGGTCCGAACGACTGCTTCGGCGAGATGTCGATCATCGACATGCAGCCGCGCTCCGCCACGGTGCGTGCGCTCGGGCCCACGCGCCTTTTGCGCATCTCGACCGAGGAGATGGACGCGTTCTACCGGCACGACCTCAAGTCGTACACGCTCATCGTGCTCAACATCGCACGCGATCTCTCGCGGCGTCTGCGCGTGACCGATGGGCTGCTCGCGGACTTCACCGCGAACGTCCTCGAGGAGTACGTCCAGAGCAACAAGAGGTGAGCTCGGCCGGGACGCGGGCCGTTCGGCCTGCGTTCGGGCGCTGATTCCCGCGCTCTCCGGGCGTGTGCGCGGTCAGTCGAGGTCCTCGTCGTCGAGGCCGCCGTCGTCGCTGGCGCCTCCATCGTCGGTGGGGCCGGCGTCGTCGTCGGGCATCGCGTCGGGCATCGAGGCGTCGGACGGGGTCTCGTCCCCTCCGTCGTTCACGACGCTTCCGGCGTCGTCGGCGGGCGAGTCCGGGGGCCCGGATGGGACCGCGGCCGCGTCGGGAGCGAAGAGCCCGCCGTCCACCTCGCCGCCGGGCGTCGCGCTCGCTTCGGGCGGGAGCGGCTGAGGGTTGAGCGTGCAGGCGACCGCGAGGGTCGTTCCCGTCAGCGCCGCAATGACGTACGCCCGGCGGATCTTCACTTCATTCGCCTCCGTCGCTCGAGTCTTCATCGCCGCCGTCCGAGACGGCGCCGGCGTCAGCGCCCGGGGGAGACATGCCGCCGCTTCCGCCGCTGCCGCTGGAGCCGGACGGGTCGCGGCCCGTCTCCCCGCTGCCGGGCTCCTCACCGCTCTCGGAGTCCTGCCCAGGAGGAAGTGGCTGCGGGTTGAGGCTCTCCACCCCCTCCGGTCCGCCCACGCAAGCCGTCACGGCCACCGCGCATCCGAGCGTCGCCGCGAGCGCGAGCATCCAGAGCGGTTTGCAGAGCATGGCCGTGCTTCATCAAAGCATCCAACGTACCAGTGCAGAAGAGCCTGAAAAAAAGCGAAGCATTCTCGCGTCGAGACCCGAGCACCACGACAGCTTGCGGGTTCGTGGCTCACGTTGGCACAATCCGTTCGTGAGCGCTCCGACCGCTTCGTCGACCGACGCGTCCGGCGCTCGAGGAGCGAGCGGTCCGGACGGGGACGCCGTGCCCGCGGTGCGTGTCACCGACGTGGTGAAGCGGGTCCGCGACGGATCGGCGCGCCGGACGGTCCTCGACGGCGTCAGCTTCGAGGTGCGGCGCGGCGAGCTCGTCGTCGTGCGAGGGCCGAGCGGCAGCGGAAAGACGACGCTCCTCGCCATCGTCGGGGCGATGCTCTCGCCGACGAGCGGAGAGGTGCACCTCGACGGCGAGCCGACGTCACGCCTGCGTGAGACGCATCGCGCCGAGATCCGCCGGCGGAAGGTGGGGTTCGTGTTCCAGGATCTCCAGCTCCTCGACGGCTTGTCGGCTTTGCGCAACGTCCTCTTGCCGAAGGTGCCGGACGGCGTCACCGCGGCGGACGAGCGCCGCGCGCGTGAGCTCCTCGAGCAACGGGGCCTCGGCGCGCTCGCCGATTCGAAGGCGAAGGGGCTCTCCGGTGGCGAACGCCAGCGCGTCGCCTTGTGTCGCGCGCTCGTGAACGACCCGAGCCTGCTCGTCCTCGACGAGCCGACGGCGCACCTCGACGACACCCACGCGGCGGCGATCGCAGAGGAGCTCGCTCGTCTCGCGAAGGAGGGCCGCGCGCTGCTCGTCGCGACGCACGACGCGCGCATCGCGGAGAGCCCGGGCGTCACGCGTGTATTGGATCTCGTCGGGGGTAAGGTGAAGGTTCGAGGTGCCGAGGCCGCCACGTCATGACGAACCTCCTCGAGCCATGGGTCCTGCTTCGCCTCGTCGCGGGTGTCGTCGCGCTCGCGCTCTTCGCGCGCGGCGCGCTCACGGCGCAGAAGGTCCTTCGTCACTTCGACGTCCGGCGCGCCACCGAAGGGCAGCTCGCGCTCGAGAAGCAGCTCGAGCTCGCGGCGACGTTCGCGCGGGTGGGTGCCGTCGTCCAGGTGTCGGCCCTCGTCCTCACGGCGCTCGGCGCGGACCGGCTGAGCCGCGGCGTACGCGGCGCGATGTGCGCCTACGGCGTCTTCTCCGCCCACGAGTGGGGCTTCCGCTCGCTCGTCGCGACGGCGGTGGTGGCGCTGGCCGCCGGAATCGTGACGCAGCTCCACGCGTTCGACGCGCGCGTCCGTACGCTCGAGCTGGCGCGTCCGCTCTCGATCGCGACGTGCGTGATGGCGCCGCTGTCCGCGATCGATCTCGCGATCGCCGGAAAATTCCTGCTCGGCCTGGATCTGAGCGTCGTGGCCTCGTGCTGCTCCGTACAGCTCGATCCCGTGACGGCCATCGGTGAGAACCATGCGTCGGGACCGCGCGTCCTCATGACCGTGCTCGCGGTCGGCGGCACGCTCCTGTCGATTGCGGCGGCCCTCGTCGCGGCGCGCTCGCCGACCCGCGCGAAGGTCGTCTTCGCGGGCATCGTCTCGGCCGTCAGCCTTCCGCCTGCGCTCGCGGCGTCCGTCCTCGAAGTCGCTCCGCACGCGTTCGAGGTGCCCACGCACGGCTGCCCGTTCTGCCTGCTGAAGGCGGACGTGCTCGCCATCGGCTATCCGCTCTACGGAGCGCTGTTCCTCGCCGTCGTGTGGGCCGGCGGGGCGGCGGTGAGCGCGGCCCTCGGTCGCGAGGCGGGTGCTCGAGCCGTGCTCGCCGACTTCGCGACGCGCCGGCTTCGGCGGGGCGCGGCAGCCTGGGGCTGTGCCCTCCTCCTCGGTGCCGCGCCCGTCGTCCGCTTCCTCTTCGTGGCGGGTGGGGCCTCGCTGTTCGACTGACCGCCCTCGCCTCTCGAGGCGGTACGCGGTAGAACGACGCGCGATGCTGCGTCGGGAGCTCATCGTCGGTGTCGCGGCCGCGCTGGTCTTGGTTGCCTGCAAGAAGGCGGAGCAACGGTGCAAGCACTGCGGGATGCGCATCGATCCCGAGAGCGCATGGCGTACCGAGCTCGTGGCCGCGGACGGGACGACGACGAGCTTCGACACACCACGCTGCGCGCTGACCTCGTGGCGCTCCGGGAAGACGCAGGCGACCGCCGTGCGCGTGCAGGAGTACTACGAGCGGCAGTGGCGCGGCGGCGAAGAGGTGCGCTTCGTCCTCGGCGGCGACGTCGTCGGACCGATGGGCCCCGATCTCGTGCCGGTCGACCCTTCGCGCGTGACGAAGTTCATCCAGGACCACGGCGCCGATCGCGCGCTCCGCCTCGAAGAAGTGACGCTCGACGTCCTCTCGTCGATGAAGTGAGGGGAGGACGATCGAGCGGATGCGAGGACGGCTCGTTCAGTCCATCTCGAGCAGGCCGAAGTCCCAGGTCTCCTCGGGCTCTTTGAGCCCGGCGACCGCAGACTCGACCCGCCGGAGAAGCTCGGCGGGGGCGCACAACATCGCGGGGCGCACGCCGACGGCCACTCGGCCCGGCCAGTGCCACACGCGCGCGGCGGTCACGCCTTCCACGTTGTAAACGAGCTCCAGTGTCCGTCGCAGTCTGGGAGGGAGCTCAACGCGCGAGTCCATCGTGCAGGATGCACGTTACCGCGTCCGATGCCGCCTGCAAGAGACGGCGTGCTCGACCTCGCAGATTCGTCGGACGTTTCAGCTCGTCGCCGCAGCGGCAGGTAGGTCTTCGTCGTGCGGTCGACGGCGGTGGCGGTCGGCCGCGGACGGCAGAAAAGGTCCGGGTTCGCCGTCCACCTTGGAATCGTTCAGGGATCGTTCGCCGAATCGTTTCGCGGATCTGGCTCGTCTCCAGGCTCCGGCTCAGGCTGCTCGAGCGGCCGCCTGCGCTCGAGCCACAAACGCGAAAGCGCGCGCCAGGCCTCGCCTTGCGCGCGCTCTTCGACGACCCCGAAGGGCGTCCGTCAGTTGCTGACGAAGATCGCCTCGATCTCGTCCTTGACCTGCTCCTCCGTCTGCTGACGGGCGATCGCGATCTCCTTGACGATCAGGCTGCGAGCGGTGTCGAGCATGCGGCGCTCGCCGAAGGAGAGCTGCTTGTCGGTCTTCAGACGGTAGAGGTCGCGGAGAACCTCTGCGACGTCGTAGATCGAGCCCGTCTTGATCTTGTCCATGAAACCGCGGTACCGGCGGTTCCAGGTCTGGTTGTCGAAGGCGATCGTCCTCTCCCTGAGGATGTCGAAGATTTCGCGGATTTCCTGCTCACTGATGACCTGACGCAGACCGACCGCGCTCGCGTTCGAGACCGGGACCATGATCTTGCGATCGGTATCCATGATGCGGAGGACGTAGAAGGACTGGCGCTTCCCAGCGATGTCCTTCTCCTCGATCCTGATGACCTCGGCCACTCCCTGCGCGGGGTAGACGGCCTTGTCACCGACCTTGAACTTCACGTCCGTTCCAGCCTGCATATCGTCTCCTTCGTTTCCTGGGCTCGGCCTCGTCGGAGAGCCCGGATTGATTCGCGTGCAGAATGCACGCGAATCGCTCATCTGATTGGGGAACCCCCGTCAGGTCAGTGGATGAATACCGTCGACGACGAGCCACGACCTCGCATGCGACTCGCACATGCGAGAGCTCAGGAGCATCTTCCGGAGCGCGCCGCCGTGGTTCGACGCTTGGCGGGCACGAGCTTCCCGGCGATCGGTGCCACCGGCCACAACTTCAGGCGGGCGTACTCTAGTTCCAGAACCCCCCTTCTGTCAAATTCTTTGTGCAGAAAAATGCTGCATGTGGGGTTGATGAAGCATCTGAACCTACCCGGCCTCGTGGGCCTCGGCTCGCGGCATCGAGCGAGGTCGGCGCCTGGAAGTGCCTGAATTCGCTAACCCTTCGGTTCGACCGACCCTCCTTTTCCTCGTGCCTGACCGATCGGTGAAGGACCGCCCAGACTACAGTAGGAATATGTAAGGAAAAGGGTGCTCGCGCAAGGCGAAATCGACCCGAAAGGAGATCGCCGCGCCTTGTTCCTCCTCCGGCTCTCGTCGATCCGGGCGAGTGCCGTGGTGCTGGCGCTGACGCGCGCAACCGAGCGGCGCGAGGTGTGTGTAAGATGCATCCAAACGCGCGAGGACGACGCGGTCGCTTCGCGAGCTCCGCGCAAGGACGCGCTTCGCACAACGCGAGCGGCTCGAGGCGACGGCGCGTGCCGGCGCTTTCTGGTCCGACGACGTCTCAGCCCGCAGCCAGTCGTTCGGCGAGACCCCAGCGGACGCCTCGGTCCGAGATCATCACCTCGTTCGCGCCGACGTGCTCGAGATAGGCGAGCGCGACGAGGCCGCCGGTGACGATCACGTCGGCGCGCTTCGGCTCGATGCCGGGCCACGCGCTTCGTTCTGCGACCGTCAGGCGCGCGAGCTCTGCGACGAGGCGCTCGAGCGTCGTGACGGGCAGCGTGAGCCCGTGGACGCGGGTGGGATCGTACGTGGCCATCCGAAGCGACGCGGCGGCGAGCGTCGTCATCGTGCCCGCGATGCCGACAGGCGGGACGTCGCTCTCGAAGAGCGGCACCGAAGCGAACGTCTCGCGTGCGCATCGCCGCACCTCGGCCAGCTCGGAGTCCGACGGCGGATCGCTCTTCACGTAGCGCTCCGTGAGCCGAACGCTGCCGACGTCGTAGCTCCGTGCGAAGTGCAACGCGCCGCCGCGCTCGCCGTGCACGATCTCCGTGCTCCCACCGCCGATGTCGAAGACGCGCACGCGAGCGCCCGGGGGAACGGAACGAACGCCGCTGAGGGCGCCAGCGAAGGTGAGGCGAGCCTCCTCGTCGCCCGAGATCGTCCGCGCCTCGACGCCGAGCTTCGCCTTCACGTGCGCGCGCACCTCCTCGCCACCGCTCGCGTCACGCATCGCGCTCGTGCCGACGACGGCGACGCGCTCGACGCCGAGACGCGCGATGATCTCGGCGTAGCCGTCGATCGCGGCGTTCGTCCTCTCGATGGCCGCGCGCGCGAGCGTCCGCGTCTTGTCGACTCCCTCGCCGAGCCGCGTGATCGTGGCCCGCTCCTCCACGGCGACGAGCTCGCCCGACGCGGTTTTCTCGGCGACGAGGAGAAGGACGGTGTTCGTACCGATGTCGATGGTGGCGACGAGCATGGGATCAGGCTCCAGGCTCCGGGCTCCAGGGAGGGGGGGCGCCGGCGCCTTCGAGGCAGCAGCGTTCGGTGCACGCAGAGCCCGTCGGAGAATCTCCGTCGAGAGCCTCCACAAAATGGAGAAGGCCTCGACCACCGGTCGAGGCCTTTCTCTCTGACCCCCCTGGAGCCCGGAGCCTGGAGCCTCTTTCCTACTTGATGCTCCCGAGGTTCAGCATCTCCTCGACGTTCGGCTGGACGACGAGCTCGACGCGGCGGTTCCTCTGCTGCTCCTCCTTCGTCTGCTGCTCGACGGTGCCGGCGATCGGGTCGAACTCGGCGTAGCCCGCCGCCGACCAGCGCCGCGGGTTGAGGCCGCCGCCCGCGACGTCGCCCTTCTTCTTCGGATCGGCCTTGTGATCGGACGTGAGGAAGAGCGTGACCTGGCGCGCGCGCGCGAGCGAGAGACCCCAGTTGTCCTTGAAGGGGCCGTTCGGCGGGTACTTCACGTTGTCCGTGTGGCCGGCGACGACGAAGTAGCGGTTGCTGAGATCCTTGTCGTTCCGAATGACCTCGGCGACCTGCGAGAGGATCTCCTTGCCCTGCTGCTTCAGCTCGTCCTTGCCCGAGTCGAAGAGGATGTCGCCGGGCAGCTGGACGACGAGGCGGTTGTTGCGCGGAACGACCTTGACCCCGAACTGAGTGAGCTTGTCGAGCTTCGAGCGGAGCTCACGGAAGCGAGCCTCGATCACGGCGAGCTGCTCGGCGCGCTGCTTGTACTCCTCGAGCGCCTGCTTGAGCTTCTGCGCTTCTCCCTGGGAGCGATCGAGCGAGATGCCGGCCTGCTTGAGCTGCTCCTTCATCTTCTCGATCTGGTTCTGCGCCTCGGAGAACTTCGCCTGGTCGTCCGCGATCTGCGCCTTCGCGGCCTTCAGGTCCGCGGTGAGCTTGTCGATCTCGCGCTGCTTCGCGGCCATCTCCTCGTCGGTGTGTCCGCAGCCGGCGAGCATCATCGCCACCGCAGTCACGCCCGACCAAACCAACAGCTTCCTCATGTGCGTCGTCCTCCTCAGTAAGTCCCGCGCTGCATCGCGCGGTGATCTACTCTCGAGCGAAGCCGCCTCGTGACGACCGTGTCGAGTCGAGCACGAACCTTCAACGGCGCAAGCGACGGTATCGACCACTCGGCTACGACGTCAACGTCGGACGTCCGATGAGCTAGGTGGGCGAGAGGCGGCGGACGATTTTTTTCTCGCGCACGACGACGGCGCGCGTGCCGCGGAGAACCGCGTGCGAGGCGGCGTCGCGCCCCGAATCCAGATTCGATACGAAATCTGGAATCTCCAACGATCGCGCCAGGAGCCCGAAAATACCGGTCGATGGTGTGGGGAGCGCCGACCCGAAAGGGCGTTCAGCATCGATGGGCGCGTGGAGCACCCCGGTGTTCCCGTGAGCACCGGATCGCCCTTTCAGCCTGCTCAGCCGTCAAGTTTTTTTTGTTTGACATGTGACGTAGGTGACCATATACGTCATGTAGATCACCTCTGCAGGAGGACATCACATGGCTGCTAAGAAGAAGGCTGCTGCTAAGAAGACGAAGACCACCAAGAAGGCTGCGGGCAAGACCGCGACGAAGAAGAAGGCGAGCAGCAAGAAGCGCGCCTCGTCGAAGAAGGCTGGCTGAGCATGGCAGCGAAGAAGAAGGCCGGCGCAAAGAAGGCTACTGGCGCCAAGAAGAAGGCCGGCGGCGCCAAGAAGAAGGCGGGCGCCAAGAAGAAGGCCACCGCCAAGAAGACGGGCGGCGCCAAGAAGAAGAAGGCCGCCAAGAGACCAGCTAGGAAGGCCGCTCCCACGGCAAAGAAGAAGGCGGGGCGGTCTGCGGCAAGGCGTCCCGCTGCCCGTGGCAAGGCCTCGGGCAAGGCAGCTCCGCCGGCGGGCGTTCCGTCGATGTTGGGCGGCGCTCCCACGTCCAGTGCTGGGCTGGACGAAGGCGAGGAGTAAGCCTCCACGCTGGGAGTGGGACGCTGGTTTCTGCTGACTCTGCCTGGACTTACAGGCGGGTTGGCTCGGGATGAGAGGGCGTTGCCCCGATCGGGGAGCGCCCTCTCGCCCTTTGTGCGGTCGAGCTTTGTCGCGATCAGTAGAGGACCGCGCCCGAGCAGGGGTGTCCACGTTCAGGGGGTGCAGGCGAGCACCCCGAACGCCTGGAAGGTAGTAGACAGTCGTACAGTGTCCTGACGTTCCGGACGGGGTGCTCAGTCGCCGAGATAGAGCTTGAGCGACTCGGCCGCCTGCCGCCGGTCGAACGGCACGCCCCGAAGCTCCTCGCGCTGGCCGATCTGCTCGAACAGGTCGGAGAGGAACGCGTAGAAGCTCTCGGCCTCGCCCACGGCGCGCTCGAGTCGCACCGGATCGAGCAGATCGGTCTCTTCGAGCGCGGTGAGGGCCGAGATGAACGCGTCGAAGCGCGGGTAGTCCGACGCGCGAAGCAGCGGGTACCCCATCGCGTCGAAGTACGCGAGGAACTCGCGCACGAACTGAATCGACGAAGGACCGCTCCACCGATCCTCGCGGTTCGGGGCTGCGCGCGCCTTCGCCGCGAACGCCCGGACGATCTGGGCGAACATCCAGACGTCGCGACGAAGACGCATCGAAAGCGACCGCTTCGCCGACGAGTCGTCGAAGACGCCGTGCTCGTCGAGTCGGGCACCGAGCGCTTTGCCGAGCACGAGCACCGCATTCTGGAGCGCCGGCCGAAGATAGCCGGCGACCGTGCTCACGGAAGCGCGTAGCTGCTCGGTGGTCACGCCTGCGTCGGGCGGCGCGAAATCGTGCTCGAACGCGCGTCGCAGCTCGAGCCGCACGTTCGCGGCGATGCCGCCGAGCGTCGCCTTGATCGAAACGAGCCGGTGCGCCTCGGCGAGCAGCTCGTCGTAGCGCGCGCGGATCTGGTGGGCAGGGACCCGGAACAGCTCGCGCTCGAAGCTCTCCGCGAGCTGATGGCCGCTCTGCTTCCGCAGGTGATCGGTGAGCGCGCGGGCGTCCGAGCGAAGGACGCTCAGGACGACGTACACGAGGCCTGCCGGACGCGACTCGCGGACGACGTGCTCGAGGAGCGACACGTACCGGAGCATCCGGAAGAGGGAGAGGAACGTGAGCGCGACGAGCCTCCGCGCCTGCTCGCCCGGCACTTGGCGCATCAGCTCGAGGAGGCGAACGTTCGTGATGCGATCGAACTCGGGCCGGAACTCGAGCGCGACGAGCGGGTTGAAGAACGCGGACCGCGACACTTCGCGGTGGGCGACGGACATCGCCGCGTAGAACAGCCGGAACGGCACGCGCGGTAGCCGCGTGATGCCGCCCGTGACCTCGAGCAGGTTCGTGAGCGCGTGGCGCAGCACGAAGAGCGACTCCTCGGGCGTGTCCTGCGTGGCCGCGCCGCGGACGAGACGCGTGCGCGCCGTGTCGTCCGGCAGGAGCATCTCGAGGTAGCGCTGGAAGACGAAGGCGCGTTCCTGCTCGCCGAGGAGCTGCCGGCACAGGTAGACGATGCGGTGCATCGCGTCTCGGGCGAGCACGAGCTGCTCGCGATAGTCCTGGGCGACGATCGCCGTTCGTCGCGGCGGCCCCGTGTGGTTGCGCGGGTTCGCGAAGCACGCGAGCCCCTTCAGGAGCACCTCGAGCTCGAAGAGCGTGTCTTCCTTGCGAGAGCCCTCGAGCCGGGCGAGCCACTGCTCGCGCGCGATGGACTGCTCACGGCGGAGGCCGCGCGTGTCGCGGAGGAGATCGCCGTACGCGTCGCCTCCGGGCGGCAGCGGAGGGATCGAGCGCGTCACTGCCTGCGAAGGGTGCGCGGTGGGCCGCCCCGTGGCGAACGGCGGCGGTCGGCTGAAGGCCGGCGCGCCGTCGACCCCGACGGAGAAGCGCGGCGGTATCGAGCGGGGCGGCAGCCGCGACTCGCTCATCGACCCGCCTTGACCCCACGAACGCGTGCGCCCGCGTCACCCTCCTTCTTCGAGAGGAGCGTGTCGAGGCGGCCGACGCGCGCGCCGAGCATCTTCGCCATCACGCCCTCCACGTCTCGCCCCGTGCGCTGGGACCAGAGCGTGATGTCGAGCGCGATCTGGCTCGTCGCGATCTCTGCGATCGCCGACGTCTCGCTGATGACGGCCGTGTCCGCGTCGTTCGATTCGGTCGCGCCGATGAGCGACCGCCGATCGTCGGCGACCACGACGAGCCGGTGTTTCCAGAACTCCTCGAGCGCCTTCTCCTCGAGCCCGTACGTGAAGACTTCGCCGGGGAGAGGCGGCAGCTCGGCGTGCGAGAAGATGACGATGTAGACCTTCCGCTTCGCCGCCCGCTTGAGCTCGCCGGCGAGCTGCTCGAGCTCGCGAGGCCAGCCGCTGATGACGAGGCGCTGCTGCGCGCTGCGCACCACGCGCTCCGCCTCCTCGATGATGCGCTGGTAGCCGCGCACGCTGAACGCGTCGGGCGTCGGAGGCGTGACGTCGAGACGGCGGATCGCCTCTTCGAGCTGCTCGACGGAAGCGTCGAATCGCTTCCGTAGCATGACGAGCAGATCCTCCGCGGGCGCCGGCGCGAACCGCTCGGGTGTTCCGGCGATCGAGCGAGCAGCGCCTGCCTTCACCAGCCGCCGGAGCACGCCGTAGACCGCCGAGCGAGGGATCTGCGCCCGCACCCCGACCTCGTAGCCGGTGGCCGGGCTCTCCTGCAGAAGGGCGGCGTACGCGCGTGACTCGTTCAGGCTGAATCCGAGGGCCACGAGGGCTGGCACGACGTCCGGCTCGGCCATGCGATCTTTCTCCCACGATCCCGCGCATTCACAAAGTTCTGGCGCGGTTTCGGGGCACGGGTCCGACGGTCGCGCTCGTGCGAACCGAGCTTCGCGCCGTCGAGCCGAAGCGTCCTTCGGCGGCGACGCCTACTTGCCCGTGCCCTTCGTCGACTTCCTCGGGTGGAAGTTGAACGGGTAGTGGGCGCGCGTCTCGTAGCCGCCCGGGCTCGGGGCGAACTTGATCTTCTTGATGATCTCGATGATGCAGTTGCCGACGCTCGGCTCGAGGATCTGCGATTTCGTCGTGTCGACCGACGCTTCGGTCACGTTGCCCTCGGGATCGATCACCCACTTGATGTCGAGGTCGCCCTCGATCCCCGGATGCTGCTCGAGGGCCTTGTCGTAGCAGGCGCGCGCCTCGTCGCGGCGCGACACGATGATCGTCTGGATGTCCTTCGCGGTGCGGCCGGGCTCGTTCGCGCTCTGCCCGCGCGTGCTCTTCGGCCCGCCCTCGCCCTTCGTCTCGGTCACCGTGTGGACGTTGCCTCCGAGCTTCGCGCCCTGGAGATCGCCGCCCTTGCCGAGGTGCGCCGTGGTCGTCGTTCCGCCGTTGTCGCCGCCCGTCGACTCCGAGCCGGACCCGCCCGAGCCTTCGGACGCGGTGTCGGAGCCCCCGCCGCCCGAGCCCTCCGAAGCCGTGTCCGTCTCGCCCGAAGGCGTGCCCGCCGTCGTGGGGCTCTTGGCGCCTCCGGCATCGTTGCCTCCGCACGCGGCGGCGGCGACGACCGTGACGGACGAGAACAGCGCGAACCCGAGTCGGAGGAGTGCTCTACGCATGGAAGGGACGCTAACGCATTTTCCTCGCGCGTGAGGACCTCGAATCTCGCGCTCGAAGCTCGTCGGCTTCGAGTCTGCTCACGGATCGGCGCGAACGCCCCCGTCCGTGCACACGCCCCAGAGGGTCCACCCTCCTTCTTCGCAGACGTACAGGTCTTCGCAGCCGCAGCAACCGGCACCGCACGAGAGCGCGAGGCCGAGCGAGCAGTCCGGCGCTTGGAGGCTCGGACAGCCCGGGCCGCCGAAGGCTCCCTCCGGCGCGTCGATCGAGGCATCGAACGGCGGCGCAGCGGGCTCGTCGACGCTCGCATCGAGCGGAGCCGGACGCGCGCCGCCTTCGTGCTCGGGACAGCGGTACAAGAGCTCCCAGACGTTGCCTGGCCGGCAAGCGTAGACCGCCTCGCACGCAGGATCGTTGCAGGAGACTCCGCGCGCGATCGGACAGCCTCCCTCCGGGATGTTCGAGCATGGCTGCGCTACCGGTCCGTCGTCGCAGGCCAAGAACGGCGGGAGCGTGACGAGCACGCATACGAGCGCGCGTCCGAGCACGCTCGTGCTCGCGTTCCGTGTCGGTCGCCGCCTCCTCCTCGGAGGTTCGCGGTCCGTCAGGACGCCTTCAAGAAGGGCTCCCACTCGCGGTACTTCGTCCCGGAGCCGAGGAGGATCTGCGCGGTCATCGACCACTTCGGTCGGAACGGCCGTCGCCGGAGCCGCATGTTCGCTTCCTCGGGCGTGCGCCAGCCCTTGCGGAGGTTGCAGTGGCGGCATGCGGTCACGAGGTTCTCCCAGGAGTCGTCGCCGCCACGCGATCGAGGCTGGACGTGATCGATGTTGAGCTCGCGCAAAGGCGGCTGCTTTCCGCAGTACTGGCACTGGTGCCCGTCGCGGAACATCAGGTTCCGCCGTGTGAGTCGGACCGTGACACGCGGCGTCCGATCGTAGCGATGCAGGTGCAGGACGCGCGGCACCCGAAGCACGCCGCCGACGATCGGCAGCGCGTCGTCTTGCTCGCGGATGGGGAGCGAGCGCCAAAGCTCGAAATCGTACTCTTCGCCGGTGTCGTCGAGCGCCTTCGCTGCGCCGCCATACAGCAGGACGAACGCACGCCGCACGGTCGTCAGCTGTACGGGCTGGAACACGCGATTGAGAACCAGGACCGGTCTCGAGAGCACGTCGGTCATCGCGCGACTCCATGGAGGGTAGCAGAAATCGTGCAGAGTGCCCCGAACGAGGCCATTTTCTCGGGAACATCTGCGCTACGGATGACGTTGACCGGTCGAGGGTCGTAGGTAGTCTGACTACCATGCACGCGCGGGCTCAGCCGTTGCCGCCCGCCGCGGCCGCCTCTATCGAAACCGACGAGGAACGATGACGGACGCAGAGCGGGCGAAAGATGCGACCGAAGACCCGGCACCGAGCGAGCGCGCCGTCGAGGTGCCGGCCCGCCGTGCGCGAGACGAGGAAGACGACGAGGAGGGCGCGCGAAAGCGGCTGCTGCTCGTCGTCCCGCTCCTGATGGCCGCTGCGGCGATCGTCGCGCTCGTCCTCGTCGGGATGCAGGACAAGGGCATCTACTCGAAGCCCGTCGACGAGCTCATCGCGCAGAAGGAGAAGTTCATCGGCAAGTCGGTGCGCGCCGAGGGCAACCTCGTGCACGGCACGCTCGTGAAGCGAGAGAACCCCTGCGAGTATCGCTTCCGCATCGAGAAGAACGGCGTCGAGCTGCCGGTCCGCTACGCGAAGTGCGTCGTGCCCGACACGTTCCGCGACGTGCCCGGAATGGACGTCGGCGTGACGGTCGAGGGCGAGCTCCGTCCCGACGATTCGCTCGAGGCCTCCCAAGTGCTCGCGAAGTGCCCGAGCAAGTACGAGATGAGAGAGAAGGCGGCGCAGGGCGAGAAGGCACCGCACGCGGAGATCCCGCCGCGATCGGAAGACTCCGTCTCCGTCACGACGCAGTGAGGCCGGAGGCTCCAGGCTCCGGGCTCCAGGCTCCAGCAGCTCCTCGCTCGGCGCGCGACGTCATGCGGTGCCGCATGCGCCGTGTCGGGCGGCACGGGTACGATCGCACTCCTCCTTGCGCGGCACGCGTCGTGATGCGCCCATTCGACGTCTCGATCGGCGCACGCGATGCGACGGGCTCGTAGAGGAAGTGCGGACGCTTCGGTGCGCACCCCTGGAGCCTGGAGCCCGGACCCTCACGCCTCTAATGATGAGCTACTCTCTCCGAATGCCCCGGGAGTGAACCAGATGCCGGGTCCTCTCTACTGGATTGACGCGATCGCTCGTCAGAGAGGCCTCCGCTACGAGCCGGAGGCGGACGAGCGCTGGCTGCGCGCGTGGGAGCCGTACACGACCATGAAGGTTCCCTATCGCTACGAGCACGCGCTCCACGCGACGGGGGAGAACGGGTCCGTGTCGATCGCGCGCGCCGTGCTCGAGCTGCCTCGGCCGCCCTCGCCGGCGCCGCTGCCGCCCCCCGAGGTCGGGACTTGGATCGCGATCGTCCAGGACGTCCGGATCAAGGTGAAGGCCGCCGTGACGAGCGACTTCGCGAGCCCCTTCGCCGAGCCGCTCGATCTCGTGTCGATGCCGCGACTGCCGACGGGCGATCCCGCGTTCGATCACGTCTTCGCTTCGTTCGCGGCGACGAAGGAGGATCTCGCGACGGGCGTGACCCCGAGCCTGCGCAGGCTCCTTCTGTCCTGGCGGATCCCCGTCCACGCCGAGACGCGTCCCGGCGGGTTCGTGCTCGCTCCCGTTTCGCTGAGCCCGGACGATCGAGGGCTCTCGTGGATGCTCGACGCGGTGCACCTGTTCGGCGAAAAGGCGACAAAGCTCAGGACATCGTGAGACCGCTTCTGTATGCTCGGCTTTCGAGGTCGGGCCGTCCGTGACGTCTCGCGGCCCGCTCGCCGAATCCACTCATGCGCTGCCGCAAGCAGATCTCAGGGCTCGGTTTTCTTCTCGTTGCGGCCACGTCGTGTCCGGCGTTCGCGCAACCGTCGCAAGCCTACCCGGAGTGCAACAAGACGGTCAGCTCCAGCGAGAGCGAGCTCGCTCATCAGAAGTACATCGCCGGCAAACAGGACTACGACGAGGGCAACTACGACTCGGCGATTCGGCGCTTTCGTGACGCTTACGCCCTCGACTGCACGAAGCACGAGCTGCTCGTCATCATCTCCGCCGCGTACGAGCGCAAGGGCGACAAGAAGGAGGCGATCGCGGCGCTCGAGACCTACGTCGAGCGCGCCCCGTCGGCTCCGGACATCGCCACCTACCAGGCGAAGATCGAGAACCTGAAGAAGCAGCTCGCCGCGGCGGAGACGCCGCCTCCGACCCAAACGGAGCAGCCGTCGTCGCCGCCGCCGCCGCCGCCGCCGATCGCGGAGACGAGGGGGCACACGGCGTGGCCATGGGTCATGGTCGGTGTCGGCGGCGCAGCGGTCGTCGCGGGGGTCATCGTCGCGCTGACCGCGCCGGACTTGCCGGAGGGGTGTAACAGGGAGGACAAGACGTGCGGCTTCCTCGATCCCAAGATCGTGGAGAACCCCATGACCCCGGACCAGCGGAAGCCGACGGACGACGAGAGGGCCAATCTCGCCACGCGTCGTGAGATCGCCGGGAAGGCCGTCTCGCAGCCGAAGATCGGCATCGGCATCGCGATCGGCGGCGGAGCGCTCGTCGCCGGCGGGCTTCTCTGGCATTTCCTCGAGCCGACCGGGCCGAAGGAGACGGCGGGCAAGACGAAGCTCCGCCCGATCCTGTCTCCCGGCTATGCGGGGCTCAACTTTGGCGGGTCCTTCTGAAGCCGGTGCGGGGCGTGCTCGGGCGGTCCTGACCGCACGTCGTGACGCCGGTGGCGGCGTGAGCCTCGTCACGCTGACGCCGCCTGCCGAGCTGGCGCACGCGTACCGAGCGCCGGGGCAGTACATCAAGGTCCACGCCGAGAGCGGCGGGTACTTCGTCCTCGCGAGCGAGGTCGGCGCGCCGTCCTGGGAGCTGCTCGTCCGGAACTCGGGCGGAGCCGCGGATGCGCTGACCCGCGCGCCCGAAGGCACGGTGTTCGACGTGACCGGGCCGCTCGGCGCCGGGTTCCCTCTCGAGCGCGCGAGGGACAAACCGCTCGTCGTCGCGGTGGTCGGGAGCGCGCTCGCCGTGGCGCGTCCGATCCTGCGCGAGCGGATCGCGCAGGACGCCTGCGCGTCGACGAGCATCTACATCGGGGCGCGCTCGGCGCGCGACGTCCCGCTGCCCGGCGAGGTGGCGGGTTGGGGCCGCGCGGGAGCACGCCTCGTCCTCTGTCTCTCGCGTCCGGATCTCGACGACCCTTCCGTGCTCGGCGAGGCGGCTCGAAGCGCCGGCTGGGTGCAGCACGTCCTCGCCGCCGAGGTCGCTGCCGGTCGGATCACGCACGGGCTCGTCTTCGCGGCCGGACCGGCCGGAATGCTCGAGGAGATCCGGACCCTCCCGACCCGGCGGCCCGCCGCCTCGAAGGAGGACGGGCGCGCCGTCGAGGGCGAAGCGGGCGCCGCCGACGTGCTCGAGGTCGTGACGAACGTCTGAGTTTGTCGGGCGCTATTGGCTCGTATACCCTCATGCGTGGATGAGCAACGCGTCGTCGGAGTTGCCGAAGGGCGCCGTTCGCCCGGGCGGGAAAGAGGAGCTTCGCGCGTCGTTGCTCAAGACCTACCTGCTTCGCATTCGCGCGGAGAAGGACGAGCGCGTCGTCCGCGAGATCCTCGCGAACGCGGGGATCGAGCCGTGGATGGTCGACAACGAGACGGGCTGGGTGAGCACCCAGGCGGCTCGGCGAGCGCTCCGCGGGATCTGCGAAGCGCTCGGGACGATCGACGCGCTCCGCCGTCGCGGCGAATGGGCGACGAACCCGGAGGCGCTCGGGTCGCACGTTCGAATGCTCCGGACGGCGGAGCATCCCGTCGACGCCTATCAGTACCTCGCGGACAACGCGAAGGAGGTCACGCGCGTCGGCACGTGGGACTTCGAGCTCCCCAACGCGAAAGGCGACAAGGAGCCGAAGCCCGAGCTGAACGAGGCCGGGGATCTCGTCGACGCGTCGAAGAAGCTCCCGAAGAACAAAGCGACCGTCAACGCCGTCCGGCTCATCTATCGGCCGAGGACGGACGGGTACGACGACCAAGAGAAGCCCGATCCGCAGGCCGAGACGCTCTTCTGTGCCGCGCGCGAGGGAGAGCTCGCCTCGATCCCGCGCATCTGGGGGCTCGACGACGCGCGCGTCACCCACGAGAAGTGCCTCGCGAAGGGCGACGACCGTTGCTCGTATCTCGTCGAGTGGGATCCGCCCGCGACGAAGAGCACGATGATCCTCGCGGCCGCCGGCGCGGCGCTCGTGAGCGGAGGTGTGATCGGCCTCGCGGGCGGGCCGCTCGCCGGTACGCTCGGCGCCATCTTCGCCGGTCTCCTCGGCGCGGGCGCGGGGCGGATGTGGGATCGCTCGAAGGCCGACGCCTCGGCGCGTGCGTTCGAGAAGAACCGGATCGCCGCGCTCGAGCGCGGTCTCGATCTGCGCGGCGAGGCGACGAGCACCGCGGTGCCGGGCGAGCTCACGGGGACGATCCTCGGCGGCAAGTACCGCATCGGGAAGAAGATCGGCTCGGGCGGCATCGGCGTCGTCTACGCGGCCGAGCACATGACGCTCGGTCACGAGGTCGCCGTGAAGGTACTGCGCGGCGCCGCGGCGCGAGACGGAGGCGAAATCGCGCGGCTTCGGCGCGAGGCGTACATCCAGGTCAACATCGACAACGTCAACATCTGTCGTGTGTACGACCTCGATCAGATGCCGGACGGATCGATGTACGTCGTCATGGAGCGCCTCCACGGGCGCTCGCTCGCCGACAAGCTCTCGCGCGAGCACGTCATCGCTCCGGGGTTCGCGATCCCCGTGTTCATCGGCGTCTGCCGTGCGCTCGCGGGGGCGCACAAGAAGGGCGTCGTCCACCGCGATCTCAAGCCGGGCAACATCTTCCTCTGCGACGACGGCACGCCGAAGGTCCTCGACTTCGGCATGAGCAAGCTCACGACCGCCGAGTCGCTGACGCAGGCGGGGTATACGCTCGGCACCCCCGAGTACATGGCGCCGGAGCAGTGCATCGGCGCGAACGTCGTCCCGCAGACGGACCTCTATGCGTTCGGCGTGCTCATGTACGAGGCCCTCACGGGCGAGCTGCCGATCGTCGCGCAGAGCCGGCGCGAGCTGCTCGATCTGCACCAGCGTCAGATCCCGGTCCCGATGCGCCAGCGGCGCCCGGACCTCGACATCCCCGAGGCGCTCGATCAGATCGTGATGAAGTGCCTGAAGAAGCGGATCTCGGAGCGCCCGAAGAGCGCCGAGGAGCTCGAGGCGATGCTCGCCGCGATCCCGCTCGAAGGCCTCCCGACCAGCTACGACCGGCGTCCGAGGCGCCTGCCGCAGCCGCCGGCCAACGAGGACTCCGGGACGATTCCTGCGCTCACCAGCAGCGATCCTCCGCCACCGATGAAGTAGGTCGAGCGCAGCGGAGACATGACCGAATCGCTCACACCTTCTTCCGTCGGCCTTCGATCCCAGGCCGACCGCATGTTTCGTGTCAACTGGATGGCGAACGTGCGGACGACGCCGAGCGGCGTCCCGTTCGTCACGGCGGACTTCGTCGCGAAGCAAGGGCGGCGCGTTCGCATCATCGACGTGCGCGAGGCCGACGAGCTCGTCGGCGCCCTCGGGTACATCCCCGGCTCGGATTGGATCCCGTACGAGCGGGCGCGCACGCTCCCCGAGCGCGTCGACCGTGACGATCCGTTGATCGTCGTGGCGGCCGGCGAGGAGCGAGCGCACGACATCGTCGAGGAGCTCTCGAAGGCGGGCATGCGCTGCGTCGCCTTCATGATGGGCGGCATCATGGCGTGGCGAGACCTCGGGTACTCGACGACGCGCGACCGCTCGATCCTCGATCGAAGAGACGTCCTCCGCGACCTGAGCGACTTGCCTCGCGAGGTGCCCGAGCAGGTGACCGCCGAGCACGTCCGCAAGCACGTGGGCGACCGGCTCTCGGTCAAATGGATCAAACTGCCTGCGCTCCTCGCACGCGGGCTCGTGTCGTGTGTCGACGGTCGCGACGACAGCGGGATCATCGGCAGCCCCGGCGGGGACGCGGGCGAGCTGCTCGTCGGCCTCCGCGCGCTCGAGAAGCTGACGCGGAACGAGCTCTCCGACGAGGCGGTGATGACGCTCCTCTCGCGGCGGCTCGACGTGTTCGGACGCTTCTACATGCACACGGACACCGACGCCTCGAACGCCGCGATCGGGGCGTTGCGCGCCGATCCACGCTTCGCAGGCGCGATCGACGGGCTCCACGACCAGCTCGAGTGGCGTCGCTTCTGGGCGTCACCTCCGCGCGAGCTGCGCCCTGCGCTCATGGAGCACGCGCTCGATCCCGCGCACATCGGCTGCGGCCACCTCCGTCTGCAGCTCATGCGCCCGAGGGAGTTCGACACGCGCGAGGCCCTCGTCCGTGCGGTCCTGCGCGGCTTCCACGAGCGCCGGTGGGACGGCGCCCCCGAGATGGAGTACGTCCCGCTCGCGGGCGGCCACACCGAGCGCGCCGTCTTGAACATTCGCATCGGGGGCTCGCTCTTCCCGTTCTCGCGCATCCCGCTCGTCTCGCCCGCCGTCGGCGGCGCGCAGGTCTTCGTCCACCACCCACGCGTCACGTCGTACCTCCGCCGGCAGCTCGCCCAGTTCCTCGCGATCCAGACGGACATCTGCGGGACCGCGATCGATCCCGATGAGCTCCACGTCGAGATGGAACGCCTCGGCGCCGCCCAGCTCGCGCGCACCCTGTCGGAGCTCGCGAAGGGCCTGCCCATCTACGACGTGACGTTCCACGGCGAGGAGCGCGTCGAGGTGCGCCCGGGCGGCGTGGTGGAGTAGGGCGGGGAGAGCGGGGCATCCCCCTGTTCCCGTTCCCGAATCTGTCCGTCTACCTCAACACCCAGACCAGCCCCGCGATACTGAGCGCAATCACCGCCACGGCGATCGTGACGACCATGACGTCGAAGGCCGTCCAAACGCGCCGCTGCCGAGGCGGAGCCGCGCCCGTCGTCGGCGCCCGCGCCGCGACCTCGGCGATGGGCGCCGGATTGGCCGCCGCCATGCGCGACTCCGGCGCCGGAGCCGACGCGGGAGGCGGCGCGCCTTGCGCGGATGGCTGCGCGACCGACGGCGGCGGAGGCGGCGGAGCGTCGGCCTCGTTCATGTGCTCGTCGGCCGCCGCTTCGAGCTGCGCGAGCGCGAGGCTCACCGGCTCGTGCAGCGCGAGGACCGACCGGCCGACCCGTGCCATCGTCGGCGGCCGCCACGGCACGTCGCGGTGCGGGGCGAGCCGCGTGTCGCCGAGGTAGACGCCGTTCATCGATCCGAGATCGCGCAGCATCACCTGAGCGCCCCGGCGGACGACGACGGCGTGCTCGCGAGAAGCGTCTTCGTCGGCGAGCGGCAGGTCGCAACGCTCGGCGCGTCCGATCACGTAAGCGCGCCCGTCTTCGAGCAACCGGAGCTCGGCGCCGATGTCCGGTCCCTCGACCACGCGGACCTTCGCGATGGTGTCGTCGCCTGCGGCCTCCATCGCGTCGCGGACGAGCGCGAGCGCGATGTCGCGGGTGGCGAATCCGAGATCGGGAGTGGGAGGCCTCTGGCCGACGGCGATCTCGAGCCATACGCGACCGACACGGACGAGATCCCCCGTCTTCACGAGGCGCGGCGTCTGCGGGACGAGCTTCACGCCGCCGACCCACGTGCCGTTCGTGCTCCCCTCGTCGACGATGGCGTACTCCGTGCCCTGTGCGCGGATGGTCGCGTGGCGCTGGCTCACGCTCGGGTCGGGGAGGCGTACGTCTGCACCGACGCTGCGGCCGATGACGACCCGCGGCCCGTCGAACGTGAGCGACGGTGACTCGCCGCCGCTGGCCGATCGAATGAGCACCGTGACGGGCATCGCGCCGCTCTCCTCGACCGTCGACCGCCCTCCTCGAGGGTCAGTAGCCCGGGATGCTCTTCAGGTGCGGGCGGAAGTTCTCCGTCGCGCGCTCGACCCACTCGATGACGTCGACGGCCACGTCGCGTCCCATGTGCTGGCTGAGCTGCTGGATGCCGGTCGGCGACGTGACGTTCACCTCCGTCAGCTTCCCGCCGATGACGTCGAGGCCGACGAACACGAGCCCGTCTTCGGCGAGCCGCGGGGCGATGTCCGCCACGATCGCGCGCTCGACGTCCGTGACGGCATACGGCTCCACGCTTCCGCCGACGTGGATGTTCGAGCGGAGATCGTCGGCCCGCGGCACGCGGTTGATCGCGCCGAGGATCTGCCCGGCGAGCACGATCACGCGTTTGTCGCCCATCGTGACGTCGGGGAGGTACTCCTGCACCATGACGAGGCGCTGTCCCTCTTCCGTGAGGAGCTGGATGATCGAGCGGGCGTTCTTGTCGTCCGTCCGGATCATCATCACGCCCGAGCCTCCGGCGAGGTAGAGCGGCTTGATGACCGACGTCCCGCCGACCTCCTTCGTGAACGACAAGACGTCGTCCTCGCTCGACGTGACGATCGTCTTGGGGATCCACTTGGGGAAGTTCAGCGTGTAGAGCTTCTCGTTGGCCTCACGGAGCCCGCGCGGATCGTTGATCAGCACCGTCCGATCGCGGACACGCTCGAGCAGGAGGCTCAGCATGAGGTAGGCGTTGTCGAACGGCGGGTCCTTGCGGATGAAGACCGCGTGGACGTCGGCGAGGCGGACCTCTTGAACGGGGCCGAACGTGAAGTGCGGGGCCGCGTCGCTCACGGTGAGCTGGCGCACCTGCGCGTAGAGGTCGCCGCGCTTCACGGACACGTCGCGCGGCTCGCAGTGGAGCACCTCGTGGCCGCGTCCTTGAGCGGCTCGCATGAACGCGAACGTCGTATCCTTGTCCGGCAGGACTCGATCCACCGGATCCATCACGTACACGAACCGCATGGCGATGACCTCTCGACGCAGCACCTTAGTGTGCCCCCTCCGTCGCACGCAACACGCGCGTCGGAGGCGCGCTCGGAACGGCGTGACGGAGCGGTATTCCGACGGCGGTGTGGCTGCGGTCGCGGCGCGCCGGCGCGGTCGCGGCGTCGTCCTCGGGCTCGGCCTCGCGCTCGCGCTCGGCGGCGGGCTCGCCGCCACGTTCCCGCGCCCTGCCACCGCGGCCTACCCGCCGAGCGCGGTCGGTCACGGCTACGCGGCGAGCACGGATCAGGCCGACGCGACGCGCGCTGCGCTGTCCGTCATGGCAGCCGGAGGCAACGCCGCAGACGGTGCCGTCGCGGCTGCGCTCGCGCTCGGCGTCGTCAACCCGTCTGCGAGCGGGCTCGGCGGCGGCGGGTTCGCGCTCGTGTACAGCGCGAAGGACAAGAGCGTCACCGCCCTCGACTTCCGCGAGACCGCACCGGCGACGTTTTCGGCGGACGTGCTCTGGCCGAAGCAGCCTTCGATGCCGGGCGAGCCGCCGAAGTCGCGGTGGGAGCTCACGGGCGTCCGCGGTGGCGTGGTCGGCGTCCCGGGTGAGCCGGCAGGGCTCGAGCTCCTCTCGCGCAGATTCGGCAAGCGCGCGCTTTCGGACGTCGCGGCGCCCGCGGTCGCGCTCGCGCAGCGCGGCTTCTGGGTGTCCGGCTACCTCGCGGCTCAGATCGCGAACGCGAAGGATCGCGTGGCCGCCGCGCCCGCGCTCGCCTCGCTCCTCCTGCCCGGCGGCTCGCCGGTCCCCTTCGCGACGCGCATACGTCGCCCCGATCTCGCCGTGACGCTCGCGCGCTTCGGCGCCGAGGGGAAGAAGGCGATCTACGAGGGAGACATCGCCCAGAAGATCGTGAGCGCGGTGCGGGCCGCGGGTGGCACGATGACCGCGGAGGACCTCGCGAGCTACGAGGTGAAGGAGCGCAAGCCGCTCACGAGCACGATCGACGGGCGGACCATCTACACGATGCCCGCACCTTCCGCCGGCGGCCTCGCGCTCCTCGAGGTGCTCGGGATGTACGGCGCCTCGAGCAAGTCGGAGCTTCGCGCGATGGGGTTCGGCTCGAGCGCGTACCTCCACACGATCGCCGAGGCGCTGCGCGGGGCGTTCGCGGATCGCGCGCGCATCGCGTCGGATCCCGACGTGGAGAAGGGCGTGGACGCTGCATACCAGGCGGCGCTCGACCCGGCTCGGCTCGCCGCGCGCAAGGCGATGATCCAGCCGAACAAGACGCACGCGCCGCGCGACTTCGTCACGAGGGAGAAGGGCACGAGCCACCTCGTCGTGACCGATGCGGAGGGCAACGTCGTCTCCCTCACGACGACGATCAACGGCACCTTCGGCGCAGCGATCGTCCCCGAAGGCACGGGCATCGTCCTCAACGACGAGCTCGACGACTTCACGCACCCGGACGAGGCGAAGGCCCTCGGTCAGAAAGACGGCGGGCCCAACCGGCCCAGGCCGCGCGCGCGTCCGGTGTCGAGCATGACGCCGACCATCGTCGTCGAGGACGGCCACCCCATCCTCGCGCTCGGCGGCTCCGGCGGCCCGCGCATCGCGACGGGCGTGACGCAGGCCGTGCTGGCACGCCTCGTCTTCGACCTCGATCCGAGCGCGTGCGTGTCCGCCCCGCGCATCCACACGGAGGGCGCGGACCTTCTCGTCGATCCGGAAATCCCCGCGGACGTCCGCCAGGGCCTCGCAGCGCGCGGCGAGTCGGTGAAGGACGAGGTCTTCCTCGATTCGGCGATCCAGATGGTCGCGTGGAAGCGTACGGGCGATCGGTGGACGATCTTCGCGGCCAGCGATCCGCGGAAGGGCGGGCTGAGCGCGGTGAGATGAGCCTGCGGCTCATCAGTCCTCGGTCCTCGGCCATGGGTCGTTGCGACCCACGATTGAGGCTCCAGGCTCCAGGCTCCGGGCTCCAGGGGAGCCGACTTCAGACTTCAGGCTCCAGTCTCCAGTCGAAGGCCCTCAGCCGGCTCCTTCTCACGCGGGAAACGGAGCCCGAACGCAGCGCCAAACGCTGAGGACGGAGGACTGAGGACTGAGGACTGAGGACTCCCGTCACTGACTCTCCGCCGCCGCGACGAACTGGGCCGTCGAGTCCTCCAGGTCGCTCGCGACCGCGTAGCCGACGGAGCCGTGTTGGGCGATGGCGACCGTGTAGCCGCGTGCCTGGCCGACGCGGACCTGCGCGGTGCCGATGGCGCGCGGTGCGAGCTGATCGATGTTCTGGATCTGCACGCGGCGCGGGTCGTAGATGAAGACGCTCACGCGCTCGACGCCGCCGTTCGGCCGGGTGACTTCGTACTGGAGCATCGCCGCGCGCTCGCCGCCTGCCATGGGCAGGAGGCGGCCGCCGACGAAGCGGGCGTTGTTCTGGAGCTGCGGGACGTGGACGGGGACGCCGACCTCGCGCTCGAAGGCACGGACCTCCTTCGGGTCCGGCGTCTCCGGGCGGATGGGCCGCGAGTGCATCTCGACGAGCTGGTTGATGAAGTCGTCGTTGGTGAAGCCCGCGCCCAAGCGCGACGGTCCGCTGCTCGCTCCCGCTGCGAGGGGGCGGTCGCTGGCGAAGTTCCACGCGAGCGCGATCGCGGCCGCGCTCGCGAGCGGAATCATCGTGCGCCAGTGGCGGAGCATCGCAGGGCGACCGGCAGGCGGCGGCGGGCCATCGGAGAGCGAGATGGAGCTCGTCGCCGAGGCGGTCGCGGTACGGCGGGCTTCTTCACGAGCGCTCTCGGCGGCCATCGCGGCCAGCATGCGCGCCCGGACGTCCGCCGGGGCGGTCATCTTCACCGCCTTCTTGAGCGATCCTCGAATGGCGCGGTCGAGCGCGACGCGCTCACGGCACGTCTCGCATCGCAGGAGGTGATCGTCGACTTCCAACGTCGTGGCCGCATCGAGCTGACCATCGGCGTGGGCGCCGAGAAGCCGAGCGATGGAGCTGCAACGAGAAGACTCCGACGTGTTCACTGCACCACTCAAGCGGAGGCCCTCCTTTTGGCCCGGTATGCCGCGAGATCGGTGGGTGGTTTCGCTTCACGCTGCTCGCTCACCGGCTCACCCTTCACGATACCGAGAGCCAGCGCGTGATTGTACAACGAACGTTGGAGGAGCTTCCGCCCGCGGTGGAGGCGGCTCATGACCGTCCCGATCGGACAGCCCATGATCTGGGCGATCTCCTCGTAGCTGAACTCCTCGACGTCGCACAGGATCACGGCGATCTTGAACTCCGTCGGCAGGGCGTCGAGCGCGCGCTGCACCTCGCCCTCGACGATGGGCAGGAGCGCGGTCTGCTCCGGATCGCGGAGCTGCCGCATCGTCGAAGCGCTCACCCACCCGTCGACGAGCGGATCGGCGTCCGGACCCTCCAAGATCGAGCGCTCGAGGCCGCCGCGCCGGTACTTGTTGATGAAGGTGTTCGTCAGAATCCGAAAGAGCCACGCTTTCAGGTTCGTGCCCGCGTGGAACTGGTCACGGGCCCGCATCGCCTTGAGCAGCGTGTCCTGAACGAGATCCTCGGCCTCGGCCGGATTCCGAGTCAGCTTGCACGCGACCGCATAGAGTGCGTCGAGGTGCCCGACGGCCTCCTCGGTGAAAGCGTCGGAATTCTTCGGGGTTTCAGGTGCGGGGAGGAGGCTCATTGGGCTCTGCCGCCTTTCTCTGCGGGCCGTAACCTGGAAGATAAGCTCGCTATTCCCGCGATCTAGCTCAGGCGCGCGCTTTGCCTCTTTGTCAGGTCCGCGCGATCGCGCCGCGCCGATCCTGCCATCCCGTCATCGTGTCGCGCGGCGAAAGACGGCGTGGCGGTCATCTCGTCCCTGCGCGGCACGAACGACGGCCTCGCGGTGGCCCGCGAGCGACGTGCGGCCACCGCGAGCGGCGAGCGCCGGTCACGTGCGGGGCGTCGCCGCGCGCTCGTCAGTCCTTGCCGAGGGACTTGAGCTTCTCTTCGAGCTCCTCGATCCGCGCGTTCAGGCGCTTGATCTCGTGCTGGAGTTGCTGCCAGGGCAGGAGATTCGGGACGACGGCCTTGATGCGCTCGTCGATCTTCGCTTGCCACTCCTCCCACGTCTCCTTGGCCTGCTCGACGAGGCTCGGTTTCGTGGCCGAAGAGGGCGGGGGAGGCGGCGCTCCGTTGTCCTCGGATCGCGCGCCGCCGGCCGCCGACTCGCTCTTGCTGCCGCCCGGAATGAGGCGACCGATCGGACCCTCGCGGAGGTCGGAGAGGACCTTCTCCGTGCGCTGGTGGATCAGATCCTTGAGTGTCTGGAGTGGGACGCTGCGGCTGGAGGAGGCCTTCTGCTTCTGCTCTTCGTAGATGATCTGCGCGAGGGTGACTTCGGTGAGATCTTCCTTCGTGTTGTTGTCGATGATCTGCACCTCTTCGCCACCGCGGACCATCTCGGCGATCTGGAGGAGCGTGACGTAACGGCTGTCCTTCGTGTCGTACAGCTTTCGGTTCGAGTACCGCTTGATGACGCGTCGCGGCCGCTCGTCCGTAGCGTTCTCTTGGGCCTTGTTGTCCACGGGAGCTCCTAGGTCCAAGATACACCAACGCGAAGCGTCGAGAAGATCTGACCAGCAGCGAGACGATTTCGCCCGACCCCCGAGCCAGCGACGCCATCGCAATGGAAGAGTCCCTTGTTCTTCGTGCGGTTACGGCTGGCTACGGTCCTCGCCCATCGGGTCGTGCCAGGCCCGAGCGGGCCGAGCTGAACGAGGTCGACCTTCGTGTCGCGGCAGGCGAGATCGTCTGCGTGCTCGGTCCGAACGGTGCGGGCAAGACGACGCTCGTCCGTGTCGCGTCGGGGCTCATCGAGCCCTTCCGGGGCGAGGTCCTGCTCCTCGGCCAGCCGATCGCCGCTCGCACGCGCGTCGAGGTGGCCCGCGTGCTCGCCGTGGTCGAGCAGACGCAGGAGATCGCAGGCGACTTCACGGTGAGGGAGGTCGTGTCGATGGGGCGCGCTCCGCACCAGGGCGGCTGGATGCGAAGCACGGCCAGAGACGACGCGATCGTCGACGACGCGCTCGCGCGCTGCGACCTCGTGGAGCTTGCCTCCCGCTCGGCGCGCGCTCTGTCCGGCGGAGAGCAGAAGCGTGTAGCCGTCGCGCGCGCCCTCGCTCAGGAGCCGAAGGTCCTGCTTCTCGACGAGCCGGGCGCCTTCCTCGACGTGCGCCATCAGCTCGAGCTCTACGAGCTGCTCGCGACGGAGGTGAAGGAGCGGGGGATGGCCTGCCTCGTCGTCATGCACGATCTCAACCTCGCGGCTCAGTTCGCGGATCGCGTCGTGCTGATGAAGGCCGGCCGGGTCGTGGCGGACGGTCCGGTCGCCGAGGTCATGACCTGGCGGAACCTCAAGAAGACGTTCGACGCCGACCTCTACTGTGGCGTGAACGACCTCAACGGCGCGAGGTTCTTCTTGCCGATGCGTGGCGGAGTCCTCGGGCGTCGGGAATCCGGCGAGGGATGACCTTGCGGTGTGCTGGCGCGAGTGCACGAGGGCGTCATCGTCGACGCCACCGCGGTCACTTGATGGGGATGTCCACGTAGCAGTAGCCGTCCTTGCACGGCACGCCGTTGCAGCACGGCTGCGTGTCGGAGCACTGCTGGCCGTACTCGCTGCACGGAGGCGCGGTGCCGCCGCCGCCCGTCGAGCCGCCGCACGTGCCCGAGATCGAGCCTGCAGGGACGTTGCACGGGAGGCCCGCGCAGCAGTCCGCCGTCGTCGTGCACGCGCCGCCGGCCGGCACGCAGCTCGTGCCGCCGCCGCCCGCGTTGCAGACGAGCGGAGGCGTGCCGGCGGGGTTCGGGACGCACGGTAGGCCGCAGCAGTCCGCGCTCGACGCGCACGCCTTGCCTGTGAACGTCGACGGGTCGGCCGTGCAGTCGATCTCGGCGATGAGGCAGCGCGGGATGCCGAGCGAGTCTTGCTTGCACGTGTTCTTCTGGAGGACGTTGCCTGCGCAGCAGTTCGCGTTCGCGTTGCACTCGCGCGTCTGCAGGCGGCAGATCCCGCCCGCGGGCGTGCATGCGTTGCCGTTGTCGCACCGGCCGAACGCGGCACCGGTCGGCTTGCTGCAGACGATCTTCGACCGCTCGCCGTCGGGCTGCGTGGCCGACCCGCAGCAGTCGGCGTCCTCGCGGCAGATCTCGCCCGTCGGACGGCAGCCGCTCGGCGGCTGGCAGACGAAGACGCCCGTCGGGCCGAAGGGCAGGCACGAGCGACTGCAGCATTCGCCGCCGCACGGAGGGAGCGCGCCTCCGTCGTAGATGCCGCCGCAGACCTCGCCGGCGTTCTTGCAGTTGCCCGCGCCGGTCGCGGGCGCGACCGCGCAGAGGCCGAGCGCGGCCCCGGCCGCCTTGTTGCAGGCGCCGCCGCAGCACTCGGCGTCGGACGCGCACGTGTCTCCCGTCTGCGCGCAGAACGAGGGCGCGCTGCACACGCCGTCCTTGCAGAACTTCGAGCAGCACTCGCCGTGGTCGGCGCACGGATTGCCCGCCGACTTGCACGCCGTGGTCAAGGGCGCGCACTTGCTGTTCGTGCACGCGCCGCTGCAGCATTCCTCGTTCTGCGTGCAATCCGCATCGTCCGCGACGCATTGCTTCGCGGAGCATGTCCCTCCGATGCACGCCATCGAGCAGCACTCGGTCGCCGTCGTGCAGGGCGCCCCGGCAGGGCTGCACTTGGCCGAGTTGACCGCGCAGAGCTTGGTGGCCGTGTCGCATTTCGCCGAGCAGCAGTCGAGGTCGCCGTTGCACCGCTCTCCCGCCGGTGCACAAGCGGTCGGCCCGCCGCCTTCGGTCGAAGGTCCGAAGTCTCCGGTGCCGCCGGCGTCGCTCGGCGACGTCGGCGCCGAGTCATTTTCGCTCCCGCAACCCGCGAATCCGAGCGCGAGAGACAGCGACGCGGCCGACACGACGACGACGGATGCGATGAAACGTCCGCTCATGACGACGAGCCTCCTCGGGACGGGCGCGTCCGCGCCGCGCGTCCTTCGTCTCGATGATGACGGACGCTTCGTCACCGAGGCCAGGAAAGAAGGCTCGCCGACGTTCGATTGCTGACACCTCGACGCTGAACGTTCGCGTGACCTGGTCGACCGCGTGACCGACTCGATGGCGTGAGCGCGAAAAAGTTCGAGGGCAGCGGCTTCAGAGGTACCGCCGGACGATGGAGTCGAGGGCGGCGTCGCTCGTGACACCCTGGCGGATGGCGACGATCTTTCCCGTCTTCGACACGACGATCAGCGTCGGCAGGTTCGCCACGCGATACTTCCGCGCGATCGCGTTGCCCTCGTCGTAGACGACCGGGAAGGTCAGGCCCTTCTTCTTCACGAAGTGCACCGCGCGGTCCTCGTCGTCGCTCGTGTTGACGCCGATGACGGCCAGCCCGCGGTCTTTGTACCGCTGGGCGATCGCGTTCACGATCGGCGACTCTGCTTGGCAGGGACCGCACCAGGTCGCCCAGAAGTCGAGCACGACCGTTCTGCCGCGCAGACTGCTGAGCTCGAGCTTCGTCGGCAGCGTCCCATCCGGCGTGCCGCCGCCGTCGATTCCCGTCAGGGGGCCGAGGTTCTCGGCGTTCGCCAGGATGCGCGCCTCGAAGTCGGGCGCGTCCTCCTGCGTACGGAGCGAGCCCTCGCAGCCCCGCGTCGCCCGCGGGACCAGCGCGAAGCCGGCCGCGAGCGCCGCGACGACGAGCGCCGCGCGGATGCCCTTCGAGCGGCTCTCCGTCGCGCTCGCCGCGGTCGAGCTCGTTCCCGACGCCTTCTCGTCGGCCGAGGCCACCGTGGTCCCGCTGTCTTCGGCCATGGTCGCCCTCCACATAGCAAGCGGCGTCCCGAGGCGCCACGACCGAAGCGGGGAGGCGAGGGGCGCGGCGTCCTGCCGGCCGACGGTCACGCGTCGGCCCCGGTCTCGACCCCTTGCTTCTTGGCGTGCTCGCGGGCCTCGCTGGCCGCCTTCGCGATCGAGAGGATCTTCGTGCCGGGGAGGTGGATGACGAAGCGTGCCCCGCCGAGGCGCGTGCTCTTCCGAGCTTCGATCTCGCCGCCGTGCTCGACCACGATCTTCTTCACGATCGCGAGGCCGAGGCCGGTGCCGTCGGCCTTCGTCGTGAAGTAGGGATCGAAGATGCGCGCGCGCATCGAGGCGGCGATCCCCGGCCCGTCGTCCTCGACTTCGATGCGGGCGCCGTCGCCTTCGCGGCTCGCGCTCACGATCACGCGGCCGATCACCTCGCCGGCCGACGCATCGGCCGGCCGCGAGCCGAGGGCGTGGTGATCGCGGATCGCTTGCACGGCGTTCCGGACGAGGTTCACGAGGACGCGCCGGAGCATCTGCCGATCGAACGCGGCCATCAGCGGCTCGTCCGGGACCTCCCACTTGATCTCGACGTTCTGCGCCACGATGGGCTCGGCGTCCGCCGTCCCTTCGCCGAGCGAAGGGTCCTCGAGGTGGCCGAGCTGGTTCTCGCAGTCGCGCAGGAAGCTCGCGAGGTCCGCCTCCTTCAGCTCCGCCTGCGGAAGGCGCGCGAAGTTGGAGAAGTTGCCGACGAGACGGCGCAGCGTCCCGACCTCCTCCTCGACGATCTCGAGCGTGGTGTCGAGCAGCGCGCGGTAGTTCGGGTCGTCGCCGGTGTACTTGCGGTGGCACTCCTGGACGGCGAGCTGGATCGGCGTGAGCGGGTTCTTGATCTCGTGCGCGAGGCGCTGCGCCATGTCCTGCCACGCGCCGATCCGTTGGAGGAACTCGATGCGCGCGCGCGACTGCGCCATCTCGCCGATCATGCGGTTGAAGTTCCGAGCGAGATCCGTGAGCTCGTCGGAGCCCGTCACGGGGACGCGCACCGAGAGATCTCCTTCGGCGACCAGGTTGATCGCAGCGGACAAGCGGTTGATGCGTCGCGTGACGCCGCGCGCGAGCAGGATGCCGAGCGGCACGGTGAGCACCAGCGTCACGCCGAGGAGGAGCGCGAAGACGTCGAGATAGCCCTCGTAGACCTCGTCGCGGGAAGCCTCGAGCTGGTGATAGATCTTCACGACCTCACCGGCGCTCTCGAGCTCGTCGAGGCGCTTGCTCGAGACCGCGAACGTGGCGACCAGCATCGGTGCGTCGGGGTCGTCCGCGAGCGCGCGCCGGACCTCGAGGCTCCGCTCCTTCGACGTGTCGACGGGGCGACCGCGATCCCGGCGCGCGATCACGCGCCCCTCCGCGTCTTGCACCTCCAGCGTGACGAGGTCGGGGAAGCTCGGAAAGACCACGTCGAGCTCGGCCTCGAGCGTCTCGATGTTCCGTTTCGTCGCCGCCTCGCGGAGGGTCGGATCGGCGGCGATCGCCACGGTCTGGTACTTGAGGGCGTCTTTGACCGCCTTGACGTAATCCTTGTAGACGTCGACGCCGCGATCGAGCTGCCGGCCGATCTCGGGCGTGTACCAGACGGCGGCAGCGCGTCGGAACATCTGCGTCCCGAGATAGAGGGCGACGCCGAGCGGCACCATCGTCGTGACCAGGATCACGACGGCGAGCCGGCGCTCGGTCTTGCCGACGAGCAGGTCACGGATCCAAAAGCGCGCTCTTCGCTTCACGGCCCCCACCAGAGCATCTCGATCGCGGCCGTACTCCCATCACGCGAGAGGACGACCTCGATCTTCTGCTCGGTCCCCTCTCCTTTCACGCGCAGGATCGGAGCCGGGAACGGGTCGCACGGCCAGAACGCCGCCTTCTCGAAGCCGGCCTTCGTCAACCAGAACGCGTGCAGCCCGTGCTTGGTCGGGCCGGCGATCACGAGCATGCGCCCGCCGCCGACGAGCGCGAACGAGAGGTGCTCGAACCCGTATTCGGCGAAGCGCTCGGGCGAGGGGAACGCCTCCCCGAGATCACGCAGCTCCGGCAGGTGCGCGCGCAGGTACTTGTGCAGCGTGTCGTACCGGACCTTCGACAGACGCGGCAGCTCGCGCTCGGGCGGCGCGAGGATCGGCAGATCCTCCGGGCGCGCGCACGGGACCTCGACGTACGCGCGGTACCGATCCGCGAGCGTCGCGTGGACCGGGCCCTCCTCGGTACGAGGTGCGTCCGGCGCGGGGTCGGCGAGGGATTTGAGCCACCAGTGGAAGACGGGCAGCTCGGCCTCGCCGGCACGCGACCGGAGGCGCACGACGCTCTCCCAGAGCGGCCGCCGCACCGACCACACGCCGCCGTGCGAGCGGACGATGCACGAGCCGACGTAGGCAGCCCCGTGGACGACGACGTTGAAGAGCGCGTTGTTCGCGGTGCCCTTCGGCCCTTCGGCGAGGAGCCGATCGCGTCGCTCGGGGGTGAGCGCAGCGCTCAATCGATGCACGCTCGCGTCGGAGTAGTCGAGGCCGAGCGTGTCCGCGGGGACGCCGAGAACGGCGGGCGCCTTCTCGACGAAGATGCGCGCGGCATCGTCGAGGTGCGCCAGGATGCTCGGGTTGTTCGCCGGGTTCGCGTCTTCGCGGCGCGCACGGGCGAGGTCGCTCTTCGCGTCTTCCGGATAGAGCGGGAAGAAGACATCGCGGAAGAGCGTCTCGACCGTGACGGGCATCGGTTTCCTCGGTCAATCGACTTGGAGGGTGCCGCCGCACGGGATGTTCATCACCCGCGTCTTGCCGGTGCTCCCGATCTTCACGCGGCGCGTTCCGCACGGGACCGTCAGCGGGCGACCGCCCTCGCCGACGATGCGCCCGTCGATGTAGACCCGGCGGCCCCAGGCCTTCGTCTTCAGGATGCCCGTCGTCGGAGGCTTGCCGCTCGCGGCCTGCGACGGAGCCGACGCCACGCTCGCGCTCGCGGGTGGCGCGCTCGCCGTCGCCGGCGGCGCTTCGGTCGGCGGCGGCGGCGGCTCTGCCGAGGTCGTCTCCGACGGAACCGGGGCCTCCGCGGAGCTCGCGGTCGCCGTCGAGAGCGTGCTCGCCGCGCCGTCGTCGCTCGACTCTTCGTCGCGCGAGCCGAGGAAGTAGAAGATCGCGGCCGTCGCGGCGAGCGACACGACCCAGGCGCCTACGATGGCGATGACGCGCCTGCGCCGCGGCCGGAGGGCCTCGTCGCTTCCCATCGCCATCGCGAACGCGGGCGCGGCGGGCGGGACCTCGGTGCCGAAGGCGCCGGGGACGACCGGCGGGCCCGCAGGCGGTTGCCACGACGGCGGCCCATGGACCGCGGGCGCGGGCACCGCAGGCGCGGGGACGCCGGGCGCGGGGACGCCGGGCGCGGGCGGCGGCTCGTGCGGACCGGACGCGGGCGGCGGCATCGGGGCCGACGGCGCTCGAGGCAGGGCTGCCGTCACCATCGGTGGTGCGGGCTCCGCCGGGCACGGCGCCGCGGGAGGCAACGGCGGCGGCTTGGGCACGGCCGCGGTGACCTCGCCGTCGGGAGTCGGGATGGCCGGCGGAGCGGGCGCGCCCTCCCACGTCTCGTCGGGCGTCGACCCGACCCGGGGCTCCACCCGCAGCCCGCCGTACGGCGTCGCCGCCGTCAGGCCGGTCGTCGACGTCTTGCGTCCCCCCGTCGTGTCGCGCGGGCTCTTCGACGCCGGGTCGGGCGGCAGGTACAGCAGCGGCACGAGCTCGTCGAGCGGCGTGTCGAGCCCGCCGCGCTCGTTTCGGCGCGCGGCGAGATCGATCTTCGAGGACGGCCTCCTCGGCTTGTTGCCCGCGCGGGCTGCGAGGAGCTGCGCGAGCCGCGAAGCGTCGACGAGCTTCGGATCGAGCTCCGCGGCGCGACGGAAGAAGCGGAGCGCCGCCTCGTCCTTGCCGTCGTGCATCGCGCAGTGCCCGAGGATGGAGAGGCCGAGCTCGCAGTCGCGGTTCTCGCGGACGACCGCCGCCGCGAGCGTCTGGAGCTCGCGCCTTCGCTCGTCGACCTTGAACCAGTCGTTGACGAGCATCTGCGCCCACTTGACGTACAGCTCGTACTCGCGCACCTCCGGGCAGAGCTCGACCGCGCGATGAAGCCCCGGCAGCGCGCGCTCCGCCTCCTCCGCGCGGAGGTGGAGGCGTCCTTGGTGGAACGCCGACTCCGCCATCAGGCGGCGCTCCTCGTCGTTTCGAGGATCGGGCCATCGCTTGCGCCTACCCGCCTTGCGGCTGTCGAGCTCGCTCTTGAGGCGCTCGAAGGCCTTGCGCGCGCGCTCGAGGGCGTCGTCGTCCGCGGGCCCCAGACGCTCTCGCGTCGGACGACGCGGCGGGGCGACGGGTTGGGCGACGGCGAGCGTGGGCGACGAGTGCGTCGGCTCGCGTCCCATCCGGCTCGCCTCGGCGATCGCCTGAACGGGCGCGCGCACGGTGATCTCCGTCTGGTCTGCGCGCGCGCTTCGAGACGTGCGGAAGCCGGGAGGGACCGCGCGGCTGCTCTGGCGCGCGCCCGTCGGCGTCGTGCGCAGCTCGACGCCGCCGCCGAGGACCAAGGCCCCGACGAGCGGCATGACGTCCATCGAGGCCGACTTCGAGAAGATGAAGTGCAGTGACGAGGTGCCGTCGAGGTCGCGGAGCACGGCGGCTTCGTCCTTCGACAGCTCGAACTCCTCGGCGATCACGTCCTCGGGCGCGACGATCTCCGGGTACCGGTTCTCGCCCAGCGCGAGCACGGTCTCGAGCCGTCGCTCCGGCAAACGAGCCGCGGCCTCGACCAGCAACGGGCGGGTGCGCACGACGTACGAGCCGACCTCGTCGACGCGAGGATCGTTCTTCGCGAACCTCCACGCGCTCGTGCCGCGATGGATGCAGCCCGCGATCTTCTCCTTCACCTGCTGCGTCAGGGCGAGCTCCAGCTCGTCGGCCGTCATGAAGCCGTACTCGACGAGGACCTCTCCGAAGCGGACACGCTGACCGTCCACGAGGGCGTCCGTCATCCGGCGGATCACGGCCGCGACGTGCTCCTCCGTGAGTCGGCCGCTCCGGATGAGGACGCGACCGAGCGTCTCACCGAGCGTCCCTCCGTCGGCGAAGACGATCTCGCCCGCTCGGAAGTAGACGCGCGTGGTCACGCCGTGGGCGGTCAGCTCGAGCACCCCCGTCGCGCCGCTCTTCTCGAGAGCGAGCAAGGGCTCGATGACCGATCCGGTACCGGAGCTCTCCACATGTTCAGATCAGCCCTCGTCCGCGTCGAATGCAAGAGCAGCGACGCTTCGGGCGCGCTAGCGTAGGGAGCGTGCTCACGCCTGACGTGCGCTTCGAAGGTTGGACGACCGAGACGTGGACGCGCTTTCTGCACTTATGGAAGCCGCGGGCCACGCCGGATCGCGAGCCGACGCGCCCGCGCGGCGGCGTCATCGCGATCCACGAAGACGGACGGCTTCGCAAGCTCCTCCATACGCGAACGGGACGCCTCGACCCGCGCATTCCCTGGCCCGTTCCGCTGTCCGAGCTCGCCGAGAAGCATCACGCGAGCTGGGCGCTCTCGGCACGGACCGGTGCGCTCGAGGAGGTCATGGAGCGGTTCGGCGCGCGCCTCGACCGGTCGCACGACCTGACGGCGCAGTCGCTCCTGCTGGTGAACATCGTGCGGGAGATGATCGCGGAGGGCGCGATCGCGCGATGGCCGACGCGCCTCCAGGGCGTGCCTCCGCCGACCCAGGCGATGGTCCATCGCGCGCTCGACGCGATCTGCCCCGACGGTCACGCGATGGTGCTCGGCCTGTTTCGGAACGGAGAGCTCTGGACGGCCGCGGTCGCGCGCCGGCGCGGCGTCGCGTTCGACGTCCTCGCCGGTCCGGAGGACATCCGCCTTCGAATGGGCGTCATCTCCGGCGACTGGCGGCGCGACTACCGCCACGTCGTGCGCGCGGTGGAGGAGCAGTACGCCCCGCTGGCGATGGGGTGCTTCGCCGAGGTCGATCGCTTCCGCGAGCTCCAGGTCGACCCGCGGCCTGGAGCGTGGGGGCGTGCGGCGCTCGTGCGAGACGTCGTGCTCTCGCCGATGCCCGTCGGGATCCGGCTCGCCCTCGGCGCCGACGGAGCGCGCTTCGCGTTCGAGAGCTTCCGTACGATCGCCGGCCGGAGCGACACGCTGCGTCGCCTCGAGCCGTTCATGGCGGAGGCGCGGAGGCGGCTCGGCGAGTTCGCGGGCGATCGTGACGTCTCGAGCACGCTGGGCTTCGATCCGCTCGCGGCGCTTCGCGCCTTGCTGCGTCGCTGAAGCGTCGGGGATCGAATCGCGATCCCAGCCTCACTCGTCGCCGTCGCCCGCGTCGTCGGGCGGCGGGAGCGGGTTGGTGGAGCCGCCGTCGACGAGGCACGTGTCGTTGCGTTCGAGCGCGGCGAGCGCCGCCGGGCACGTCGGGTCGGTTCCCGACGCATCGAACGAGAACGGGTAAGGCGCACACATCGTCGAGACGTACAGAGAGCGTCCGCCGTCGGCGAGGGGTTGGGCCAGGCACACGGGCGGGCATCGACCGGGCGGCTCTCCCTCGACGACGTCGACGCTCGCGCTGGTACCCAGACACCCGCGGTCCTCGACGAAGAAGCGGCCTTCGAAGACGTGAGACGGATCTCCGCACGCGTCCACGAACGCGATCGTCGCGAGTGGTACGAGGCTCAGCGCGAAGAGCCCGCGTCTCATCGGGCTCCCTCTCGTCCGACGATCGCCGCGCGTCAAGCGGAGCGTGCACCCTGCCGTGGCGGTCGCCGCAACGGCGCTCTACGCGACGGCGAGGGCCGTTTCGGCAGAGCTCGAGCGCGACCGTGAACGACGTCGCCGATTCCGGCGCGCATGCGATGCGGCTACCATGAGCGAATCGTGCCCGACACGGTCCTTGTGCTCGAGGACGATCCGATCGTCCGTCGCGGCGTCGTCCAGCAGATTGTGGCGAGCGATCGGTTCGCGGTCGTGGGCGAGGCGGCCGACGTCGCGGCGGCGCGCCGGGAGATCGAGGCGAGGAAGGCCGTCGTCGGCATCTTCGATCTCGAGCTACGTGACGGCAGCTCGCTCCCGCTCATACCGTTGGCCGTCGAGCTCGGGATGAGCGTCCTCGTGCTCACGATCTGGGACGACGACGAGCGCGTGTACCGCGCGCTCGCCGCCGGAGCGGGCGGCTACCTCCTCAAGGGCGACGCCTCCGCGGGGCGCGTGGTCGAGGCGCTCGCCGCCCTCATGGATGGGGGCGCACCGATTTCGCCGGCGATCGCGAGACGCCTTCTCGACGACCTCCGCGTGCGGACGCCTCCGAAGCGGAAGCCCGAGCCGACTTCCGTGCCGGACGTGGCGACGCTCACCGATCGGGAGCGCGAGATCATCGAGCTCTTCGCGAAGGGCGCGACGTACGAGGACGTCGCGCGACTCTTGTCGCTCAGCGTGAACACGGTCCGGCATCACGTGCGGAGCATGTATCGGAAGCTCCACGTCTGTTCGAAGACCGAGGCGGTCACGTTGGCGTTGTCGCGGGCTTGATGCGAGCCCGTCGGTACGAGCTCACTCGATCGCGACGAGGCCTTGCGAGAAGACCTCCGAGGACGAGATCGACGGTACGTAGAGCGTGCCCTCGGTGCTGAGATTCGCAGAGCCCGTGAGCGTGTTGATGCGAATGCGGCCGACGCCCCCGCCGCCGGCGCCCACCTGCTGACCATCGACGGTGCCGTTTCCGCCTGCGGTGCTCGCGAGGTGCGCGCCGTCGCCGCCGCAGCGTTTGCTCCCGCAGAGGCCGCCGCGTCCGACCAAGGCGACCTCGTGGTCCGAGGCGGCGTCGTTACCCTTGCCGTCGACCGAGCCGCCTGCGCCTCCGCCGCCGCCGGCGAGGAGGAAGCCACCTTCGGCGACCGTCACCGTCGGTGCCTCGAGGAGGATCGCACCTCCTGCGCCGCCGCCTCCGGCGCCGTTGCCGGTCGACCTGCCACCGCAACCGCCGGCCGCGATGCCGTGTTGGACGAGGATGCTGGTTTGAGACACGATCTGAACCGCGCCGCCGCCGGCGCCTCCGTGGGAGCCGGCGCCCGGCGTGGCGCCGCCGCCCGAGCCGCCGATCAGCTTCACGAGCGCCGTGTCGGTATCGCCGGCGCCACCCACTCCGCCGCTCGCGCCCCCGGCGTTCGAGATCGCGCCCGCTCCGCCGCGACCGCCGTGACCCCCGCCGCCGGCGCCGCTGAAGAGCGTGATCACCGCGCCCCCACCGCCCGAGACCGTGGTCATTGAGCCGCCGGCGCCGCCGCCAGGGCCTCCGCCCCCCAATGCCGTCGGGGTGCCGCCCGCGAAGCCTCCCGGTCCGGGCGTGTTGGTCGTGCAGTCGGCCGCCACGTTGAGCACGCCGATCTCGACGTCGCCTTTTGCGAGGAAGACCACCGAGTGCGTCCCGACGACCCTCACCGGGGTCGCTCGCGGACCGTTCATCGTGCCTTTCACGGTCAGCCGATCGACGACGAAGACGCCGACGGAGTGATCGTCCGCCGTGACGACGTGGAAGCCGATCCCCTCGTGTACGAAGAAGGCGCGCGGGTTCGGGTTGGGCGGGCGCAGGCCCTCGATCTCGCCCGTGTCCGAGTGGACGACGTTGCCGACGTCGAGAACGAGCTCCGCCAGGTCCGGCGTCGAAAAATCGCTCGCGGGCGCGATCCCCGTCGGGACCACCATCGCGCAGTGGGGCGTGGGGCTTTCGTTGCAGCCTCGTGCGCACGCGACGGTTTCGGTGGCGGTGCCGTCCTCGCGGCACCGAACGAGCGTGGTCGCATCCTGGCACGCGACGCCTGCAGAAGGGGTGCAGCCGCCGCCGCCGTCTGTCGACGCATCGGTCGGCTCTTCGGTGGGCTGGCGATCGATCGATGCATCGCCCGTGGGTACGGGTGGCGAATCGTTCGCGGAAACCCGGCTCGCAGAAAAGGGCCCGTCGCAACCGAGCGCGACGAGCGAAACGAGCAATGGCAGCGACGCACAACCGGCGCGAATGACGGAGAGCCCCATCTCTGCGCGGATTCTAGCAGCCGAACGCCAGCTCCAGGTGGCAGGCGTCGACGACGCTTCACGTCGCGTTCGACGGCCACCAACCTTCGACGCTAACCTGTGAAGACGGGGAGCATGTCACGCGTCGCGTCTGCCTTGGCCGGCATCTCGATCGTGCTCGTCGGGCTCGGTCTCTTCGGAGGCTGCAGCCTCGGTGGGTTGGATGGATTCAGCGGCGGTGGCTCGCCACAGGACGAGGCGGGTGTCGGCGTCGAATCGGAGGCCGGGAGCTCGGTCGTCGTGGATGCGGGCTCGCCCGGAGGTGAATCGGACGGCGCTGCGGACGCCGAGCCCGATCCTGCCGTGGGCAATCTGCTGACGAACGGGGACTTCGAGTTCGGGTGCGCCGGCTGGAAGCCCTACTTCGGCTTCACCACCGAGGCTTCGGTCGCGCGCAGCGGTACCGGCTCGTGTCGGTTCTGCATGGACACGAACTGGGAGGCGTTCTTGGAGCAGGAGGTCGACGTCCCCGTGAAGGCGGGTGAGAAGTACGCCGCGGAGATCTGGATCCGCGCCGCGAAGCCATCGGACGAGCTGTCGGCCGCCGGCCTCAGAAAGACGTCGCTTTACATCGACCTGGACGGCACCTCCTCGCAAAGAGAGACGGAGGGGCCTCCGGTGCCTTCCGATACCGAGTGGACCCGGATCACGGCGCTGAACACCGCGCAAGCCGACGGGGACTCGGTGCTCTTCGAGTTCCGCCTCCAGCAGTACGGCAACCCGGCGAAGGTCGGCAACGTCATCTGCGTGTACGTCGACGAGGCCGTCCTCAGAAAGCTGGAGTGACGGCGCGAGCACCTCGAGGCGGACCCGAGGCGCTGCGCGCCGCCTCGGGTCACGTGGCCGGCTCGACGACCCGGATGTGGAGCTCGCGGAGCTGCTCGGGATCGACCTTGCTCGGCGCGTCGGTCATCAAGTCCTGACCCTTCTGGGTCTTCGGGAACGGGATGACGTCGCGCAGGCTCTCGGCGCCCGAGACCAGCATCGCGAGGCGGTCCATGCCGATCGCGATGCCGCCGTGCGGGGGCGCGCCGTAGCGGAGCGCGTCGAGGAGGAAGCCGAACTTCGCCTTCGCCTCCTCGTCGGAGATGCCGAGCCGGCGGAACACCTTCGCCTGGACCTCGGGGTCGTGGAGACGGATCGAGCCGCCGCCGATCTCGAAGCCGTTGAGGACGAGGTCGTAGCGGTAGCAGAGGACCTTGCCCGGATCCTGGTCGATGAGGTCGATGCAGTCGTCGTGCGGGCGCGTGAAGGCGTGGTGCGCCGCCACCCAGGTCTTCTTCTCGTCGTCGTACTCGAAGAGCGGCGGGTTCACGACCCAGAGGAACTCGAACCGCCCGCCGTGGCCGACCTCCGGGATGAGCCCGAGGCGCTTGCCGAGGTGGACGCGGAGGTTCGCGAGGACGGTCTGGACCATCGCCTCCTTTCCGAACTGGAAGAAGATGAGGTCGTTCTCCTTCGCGCCGACCTTCTCGTTGATCGCGGCGCGGAGCTCGGGCGTGATGTTCTTGGCGAGCGGCGACTGTGTCCAGTTGCCGCTCGCGTCGACCTTCGCGCGCGCGAGGCCCTTCGCGCCCATGCCTTTGACGAAGTCTTCGAGCTTGTCGACCTCGGTCCGCGAGAGCTTCGTCGCGTGCTCCGCCGGGACGCGCAGCGCCTTGACGATCTCGGCCGGCAGGTCACGCCGGTACTGACCGCTCGCGAACTTGTCGGCGATGTCCTTCCAGAACGGGACGCCGCCCCCGTTGTGGTCGACGATGACGGCCGTGAGGTCGGTGTGCTCCAGGCCGAAGCGCAGGTCCGGCTTGTCGTTGCCGTACTTGCTCATCGACTCCTCGTACGGCATCTGCGGGAAGCGGCCGCTCGGGTACTTCTCCTTCAGGTCGATGCCGAGGACCTCCTTCCACACCGCGAAGATCAGGCCCTCGATCACCGAGAAGACGTCGTCCTGGTTCACGAACGACATCTCGACGTCGATCTGCGTGAACTCGGGCTGCCGGTCGAGGCGGAGCGCCTCGTCGCGGAAGCACTTCACGATCTGGAAGTAGCGGTCGAAGCCCGCGCACATGTAGAGCTGCTTGAAGAGCTGCGGGCTCTCCGCGAGCGCATAGAACTTCCCCGCGTTGAGGCGGCTCGGGACGAGGAAGTTGCGCGCGCCGCCGGGCGTGTACTTGACCATCACGGGCGTCTCGAGCTCGAGGAAGCCCTCCGCGTCGAAGTAGCGCCGCACGACCTGGTTGATCCGGTGCCGAGTGCGCAGCGTCCGCTGGAGCGGCGCGCGCCGGAGGTCGAGGTACCGGTACTGGAGCCGCTTCTCCTCGCCGGTGTCGATGTCGTCCGCGATCTCGAACGGCGGCGTGTCCGCCTTGTTGAAGACGACCATCTCGATCGCGTGGACCTCGATGTCGCCGGTCGCGAGCTTCGGGTTCTTCATCGCCCCGCGGCTCTTCACCGTCCCGCGGACGCCGATCACCCACTCCGAGCGGACGGTCTGGGCGAGCTCGTACGCTGCCTTCGGGAGATCGCCGTGCCCCGAGAGATTCGGGTCGAAGACGATCTGCGTGATTCCCTCGCGATCGCGCAGGTCGACGAAGACGCAGCCTCCGTGATCGCGGTAGCTCGCGACCCAGCCGAAGAGGACGACCTCTTTGCCCTCGTCGCTCGCGCGCAGGTCGCCGCAACGATGGGTGCGTTTCAGCTCGTCGATGAAGCGTGCCAAGGCGATTCTCCTGTGGGGGCCCGAAGTCCGTGGGGCTCCTGAAACTGGGAAATGGGGGGCCGCAAAGGCTAGACCAAGTGGGCTCTCCGATGAATAGCGACCAGGACCGAAGCAGGTTCCGAACCGCCGATGCGCGGGATCGGGCGCGCGTCCGGCCGGTCGCGATGCTCGTGAGCGCCCTCGTCCCGGGCGCGCTCGCTGCGGCGGGAGCGAGCTCCACCGCGGCGGCGGTCCATGACGACGGGGTCGTACGTACCATCGGCGCAGGCTTCACGGGCGCGTTCCGGGCGCTCGATCTGCTCGTCGCCGCGCCGTGGCTGCTCGTTCCGGTGGGCACGCGGGCGCTGCGCGCGGGGCTCGCGAGCGCATTCGTCACGGCGCTCGCGGGCGCCCTCCTCTTCGATCTCGCCCACGAGATCGTCGCGGAGGCGGTCCCGGCGGCGCTCGAGCGCATGCGGATCCGCAGCCGCCAGCCCGTGTCGCCGCGCCTCGTGGCCGCGGTCGCCGCCGTCGCCGTGCTCACGGCGCTCCTCTCGCCGGCCTGGCAGACCGAGGCATGCGCGCCCGGCGGCGCCGTCACGGGTGCATTGCTCGTGCTCGTCGCCGCGCGCCTCGGTGCGCGGGCCTTCGCTGCGGCGGGTGACGGTAAAGGCCCGTCCGCGGCGCTGCTCGCGCTGGTGCTGGGGTCCGCGCTCGCATACGAGCCGCTCGTCTTCGCCGCCGCGCTGGCCGCATGCGCGCCGGCGCTCTTTTCCGCCTCGCGACGAGCGCATGCGTTCGATCGATCGCGTGCGGTGCAGGTCACGTGCGCGTTCGCGCTCGGCCTGGCGCCGTTGCTCCTCGGCGTCGGTCTCTCCCGCCGCGAGCCGGAGCTCGCGCTCCACGTTCCCCCGTTGGCCCCGATCGAGCGCGCCCTGCACCCCGTGTCGATCGGGGCGTTCGCGAGCGCCGAGATCGGCTCCGTCCTCCTCGTCGTGTGCGGCGTCGGCGCCGCGCTGTCGCTCGCGGTCGGCCGAGCGAGACAGCTCGCGCTCGGTCTCGCGCTCGTCACCGGCGTGGGGGCGCTCGCCGTCGTCCTCCAGGTCCCGGCGGGCCCGAGCCGCTTCGCGGCGCCCGTCCTCGCCGGCATCGCCTGCGCCCACGTCCTCGGCGCGACCACGCTCGCCGTGATCGTCCTCGCGGTCGCGCGGGCGCGCGTCCCGTTCGCGGAGGCCAGCGCGGCGCTGCTCGTGGTGCTCGAGCTCGTGCTGCCGGTGAAGGCCATCGACGAGACCGTCACGCGTCGCGACGCGCGGGTCGCTCGCGCGGCTTCGATCTGGAACGACGTCGCCTGGGGAGCGGCCCCGCCCGCGTCGGTGCTGCTCGTCGCCGATCGCGGCACGATGCGAAGGCTCGTGAGCGCCCGTGCGGCCGGGGAGCTCAGGGGCGACCTCGTCGTCGTCCCGTCGTTCGACGTCCAGGGGCGCGCGGGTCAGCGTGCGCTCCTCTCCGAGCCGAAGCTCGCGCCGCTCTATCGCGACATCGCGCTCGGAATCGCGCCGGAGGAGCTGTCGCTCGCGCAGCTCTCGTCGCAGCGACCGGTGCTCGCCACGTTCGATCCGAAATGGGACCGCAGGCTCGCACGGCATCTCGTGCCGGTCGGGCTGACCGCGCGCTTCGAGCCCGAGCCGCGCGGGGCGAGCGATCGGAAGAAGGCGCTCGAGGCGTTCGCGGCCTCGAAAGACCGCCTCGTGCGCGCGACGGTCGTGAAGAAGGACGCGGAGCTCGCCGCGGCGACGGCCACGCTCCTCCGCGCACGCGCCGTCGGGATCGCGGCGACGGGCGAGCGCGAGGTGCTCTCGCGCGCCCTCGACGACCTCCGCGCGTTCGCGCCGGACGATCCGATCGGCTCGACGCTCGTGCGTCGCATCCTCACCACCAAGGGACCGATCGACGTCCGGGATCTCGCGCCATGACCGGCGGGGACTCAGAGCGCCGATCCACCCCCCGGGAGTCGTCGTCGAAGGAAATGCGTCCGCTCGTGCATCGGTCGCGCCCGCAGGCGGGCGATGAGCTCTTCGAGCTCGTGATCGGTCGCTCGCCTGAGCGCTTCCAGCTCGGCTTCACGAGCGCGTCTTCGCTGCTTCTTCTTCGCGTCGCTTTGCATCGAGCGTCGCCTCGAGGATGGGGAGCACCGCGCGGTCTTTGGGACGGTTCGCAGCCTTCTTGCTCTTCACGATGTCCTCGAGCGACGCGACGTGCAAGGCGTGACCGTCGATCTCGACCTTGGAAGCCCTTCGCCTGACGCCCTCGAAGGAGCGGAGCCCATGAATGGCGCCCATGAAGTCGGCCTGTAGCGTCAGATCGTCGTCCGTCACGCGGAACAACGAGCTGGCAGGGTAGTAGGGGCGCAGCACGATCGCGCCGAGCTCACGCGCGAAGATGACGAGCTTTCTCCGATTGGCGGGGGTGTCGCGAAAGAAGAAGTCGAAGTCGAGCGTCGTCACGGGGGCTCCGTGCAGCGCTGCGGCGGCGTTGCCGATGAGGACCGCGTCGAGCTTCGCATTCTCGAGAGCGCGCGCGATTCGTCTCAGGAGTGGCTGCGCGTCCACGGAGACATCGTACAGCGTGACGCGAGCGTGACTACTCTACCAAGTCGCCCTTCCAGCTCGCGTGTCGCTGCCTCTCATTCTGGCCTGCACCACCCTCCCATCGCGGCGCTACAGAGCGGATCGCCGGGGTCGCACATGCAGGTCGTCGCGCCCGAGTCGCGCAGCGCTCGCTTCCGCGTCGTCTCGAGCGCGTAGCGCTGCAGCATGGCTGCGCACTCGCGGCCGGCGGGGAGGTCGAGGCCGTTCGCGCGGGCGGCCTCCACGCAGGCGCGGAGGAGCGCGAGACCTTCCTCGCGCCATCGCTTCGCGGGGCCGTCGGCGACGTCCTCGAACGTGAGGGCGACCGTCGAGTCGCTCCGGTAGGCGGCCGGCGCGCGTGCGAGGCCGGCATCGTCGAGCAGCCTCGACCATGACAGGAGGAGCTGCGCACCCTCTTCGAGCATCGTCAGTCGATCGCCCTCGCTCGCGTCGGGCGCGTGGTACGCGGTCGCGAAGCGGCGGCTCGTGAGGTCGAGCAGCGCATGGACGCGCTCGAACTGCTTCGCGGTCGGAACGCCCCCGTCCGAGGCCATCATCACGGAGAGCGCGAGCGACTGGAACGCACGCTTCGAGTCTCGCGCGACCTGGAGCGCCGTCGCGAACGGCAGAGCGGGGCCGTACACCTCCGTCCAGGAGAGGGGAAGTGCCGTCGGAGCCGCCTCGCCGTCGGAGGCGACGCACGGCTCTTCGTCGAGGCTCGTTCTCGGGTCGGCCGTGGAGGCGTCCGCGGACGACGGAGGCTCGACCGTGACCTCGACGGGACGGCGGGTGAGCGCGGAGCTCACCGTCCGCGGAGCGCACGCCGCTCCGACCGATGGCCCGAAGGACAGCGACAGCAGAGCGATGCCCAGCGCTGGCCCGCCCGGGATGGACTGACGCGTCATGTGTTCCCTCCGCTGCGGCTTCGTTCTCCGCGCTCGTCGTGGACACGCGTGACGGGTGACGCCTTGGGTCTCAGGCTGTAGCTTTCTGCGTCATGGATGTCGCGACGCTGAAGGAGCGCTTTCGGGAGCGGAACATCAAGAAGGTCAAGGTCGGGGGGTTCGACCTCGACGGGGTGCTCCGCGGAAAGTACGTCTCGCTCGAGAAGTTCTGGAGCGTCGTGGAGTCCGGCTTCGGCTTCTGCGACGTCATCTTCGGCTGGGACATCGCCGACGTCCTGTACGACAACGTGAAGGTGACGGGGTGGCACTCCGGCTACCCGGACTGCCACGCCGTGATCGACACGGACACGTTCCGCGTCCTGCCCGCGGAGCCCGACACGGCCGCGTTCCTCGTCGACTTCGTGAACGAAGACGGCAGTGGACATCCCGCGTGTCCGCGCTCGCTCCTGAAGCGCGTCATCGCTCGTGCGCGCGAGCGGGGCTACGAGGCGAGGTTCGGCGCGGAGTTCGAGTTCTGGGTCTTCAAGGAGAGCCCCGAGTCGCTCCACGACAAGGACTTCAAGCGGCTCGCGCCCATCTCGCCGGGCATGTTCGGCTACTCGTGGGTTCGCGAAGAGCAGAACCGCGCCTTCTGCCATGCCGTGATGGACGAGATGAGCGCCTTCGACGTCGCGATCGAGGGCCTCCACACCGAGACCGGACCGGGCGTCTACGAGGTCGCGATCCGCTACGACGACGTGCTCCGTGCGGCCGACAAGGCGGCGCTCTTCAAGACGCAGATGAAGAGCCTCGCCGCGCGCCACGGCCTGTCCGTCACGTTCATGGCGAAGTGGAACCAGGACCTGCCCGGCTCGAGCGGCCATCTCCATCAGTCGCTCTGGACCGTCGCGCAGCCCGGGGCGCCGGCGCGCAACGTCTTCTTCGACGAGAAGGGAGAGCACAAGCTGTCGGCCGAGGCTCGGCACTACATCGGTGGACAGGTGGAGCTCATGCCGGAGCTCACGGCGCTCTACTCGCCGACGATCAACTCGTACAAGCGCTACGTCCCCGGCGTCTGGGCACCGCTCACGGCGTCCTGGGGCATCGAGAATCGGACGTGCGCGATCCGCGCCATCCCGGGCTCGCCGTCCTCGACGCGCGTCGAGTATCGCCAGACCGCCTCCGACATCAATCCGTACGTCGCGATGGCGACGTGTCTCGCGGCGGGTCTCTGGGGGATCGAGGAGCGGATCGAGGCGCCCCCGCCCGCCGGTGGTGACGCATCCCTGAACGAGGAGCTGCCCGCGCTGCCGCGCACGCTGAAGGAGGCCACCCAGCGTCTCGCGTCGAGCGAGCGCGCCCGCAAGATCCTCGGCGAGGCCTTCGTCGATCACTACGTGCGCACGCGCGACTGGGAGGTGCGCCAGTTCGAGCGCGCGGTGACGGACTGGGAGCTCAGGCGCTACTTCGAGGCGATCTGATCGTGCGGGCGGCGCGCGCGTGCGCGCCGCTCGACCGCCGGCGGCGCGGGACGACGCGAGCTACTTCGCTGGCTTCGGAAGGCAGCCGAAGAGGATCTTCACGTCGGCCGCGGGATCCGCCTGGATCACGTCGCAGGCGTGGCTGCACAGCTTGATGCGGTCCCCTTCGATGTAGAACTTGTTCGGACCGCACGACGCTGCGTCCGGGACCTGCTGGAGGTCGGTGACGACGTTCCCGGACGTGTAGCGGACGACCGCGGTGCTCGGATCGATCCTGGAGCCGCTGGGGTCCTTGGGCATGGCGTAATCGCACGCGATGACGGTGCGCTCGATGGCGTCCTCCGCCATCGCCTTGAAGATCGTCGTGAAGTCGAGGCCGCAGGTCGGATACCGCAGGCCTCCGGTCAGCCTGCTCAGCGCCTGGTGCCCGACGCCTGGAGCGGGCGCGGTCGGCGAGCACTTCTCGGCGACGACGGGGGCGTCCGGCGGGTGCGGCTTCGTCGGGTCGGACGGGTCGAACGGAGCGAGCGCGACGATGCTGTGCCAGACGTAGTTGCGGTGTCCGGGCGTGCCGAACTGCGGCGAGAGCGAGAAGAGCGCCGTCTCGAAGTTGTTCGCCGCCGTCGCCCCGGAGATCGGGTCGATCGTCTTGTCGTCGAAGTTGAAGCTCGCGCAGCTCGCCGCGACGCGATCGTCCGTGATCACCGCGAACACCTTGAAGGCGTTCGGACGGAGGAACGGAGCCCAGCCCTGCGGGTGCGAGCCGTTCGCGTCGGCCGGCCCGTTGAAGGTGTTGAGGACCTTGCACCACGCATCCGTGCTCTCGACCATGATGTCGTAGTGGAGGAACTGCGCGGTCTCGACCGGCTTGGGCGGGACGGGATCGCAGGTCGTCCCGCTCAACGGCGCCCTCACGCAGATGCGCTGATGCGCGATCCCGCCGTCGCCCGGCGTCGTCTCGTGGACACCGTGCGAGCTGATCATCACGACCCGGTAGTCCGTCTGGCTCGCGGCGATGATGTTGACGAAGTTCGTGTTGATCTGGTTCTCGACCTCCTCGATCTCCTCGCCCATCGACTCCGAGTTGTCGATGACGAAGATGATGTCGAGCGGTCGCTTGGCCGTGATGGCTTCGGCCTCTTGCGCGACGCAGGTCTCGGTCCCCGTGTCGGGGCGTCCCGCGCTGCCGGAGCTTCCCCCGAAGCTCGAGGAGCCGTTCGTCGATGAGCCGCCGTCGAACGTCGACCCGTTGTCCGGGTCGTCGGAACCGCACGCCGCGAGAAGCACGACACCAGACGCGACGAGCACGCTTCCGACCGTCGCCGCGAGCCGGATGACACCTGCTGGGGAGGGCATGTTTGTCGACGAGCTTAGCAGACTTCGTGCTTCGGGCCTCGTGGCTCGAGCCTCGGAGAGAATAGCTCCGCGGGCTCGGAGGATCGCGGTCGCGCTCGGCTTTTTCGCGGGGCGGCGAGCCTAGTCAGGTCGACGGGCTCGATCTACGCTCCGAGCGTCATGTCGCCCGCCATCTGGACCTTTCCCACGAAGATCGTCTTCGGAAACGGCGCGGTCTCGACGCTCGCCGAGCATGTCCGTGCGGCGGGTGGAAGGCGAGCGCTCGTCGTGTGCGATCGCGGCGTCGTGAAGGCCGAGATCGCCGAGCGTGTCCGCAGGGTGCTCGAGGCCGGAGGGATCGCGGTCTCGATCTTCGACAAGGTCGACCCGAACCCGGTCGAGGAGAACGTGACGAACGGGGTGGCGGCGTTCCGCGCGCACCAGGCGGACGTGGTCGTCGCGGTGGGCGGCGGCTCCCCCCTCGACGTCGGGAAGCTCGTGGCGCTGAAGACGACGCACGAACGCCCGCTCGCCGACTACGACGACGCGATCGGCGGCGATGCTCACATCGGACCGAACATCCCCCCGATCATCACCGTCCCGACGACGGCGGGGACCGGAAGCGAGGTCGGACGCTCGGGCGTCGTGACCCTCAAGGCGACGGGGCGCAAGACGGTCGTCTTCAGCCCCTACCTGATGCCGAGGACGGCCGTGCTCGATCCGGAGCTCACGGTGTCCATGCCCCCGCGTCTGACCGCGGCGACGGGGTTCGATGCGCTCACGCACTGCATCGAGGCGTACCTCGCGGCCGGCGATCATCCCATGGCGGACGGCATCGCGCTCATGGGCATCGAGCTCGTCGCCAAGCACCTCCCGCGGGCGGTCGAGGCGGGCGCCGATCTCGTCGCGCGCGGGGCGATGATGAAGGCGGCGATGATGGGCGCCGTCGCGTTCCAGAAGGGGCTCGGCGTCTGCCACTCGCTCGCGCACCCGCTCTCGAGCGAGAAGCAGATGCATCACGGGCTGGCCAACGCGTTGTGCCTGCCGGCCGTGATCGACTTCAACAACATGGCGGTCCCCGAACGCGTCGAGCGCGTCCGGCGTCTCCTCGACCTCACCGCGACCAGCGCGTCGAACGCGCTGCGCGCGCTCCGTGAGAAGGTCGGCCTCCCGGGCGGTCTCGCCGCCGAGGGCATCACGAAGGCCGACATCCCGAAGCTCGCCGACAAGGCGTTCGAGGACGCGTGTCATCGCTCGAACCCGCGGCCGTGCTCGCGCGACGACATGGCGAAGCTCTACGAGCTGTCGTTGTGACCTCGGCCGGGCGCACCGACGAGAGCCGGGCGCTCGCGTGAAGACGATTCGCGTCCGGGAGAGAGGGCGCCTTGCACGGCGCGGCGTCGATGGGTAAGAGCGTCCCCTCGATCTCGAGATGCTGATGGCGTCCGGTCTCGCCTCATGGCGGCGTGCAGCGAGGGCCGTGGCGGACCTGCCGCCTTCGTTCCGGATCGTGCTCTTCGGCATCGCCGTCCTGCACGCCGTCGGTCTCTCGTGGGGGATGCCGTCGTCGGACGGGTGGGACGTCGACGGTGTCGCGCCGCGCGACTTCCTCCCGGGGCTCGTGGCGACGTACACGCCCGGCGAGTTCTACACGTACCCGCCGCTGCACCTCGCGATCCTCGCGGTGCTCTCGCTGCCGGTCGTCGCGGTCGCCGCGCTCCGAGCGGGATCGGTCTCCGTGGCGGAGGTGATCCCCGTCATCCTCCAGCCTCCGTACATGACCGCGATGGCGCTGATCGCGCGCGTCGTCACGCTGGTCATGTCGCTCGGGGTCGTCGTCGCGACCTCGAAGCTCGCCGCCGAGCTCGTGCCCGAGGAGCGCAGGCGATCGACCGAGCTCGGGACCGCCGTCGTCGTGGGCGTGGGCGTCCCGTTCACGTACTACTCCCACGTCACGAACCTCGACGTCCCGTACATGTTCTGGGCGTCGTTCGCGGCCCTCGGCGTCACCCGTGCGATCGCACGCCGGGAGGCGCGGCGTCTGCGGAAGGCGCTCTTGCTCGCCGGCCTCGCGACGGCGACGAAGGACCAGGCCTACGCGATCTTCGTCCTCGGCGTCCCTGCGGCTCTCGGCGCGTGGACCTTCATGGACGCATGGGCGCGCCGGAACGTCCGGGCCATCGCGCGCGAGGCGGCGATCGGTGGAGCGCTGACGATCGCCCTGCTCGCCCTCGTCGACGGCGCCGTGACCAACCCCTCCGGGTTCCGCGCGCGCGTCGCGTTCCTGACCGGCTCCGCCAGCCAGGACTTCGCGTTCTATTCGAAGGACGTCGCGGGCGCTCTCCGGCTCCTCTGGGATCTCGTCCTCGCGTACGGGTTCCACTATCCCGCCGTGTTCGCGGTGCTCCACGCGAGCGGGCTCTTCCTCGCGCTCCGCGCGTCGGACGCACCACGGCGTGTCGCCGCCCTGGTGCCGCTGCTCCTCGCGGTCTCGTTCTCTGTCGCATTCAACGCCGCCGCGCGACGGGTCGAGCAGCGCTTCACGCTTCCGCAGGCGATCCTCCTCTCCGTCTACGGCGGGATCGCCCTCGAGCGCGCCACCTGCGCGATCCGGTCCGGTGCGCTCCGGATCGCGGCGCGCGTCGCCTGCGCAGGGCTCGTTCTGTGGGCTCTCTGGCGATGCGTCGAGCTCGACGCCAACCTCGTGCTCGACCCGCGATACCGAGCAGAAGCGTGGCTGCGCGAGCGGGTACGCAGCGGCGACACGATCGAGACCTACGGGCTCAACGTCCACCTGCCGAGGTTCCCCGAGGCCGCGCGCGTCGTCCGTGTCGGGTCGACTCCGATCGAGAAGCGCGGACCGATGCCGGGGATCGAGGAGGTGGTGGCTCCGTTCCTCGAGATCGCCGCGCGCCGACCGCGGTTCGTCGTCGTCAGCGAGTGCTACTCGTGGCGTTGGATCCAACTCCGTGTCACGCCGCTCGAGGGGCGCATCCTCCCCACGACGCTCCAGCGGCTCGCGGCGAACGAAGACGGCGTCACGTTCTTCGACCGCCTCTTCGTCGGGCAGCTCGGCTACGACCTCGTGGAGATCGCTCGGTTCGAGCATCCGATCTTTCGTCGCGTGGAGCTCCACGGAAGCGTGGGCTGCCCGATCTACATCCTCGAGCGCCGCACGCAGGTCAGCGAGGCGGGCACTCCGTGACGTCCGCGGTGACGTCGACGGGCGACGTCATGAGGACGACGTCGTACGACTGGTGCAACGTCTCGAGGCAGCGTGCCTGCGGGATCGGATGCACGGAGCTGCCGACCCAGACGTGGAGCGGGCGCTCCGCGGGAGGACACGAGCGCCGCGCGTACATCCAACATTCGCGCTCGGGCACGTGCACGTCGACGCCGTCCTTGGCGAGCTCGAGGACGAGGACGGTGGACATGCCCCAGTCGCCGTCGAGGTGGATCACCGGCGAGAGCCCGTCGCGCTCGAGCTTCTCGCGCAGAGCCCGATAGCATTCGTGCAGCGGGCCGTGCTCGAGGTGTCGCGTGGGGAAGCGCGCGAGCCAGACGTTCTGGTAGCTCGTCGTGTACACGGACAGCCCGACGCTGGTCGCGATGGCGACCGCGCCGACGGCGTACTTCCGAAGTGGGCGCCCGCGGAGCGCTCGCCCGGCCGCGTTCGCGAAGGCGCCGAGGATCCCCATCCAGCCGACGGTGCAGGCGGCCGTCGTCCAGAAGATGAGGTAGCGCATCGCCTCTCCCACGATGGATCGGAGGGCGAGGATCGAGAACGCGTGCGCTGCGAGCGACACGAGGACGAGCCGGGCGCTCGTCTTGTCGCGCGTCTTGCGCGTCACGACCCACGCGGCGACGAGGAGGACGACGTGGAGGGCCGCCAGTCGCGACGGCGTCCGCGCGATCGGCCCCTCCGCCATCGGTGTCCACGCGATGACCTCGGGCCACCAAGGCTCGTCCTCGAAGAACGTGCGTGAGAACGTGCGGTCGGGCAGCCACGAGGTGGCGATCGCCCAGTCCTTGAGCACGCGCGTGATCGGCCTCGCGTGGTCGCGATGCTCGAGGAAGAACTCGACGAGCCGCGTGATGTTCCCTCGCGGCGACGTGATCTGCTCGAACAGGGGCGGCAGGAAGGTCAGGACGATCAGCGCACCGGCAACGGCGAGGCCGCGCTTGGCGTGGCTCGCCATCCCGATGCGACGCGTCTCGAGAAAGAGAAGGACGAGCGCGAGGAGCCCGACGCCGGCCACCGTCGGAGCCGCTCCGACGTGCGTCTGCGCGACGAAGGCACCGAAGAGCACGGCGCACCACGCCGCGCCCGCCTTGCCTTCGGCGACGAACGCGGCGAGCGCGAGGTAGGTCGTGAGCGCGAGCGTGATGACCGCGGGGTTCCACGGGTTGAACGAGACGTTTCCGAACGCGCAGAACCAAGCGAGGAGCACGCCGACGGCGACGAAGGCATGCGCCCGCGTCGCGAAGATGCGCGTCGCCATGACGAGGGCCGCGCCGGAGAGGAAATTGATCCCGATCGCACCCCAGTAGAGCGCGCTGCTGTCGCCGCCCGTCAGCCGGTAGAACGGCGCGAGGACGTAGAAGTAGAGCGGCCCGGGATGGCTGAAGCGGAACCGCGAGTACGGTCCGAGGATCGTCCCGTCGCCGACGAAGCGCGTCGCGACCTCGAGCGCCGCGAAGTCACCGAGCAGCGAGAACCTCGGGATCGCCTGCCGCGCGATGTTGAGCGCGTACGGAACGAGGGGGACGGTCGCGAGCAACGCGAGCGCGAAGGCCTCGATCCAGACTCCTCGACGGGGGGAGGAGCGCACACGCCGTAGCTAGCCGGTCGCAAGAGCGGAGTCCACGAGGAAAACGCCCGCCGTGCGGTCGGCGGCGGCTCACGTCGACCCGATGTTGCGGCGGATTTCCCGGTACGAGAGCCCGACGCGGCCGACGCTGACGAATCCGAGGAGGATCAAGATGAGCTGCTGGCCGAGGCTCCACACGAGCACGTACGCGAGCGCGGTGTTCTCCGGGACGCCGAACGGGATGACGAGCGCGCTCGTCGCGAAGCCCTGGACGATCCCGAGGCCGCCCGGCGCCGAAGGGAGCGCGCCGCCGAGGTTCGCGGAGACCACCATGAACCCCGGGCGCACGAGATCCGTCTCGGGGAGAAACGCCTTCAGGCAGACGGCCGCGTGCACGATCGTGACGCTCCACACCGCGACGGTGAGGAGCACGCACTGTCCCATGCGGCGCGCGGAGCCGACCGCGGCGAGGCCCTCGCGGACCTGCCGGAGGCGGCCGAGGATGGCTTCGGCGCGGTCCGGCCCGAGCTTCGCGAGGCGGGGCGCGAGGGCGCGCTCGACCGCGCGACCTCCGAGCACGACGAGCACGGCGCCGGCGACGCACACGACGAGCGCGATCGATCCGATGGTGGCCGCCCGCGTGAAGGTCGGGCCCATCGGGATCCGCACCGCGAACGCGGCGAACAAGAGGACGACGCTCGCGAGATCGAGGAGGCGCTCCACGAGCACGGCCGAGAGCGCTCGCGCCATCGGGATCTTCTCGTTCCGCGAGACCACCCAAGCCCGCGCGATCTCGCCGAGCCGGAGCGGCAGCGTGACGTTGAAGAAGTAGCCGATCGTGTTGGCGTGCCACGTCGGCCAGAACCGCGCGTCGCCGAGGAGCACCGCCCAGCGCCACGCGCGCAGCGCGTACATCACGAAGAAGACGACGAGCGAAGGCAGGAGCCAAACCAAGTCCGCGGCGCGGAGCGCGGCGAGGAGATCGTCGAAGCTGACCCTCCAGAGCAGGAGCGCGCCGGCGACGATGCTGAGGGCGATGCCGATCCAGACGGCGGCTCCGGGGCGGGGTGGTCGCGCCGGCGGGATGTCGGGCTCCGCCCCCCGATCGTCGCGTGTGCGCGCAGCCTGGCTCACGACGTCCACCTCAGGCGCCGTCTACCACGCCGGTGGACGAGGCTCACTCGTTTCGTGCGAGCCTCACTTCGCATCGGGGCAGCTCGCGATCGCCTCGGGCGCGCCGTAGACCGCGATGTCTCCGCTCTTCGCGATCGGCTCGAGGCAGGACGCGATCCGGAGCGGATGAGCCGTCGTCGCGAACCACACGTGCAGGGCCTTCGCCACGCCGTGCGCGGTGCGCACGCCGACGTACGCGTGGTGGTCGGCGTCGGCCACACGCACGTCCACGCCGTCCTTCTCGAGCTCGAGCACGAGCGCGTCGGCGATGTCCCGTGCACCTTCGCGGTGCACCGTGACGACGGCCTTGTCGCGGTCGAGCCGTGCGCGAAGCGCATCCTCGATCGCGCGGAGGTCGGCGCGGAGGTCCGGTCGGCTCGAGGGGGCGAAAGCGTTCCGCGCGAGCCAGAAGCGTTGGAGGGAAGCGGACGTGACCGCCACCGCGAGGGCGAGGATCACGAGCGCGGGGGCGAAGACGCCGCTCACGCGCGGCATCTTCAAGCCCGCCGCTCCGATCGCGGCGAAGAACGTCGCCAGCACGCCGATCCACGCCGCGCTGCTCGCGGCGGTCGTCCAGAACGCGAGGTAGTTGTGCACGGGGCCCACGACGGCGCGCAGCGAAATCACGGCGACGGCGTCGGCGATCGCGCCGATGCCGAGCAGCGCGATGCTGGCGGTGTCGCGCCGGCGGCCGGCGACGATCGCGGCGACGGCGATCGACACGACGTGGACGATCGTCACGACCCGCGCGTTGGGCGACGCGATGCCCTGCATCGGGTCGGCTCGCATGACGAGCGGAATGGGACCCTCGCCGAGGAGCACGCGGCCGACGAGGCGATCCGGCAGCCACGACGTGGCGACCGTCCACTGCGCCGCCGCGTCCGAGAGCGGCTTCGTCGGCTCGCTGCGCCGGACGAAGAACGCGTAGAGCTCCGTCATGTTCCCCGACGGAGCGAGGAGCTGCTCGACGAGGGGAGGCACGAAGAGGATGAGCAGCACCGTCGCCGCGATGGCGAGCCGCCACCGCTCGTCGCGCTCGAGCCCGCCGCGCCGGCGCGCACCGACGAGGAACGCGACGAGCGCGACGAGACCGGCCGTGACGGTCGTCGGCACCGCGGCGACGTGCGTCTGCGCCGCGAGCGTGCCGAACACGACGGCCGGATACACGGCCAAGCTCTTCCCTCGTGCGAACAACGCCGCGTTCACGAGGAAGGCCAAGAGGGGGAGCACGATGACGAGAGGGCTCCACGGGTTCGCGGTCACGTTGCCGAACGCGACGAACCAGGCGAGGACGACGAGCAGAGCGGCGACCGCGTGCGATCGACGCGCGAAGATGCGCGTGCAGGCGACGATCGCCGCGGCCGAGGCGCCGTTCACGAGGCACGTGGTGACGTAGAGGCCCGTGCTTGCCGAGCCGAACGCGGCCTGCAGGGGCGCCGTCAGATAGAAGAAGAAGGGCCCCGGCTGGTGGAAGGAGAAGCGCGAGACGGGTCCGAGGAGCGTCTCGCCGCGGAAGACGTGGCGCGCCGCCTGCTCGAGGAGCGCGAGGTCACCGACGAGCCCGTAGCGCGGCACGCCGGTACGGAGGAGGAAGGTCAAGTATGGGACGATCGGCAGGAGGGCCAAGACGCCGAGCGCGATGGCCTCGATCCGGCGGTTCCGGACGGCTCGCTCCCGCGCCATGGCCTCGCCGCGTCGACCCATCGAAGCATCTCCAGTGTGGCGGCAGCATACACGCCGACCGGCCCGCTCGTGATAGACTCGGGCCCGCCATGCTTCCCGAAAAGAAGCAGGTCCTGATCGTCGACGACGAGCCGAACCTGCGGAAAATTCTCGCGGCACAGCTCTCGCGCGACGGCTACGACGTGCTGCTCGCAGAGGACGGCGAGCAGGGCCTCTCTTTGCTCCGTGAGCACCACATCGATCTCGTCGTCACCGACCTGAAGATGCCGAAGGTCGACGGGATGACGCTCCTCCGCGAGGCGCTCGCCGAGCAGCCGGAGCTTCCCATCATCGTGATCACCGCCCATGGCACGGTGGACACGGCCGTCGAGGCGCTGAAGCTCGGGGCCTTCGACTACCTCACCAAGCCTTTCGACAAGGACGAGGTGCGGCAGGTCGTTGCCAAGGCGCTCAAGACGCGCGAGCTCGCCGGCGAGGAGGCCACGGCCGAGAACGTCAAGGAGGCCGAGGGCGCCCGCTTCGGGATCATCGGCCAGTCACCCGGCCTCACCGAGCTCTACGCGGTGCTCGAGCGCGTGGCGGACAGCCCGACGACGGTGCTCATCACCGGTGAGAGCGGCACCGGCAAGGAGCTCGTCGCCCGGGCGCTCCACGATCACTCGTCGCGCAAGGGCAAGCCCTTCATCAAGGTGAACTGCGCCGCGATTCCGAAGGAGCTCATCGAGAGCGAGCTCTTCGGTTACGAGCGAGGCGCCTTCACCGGCGCGGTCACGAGCAAGCCCGGCCGTTTCGAGCTCGCCAACGGCGGGACGCTTTTCCTGGACGAGATCGGCGAGATCCCGGTCGAGATGCAGGTCAAGCTGCTGCGCGCGCTCCAGGAGAGCGAGTTCGAGCGTGTCGGCGGCATCAAGACCATGCGCGTCGACGTCCGGCTCGTCGCGGCGACGAACCGCGATCTGAAGAAGCTCATCGCGCAGGGCGCGTTCCGCGAGGACCTGTTCTACCGCCTGAACGTCGTCTCGATCCGGCTGCCCGCGCTGCGCGAGCGCGCCTCGGACATCCCGCTGCTCGTCGAGCACTTCCTCAAGAAGTTCAACGGGCGGCTGAAGAAGAACGTCGTCGGCGTCGAGCCGGACGCGCTCCAGCTCCTCACCAACTACGCGTGGCCCGGCAACATCCGCGAGCTCGAGAACGTGATGGAGCGAGCCGTCCTCTTCTGCGACGGGCAGAAGCTCCGCGTCGAGGACCTCCCCGCCGAGCTCCGCGGGCCGAGCGGGACGTCGACGAGCTCGAGCGCTCCGCCGCTCGAGGCCGGCGTCGATCTCGGATCGCTGCCACCCGACGGAGGCCTCAAGGAGCACGTGAAGTTCGCGATGAGCCGGCTCGAGCGCGATCTCGTGAGCCGAGCGCTCAAGCAGACGAACAACAACGTCACGCACGCTGCGCGCCTCCTCAAGATCTCGCGCAAGGGCCTGCAGCTCAAGATGAAGGAGCTCGGGCTGCGCGAAGGGACGGGCGAGAAGAACGAGTAGAGGCGCCGCCGTGTCGAGCAGTATCCGGCGGCGTTCCTCACCGCTCCTCTTCGCGATCTCGCTCCTCTCGGTGTGCGTCGCCGCCGGGTGTCGCGGCAAGGACGGTGACGCGGGCGCGTCCTCCGTGCCGAGCGCGGAGGCGTCGATCTCGTCGTGGCCGTCCGTGGTCGCGAGCGGCGAGAGCTTCGGCGCGCCGAGGCCGGGGATGGCGTTCATCCCGGCGGGCACGCTGCGGGCGGGCACACCTCCCGATCGCGCCCCTCGCATCCCCGACGAGGAGATGCCGGGCGTGCCCGTGGAGATGGGTGCGTTCTACATCGATCTGCTCCCGTGGCCGAACGAGCCGAACGCGATCCCGACGACGAACGTCTCGCGCGACGAGGCCGAGCAGCTCTGCGCGACCAAGGGCAAGCGGCTCTGCACGGAGCTCGAGTGGGAGCGCGCGTGCAAGGGGCCGGACAACACGATGTACGAGTACGGCGACGTCTACCGCAAGGACGTCTGCGGGACGGGCGTGCCGATCGAGCAGGCGTCGCGCCGTCCCACCGGCGAGCACGCGCACTGCAAGAGCGGCTTCGGCGTGCTCGAGATGCACGGCGGCGTCTTCGAGTGGACTTCGAGCAACTGGGGCCGCGGCTCGCGCGACGGCGCGCAGGGCGTCCTCCGCGGCGGCAACTCGGTCGCGGGCGAGCTCGTCGGCCGCTGCGCGAACGCGATCGCGCGGACGCCGACGAAGAAATCGCCGACGATGGGCTTCCGCTGCTGCGCCGGCCCGAAGAACGAGGCAGAGGTGAAGCTCGAGCTGGTCGGGACGCCGGGCCTCGCGATGGCGAACCCCACGCGGGCCAAGCCGTGGACCGCGGCGATCGCGGAGGCCGTCGGGAACGGCGCGACGGAGATCGACCCGAAGTCGCTCCACGCCTGGACGTGGATCCCGGTCGCGAACGAGGAGCTGGTGATCGCGCTCGGCTGCACGATTGCACCGCGAGGATGTGGTGTCGTCGTGGGGCGCCCCTCTTCCGACGATGCGGGCGCCGCCGGTCCCGTGCTCGCGTCGGCCTCGTCGGGCAAGGACCTCGCGGAGGTCGCGCGCTTCGGCAGCCCGCGTCACCTCCGCTTCCGCGCGCTCGACCCGCGCGGCGTCTTTGCTCGCGACATCACGTACTCCTACGGGCGCGTGGAAATCGGCGCGATCAAGCGGCCTTGAGGAGCCCACCCACCGACCGGCTCTCCGAGAAACGTCCTCCGAACGGGTGACGCGCTCGTTCCGGGGAACCTTTTCCGGTCCGGCCTGTCTCTCTCCCCGACGACGCTGGCACGCGGGGAGCGGAGGCTCGGGAGCGCCCGAGCGTGACGCATGCGCGGGGGTTCCCCGCCGCGTGAGGAGCGCGTCGGCCAGAGGAACCAACCGCCGGGGACGCCGGGCGGCGCTGCCGCTCTGCGTCGAGATCGACCACCATGAGCACCTACGCGTTCTCGAATCCGTTCCGACCGTTCAACCCCTTCCTGCCGAACGACGCCGACGTGTCGATCGACGTCGCGGACTCCGCGGACGCGAGCGAGGTGTCCTATACCCTCGTGCAGAGCGGCCCGGCGGTCGCGCCCGAGGAGGTCGAGTCGCATCTCGACGCGATCGAGGTGCGCGTCCGCTGGGGTACGCAGGTGCTGTCGCTCGTGCACCTCGAGCGCGGCAAGGGGTTCTCGATCGGAGAGGGCGGCGACTTCGTCGTCCCGGAGCTCGAGGGCCGAAGGACGCCGATCGTGGAGAGCCGCATGGGCGTCGCCCACGCCATCGTCCCCGAGGGCGCGACCGCGACGCTGAGCAAGGAGGGCGAGCCTCCGCGTCCGATCGCCGCCGGCGAGGAGATCGCGCTCGCGGAAGGGATGCTGGTCACCATCGAGCTCGGCTCCGTCACGTTCGAGATCACGACCGTGCGCGCCGGCAAGAAGATCCCGATCGGGTTCCTCGGCGCGCTCGCCTCGGGCGCCGCCGCGTGCATCGGCCTCTCGTTCCTCGGCCACGCTGCGATCGTCGCGTCGCTCGCGATGTTCATGCCGAGCATGAACGCGGACGACGCCGAGAACATCTCCCGCGACCAGATCCTGACGATGCAGGCGCTGCTCGATGCCTCCGCGGTGCGCGAGCAGGACCGGTTGAAGGACGAGCGCGCCGCCGACGCCGAGGAGTCGGGCGGCGGGAGCAAGGGCGGCGAGCCTCACAAGGGCGAGAGCGGCGCGGCCGGCACGACGAGGCCGGTGACGACGACGGGCCACATGGCCTTCCGCGGCAACGACGCCGACGTGCGCCTCTCCCGTCGCGACGAGCTGACGCTCGCGCGCGAGGGCGGCTTCATCGGGATCCTGAACTCGGGTCTCGTGCCGACCGGCCCGACGAGCCCGTGGGCGACCGACACGCAGCTCGGTCAGGATCCCGAGAACAAGATCGGATCGATGTTCGGCGCGAACGCTGACGACATGATGGGCTACGGGCTCGGGCTCTCCGGCTACGGCGAGGGCGGCGGCGGCAACGGTCTCGGCATCGGCATCGACGGCATCGGGAGCACCGTCGGCGGTGGCGGTGGCGGGACCGGCGAGTGGGGCTTCGGCAAGGGCGACAAGGACGGCTGGGGCAACGGCCACGGCCCCGGCCGCGGCGGTCACACCCCGAAGCCGCCGAGGCTCCGAGAGGTGAAGGTCGACACGAACGGCCGCCTCCCCGCCGAGGTCATCCAGCGCATCGTCCGCCAGAACTTCGGCCGCTTCCGCCTCTGCTACGAGTCGGGCTTGCGCCAGAACCCCGGCCTGCAGGGCCGCGTGGCGACGAAGTTCGTCATCGGTCGCGACGGCCACGTCGCCCAGGCACAAGACGCCGGCTCCGATCTGCCGAGCCAAAAGGTCGTGAGCTGCGTCGTCCGTAGCTTCGCCAACCTGTCCTTCCCGCCGCCGGAAGGCGGCGTCGCGACGGTCGTGTACCCGATCGTGCTGACGCCGGGCGAGTGAAGAGCCCGGCCGCGGAGCTCGGCCGACCGAAACGCCGTCACGGTGGGCGCCGCCGATGTTAGGCTGGCGCCGCCGTGCTCCGGTTGGCCGTGCCGCTTCTGCTCGTCCTCGCCGGTGCGATCTCGGGCTGCGAGAGCCTCACCGAGGACGCGCGCTGCGCCTACGTCGAGGATCCCTCGCTCGCTCCCGGCGAGCGCGCCTCGGCGTGCCTGCCGTCCGGGTTCCCCGAGGAGGCGTCTTGGGCACGCAACGTGGGCGGCATCGTCTGGCGCGGCGAAGATCGCGCCTCGGGCGCGACCGTGACGATCGAGCCGCGGCCCCGCTCGGGAGGAGAGCGCGTGGTCCACTCGATGATCACCGACGCCGCCGGCGCGTTCACCTTTCACGACGTGACGCTGCCGTACGACATGACGGTGCGGCACGGGCAGGACGTGCTCGTCTACCGCGGACTGCGCGCCCGCTACATCGAGCCGTCGATCGCGATCGAGCCGCGCGGGCTTCCCCGCGCATGGCAGGCGAAGGTCGACGTGCGCCTCGACGCGCCCCTGTCCGAGCGGGGCAAGCTCGCCTTCTTCGCGACGGGCGCGAGCGCCATCACGGCGACCGGCGATCTCGAGACCGGGGTGTCGATCGTCGGGCGCGAGTACTCGTTCGAGGCCACGCTCCACGCCGTCGAGTACGAGGAAGGCAAGGGCCTCGAGAGCGCGCGGGCGTACGGCAAGGTCGACGTGGACGTCACCGCCGCTCGGTCGCAGCTCGTCGTGCTGCACCTCGATCCGATCACCACCTTCGCCGAGCCGACGATCGTGGTCACCGCTCCCGCGGGCTTCCAGGCGACCACCGCCGATCTGCGCGTGGGGTTCACCCCACGGAGCGACGCGCACTTCGCCACGATCCCGCTCGGGGTCAAAGCGAGGCTGCCGTTCATCCCGGATGCGGGTTACACGTTTCGCGTCCGCGCCGAGCGCGACGGCGAGATCGTGGACTCCGGCGAGGTCGGGTTCGACCTCTTCGCCGAACAGACGTCGTACGCGCTGCCGGAGCCGCTTCGCGTCGAAGCTCCGGCGGAAGGCGCGAGCCTCGGCCCGGGCGATCCTCTCGTCGTCGACGGAGCCGGCGTCCTCGAGCACGTGCTCGTTCCCGTGGAGGGCGGCCCGTCGATTCGGATCGTGGCGAAGGACAGCCGGACGGAGCTGCCGGATCGCTCGATGCTCGGAGGGGCCGCCGGCGCCTACAGGTGGACGGTGCACGGCTACCCGACGCTGCGGCTGGCCGACGAGCTGTCGGGCATCGACGCGCGCCGCTACCGGTCGATGGCCGCGTCGAAGCCGCGGGTCGTCGAGCTGCGGTGAGCGGGCACCTCCGAGGGCGGGCTTCGTGCCCGCCTTTACGGCGGGAAGAGAGTCGCCTAATAGGTCCGGCGTGGAGCCCGCAGCGTCGACATCGGAGCAAGGACGTAAACAGGATGTGAGCGCCCCGCGCGCGCGGGCCTGCGAGGTCTGCGGGGGCCTCTCGTTCTCGGAGCTCGGCGAGAAGAACGAGCACCGGTTCGAGCGATGCGCCCGGTGTGGTCTCGAGCGGATCGAGCCGCAGCCGACCGACGAGACGCTCGACCGAATCTACGGGGAGCACTACTACGACGCATGGGGGCTGCGGACCGACGAGGCCACGGTCGAGATCCTGAAGCGTGGCACGTTCACGCGGATCATTCGCGGGCTCGGACCGCTCCGCACCGGGGCCCGGGTGCTCGACTGCGGCGCGGCGACCGGCTTCTTGATGCGCGTCGCTCGCGATGCGGGCTACGAGGCCTACGGCATCGAGCTCTCCGAGTTCGGCGCGAACAAGATCGCGGAGGTCTTCGGACGTGATCGCGTCCACCAGGGGCACCTCGAAGACGCGCCGTTCCCCGACGGGCACTTCGACGCCATCTTCATGTGCGACTTCCTCGAGCACGTGCGGGACCCGGAGCGCATCCTCCGTCGCGCGCACGCCTTGCTCGCGCCCGGCGGGAAGATCGCCATCTCGACCCCCAGGGTCGGCTCGTTCACGCACGCCGCGATGGGGCTGAAGTGGACGCACTACAAGGTCGAGCACCTCTACTACTTCAGCCTGAAGAACCTCCGCATGCTCCTCGAGCGGCTCGGCTTCGGCGACTTCCGCGGGAAGACGCTCGTGAAGACGATGAACCTCCGGTACATCGCCCACCAGTTCGACGTGTACCCGCATCCGCTCCTCACGCCCGTCGTCCGGACGCTCACGCGTGCGCTGCCGGCGGGGCTGACGTCGCGGACGTTCCCCATCGCGATGGGCGAGCTCGTCGCGTACGCGACGAAGCGCTAGGAGCCAGGCGTCGGAGGCGGTATGGGCGCGCCGCGGGCCCACGCCCCGCGGCTGCGCCGTCTGCGCTCAGACGCGGCTGCTCGCGGGCTGGTTGCTCGCGGGCTGCGTCGCCTGCTCGAGCTTGGGGAGCAGGGCGTGCACGTCGCTCATCACGCGATCCACGGGCACGGTTCGCGCCGGGACGTTCGAGATCACGTCGATCGGCTTGCCGGCGACCGCGTCCTTGCCGTTGTAGACGGTGAAGAGCGGGAGCGAGTAGAGGTCGGGCGCCACGCAGCGCGCGCGCGAGGCCAGCGGCGCGAACAGCGTCGGCGTGTCCGCGAAGAACAGGCCGATGACCGGCGTGTCGACGAGGCAGGCCAGGTGCATCGGCCCGGAGTCGTTCGAGACGAGCAGATCGGTGATCGAGAACAGCGCGAGCAGCCGGCGCAAATTGAGCTCGCCGGCGACGGACGTCGCGCGCGGGCTGCCCACCCGCTTCACGATGCGCTCGACGTACGCGCGATCGCCCTTCGCGCCGATGAAGACCACGTGCGTGTCGCCGTACTCGTTCAGGATCCGCTGGGTGAGCTCCGCGTAGCGCTCCTCGGGCCACTTGCGGACCTCCGGGGCGAGCTCCGGCGAGGTGTTCGGGTTGACGACGACGAGGCGGCGACCCGACGCGCCTTGCGTCGCGAGGATGCGCCGGACTTCGGCGACGTCGGCAGGATCGACCGAGACGCGCGGGTACGTGTACTTCCTCCGGAACTCGTCGAACTGGAGGTAGTAGAGGTCCTGCGTCTTCAGCAGGTACACGAGGGAGAGGAAGATGTCCTTCGTGTGGTAGTAGTGGTTGTACGAGCCCGGCACGTCGAGCAGCGTCATGCGCCACGGCTCGGGCGTGAGGCAGAAGCCCGCCGACCGCGGGATGCCGGCGAGGCTGCCGAGCACCAGCGGGAACTTCGCGAAGAACTCGAAGTCGAGGAGCAGATCGATCTTCTCGCGACGGAGACCGCGCGCCACCTCGTACGTCGTGCGCGTGAACGCCGACGCCGACGAGTTGTCGATGAACCACTGGCGGTCGGTTTTCCCGAGGATGTCGAGGATCTCACGGTTCGACGTGAACGTGATGAAGTGGATCTCCGCTTCGGGGTAGACCTCGCGCAGCGCCTGGAGGCTCGGCGACGCCACCACGATCGAGCCCATGCCGAAGAACTTGGCGACGGCGATTTTCCGGATCGGCGCGTCGCTCACCGGTCGCGTCGGGCGAAGCTTCTTCACGGCGGCGAGGACGGAGCAGGCGGCGTTGCCCACCTGGTTGTCGATCTGCCGCATCAGGCGAATGTCGAACATGCGCGCGCTCCTCTCGGCCGCTCGGGCGAGCGCATGTGCCACCTGGTCAGGGTAGCGTCAAGCCCGCCGCATTCGTTCAGCGTCGCCGGAACACCCCGATGCCGGCGTCTTCGTCCTCGCTGACGAGGACGTCCAGTACGAACCCGTGGCGCGCGAACGCCTCCTCGACCTTCGCGCGCGACGTGATCCAGTTGTGCCACTCGATCACCACGGCGTCGGTGATCGCGAGCAGTTCCGCGAGGTTCTCCAGGGCCGTGAGCTCGAAGCCTTCGATGTCGATCTTCAGCAAATCGACCCGGCGATCGCCCGCCATGGCCCGCCATTCGGCGTAGACGTCGACGCACGGCATGATCGTCGCGGTGACGTCGCCCTTCAGCGGGACGAGCGGGTTGAAGTGGGGCTGGGCGGACGCCGAGACGTTCGAGCCGGACATGTAGAGCGGCGCCTCGCGGACGTCCGACGGATGGCCGACGAGGCCGTGGACGACCCGAATCCCGGAGAAGCCGTTCACGTGGGCGTGCCAGCGCGCTTCCTCGACCACGACGGGGTTCGCGTCGACCGCCAGTCCCAGGATGTCGCGATTCCCCGTGCGATCGACGGCGTCGCAGAGGAAGTACCCCACGTTGGTACCGAGGTCGACGAACGTCTCGACGGAACGGCCCTCGAACGCCTTCGCGTAGACGCCGCGATTGAAGATCTCGTCGGCGACCATCAACGACTCGAGGTAGCGTATCCGGTATTGGAGCTTCTCCCGGCGGGTACGGCGGACGATCGGCCTCCGCTCGAGGACGACGCTCGCGGCGCGCTGCAGGCGCATCCGTCGAATGAGGGAGTGCACGGTGGGCATCCCTGCGAGCGTCGAGATCAGCGTGGGAGACAGCGTCATTGCCCGCTCCGTCCTACGAGACGTGCCACGAGGTCAACATAAAACGTCCCCCCCTCGGTCGCGGGACGGATCCCGACGCCGCTCCCATCGTCGCTCCAGGCGTAGAGGATTACGACCTTGGGGCGGAGGGAGAGCGCCGCGTCCACCTGCTCGACGAGCGTGCGGCCGCCCCTCCGATCGTGCTCGACGAGGCCGCTGGTCTTCGTCACGCGCGAGAGCTTCCAGCCGGGCGTGATCGACACGACGCCGCGGGCACCGCGCAGCGCCCAAGCCGGAGCGAGCTGGGGCAGGTAGCCGGAGCGCTCCAGGTAGGCGAGGCCGCGGTCGAGCGCGTTCCCTTTCGGCAGCGAGTCCGCCTCGGGCAAGGCGTCGAGGTCGAATTCGTCGAAGCGCTGCCAACGCGTGACGCCGACGATCTCGTATCCGGACAGCTCGTAACGTGGGAGCGGGGGAGCGTCCGTCTCCGGCTCGGCGAAGAGCAGCTTCTTGCCGTCGATCTCGAACGCTCGATCCATGAGACCGCGGCTTTCGAGCTCGGAGACCGCGCTCGCGAGCGACGCCTGGGGCGTGAGCCCACCGAGGCGGATCTGGAACGCGACGCGCATCGGTGTCTGCGCGACGGCGCGGACGAACGCGTCCACGCGGTCGCGGTCCTGGATGCCTTCGGGGGACGCGGACACGAGGAGGGTCGCTAGATCGAACCCGGTCGCCGCCATGCGCGTCGCTTCGTCGGGCGATGTCTCCGCGGGGTTCACGGCGATCCCGAAGGCGGGCCGCACCTTGGGCTTCTTCGAGAGCGACAGGAGATGCTCGATGCGATCGGCGTCGGAGGCCTTCGTCGCGAGATCGATGACGTACATCCCGTGACCCTCGAACAGCACGCGGCGCGAGTCCTTGAGCGCCTCGAGGTTGTCGAAGGCGTCGAGGAAGTATGGGGCGTAGGTGCGCCATATGGCTTCGTCGTCGAACAGGCGCGCGTGCCAGATGTCGCGGCGATACAGGTAGCGAGAGCTCGAAGGATCGACGAACGCCAGGTACCGAGCGTTCTGCGTCCGGACGAAGTAGTCCGCGAACGCCTCGGGGCCGCGGAAGAAGGGGATCCCGGGCGGTGGGCTGAGGGCGCCGGGCAGGTCGAGGCTGTAGATCTCATTGCGGCCGAAGTCCAAGAGGCACGGCTCGTCCACCATGACGATGAGCTTCTCCCCCGGCGGGACCGCGGCCTGCAGCTCGACGTACTGGTACGTCGCGGCGGGCGCCGTGCGTGGCGACTGGGGCGCGCGTCGTCGCGCCTCGTCGAAGAACGAAAGGGCATCTCCGAGACGCTGCACCGCGTAGTACGGCTCGAACTGCAAGACGGCGAGCATGACGGCGATCGCCCCCGCGAGCTTCGTCTGGACGGCTTCGGCACGCAGCCACGCACCGGCCGAGAGCAGCACGACGATGCTGGCGGCCGCCGTGTACCCGAACCCATAGCGGGCGATGTCGCCCACGTGCGTGATCGAGAACGAGTCGGTGAGCAGGAGGAGCGCGAGGAACGCCGCGGCGATGAACGACTTGAGCGGTCGTCGAGCGTCCGCCTCGGGGACGCCGAGCCCGAGGACGAAGAAGAGGAGCGTGTAGCGCGACCGCTCCGGCTCCATCAGCACGCCGATGAAGTGGCGAAGCTCCTTGAGCCCGACGACGGTGGTGCTCTTCACGGCGTAGCCAGCGCGGAGGTAGCCCTTCTGGAGCGGGTAGAGGATCGCCCCCGTGGTCTCGCGATAGAGCGTGAGCCACGGCAGGAGGACGGCGCCGAGGGCCAGCGCGGCGACGGCTGCGTCGACGAGGACCTCCTTCCGGCGCACGTCGCGTCGTCGCGTGACGATGGGCGCCACGACGGGCAGCATGAACATGCCGACCGCCGCCGGGAGGAAGCTCTGGCGAAGCGCGCACGTCGTCGCGGTCACCAAGGCTCCGGCGACGAGCCCGCGGCGGTAGGCGCTCGGGTTCGTCTCTCTCGAGAAGAAGCGGATCGTCGAGAACAGCCCGAGGAAGAAGGTGAGGCCGGAGACGTTGCTCGCGAGATTCACGCGACGCGTCTGGAAGAAGACGAACGCGAGGAGGAGCGCGAGGACGGTGACGAGCAGCGGTGGTCGCTCGCGGCCGCGCCCGAACTCGACGATGAGCAGGGCGAGCATGATGGCCGCGATCCCGCGGTCGAAGAAGTTGAGGTGCTGGAGGCTGCCGTTGGCGAGCAACAGGCCCTGGAAGATCGACTGCGAGCCGAGGGCGCTCGCGCGTCGGAAGCTGAACGGGTCGACCATCGTGCCGCGCGCCAGGAGTTGGCGCGGGAGCGCGAGGTACGACAGCTCGTCGTCGTACGGGTTCGTGTAGATGTCGCCGAGGCCGCCTGCGACGTAGATGGCCACGACGATCGTGGCGCCGAGCACGATGGCGGCGGTGGCCGGCTTCGCTCGCGCGAGTAGCAAGGACGCGGTGACTCGCCTGACGATGGCTTCGCGGCGTTTCCATGTCCCGTAGCCGAACCCGACGACGCCGAGAGCGACGAGCGCCACGAGCACGCTCGTCCGAGCGAGCCGAAAGTTGGCGAGGATGATCGTCACGAGCGCGAGCGCGCTCGCTCCCCAGACCGCGCGCAGGCCCAAGCCCACCTTGCGTCCCGGCGCCAACAGTCGGCAGACGAGCTCGCCGTACCCGAGGAACGCGAAGAGCAGCATCGTGCCCCAAGCACCCGTCTCCCAGACCAGCGGCTTGGTGATGCTCGGAACCGCTGCATACACGAAGAGCGCGGCGACGGTGGCGAGAGCGGTCACGGCCACCGGTTTCGCTGAGCGCTTCCGCAACGCACTCGTCGAGATCATCGGTCTGCGGGCTCCCAAGCGAGCGAGACCAGCCGGTAGCTGATCGCTCGACCGTCTCCCGGAGGGAACGTGACGTACGAAGCCTGGAGCGCGACGTCGACCCAGCCGGACTCGGGCAGCACTTCGGGCGGGACGTCGATCTCGGCGCGGAGCGGGCCGTGGACCGGGAAGAATCCGACGTGCTGCCCGTTGACCGCGACGGTGAGCCACACGGCTCCCTTCACGTGCTCGATCTGAGGGACTCCGTCGAGGACGAGCCGCATCGGACGGCGTCCGTGCGAGCGGAGCCGGAGGAGCGCACGCTCGCGCATGGGCCGCGCGAACACGCCTTCCTTCGCCGAGGGCGGCACGTACCAGCTCGGGTTGTACCAGCCGTCGTCGAAGACGACGTCGTCGCTGTCGTAGAGGGAGAAGCGCGCGCCGGCCTCGGCGCGTTCGACGAGCGTCTCGACGTAACGGGCACGGAGCTCCGCGTCCGGGTCCGGCTCCTTCTTGCATCCGGCGAGCAACGCGACCGAGAGGATGACGCCCGCGATCTTCGACATCGTCGTGCTACTCGAGGAGGACGCGCTCGATCGCGACGGAGATCCCGAGGGCCGACAGGTGATCGGCCTCGACGACCAGCTCGTTGGTTCCACGACGAAGCACCGACGGCGGGATGGTGAACGAAGACTCGTGCCACCCTTCCTCGACCCACTGGGACCTGCCGATCGAAGCGCCGTTGAGGAACAGCTCCATGCCGTTGTTCGCCGTCCCCATGTGGACGACGGTGAGTCGAGACGCGGTCGGAGTGTCGCAGATCTCGAGGCGGACGCGGCCGGTCTTCTCGCGGAGCCACGACCACGCTCGGTCTTCATAGGTCTCCCAATAGGCGAAGTCGTTCGACAGGGCGAGCATGTCCGCCGGACGTCGGAGATCGATCGATCCGGGGAGGCACTCCGGTATCGGCGTGGTCGGATCGAGCGACGGATCGCGCACGTAGAGGAGCGCGCCGTCGGAGAACCGATGCCGAAGAGCGTAGTCGAAGAACCGATCGGGGCCCGAGCGCGAAATGCGGCGCCACTTGTACCATTCTTCGGGCCGATCGCCATTACCCGCGAAGATGGGCGCGCTCGGCACGAACACCGCGTCGATCGTGACCCCCTTCGCGCGCAGATCGATCAGGTCTTCGGGACGAGGGAGCATCGGGATGACGGTCGCGGGCGTCTCGGCGGCGAGCTCCCACGGCAAGGTGCCTCCCATCATCACCATGCGGCGGTCGACTGCGTTCCGTACGACCGGGACCACCTCCGCGGCGTTGCAGAGCTGATCGGGCGCGCACGTCGGCTTCGCGGCGGTGAGCCAGGCGTGCTCGGCCGAGGCCTTCGCCACCTCGGGGGCTACCAGGACGATCGCGCACGCGGCGTACACCGCGACGCGAGGGCCGCGAGCGTGGAGGTGACGTACGCGCCGTTTCAGCCAGCGCACGAGCACGACGACGCCGAGGGCCGCGAGCGCCCACAGCGGGGGTACCAGATAGTCGAGGTACCAGAGCGCCGCGCCCAGCGTGAGCTGCACGACGGAGAAGGCGAGCGAGAAGAGCGTGACCGTGACGACCACGCGCTTGACCGGGCGGCCGGCGCGGGAGAGGTGCCGGCCGCCGGCGATCGCGAGCCCGACGAGCACGACGTTCCGCCCGAGCTCGAGGGGGTTGGCCGCGAGGATGTCGCGGACGAGCCGCATGCTGACCATGAACTTCGCCACGAAGGTGCCCGGGTCGCGGAGGACGACCTCGCGCGCGGACGGCCAGGCGAACACGTACCAGGGATCGGACGGCAGGTATTGCGTCCGGTGCAGCAGCAGCGACTCGCCGAGGTACGACGGGAACGTGAGGCCGAAGCGCCATTTCGACCACGCGACGAAGCCGCCGAGGATGACCCCGCTCGGTACCGCCACCATCGCGGCGCGTCGTATCCCCGCCGACCACGCCACGCCGAGGACGCAGAACGGCACGAGGACCGCGAGAGAGTAGCGATGGAGCACCGCGATGGTGAGCGCCGCTCCCAGGCCGCCCGCAGCGGCCGCGCTCTTGTGCGCGGAGAGCATGAGCACAACGATGACGAAGAACAGCAGCGAGTCTGCCGTGATGCTCAAGCCGGAGAGCGCGAAGTAGGCGAGCTCGTTGAGGGTCAAGAGCGTCGCCGCGAAGACGAACGCGAGGACGTTCGACGAGAGCCAGCGGCGCAAGGTGAAGAAGAACACCGCCGTCAGAGCGATGTAAGGCGTGAGCGACGCCGCCACGAGCGTCACGAGCGGGTCGCGCAGAACGGCGAGGTGGATCGCGACGCGCACCTGCGAGGCGACGAACTTGTGGACGGATGGCCACGGCATCTCGCCCACATGACCTGCGCGCTCGAGGACACCGAGCGCGCCGAGCGGCATCAGGTTCGTGCGGAAGCCTTCGCCCGCGAGTAGGTGTCGAGCGACGATGAGATCGTAGAGGGCGTCTCCGCGCGCCGGGAGCCACGGCAGGTAGGTGGCCTTGAACGCGCACAGCGCGGCGAGGACCGCCATCAAGGCCGCGAGCCACGCGCCGACCGTTCGCCGCTTCCGCGAGCCCAGCGAGCGTAGCCACGCCACGAGGGGAGGGAACGAACGCACCTGGGATCAGCCCTCGAACGTGCTCCGTACTTCCTCGACCGTGACCGCGGCCGTACCGGGCTTCCCCACCGCGACGCTCGCCGCGTGGCTCGCGATCACGAGTCCGTCCACGAGAGAAGCGCCGGCCGCGAGCGAGAGCGCGAGCGTGCCGACGACCGTGTCGCCTGCTCCCGTGACGTCGAACACCGATCGGGCGACGGTCGGGAAGTGGAGCGGCGGCTTGTCTCGCTCGAGCAGCGTCATCCCCGCGGGGCCGCGCGTCACGAGGACGGCCGTTCCGTCGAGCACGCCGAGGAGCTTCGAGCCGGCGGTGACGATCGCTTCGTCCGCGTTGTGGGTCGACTCGCCCGTCGCCACCTCGAGCTCGGCCACGTTCGGCGTCACGACGGTGGCGCCTGCGTACTTGGCGTAGTTGCGGCCCTTCGGGTCGACGACCACGGGGATCCCGAGGCGCTTTCCCGTGCTCGTGCACGCACGCGCGACCGCCTCGACGACGACGCCTTTCGCGTAGTCGGACATCACGAGCACGTCGGCGTCGCGTGCGTGCCGCTCGATGGCGTCGACGATCTGTCGCGCGACGCTCTCGGCGACCGGCTCCGTCGACTCCACGTCGACGCGCACGATCTGCTGCGTCCGCGCCACGACGCGAAGCTTGTGCGTCGTCGGACGGCCCGGCGTGACGACGAGCGAGTGGGCGATGCGGGCATCGTCGAAGCCCGTGCGCAGGGTGCCGGCGGCGACGTCGTCGCCGACGATCCCGATCACCGTGGCCCGGCCGCCGAGGCTCACGACGTTCGCCGCCGTGTTCGCCGCGCCGCCGAGGTGCGACGAGCGCTCGCGCAGCTCGACGACGGGCACCGGCGCCTCGGGCGAGATGCGCGCGACGTCGCCGCGGATGTACTCGTCGAGCATCACGTCGCCCACGACGACCACGTGCTTGCCCGCGAACCGGGCGAGGATGTCGTGAGCCGCTCCTTGCTTCAGCATGTGAGGTGCTCCTCGAGAGATGGGAGGATTTCGCTCCAGTCCCCTTGCCAGTCCGGGACCGGCGGCTCGGTCGCGCCGCCTCGCGGGACGGAGGGCGAGAGCAGGAGCGCCGTCGCGCATCCCGCCGCGCGCCCCGCCTCCACGTCGGAGCGCTTGTCGCCGATCATCACGGATCGCGTGAGATCGATGCCGTGATCCGCGGCTGCTCGCTCGAGCATCCCGGGCTTCGGCTTGCGGCACGAGCACCCGTCGTCGGGCCCGTGCTCGCAGTAGTACGTCGCATCGAGGTGCACGCCTTCTTGCGCGAGCAGGCGATCCATCGCCGCGTCGACCGCCTCGAGCTGCTCGGGGCGGATGAGTCCGCGGGCGACGCCGGATTGGTTGCTTACGACGATCAGCAAGGCGCCCCGCTCACGGAGCCGCCGGAGCGAGCTCGCGGCTCCGGGGACGAGGCGCACCCGCGACGCGTCGGCGAGGTAGCCTTCGTCGAAGATGATCGTGCCGTCACGGTCGAGGAACACGGCGCGACGCATCACTTGCCGAGCCGTGCCGCGATCGAGGTCGTCGAGAGCCCGTCGACGAGCGGAAGGAACTCGATGCGCCCGCCGTACGCGCGGACGACCTCGGCCTCGGGGATCGGCGCGCCGTTCGGGGGCGCGTAATCGGCGCCCTTGCAGTGGATGTCGGGCTTCAGCTTCGCGAGGATCTCCGACGGCGTGGGCTCGGCGAAGGAGACCACGTGATCCACCATCTCGAGGGCGGTGAGCATCGCGATGCGTTGCTCGAGCGGATGGATGGGGCGCCCCGGGCCCTTCGCCTTGCGGACGTGCTCGTCTTCGTTGACCCCCACGAAGAGGACGTCGCCGAGCCGCTTCGCGGCGCGGAGGCTCTCGACGTGTCCGGCATGCAGGATGTCGAAGCAGCCGTTCGTCCAGACGACGACGCGCCCTTGCGAGCGGTACCACTCGCGGAGCGCCAGCAGCTCGTCGAGCGTGGCGTGCTTGGAGCCGGGTCGCGACGTCGACGGCGGCAGCGGGATCCCGCAGAGCTCGGCGTCGGCGATCGCGCAGATCGCGTGGCCGACGGTGATGTGCAGCTCCTGGATGCGCGCCGTCTCGCGTGACGGCACGACCACGGCCACGTCGCACATCGCCGCGAACTCGCGACCGGCCGCACCCGTGAGCCCGACGATTTTCATCCCGATCTCCCGCGCCGCCCGCACCGCGCGCAGGATGCTCTCGGAGCGGCCGCTCGTCGTGATGGCGATCGCGACGTCACCCGGACGGCCGAGCGCGCGGAGCTGCCGCTCGAAGACGTGCTCGTAGCCGTAGTCGTTCGCGATCGCGGTGAGGGCCGAGGTGTCGACGGTCAGCGCGACGGCCGGCAGCGGACGCCGATCCACCGTGAAGCGACCGACCAGCTCCGCCGCGATGTGTTGCGCGTCCGCGGCGCTCCCTCCGTTCCCGAAGAGCAGCACTTTGCCGCCGTTTCGGACCGCGTCGACGACGACGCCGGCGGCCGTCGCGATCGCGTTGGACTCCGCCACCATGGCCGTACGGAGCGCTGCGCCGTCCCGGAGCGCCTGTGCGACCCACGCCGTGTGCCGTCCATCCATGTCGACTACCCGTGCGCGGCTCGGCGCTCGATCCGCGCAGCCTCCTTGATTCGCGGCGGAGCCTAGCACACGGGCCTGCCCGTCTCAGCCGTTACGTTCGCAGACCCACCTACCATGTGTTACCCTCCCGGCGCTCCGCGGCGGGGGGCATGCCCGTCCCGGACGCGACGTGCCCGACGATGATGCAGCCCGGCTCGCAGACGGCTTCGCCACGTCGTGTGCTTCGCGAATCGGCGTCGGCCATCGTCCTCGCGGCCATCGTGCTCGTGGCGTGCGCCTACGTCCTTCCGAAGACGGAGCGCAACCCTCTCTACGAGACCGCGGTCTGGTCCCTCCTCGTCGTCGTGAGCTTCGCGGGGTGGGGCTCGCTCGTCCGGCGGCTCGTCGCGCCGAAGGAGCGCATCGACCTCGGGCTTCGCATCGCGTGGGGCCAGAGCCTCGTCTGCTTCGTCGGGGGCTTGCTCATGGTCCCGGCGCTCATGACGAGGCTCGCCGCGCTCCTCGTCGTGGAGGTCGGCCTCGTCCTCGCCCTGGTCGCGCTCGCGCTCGAGCGTGGATCCGTTCGCGCCTCGATCGTCGAGCTCGGTCGCATCGCGAGGCGGCAGCCCGGTCTCGCGATTCTGACGGCGCTCGTCGTCGTCCTCGTCGGCGGTCAGTTCCTCGCCGGCATCGCCGACTGGCGTACCAACCCGTACGACGACGACATCGCGTACCTCGCGTTCGTCCGCAAGCTGCTCGATACGGGCACCTTGCTCGAGCCGTTCAGCCTGCGCCGCCTGTCCGCGCTCGGCGGTCAGAACCTGTTCCACGAGCTCGTCGCGCTGCGCGCGGTGCCCAGCCAGCTCCACGCGTTCGACCGCAGCATCGCCGTGGTCGTGACGGCGCTTCTCGTCGCGGGCCATCGCTGGGGCGCCCGTCGACCGCCGCTCCCGATGGCGCTCCTCGCGATCGTGATGTTCGTGTCGCTGCCGAACGTCGCGATCAACACGGCCAGCTACTACTCGGGCGTCGCGTTCTTCCTCGCGCTTTTCCGGACGCTCACGTGGGCGGAGCAGCGCTCGCGTCCCGTATGGGCGACGGCGCTCCCGATCGCGCTCGTCGGTGCGGCGACGTGCACGCTCCGTCAGAGCTACATGGCCGTCGTCGTCGTGGCGCTCGCGTCGAGCTATGCCTTTCGGGCCTTCGCCTCGCGAGACCCGTGGAGGAGTCGCATCGTCGAGCCTGCGCTCGCCGCGGGGATGGCGCTCGTTGCGCTCGTGCCCTGGTGCGTCGTCGCTTGGCAGTCGAACCGGACGTTCCTCTATCCGTTCGTGTTGGGCACGGCGAACCCGGCCATGCTGCTCAGCTCGTCGGCGCCCCGACCGCTGCGCGAGGCGTTCCTCCACCTCTGGACCGTGCTCGACGGGACGCCCCTCCACGTCTTGCCGCTCTTCGTGCTGGCCGCGCTGCTCCTTCGGGAGAAGCGCCGGAGGCGTCCGCTCGCGTCGCTCGCGATCGGTGCCCTCGCCGGAGTCTTCGCGCTCGTGCACGGCGCCGATCAGATCGAGGTGGAGAGCCTCCGCCGTTACGTCTTCGGGCCCATCATCGCCTTCGCTCTGGCGGTGGCGCTCGTCGCCGGCACGCGGGCGTCGCGCGTGCTCCGGGGCGTCGTGGAACGCGAACAAGTCGCGGCGGCGGTCGTCTTCTTCGCGATGCTCGGCCAGCTCGTCGTCACGCGAGAGAAGCTCGCATCGGCGGCCGCGCGCGCGACGAACGACATCGAGACCCTCGCCCGGGCGCGGCCGCATTCGGACGCGACGACGCCTCCGGAGCACGCCCTCTACTTCCGGCTGCAGCAGTCGGTGCCGTCGGGCGCTCGGCTCGCCGTGATGTTGGACGAGCCGTACTGGCTCGATTTCCGCCGGAACGCGATCTGGAACCTCGACATGCCCGGGTACTCGAGCCTGGCGCCGGGCCTCCCGTACTTCGAAGGCAGCCAGCGCGTGAAGGAGTACTTCCGCGGGCTCGGCGTCCGCTACCTCGCATACGTCCGCCCCGGCTTCTCGCGCTACCACTTCCGGCGCGACTACTGGCTCAGCATGCTCGTCGACGAGAACGAGATCTGGCGCACCCACGGGCCTTACCTCGTCGACTTCCTCGACTCGCTCGAGGACCTCCGAGCCAGACACCAGCGTGTCTTCGAGGAGCGAGGACTCGTCGTGATCGATCTCGAGGTGGAGGCATGAGGCGAGCTCTCGCGACCTTCGCGATTCTCTCCGCGGCGCCGATGGTGGCAGCCTGCTCGAAGGAGCGTCCGCCGGCCGTACGCGAGGAGATCGCTCGACGCGAGGCCTACGCGCGCGCGCTGGCGGTCGACGCCGGGATCGAATCGAGCTGGGGCGTCTCGTCGAGGACCGAGGTGGTGTTCCAGGAAGGCTTCTCCCTCATCGAGCACGATCCTCCGGGAGACTTCCGCAACCGTGGCTTCCGCTGGATGGGACAGCGCGGACGCGTGCGCGTGAAGAGCCACGGGGACCGACCCATGCGCTTGCGTCTCCACGGCTGGGCGCACGAGAAGGAGATCAAGGCACGGCCGGTGATCTCGGTCTACGTCGACGGTCGTCTCGTCGCGGACACGGGCGCCGTGCCGGAGGACGGTCTCTGGGGCATCGACACGATCGTCCCGGCCGAGCTGCTCCGCGATCGCACGTGGGTCGACGTCACCATCCGCGCGAGCGCCGTCGCATACCACTGGGCCGAGCCGCCCGATCTCCGTGTGATCGTGCTCGGCGGGTTCTTCTGGGAAGAGGCGTGAGGGGCACGATCGTCCGCAGGGTTTCTCGAGCGTTGCGGAGCTCGCTCGAGCGGGGCGTCCGCTCCCCTCTCATCGCGGCGCTCCCTGCGGTGGCACTCGTCGTCTTCTTCCTCGCGGATCACGTCCGCAGGTTCGGCGGCCTCTACCTCGCGTCGGACGACTCGTACATCTACCTCGGGTACGTGAAGCGCACGATGGAGACGCCGCGCGGGCTCTTCTCGTACAACCCGGGCGAGCATTCGGCGGGGACGACCGGGCTCCTCTACTACTACGCGCTCGTCGTCGTCAGCCACGTCCTTCGCGCCGTGACGTTTCCGTGGCCGCTCCACTTCACGCTGCGCCTGTCGAGCTACGTCCTCGCGGGGACGCTCACCGTCATCGCGTCCCTCCTCTATTGGGCGACGTGGCGCCGACTCGATCCCGACAGCGAGCGCGCTCCGAGGTTCACGTTCACGATCGCGATGGCTCTGTTCTTCGCGAACGCCCGCTTCCTCTGGGGCCTCTTCGCCGGGCTCGAGAATCCGCTGTCCGCGACGCTCGTGCTCGCGGTCGCTCACGCGCTCGCGCATCGCTCGCGGCCCCTCTGGACCGGCCTGCTCGGCGCGCTGCTCGTGGCCACGCGGCCCGATCTCGGCAGCGTCGTGTGGGTCGTGCCGTTCGCATGTGCGGCACTTGCTCGGGGCGGCGTCTCACGGCGGCGAGCGTTCGTGGAGGCCGCGGTGATCCTCGTCGCCGGCGTCGTGCTCCTCGTCGCGCCGTGCCGTCTGCTGACCGGGCGCTGGTTCCCGAGCGCGCTCGACACGCGCATCCGGATCGACGCGGTCCGGGACCCGGCGCTGCTCTTGTCGAACGTCGGTGACGCCCTCCGAGTTTCGACGCTCACGAAGACGGACTGGCAAGTGGGCGCGCTCGTCGTCCTCGCGGGCGCCGTCGTGGTCTCCGTGTGGCGCCGCCGCGTGCATCCGGCGATCTTCACGTCGGGCACCATCGTCTTCGTCTTTTTCGCTCGAGCGATCTTCCGGGTCGAGCAGCTCAACATCGAGGATCGGTACGTCTCGTACTTCTGGCCGCTGCTCGTCCTCGGAGGCGGAGCGCTCGTGGCGCCGGCGCTCCGGCGCGCATTCGCGCAGCGCTCGTGGATCGCGTTCCCGACGGCCGCGCTCGTGGCGGTCCTCGTCGTCGTCTCGCCGGTCCGAGAGGGCTTCCGGCGCCTCACGCGGGACGTCACGGAGATGAACCAGATCGTCGTGGCGGCGTCGGTCTTCATGCAGGAGAAGCTGCCCCGAGGGGCCCGCGTCGCCATGGAGCCGGCAGGGGCGATTCGCGTCTTCACCGACTTCTATCTGGTCGACGGGTTCGGCCTCACGACGACCCACCTCTCCCGATCGTCGAGCTGGGACGAGATGATCGAGACGGCGCGCGTGGAGTACGTGTTCGACTATCCCTTCCGGCTCCCGCAGCTCGAGGACCCGAGCCGCTTCGAGGCCATCCAGTACTGGAGACCCGACCCCCCGGTGCACGTCCTCGCGCCGATCGGGCTCTTCCGCCGCAAGTGACGGGACGCTCCCGTCAACTCGATGGCGCTGCCGCTCGGTCGCGATGCTAAGTGTATGCGCGGCTTGGTCCGCGCACTCTTCTCTCGGATGCAGCGACGTCGCGGCGACCTCGTCACCGCCCTGGCGTTGGTCGCGCTCGTCGTGACCATCGCCGTCGTCCGAGACCGATACATCGAGACGATGCCGCGGGGCGACGTGCTCTACGAAGCCATCGTCGCCAAGAGCCTCCTCGCCGGTGAGGGCCTGTCGACGAACCTCATGCCGCTCGGCGCGTTGCGGACGCTCTTGCGTCTGGACCTCGCCGATGCGCCGAGCTGGCCGTCGCTCCACAAGTTCGTGCTGTCGCAGGTGCGCATCGCGGCGTTCGGCGCCGTGCTCGGCATCGACGAACGAACGCTTCGCATCTCGTCGTTCGTGTCCTACGTCGGCCTCGTTCTCGCGACGTTCGTGATCATGCGACGTCTGCTCGCCAGTCGCCTGCTGGCGTTCGCCTTCACGCTCGTGCTCGTGAGCTACAACGAGCTCTTCTTCGTCGCGATATCGGGGTTGGGGCTCAGCACGGACGCGCTCTTGTTCCTCGGGACGCTGGTCCTCGCTTCGCGCGTGCGAGAGCAGCCGCGGCTCGCCATCTGGGTCGGCGTCGTCCTCGCCGCGACCGTGCTGCACCGCTACTCGATGGGGGCGTGGGTGCCTTTCTGCGTCGCAGCGGTCGCATGGAGCTGCGGGTATCGCGTCGCCGCGAGGGTGCTCGGCGCCTGTCTCGCCGTGCTCGCCCCGTTCGTGGCGTGGTCCTATGCGCGCTTCGGGATGCCGTTCCCGTCGTACCTCGGCGACGCTCTGTTCCTCCACAACACGCGCTTCTTGCCGTACGACCCGTGGTACTGCCGGACCTGGGAGAGCCTCGCGACGGCGATCGCGGCCGCGCCGTCGGTGTTCGTCGCCAAGGCCGGCGTCAACGCGAGGCTCGTGCTCCACGATCTGGGCGCCGGTCCCGCAGTCGCTCTCCGCAACGTCGGCATCGTCGTCCTCGGCGTCCTCGGCGTTAGGCGTCTCTTCCGGACGCACACGGGCGCGGCGCACCTCGCCGTCGCCGGCCTCGTGTTCGCCGCCGCGTTCACGGCGTATCACCTGTTCTGCGGCTTCAGCAGCTGGTACTTCCAGTTCCTCGTCCCGCCGGCCTTGCTCCTCGCGGCGTCGGGCGCGAAGGAGCTCGTCTCGCTCGCAGGCGATCGGCGGCGGCTGGCAGAGCGTGCAGCCCCGGCCGTGGCGCTGGCCCTGGCGCTCCCGAACCTCGCCGATGCCTACGGCGAATATCAGTGGTTCCGCGTCCTGGGGCCGAAGGCGGTGCGAGCGGAGCGTGACTGTGCGAAAGGCGCTCGATGCGTCTCGGACGACGTCATCGCGCACCTGCGTGACGCCTACGCGGGCTCGCACAAGCTCGTCATGGCGGGCAACACTCCGTGGGAGCTCGCGTTCGAGCTCCCGCACCGATTCATCCCGGTCCTCGAGGCGCCCGAGGACCTCTTGCGGCTGCGCGAGCATCGGCTCGTGCCGGACTTGCTCGTCGTCCCACCGGATCTGACCTTCGCCGGACACGGGGCGCGTCCGCCCGGATGGCGTCGCTGGAAGGCCCTCGTCGACGCGCATCCGCCGCGGTTCCTCGACTACGAGCTCCGCCACGTGTTCCCGGACGGCGGCGTCCTCTACGAGCGGAACCCCACGCTCGACGTCTCGGGGCCGATCGCGCTGTGCGCGCCGGAGATCCGGATGGACCTGCGAAGGCGCGGCGACTTCATCCACTTCGAGTCCGGATTCGAGACGGTGGACGAGTACGAAGGACGTGCCTGGACCTGGATGCGCGCGGAGCATGGGACGATCGCGTTCGTTCCGCCGTGCGCGGCGCGCGAATCGGGCGCTCGGCTGCGCGTGGCCTACGCTCCTGCGGCGTCGCATCCCGTCCGGGTGCGCGTCGGGGGGCACGACGTCGGGACCCTCGCCGCCGATGCGTTCGCGTGGCAAGAGGCCGAGCTCTTCGTCCCGCCCGAGGCCTTCGTCGCGGAGGAGACGCGGCTCGAGCTGATCTCCGACTTGCCCGACAAGGGCATCGCGATCGAACGCATCGAGCTCGCGCCCGGACGCCGCGACCCGTGAAGCTGGGCGTCCCGAATCGACGTCGAACGTGGCAGAATCCGCGGACCATGCCGGCCGACCCGAGAACCACCGTCGCCGTCGCGACCATCGTGCTCGCGCTGCTTCCGAGCGGGAGCGGCTGCTCGTCGTCGGCGGAGCCGGAACGACAGGCGACCATGGCCGTCCTGGGGCTCGATGCGCGTCCGGTGAACGAGACCTGCGTCGGGTCCGTCGAGCCGCCCGAGGTGCTCTCCCGGCATCCATGCATCGATCCGGCGACGCTCCGTCCGACGAGCTCGCTCGTGCCGTACGGGGTCCGCGCTCCGCTCTGGTCGGATGGCGCCGACAAGAATCGGTACATCGCCCTCCCCGAGGGCGCGTCGTTCGCCGTCTCGGAGCGTGGCGGCTGGGAGCTCCCGCCCGGCGGCGTCCTCGTCAAGGAGTTCGAGCTGGGTGGGCGGCGACTCGAGACGCGCTTCGTCACGCGCGATGCGTCCGGAACGTATCGTTTCTACACCTACGCCTTCTTGGACGGGCAGCACGACGCGCGCCTCCTCACCGACGGCGCGGAGATCCCGCTCGAGTCGAGCACCTGGACCGTTCCGTCCGAGGCGCAATGCGACCAGTGCCACAACCGCGCGGCGGGGCGGGTGCTCGGCCTCCAGACCGGACAGCTCGACCGTCCGTGGACGTACTCGAGCACGGGTCGCGAGGCCGACCAGCTCGAGACGCTGAAGGCGATCGGGTTCGTGAAGGGCCTCGAGCCTGCACCGCTCGTGTTTCCGGATCTCGAAGACGAGACCGTCCCGGTGGAGGCCCGCGCCCGCGCCTATCTGCACGTCAACTGCAGCACGTGTCACCGCCCTCGCGGCGTCGCGACGAGCATCATGGACCTTCGCTCCCACGTCGACGTCCGAGGGATGGGCGTCTGCATGACGTACCCCATGTTCTCCGATCCGACCGGGGCCGACGGGCGGCTCCTCGTCCCGGGCGAGCCCGATCGCTCCATTCTCTTCCACAGGGCGACGACGGTCGATCCTCTGCTCCGCATGCCCCCGGTCGGTAGGGCCACGATCGATCCGCTCGGCGCGCAACTCCTCCGTCGCTGGATCGAGGAGATGCCGGCCTGCAATTGAGGTTCAGCCGTCGAGTTGCCGCGCCGCGAGGATGCACAGCGCGACCTCCGTCGGGCTGAGGATCCATCCGGCGACCTCGACGACGTCACCCTTGGCGAGCTCGGCTTCGACCCTCGCGTCGAGCTCCGCCAGCGCGGGCCCCGGATCGCGTGCGGATGCGATGATCTCCGCGCTTCGTTCGAGCGCCTCGAGATGCCCGGCCGCCTGGAGGGCGTCGTTACTGAGCGAGACCCTGCCGATCCGCGCCGCCTCTGCGAGCCTCCCGTCGAAGTACCCGGACAGGACGGAGAGTCGTGCGGCGTCGCTCGACTCCGCCTCTTTCTCGCTCACGCATGCCGGCAAACCCGACGCCGCGATGATTCCTGCAGTCCCTTCGAGGAGGAGCGCACGGAGAAGGACGCGACGAGGAAGGCGGAGCATGCTCAGGAACCCGTCAGGAGGTGATCGGCGAGGCGCGTCGCCAAGGCGACGATCGTGAGCGTCGGGTTCGCGCTGCCTCCGGTCGGGAAGACGCTCGAGCCGGCGATGTAGAGGTTCTCGACGTCGAAACACCGGCAGTTGCGGTCGACGACTCCGTCGCGTGCGTTGGCGGCCATGCGCGTCGTGCCCATGTGATGTCCTCCGGGCAGCGGTGTCCAGTCGAACCTGTCACCCTCCGACGGGACGAAGAGGCGACCGCCGAGCGTCCGCGCGACGAAGACGCCCGCCGCGACGAGCGCGCGCTTGAGGGCGACGTCGTCCTCCCGACGGATCGTCCACCGCAGGTCGACGCGAGGGACACCGAGGGCGTCGACCTCCTCGGACAGCATCACTCGGCTCTCTTCGTCCGGTGTCTGCTCGGCGCGGATCGTGAGTCCGACCCGCTCCGGTCTCTCGTCGCGTCGCGCCAGGAGCGCGGAGGCGGTGTTCGCGCCGATCATCTCGTTGTCGATCTCCATCCCCGGGCTGAGCTCGATGGTGAAATCGACGAGCCCGAGCGACTCGCGGAGCGCGGCGGTGGGCGCCCAGACGCCCATGAGCTCCACCTTCTGCGTGCTCGCTCCCGTCCAGACCTCGACGGCGTGGCGAAGGTAGAGTCCGAGATCGGGCACGTTCGGGGCAATGAGGCCCGCGGACGAGTAGTAATGCGGATGCTCCATGAAGCACCGCCCTACGAAGCCGCTCCCGTTCGCCACGCCCCCGGGTTCTTGCGATCGCGAGGCGAGGAGGATGCGCGCGTTCTCGATGCCGCCCATCGCAAGCACGAAGCGAGCGGCCTCCACCCGGAACGGCACGGGCACGCCGCTGCCGGCGTACGCGCGACACTCGAGCCGGGAGACGTTCTTGCGTGCGTCGTCGAGCACGATCTCGACGACGTTCGCGAACAGATAGATCGCCACGTCGTTTGCTGCCGCGAGGACCGGGCCGTACTTCGGTCCGAAACGTGTCGGCGGACTGAAGCGGAAGAACCTCGTTTCGTACTCCCGGGGCGCCGAGGGCCACGGCTCGTGAGGGCTCGTCGCGAGGAGGACGTCGCGGTCCCACGGAACGTCTCCGAGCTCGAGGATGCGGTTCGCGAGCGCATAGTACGGCGCGAGCTCGTCGTACGTGATCGGCCAGCCGCTCCGCGGGATCCACGGGCGCTCGAGGAAGTCCTCGCGTTCGAGGGGCATGCACCAGCCGGCCCAGTCGGTCGTCGATCCTCCGAGCTGCCGGCGGCGCATGCGATGAGGCTCCCACGTCCGGATCCCGCTCATCCGGCCACGGTAGGCGTCCTGGATCGCCTCCGTGGTTTCCGTCGGTCCCCCCGCCTCGAGGACGATCACCGACAGCCCGCGGCCTTGCAGAGCGAGCGCGAGCGTCATGCCCGCCGCCCCGGAGCCGACGATGCACACGTCGGCCTTCAGCACTTGGCCTTCGGCGACGTCCGTCAGGGCGTTGAAGAGCATCGTTCACGGATCGTTTACACGGCGACGCCCGTCGATGGGAACGATCCCGACGTGCTGCGAGGATCTGCACACCAACCGGTGTGCGCGCGGCCTCGGGCGACCACGAGCAAGCTCCACCGTCGACCGCACCGCATCGACGGCGTCGTTCGCCTCACGCCTCCTCGTCGCGGCCGCGGCCGAAGATCTTCGAGCCGGGCGGGACGGACCGCGTGAGCCACACGTTGCCGCCGATGATGGACCCGGCCCCGATCACCGTCTCGCCGCCGAGGATGGTCGCGCCCGCGTAGATCGTGACGCCGTCTTCGATGGTCGGGTGTCGCTTCCCGTTGTCGTCGCGCCGGGTGACGCTGAGGGCGCCGAGCGTGACGCCTTGGTACAGCTTCACGTCGTTGCCGATGACGGTCGTCTCGCCGATGACGACGCCCGTGCCGTGGTCGATGAAGAAGCGCTCGCCGATCTGCGCGTTCGGGTGGATGTCGATGCCCGTGCGCGAGTGCGCGTGCTCGGTGATGATGCGCGGGATGATCGGGACACCGGCGCGAGCGAGGCGATGCGCGATCCGGTAGGCGACGACCGCCTCGATCGACGGATACGAGAAGACGATCTCCTCGACGTTCCGCGCGGCGGGGTCGCCGGCGTACGCGGCGCGCACGTCCGCGTTGATGAGCCGGCGGAGCTCCGGGATGTCCTTGAACAGTCCGAGGACGACGTCCTCGCCCGAGCCGGCGGGGAGGATCCGCTCGGTCCGCCCCATCCAGTGGTCGTACGTGAGCGCGCGCTCGATCTGATCGACCAGCAGGTGGTGTGCGGCATAGAGGTGCTCGGCGATGGCCTGGCGCAGGTTGTCCCGTTGGAGCGCGTGCGTCGCATAGAAGCCGACGAAGAGCGCGGACTTGATGTGCTCCAGCGCCTCGATCACCGCTCGCTTGTTCGGCAGCGCCGCGCTCTCGAGGTTGTCGATCTCGAGCTCGCCCGTGTAGCTGGCCACGACGCCGTCGATGGCGGCTTCGAGCTCGCGAAAGCGCTTCGGCTCGGTCCTCATGCCGCGTACCCTACCAAAAGAGGCTCCGGGCTCCAGGCTCCGGGCTCCAGATGGGGTTGCGTAAGCGTCCTCGTCGCTGTCTCTCCACATGCGATCCGAGGTCGGTCCGGATGCTCGACCTTGACCGGGGCGGGGGCCGCCTTCACGCTGGCCTTGATGCTCCCGATCCGCCGCACGCCCGAGGGCTATCCGATGGCGCCTACGCAGGAGGAGTGGGACGCGCTCACCGATGCCGAGCGGGCCGAGGTGCTCGCGGCGCTTCCGGGTGAGGTGACGGACGCTGAAATGTCGCCGCCCGAGGGGGATCGGTACTTCAAGGGAAAGTGCGCCCGCTCGATGCGCTCCGCGGCTTCTTTCGGCGGCAGCGCCGGCGCGTCTACTTGGCGGCGGAGCTTCCGGTCTACTATCCGAACACGCCGCGGTTCGCGCCCGATCTCCTCGCGGTGCTGGATGTCGAGGATCACGATCGCGACAAGTTGGTCGTGAGCGCGGAGGGGCGAGGCCTCGATTGGGTGCTCGAGGTTCACGTCGGGGGCGACAGGAAGAAGGACGCCGAGCGGAACGTCGTCCGGTACGCGCAACTCGGGATCCCCGAGTACTTCGTCTACGATCGCGCGAACAACCGCCTACACGGGTATCGGCTGCCGACCTCCGACGCACGCAAGTACGTCGCGATCGTTCCTCAGCATGGTCGTTACGAGTCCCGGGTGCTCGGGCTCGATGTCCAGGTCGAGGCCGACAGGCTGCGCTTCTTCTCCGGCACCGCGCTCCTCCTGGAGAGCGAGGAGCTCATCGCTCGACTCGAGGAGATGCTCGACCAGGTTCAACAACGCCTAGAGGAGGAGGCGCGCCTTCGCGAGGAGGAGGCGCGCCGTCGTGAAGAGGCAGAGGCCGAGGTGAGGCGGCTGCGCGAGGAGCTGAGTCGTCTGAAGAAGTAGCCTCAATCAGGGCAGCGACTTGAAGAAGGCCCACGCCTCCTTCATGGCGTCGCGCCAGATCGCGTGGCCGAGGCCCGGGATGATGCACTGCTTGACGGGCTTGTCCTCCGGGCAGCCGTCGAACGTCTCGCAAGGCTCGGGCGTGGACGGCGAGCGCGATCTGCCGCAGCCGTTCGTCGCCGCGTAGCAGATCGCGGTGAACTCGCCGCTCGCCGGCTCGACCTCGGTGTCCTCCGCGCCGTGCGTGACGAGCGTGGCGATGGGGCCGCCCGGGCAGATGTAGCAGCCGTTCGGGCGCTGATCGTAGCCCATCTGCTCCTCGTCCGGGCCGCCGCCGGCGTTCACTGCGATCGCCTTGAAGACGCCTCCGAAGCGACAGGCGAAGTGCGAGATGAAGAAGCCGCCGCCGCTGTAGCCGAACGCGTAGACTTTCTCTCCGTCGATGTTGAGCTTGCCCTTGATCTCCTCGATCAGGGCATGGATGAAGTACATGTCCGCGTTCCAGTCGTTCGGCGTGTAGATGTCCCAGTCGCCCGAGGCGGCTCCGGGGTACGCGATCACGGCTTCGTTCTTCGAGACCGAGTCGAAGGGCAGGCCTCTCGCCATTCCGTCGGGGGTGCCCGGGTTGCCGTGAAACGACACGACGAGCGGGTATGCCTTGTTCTCGTCGTAGTCCTTGGGAACGCTCAGGATGTACCGGCGCGTCCTGCCGCCGTGTTCCATCGTCTCGTCCGTCGTGACGACGAACGACTCCTCGGGCTTCGGGTCACCCGAGCTGTTGCCCGACGAGCTTCCGCCCGAGCTCGTCTGTCCGCTCGAGGTCCCGAAGGCGGGGTCACCGGAGGACGACGAGCCGCTGGTGGAGCCGTCATCGCATGCGAAGGCCGCGATCACGAAGAGCGCGGCGCCCGGAAGAAAAAGAAGCCTACGCATATGCCTCTCACGGTGAATCGATCGCTGCCGCTCGTCAACGCGTTCGCGGCCTCACGAGCGCGTCTCTCCCGAGGGGCGAGGCGTCAGTGTGGGCGAGCGCGATCCATCACGTCGCGGCGTAGCCAGATCCGGACCGTGCCGAAGGCCGCCGTGCGGACGTAGCGATCCGACATGAATGCGTGGAGACGCGGGCAATGCCGCGCGAAGTCCTCCTCCGCGTTCTCGGGATGGGTGAACGGCGCGCGATCCAGGAGGACGAACGCTGCAGGCGGAGAGGCCTCGACGGCGCGGAGCACGAGCTCCTCGGCCTCGTCACGGTACGCGCGCAGCCACGCCTTCAGCTCTTCGGACGGCCGCGCGCCGGGTCCTCCTTCGAGGGCCGCATCGACGTTCAGCTCGAAGTTGTAGATGACGGGCGAGGCGCTCTTGCGTCGCGCCAGGAACAAGAGGTACGGGTCGAAGCCGTACGTCTGGATGCGCTCGTCGGGGAGCGTGTGGAAGGCGAGGTAGGCCGCGGCGTCGCGCAGGTCGTTCGCGAAGAAGTCGCCCCACGGGAACAGATCGACGTACGCGCGTGTGGCGCGCTTCTCGGCGGCCGCGCCGGCCGTCGACCAGCGGCCCTTCACCCCGGGCGAGAGCCACGCGTCCTCGGCCGACTTGAAGCCGAGCCCGAGCGCGATCGCCGGAGCGAGCGCCGCAGCGGCGATGAGCGCCCACGGTCGCGCGCCGGCACGACCTTCGTGTGTGGTCTGCAGGTAACGCGCGAGCGCGGCGACGATCACGAGCTGCATCACCGCCGTGCCGAGTGTGAGCATGTGCAGGTGATACGGGAACGCCTTTCCTTGCCCGACGAACACGAGCAGGCCGCCGATCGGGAGGACGAGCGCGAGGAGCGCACGGCGCGGCATCCGGAAGACGCGGTACGCGACGGCGAAGCACGCGAAGCTGGCGAAGGCCCAGTCGAGCCGCGGCGCGTTGTCGTATGCGCGGTAGATGCCGATCAGCGACGCGTTCCAGATCGTGTGGTGCAGGCGTGGCACCTTCGAGAGGATCTCGATGCCGCGTACGGGATCGGCGTATGCGAGGACGAACGCGAGCATCGCGGCGCAGCTCACGAGCGCTCCGGCGCCGGCCGCCACCGCCACGCGTCGGAGCGGCAGGCGCACGTTCGCGCGATCGAGCCAGAGCACGGCGGCTTGGAGCGCGAAGAAGATCGCGCACGGCGGCTTGCCGAACCACGCGAGCGAGGAGGTGATCCCTGCGAAGAAAAAGGCCGCGAGGGCGCGCCTCGGATCGCTCGTGGCGTGCCCGATCGATTGCAGGCCGAGCGACCCGAGCACGAGCATGGAGTAGAGCCCCTCGCGCTGGGCGGTGTGCCACCAGTCGTAGCGAACGTACTGCGCGCCGAGCACGCCGACGCCCGCGAGCATCCAGAGGAGGCGAGCCCAGGACCCGGAGCGCGCGATCCGCGAGCCTTCCTCGCGAGCGGGGCGCGCGAGGTCGAGACCGACCCATCGCGGCAGCGTCCACGACGCGAACAGGTACACCGTGACGAGCAGGAGCGTGTCGATCGTTCGGAACGTGTGCTCGTCCTCGCCCCCGAGGAGCTGCATCACCAGGTGCCACGCGTGGGGCAGCGGCCCGTTGATCTCGTGGATGTCGCGGTATGCGCGGTCGCCGTTGCGCAGGGCCCACGCGACGTATTGGAAGATGCCCTGGTCGCGCCCGAAGATGGCGAACGACTGCTCGTACAGGGCCCAGAGCGAGGGCCCGGCCGCGACGACGCCGACGAGGAGCGGGAGGAGCCAGCTCGCGCGCGAGGCGATCGCCGAGGCGATGACCGCCGGACGATCCTGCAACGAGCGCGCCGCCGCCTTCGGTGTGCTCATCGATCGTGCTCGCGTAGCAGGGAAGCCACGCGGTCGCTGCCGTTCTCGCGCGCCACCTCGAGCGCGGTCTTCCCCCGAGCGAGGCGTGTGGTGTCGGCGCCGGCCGCGAGGAGCAGCGCCGCCCGCTCGACCGCGTCCGTACGTGCCGCCTCGTGGAGCGGCGGCCACGCGTCCGGACGGAGCGCGGCGCCCGCCTGGAGGAGCGCCTCCGCCGCGCGATCGCGTCCGTAACGGAGCGCCACGTCGAGCGGGGTCTCGAGCGAGGGCGTCTTCTCCTCGATGGCGTACGTGTCCGCGTTCGCGACGATCGCGCGCACGGCGAGCGCGTTGTCGGCCGCCGCCGCGGCGTGGAGCGCGCCGAAGCCGCGCGCGTCCGCACGCCGAGGATCGGCCTTGCGGAGGAGCGGCGCGATCGCGGCAGCCCGCGCGGGCTCGATCGACGCGAGCAAATGGAGCGGGGTCTGCTCGAACGAGTCCGCCTTCTCCGTGTCCGCGCCCGCCGCCACGAGCGCAGCGACGGCCTCCGGCGAGCCGGAGAGCACCGCATCGTGCAGCGCCGTGCGCCTTCGTGGACCCGCCTCCGCGTCGATGGTGGCGGCTCCAGCGCGCGATCGCATCGCCGATGCGATCACGGCCGTCGCCGCACCGTGCCCGCGCCGCGCCGCGAGGTGGAGCGGTGTCGCGCCGTCCGGCGCGCGCACGTCGAGCCGCGCGCCGCGCTCGACGAGGAGCGCGACGATACGGGCGTCTCCGGCGTCGGCCGCGGCCAGCAGCGGAGCGTCGGGGCCATCGCCGTCGATGCTGGCGCCCCGTGCGAGCGCCTCCTCGACCGCGCCGCGCCCGAGGCCGATCGCCTCGCGGACGCTCGGACGCGCGCATCCGGACGCGGGGACCAGCGTCGAGAGGCAGGCCGTCACGAAGAGGGCTGTGCTCGGGAGCGCAGGGAAGCGCGCGCGTGCGATCTCCACGAGGCTCGCGAGCCGGACGTTGCGCCGCGCCCCCGCCTCGACGAGCAGCGCCGCGAACAGGACGCCGAGGAGGAGCGCGAGCCCCGTACCCCCTGCGCGCGAGAGCCCGAGCTGGTTGCCGCCCGGCGTCGGATGATCGAGCGGCGACAGCGGCGGGTGGAAGCGCGGATCGACGCTCCGCCGTGCGTGGGCGAGGACGTGAGGGACCGCCCGGAGCGCGCCGCCGAGGTCACCGACGTCGACGTAGCGACCGGCCAGCTCGTAGAGCGTCGCGCGGATCCTCCGCGGGTCGGCGATCGATCCGCAGCCGTCGACACCGAAGCCCCACCACCCGAGTCGAATCGTGCACGGGCCGGTCATCGTCGTGCCGACGTTCGGCTGCGCCGTCGTCTCGGGCGCGGTCGCGTGCTGGCCGCCCTCCGCCTCGACGCGGACGTCGACTTCCATGCCCCATGCCGCGAGCGTCGCGAGCATGTGCCCGGCGATCACGCGATCGCGCCGGGGCACGAGCCCTGCCGGATCGACGACGGCACGCACGGCGGTCGGCGCCACCTTCGGGACGTCCGGAGGACCCGGCTCCGACGTGTAGCGGACCTCGTAGACGACTTGCTTCTGCGCGGCGTTCCACGTCGCCGCGATCGCCGGTGCCCACTGGGCGAACGGCGTCTCGAAGACGCGCACGGGCTCGAGCGTGAGCTTCGGGTTGTCGCGGAGGTGGAGGCGCGAGCGGTAGTCGTCGAACACCGGCAGCACCGGCTCGCTCGACTGCGGGAGGACGAGCCACCGGACGCGGCGCTCCGCCAGCCACTCGGAGATCCGTCCGGACTCGAGGAGCGCCGCCGTGTGCGCATCGCTCAGCCCTCCGAGGTCGATGATCCTCCGCTCCGACGCCCAGCCGATGCCGCCGATGTCGAAGCTCGCGACGATGCCCTCGGGAAGGGTGGAGAGCCAGCGACCCGCGGCGATCTCGGTTCCGTCGACGTGTGCCACCGCGAGCGCGTTCGCCTGGCGGAGGGACGTCGCGACCGGCGCCGCGAGCGCGACGAACGGAGCGATGCCGAGAGCGGCGAACCATCCGAAGCGGACGTCCTCCTTCGCGCCGACGATGCGCGCGAGCGCGCGGAGGACGAACGCCGCTCCGAGCGGGAGCGCCGCCGCGAAGAGCAGTGGCGTGAGCGGCTGGTAGCGACCGCCGTGGCCCGGCGTCGGCAACAGGAGCGCGTAGAAGACGGCGTGGAAGATGCCCCAGCCGAACAGGAGGAGCAGTCCGTCTCGGTCGCTCCGCGTCGCGCTCGCGTCGGCGCGTGACGTCGAGCGCACGATCCGTAGAGCGCCGTACGCCGCGAGCGCGGTGAGCACCCAGAGGACGGCGAGGCTCGTGTCGAACGTGTACGTCCCGAGGCGCGTGCCCCACGCGTCGAGGAAGTCGAGGACACGGTCGACGCGCGAGAGGCCGAGGGACGTCTCGAACCACAGCCAACGGCGGCCCGCGAGCGTGCTCGGGACGGCCTGCCCCGTCTTCACGACGTTCGACCCGACGTAGAGCGCGACGGACGCGGCCCAGGGCGCGGCGATCGCGAACGCACGGCGCACGTCCTTCGTGCGCAGGAGCATCCATCCGGCGAGGATCCCGCCGAGCGGCACGGCGTCCGGTCGGAGCAGCGCGAGCGCGCCGGCGGCGACGCCGCAGCCGATGGCGCTTCGCAGCTTGCCGCCCGGGGCGGTGGCGCCCGCGATGGCCGCGAGCGACAGCGCGACGAAGGGGATCGCCTCCATTCCCGAGCACACGAACCAGAGCACGTTCGGAGACGCGCACGCGAACAGCGTCGTCGCGAGCACGGCGCATCTCCACGCGACGGGTCCGGCCTCGACGGGGCGCGCCCGGGAGAGGAGCGTGAAGAGGAGCTGCCCCGTCGCGAGCGCCGACGCGCCGTTGAGGACGAGGGCCCAAACGGACGGGTCGATGCGGAGGAGCGCGAAGTTCACCGCGAGGAGCGCCGCCCAGAGGTAGCTCGTCGCCGCGGCGCCGTGCTGCCCGGGCGCGTAACCGAGCGTGCCGGTCTCGGCGAACGTGCGCGCGACGACCTGGTGGATCCACGCGTCGTCGAGCGGGAGCCCTCGCCCCGGCCAGAACCAGGCGATCGCCGCGAGCTGAGCGACCGCGAGCGTGATCCGCGCCAGCAGATCGCCTCGCCCCCGGAGGAGCGACGACGAGCGACCCGGAGGCGAGGCAAGCGACATGACGAGCGGGACGGCGAAGGAAGGGGCTCGCGTGGACCGTCGCGTCGAGGGTCCGACGAGCCCGGACGATGGCCGAAGGGCCGAGAAATCGCGGCGAACCTTGCCACGAAGTCGGCGTCCGATCCACGAGCACGACGGGGGGATCGGCCGGGGGACACTGGACAGGTGCGCGGGCGAGGGTCATCTTTGAGGCCGCTCCCCCCCATCGAGGAGGCGTCCCATGGCGGATCGCGAGGACGAGACGATCGACAGCTTCGAGAAGTTCTGGGACTTCTACGTCGGCGAGCACTCGAAGAAGGGGACGCGGATCCTCCACTTCATCGGGACGACGGCTGCGCTCGGCTGCGTCGCCGGCGGGCTCTTCACGAAGCGGCGGTGGCTGTTGCTCCTCGCCCCCGTGGTCGGGTACGGGCCCGCGTGGATCGGGCACTTCTTCGTCGAGAAGAACAAGCCGGCCACGTTCAAGTACCCGCTGTGGTCGCTCCAGGCCGACTTCGTGATGTGGTGGAAGACGATCACGGGGACGATGCAAGCCGAGGTCGATCGCGTCCTCCGCGAGCGCGAAGAGGCGAAGGCGCGCGAGGAAGCCGCGGCGCGCGAGGAGCGCGTCTCGATCCAGAACGAAGCGGTCAACTGACCTCCGCCTCCGAGCCGGCGTTCGTCCCGACCTGGGCCGTGATACCCTCGGGCGAGGACCATTCGCCGCGGAGGATTGGGTGAGCGAAGCCCGCGGGGATCGCGGGGCGGGGGCGAAGAGCCGCGTCGGCACCGTGATCAACGGAAAGTGGCTGATCGACGCCCGGATCGGCTCGGGCGGAATGGCCACGGTCTACGCGGCGACGCACCGCAACGGGCACCGTGCTGCCCTGAAGATGCTCCACCTCCAGCTCTCGCGTGACCCGTCGACGCGGGCGCGCTTCCTCCGCGAGGGCTACGTGGCGAACGCGGTCGGGCATCCGGGCGTCGTCGCCGTTCTGGACGACGGCGTGGCCGAGGACGGATCCGCGTTCCTCGTCCTCGAGCTGCTCGAGGGCGAGACGGTCGAAGCACGTCGCGAACGCCTCGGCGGCACGCTCAGTGTGGAGGAGGTGCTCGAGGTCGCCGATCAGGCGCTCGACGCGCTCGCGGCGGCGCACGAGAAGGGCATCGTCCACCGCGACGTGAAGCCCGAGAACGTCTTCGTGACGACCGACGGCCAGGTCAAGCTGCTCGATTTCGGCCTCGCGCGCATGAAGAGCGTGGAAGGGGAGACGACGAAGACCGGCGTGACGATCGGCACCCCCGAGTTCATGCCTCCCGAGCAGGCGAGGGGACGCCGCGACGCCGTCGACGCGCGCTCCGACGTCTGGGGGCTCGGCGCGACGCTCTTCACGTTGATCACGGGGCGCTACGTCCACGACGACGCGCAGTCGCTCCCCGAGCAGCTCCTCGCCGCGGCGACGCGCCGGCCGAAGCCGATCCGCCAGGTCGCGCCGCACGTGCCTCCGGCCATCGCGCAGGTGATCGATCGCGCGCTCGAGCTCGAGATGGACGATCGCTGGCCGAGCGCTCGCGACATGCAGCTCGCGTTGCGAGCCGCCCGCGCGAGCGTGCGGAGGTTCGACGCCGACAGCGCGACGATCGCCGCGTCGAGGCCGGTGGCGAAACCGTCCTCGGAGTCGGGCTCGATCACGATCGACGTCGCCCCGACCGAGGAGACGCGGCACGTCGGGAACGCGGGCTCCGTGGCCGGCGAACCGGCGCGTAGCTTCGAGGACGCGACCGACCTGGAGGAGACCTTCGTCGAGAAGGGCCGCGCGTTCGCGTCGCCGCGCGGCGGCCTCCGAGCGGAAGCGAGCCGGAAGCCCGCGGTTGCCTCGGACCCGTCGCGTCCCATCCTCGAGCCGGAGGACGGCGCGACGCTCACTTCGCGCCCCCGAGAGCCCGTCGCGCGCGATCCGGTCGATGCGCCCACGCAGGTCAAGGTCGTCACGGACCGTGTGCCGAGGGTGCCCGAGACGGTGCGCCTCTCGCCCCGTCCGTCGCTACATGCCGTGTCGTCCGAGCCACCACCTTCCTTGCCACCACCTTCCTTCGCACCGGCGAGCGTGGCCCCCGCGTACGTTCCGTCTTCTCCCGACCCGTTCGGGGGCGAGCCTCCTCCGCTCTCGATCCCGGCGCCCCCGATGTCCTCGCAGCCGCTGGTCGTGCCCGATCCGTCCGAGGCGCGCGTGGCGAGCTCGCGTCGCGCGCTCCTCTTCCTCTCGCTCGTCCTGATCGTGTGTTGCGCGGCGATGGCCGCGTACGTCCTCTGGCGCAACGACGCTGCTCCGCCGTGAAATCAGACCACAGACCTCAGATCTCGGCGTCTGAGGCTGCGCGCGCAAACGCGCGCCCTCTGGTACCGCCGCTCGGGCCGTGATCGCCGTCGTGTCCTGCGAGGGATTTCGGGAACGGGGCGCGCCCGGCCTCCCAAGCTGGAGACTGGAGTCTGGAGACTGAAGTCCAAGCTCCGAGGCGGCGTGATGCTCGAGAGGCGAAGGGTCTGTCCGTGACGTCTTTCCGCTGAGGACTGAG